>JBEBGV010000143.1:0-5564 GCA_040081265.1 Vicinamibacterales bacterium
TCGCTGTGCCAGAGGCTTTCGTAGAGACCCTGCGGTGTCCGTGACGCCGTCTTGAGGACCACGGCTCCGGGGTCGTCCAGGGGGCGGAAGGCCGTCGCGGCGAGACCCTCGACGCCGAAGTCCAGCCTCGTGCTGGCGACATCAGGCCCGACCAGTTCCACGTCGGGATGGGGGCGGATGATCACGTTGCAGGTCCGCACGTCCTCGTACGGCGCCGTACGGAGCGCGTGCAGCCATTGCGTGATGAAGGGCAGTTCGTCGCCGCTGACGAAGGCCGACGAACAGACGTACATCAATGCCGGACGGTTCGGGTCGAGTCCCATCGATGCGAAGAATGTCTGCCGCGGAACCCGGGGCGCGCAGGCGAGGAACTCGTCGAACCGTGGTGCTCCGGCCAGTACGACGCGGTCAGCGGGGACGTGGTGGAGCTCGATCGCCTCGTCGCGCTGGCGCCGATTCCACGTGAACACCCGGTCGGGCATCGCGTGGATCTCGCCCTTCGTGCTGAGGTTGTCCCAGCTGTAGACGAGGAGCCCGACCGGCACACCGAGCGTCCGCGCCGCCTTGACGACCTCCACCTGCGTGGAGGAGTTGAGGCTCACCAGCGACGACACCAGCACCGCGTCGTAGCCGCCGTCCGCGACGAGCGCGGTACAGGCGGGATCCGGCGGCACCAGTGTTTCCATCCAGGCCAGCGCGTCCTGGAGGCGTTCCACGTCGGAGACCGGCAGGGCCAACCCGCTCTCGCTGAGCGCGGAGTCCTCGGTCGTGTCGTCGGCCAGGGCTCCACGCAGCAGCCGGTCGAAGGCGCGGCGTCGCAGCTTGTCCGCGCCACGGAACGGCGTATCGAGATAGCGGAGGTAGTTCCGCGTGCGGCGCAGGAGGTTGACCGCGTATCGATGATCCGTCCGTTTGGTCGGCACCTTGATGACGGTGATATTGGGATGCGCCGACAGCTGCTCGACCGCGGCCAGAGGGGCGCGGGACGACGGCGAATGCCAGCCCAGTGTGATCCGGTGGCCCCGCTCCGCGAGGGTGTGCATCGTGTCGGCGAACGGGCGCAGATAGTGCGGGGAATTCAGCAGGAGAAACAGGTTCATGGCGGGTGACGGAGCAGCCATCTTAATCCACGGGGCCGACGCGTCGCGCCCTCGGGGCGGCCGATCAGGCCGAACGTCGCGACTCCGTCGGCGGGGTCGCCTCCTCCGTCAGCGGATGAGGCATTGAGCCGGAAATGCGTCGATGAGATCTCTCATGGTCGCCGTGGCAGGCGGCGCGAGGAACGGTGCCGCGTGTGCGAGCAGTTCCAGCGCGTAGTCAAGGCGGCCGTAGACGAAGCAGCCAATCAACGCGCCGATCACGTAGCGCTGACGATCGGCCGGACACATCGGCTCGAGGTGCTCGACGACGAAGGCTGGCGGACGGAAGTACAGCGGATCCGCCACGACGAGCTGCCCTAAGCCGAGGTCCTGCCGCACTGCGCCGTCGGCACCGGGTAACGTGGCTGCGCGCCTGCGGTAACGCAACATGTGCATGAAGTCGATGAACTCGAAACCCTGTGCCCGGACATAGGTATCGACATCCGTGAAAAGCGGCTGACGTTCGTACAGGGGATTCAGGCACGTCTCCACGCGCAGGCCGAAGGCCATGCGGCCTACCGTCTTGGGAGCGCCTTTGAGGACGTCGAGTTCGCTGCCTTGTGTGTCGAGCTTGATGAAGTCCACGAAGGGGAGCTCGTATTGCGCAACCGCCGCGTCAATGGTCGTCATCGGGATATCGACGACGGACTGGACGACCGCGTAGTCCCCGAGGCCGTAGAGCCGGGCTCGCTCCGTGTCGGGCGGAATCACGGAGCGCATGCTGGGCCCGGTGGTCACGTAGAACGGCTGCGCCTCTTCGGACGGCCCCAGGCCCTTCGGTACGAAGATCGTCTCTGCTGGATAGGGCTTGCTCTTTTCGCCCGCCGACCCGTTCGCGGAAGACGCTCCAGGCTTGGCGCTCGCGTTGACCTCTTCGGACCAGTACGGGTCGAACGCGACGACCTTCAGGATTGGAAGGAGAGGCACCCATTCCTTCTGGACTCCGCCTTTCGCCCCTCCGTCGATGAGCACGAACTTCCGATCGCCAAGGAGCTCCGCAAAGCGCGCGTCCGAGAAATAGGCGGAACTCGCCTCCACGATCGCCCGCTTGCGTGCGAGCTTGAAGTCTGGGCTCAGGTCCATGCAGCGTTACTATAATTCGAGTGACCGTCTACGGAGACGTCAATGCGTGCGTCATCCGGGGGCATCGCAGATCATCCCGCATCGTCGCCGCCGCTTCCGGCGCGATGAGCGTCTGAGTTCGCATTCGCACCTTCCGGATCCCGCCTTTCGCCCCTCCGTCAATCAGCAAGAACTTGCGATCGCACAGCAGGCGCGCGAAGCGGACGTCCGAGAAATAGGCGGACATCGCCGCTGCAGAGGTGCGCCACAGGTCAACGAACACCGTGGCGCAGACGCGCTGTGTCACAATACGAACAGGTCGTCGGCGCCGGTGCCGCGTGCGCTCGCAGGCTGTGCGTGCATCACGCCGCTCCGTGCCCGGGCCATTCACGGCATGAATCTACTGCTCGCACTCAACGCTCCTCACTACCTCCGGCCGTTCATCGGGGCGGTCCGGCAGCTCGCGAGCCGCGGGCACCGCATCACCGTGGCCTGGTACGACGACGCGGACAAGCGAGGCGAGCTGGTCATCCGACGGTTCGCCGACTGCCCGACGGTGCGCTTCGTCACCATGTCGTCCGTGCGCAGCGAACGCCGCGTCGAGGTCGGGCTGCTCCGCCGCGCCCGCAACTACGCCCGCTATCTCGACAAGCCGTTTCGCGCCTCTGCCAAGCTGCGCCAGCGCTCCTTCACGAAGCTCGTCCGGCTGGCGATGGAGGAACGGCCGAAGGAACCGCCTGGAAGCGACGTGGCACTCGCCCTCTCGCCATCGGACGTCCATCGGCTGCAGGAAACCCTCATCTGGGTGGAGTCGCTCGTGCCGCCCGATCCGGCCGCCACGGCGTTGATCCGGGAGGGCGGTTTCGACGCGGTGCTCGTCTCGCCGCTCGTCGACCTCGGTTCGTCCAGTCAGGTGGATCTGGTGAAGGCGGCGCAGGCGTTGGGCGTGCCGGTGGGGCTGCTTGTCTACAGCTGGGACAACCTGACCACCAAGGGTGACGTGCACGTGACGCCGGACAAGGTCTTCGTCTGGAATGACCGTCAGGCCACCGAAGCCATCAAGCTGCACGATGTGCCGCCGGAGCGCGTCGTCATTGCCGGCGCGCCGCGGTTCGACGAGTTCCTGGCGTGTGAGTCGACCGTGCTTCGGAAGCGGTTCCTCACGCAGCTCGGTTTCGATCGGAAGGCGCCGGTCGTCATGTACGTGTGCTCGTCGGCGTTCGTGAGCGGCGACGAGCTGCCGTTCATCAGGCAGTGGCTGGCAGAGCTGCGCCGTGCGGATCTGGCGGCGGTGCGCGACTGCAGCGTGATCGTTCGTCCGCATCCCGACGTGCCGCTCCTCGGTCCGGAGCACGCGGGCACGAAGCTCGACTTCGGCTTCGATGGGTCGCCCGCGACGGTGAGGCGTCCGTTCGACGATCCCCGAGCCGTCGTCCTGAGCACGTCAGGCATCACGACGCAAGGGCTGTGGGAGTGTCTCCACCACAGCGACGCCGTCGTTGGGCTCAATACCAGCGCCGAGATCGAGGCCGGGCTCCTAGGATGCCCTGTATTGTCCGTTCTGGCGGGAGATGCCGCCGACGGTCAGCAGACCACCCTGCACTTTCACTATCTGCTCAAGCAGCACGGTGGATTCGTGGACGTGGCCGACTCGCTTCCGCAGCACATCGAACAGCTCGGGACGGTGCTCGGAGCGGACAAGACGACGCGCGGCAATATCCGGCGCGCGGTCTTGAAGCGGGCCATGAGCTTCGTGCGGCCGCTTGGGGCAGCGCGGCCGGTGTCGGAACTGCTGGCCGATGCCATCGAGCGGGAGATGGCGCCGCCCGCCATCAGTGGCGGCGCGGCAGGACCAGCGTGATTTCCGCGCTCACCCGCGTCGTCTGACCGCGGTTCACGGCGCCTTGGTGAATCAGGTTCTCTCCGAACGCGACGATCGTGCCCGGAGTGGCCGGCACCAGTTCGGGCTTCATGTCGGCCGGCAGCTGACCGATCTGCGGCTTGAGCACGCCGTCCTTGGCGACACTCGCGTGGGTGATGTCTGCCCGGTGGCTGTCGGGTACCACCAGCAGTCCGTTGCGTCCTGACTCGGTGTGGAGCGCGATCCACAGCTTCACCGTGATCTCGTCGGGGCCGAACTGTCCGTGTCCGTCCGACACGTTCTCGTGGAACCAACTGTCCCGATGCGCGGGTCCCACGTCGTCCGTCTGATCCGGGCGTACCAGACGCCAGTAGACCTCGTGCGTGTCTGGTTGGACCCGGTTGTCCCAGACCTGCTCGGCGATACGGAACGGTCCCAGCGCGTCGCGCAGGCGCACCATCACGCCCATGTCGAGCACTCGCGAAACCGCATCGGTCGGCAGCACCCGATGCTGCTTGGGCCACAACGCGCGATGATCCACGAGGTGAGCATGACGGTGGTAGCCCTGAATACCGTCCGCTTCGAAGGTGGACCGGTGCTCAGGGGCGACCTCGGCGATGCGCGCGATCCACTGCGCTCCGACCAGTTGCTGAAAGGTGGCCAATTCATCCGGCTCCAACCCGATCGCCGTCGAGTAGCCGGGCCTGTCGAAGATCTGAGTTCCGAAGTCCATGTGTCTCAAACGCTATTGTAGCCACTGCTCTGGCGACGGCATCTCAGCCGATGCCAGCGCCGTCCGAATCCAGCGGTAATCCCGCTGTCCGGCAGGCCTCCGCGAGGCACTGGAGGGGAGTTCGTCCCAGGCCCACGGGCGCGATGGCCGATGGACGAAGCTTGCGCAGGAAGAGGAACCAGCGCCTCGCGTTGAAACTCTCCAGTGACGGCGCGATTCGAAGCTTGACGCCCGCTTCGGCAAAGGCCCGGCGGTCGGCTTCCGACGCGGCGGCCACCGCAGCCATTACGCCGCGGCCCTGCCGTTGGACGGCTCTCGCATGGGACAGGGCTTCGGCTGTCGCGTCCGGCGCGGCAACGATCAGGAGCGGCCTCGTTCGGACGGCGTCAGCCGTCGGCCGGGGCGGAACGAACCAGCCCTGCAGACCTTCACGCCCATAGCCCGACAGGTCGGTGGCGGCCGCGGCGGCTTCTGCGAACGGAACGAGCCGCTTGTGAACCCAGGCGGGAAGACGGGCTGGTGGCGCCGGGCGGCGTCGCTTCGCCATGGCCTCCAGCACGTCGGCGCTGGCATCGCCGGCGCTGCGGGCCTGGCCCATCGGTCGCACGAACGCGGCCACGAAACCGCGCGATCGCTCAGGTCCGCGTCGATCCGCGAGGACGTCAGCGAGGTCGCCGAGGTGCGCGTCGATCGTCCCGGCTACCGTCACAAGGCCGCCACCGGCATGTTCGAGGTGTCCAAAGTGAAGCGTGCCTCGCTACGCCCAGAC
>JBEBGV010000144.1:0-5558 GCA_040081265.1 Vicinamibacterales bacterium
GCAATGGTTGCAAAGACTGCTACGGAGTCCATCTGGCTCGTTGGGGAGATCGACTACCGTGACGCCTTTGGGAATTACCACCGCAGCGGATACGGTCGCATCTACAGCGCGAGTGCTGAACGATTCGTCCAAGACCCATCCACTAATAGCCTGAACTACGATCGACCGCTCACCGACGCTGAAATAGAACAACGCGGCTATCAGAACCAAAACACTAAAGGCGACTCCGCATACCTCTAAGTACGCGAATCCCGCCTTTGGGCGTGATCCGATCTAGTAGACGGGTCTCTGACGCTGCATGAGTCACTGCGCGGCGCTCAAAGGCGGCCCGGCTGATCTGGCGAAGCGTAGAATGCCGGGCACCACCGCTGACGCTGAACTGAACCTTTGGGGCGCTCTTACCGTAAGAAGCACCACGGGCTCTTTCGGCTACTCGATCCGGTGGTGTGGGTGATATGGGGGGACCGTGCGGCAGCAATTCTTGTCCGGGCTGTCCTAGCTGATATCCACTTAAAACACTGGAGAGTCAGTAGCTGTGAGAGTTGTAGCGATACGGTCGGACAGCCGAGACACCCTCAAAGCGCTGTCGGAATACATCCTGATACATGTTTGCTCTTGTACGGGCGTCGGCAATTTGCTACCGTCATTCTTCGGTTCACCGTTAGTGGCCTTTCCAGGGTGAGTCGACCGGCAGGTTCTGAATTGCCACGCCAACGCACTACCGTTCGGCAGCTTGGCACGCTGCCGACGCACTAACCCGCTTACAACACACATACACATACCGGCCTTCAAGAAGAACGGAGGAAGGCACCCCGCCCCAGGAGCGCTCCTGCGCGGGTCCATAGGCACTCTCACACTGGCGCGGGTTCGCCCGCTCTATGGAGGTCTTCGTATGTACACGCGTACCGCGCACACGGCTGCGCTTGATAACTTTCGACTCGCAGAGCACTACTTGGCCTATCGTGCTTCGCTTGGCACGGAAGGTCTCGCAGGCCTATACCGCCATCAGAACCGCTGGCTGACCTACTCCGGGGGCATCTACCGGGAGATCGCAGCGCAGAGCCTGGAACAAGATCTCCAGTTGTATATCAAGAGAGTTATTGACCAAGAGCAAATCATGGCGCGACAGAACACGCTGGCTCAGGCCACTGTGCGCCTTACCAAGGAAGTCCTGATGGCCTTGGGCGGCTTGATCGAACTGGACAGCGCAGCTGACCTGCCGCTCTGGATCGGTCCGACTACGCCGCAGCCAGTCACTCGGATCGTCACAAAGAACCTACAAGTCCTTGTTGACCGGCGCTCAGGAAGGCTAGACATTGCTCCTCTAACCGCACAGTGGATATCGACCGTACAGATACCCGTAGAGTTCCCAACCAGCAAGGAGCATGCGGCATGCCCACACTGGGAACACTTTCTGGCGACGACTATGGAGGGAGATCAGGACCGAATCGATCTACTGCAGGAACTGGCTGGCTATCTACTGACAAGCGACACCTCACTTCAAAAGTTCGTGATCCTGGAAGGTGAGGGCGGCACTGGGAAGAGCACGTTCATCCGCACCCTAACAAGACTGCTCGGAACGGACAACGTGTCGAACGTTCCGCTGGAACAGTTCGCGGAGCGCTTTGCGCTGGCGCAGACGGTAGGCAAATTGGCGAACGTATGCGGTGATATGGGAAAGGTGACAGACAGGGTCGAAGGCCACCTCAAGATGTTCACCGGCCAAGACCGGATGCAGTTTGAGCGGAAGTTCCAGACACCCTACTTCGCCGCGCCCACTGCCCGCTTGATCTTCGCGACGAACGAGAGGCCCGCATTCACGGATCGCACGGACGGCATCTGGCGGCGGTTGATTTTGATCCCCTTCAACCGGAGAGTGACTGCTGAGGACCGAAGGGTCGGTATTGAGCAGGCTCTCGATCAAGAACTACCGGGCATCCTTCTGTGGGCACTCCAGGGGCTAGTGCGACTGGTACAGCGGAATGCGTTTACGGAGCCACGCATCGCCAGGACGGCCCTGGAGGAGTTCAAAGCCGAGGCCAACCCGGCGCGCGCGTTTCTGCTCGAACACTACGTTGCCGATCCAGATGGGGTGGTAACGATCGATGAAGTCTACAGGCACTACCTTGAAGCGCGCGGGACCGAGATGCACGCGCCTCTAACTAGGTCTCCGTTTGGAGCGGAGGTAGCAAGAGCCTTTCCCGGACTCTCCAAGACGAAAACCAGAACCACTGAAGGACAGCGCGTCAACGCATACAAAGGCCTGAAGGCGGCTTAGGCCGTCAATGCTTCAGCGAACAGGGGGCGACTACCGCCCCCTGTTCCGTTCGTGCCTATCGAACGCGATTCAGTATCGACAGCCCTTCGTGCGGCCGCTGCAGATCCTCGGTGAGTAGGTGCAAATAGCGCATGGACGTACCAACTTCAGAATGCCCAAGCACCATCGACAGCCGGACGACGTCCCCACCGTGTTTCAGGTACTGCGTTGCAAAGGTGTGGCGAAGCCGGTGAAATCCAGTCTTCGGCCCACCAAGCTTGCGCTGTAGGCAGTAGTAGCTACGGAGGGCGTTCCGCTGGTGCCACTTCCCACCCTGCCGCTCGGGGAACATCAGGTGAGAACGAACGCCGGACACCTCGGACGCTTTTTGGAAGCGATACAACCGCTTTCGCAGGTCCGTGGAGAAGGGAACGCGGCGCTCCTTGCGCCCTTTACCCATCACGGTTAGCAGAAGATTGTCGAAGTCAAAGTCTGCGATGCGAGCGGACAACATTTCATCCACGCGGCAGCCGGTATCGAGTAACGCACACACAAGGGTGTGGACTCGGCATTCATTGAACGTGCGCGCTTTGAAGGTCAGCAGCGCCCGAATGCGGTTGTCGTCCAGCGTTGCGATTAGGCGCTTCTCAACCCGCAAGGTCTTGAGCTTTGCCCGCTCCGGGGTGTGCCCCTGCTCATGGAGCCAACCACCAAATACATTGAGCGCCCGGAGCCAGGTATTGCAGGTCACTGGAGCCACGCCACGATCCCGTAGAGCAACGACAAACTGCTGGAGGGCCGCAGTGGTCAACCGCGACGGTAAACCTTCCCCAGAAGCGCGGGAGAAGGCCAGCCATGCGGCTTGGTACCAAGCAACGGTCTTGGGCGTGACGTTTTGGAGGTAGCGACGCTCGCGGAGGAACTGCTGAAAGAGAAGATTGAGGTCCTGCATGGAGACAGAAGGTCCTTTCAGACCGTCACGTCTCCGGGGTTTCCTCGTAACTACTTGCGTAGCAAGTAGTTGGTGCGCCCTGCAGGATTCGAACCTGCGACCTCCTGGTTCGTAGCCAGACGCTCTATCCAGCTGAGCTAAGGGCGCGCGGGGGGAATGTGCATGCCCCCTCTTGGGATCATGGGGGCGCGCACAGAAGTGGAATTATAGCCTGATCACCGGTCCGGGACGAAGTTTGCCCGGTCCGTGTACGCTCTCTGCCATGGCAGATCCCGTTCAGGCCACCGTGGACTCCATCGGCATTCCGGTGGCCACGCGCCACATCTTCCTCTGCACCGACCCGAAGACGCCGAAGTGCTGCGACGGCCCCCGGAGCCTCGAAGCCTGGGACTACCTGAAGCGACGGCTGAAGGAACTGGGCCTTTCGGAGAAGGGCGGCGTGCTCCGGACGAAGGCGGACTGCCTGCGGATCTGCGCGGAGGGTCCGGTGGCGCTCGTCTACCCGGAGGGCACGTGGTATGGCCGCTGCGACCCGCCGGTGCTGGAGCGCATCATCCAGGAGCATCTGGTCGGCGGCCGCATCGTGACGGAGCACGTGATCACGGAGCATCCGCTGTCGGTGGCGGGCCAATGAGTGCGTCGGAGCCCAGCGCTGTTTCTGAGCACAGAGCGGCCGCGCCGACGCGCGTGGGCGTGTTTGTGCTGACGGTCAGCGACACGCGCACGGAGGCCACGGATTCAGCCGGCCGGGCGATTCGGGACCTGCTGACGGCCGAAGGGCACGTCGTGGCTGGCAGCCGCATCGTGAAGGACGACCCGGCGGACGTCCGGGCCACGGTCGAAGCGGCGCTGGCGGATCCCGCCGTCCAGGTGGTCATCACCACGGGCGGGACGGGCATCACCTCGCGCGACGGCACCTATGAAGCCGTGGCACACCTGCTGGAGAAGCGGCTCGACGGCTTCGGCGAGTTGTTCCGTTCGCTCAGCTACCAGGACATCGGCCCTGCCGCGATGCTCAGCCGGGCCGTGGCAGGCACGGTAGGCCGGAAGGCCGTCTTCGTGCTGCCGGGTTCGGAGCACGCGGTCCGCCTGGCGGTCACGAAGCTCATCCTGCCGGAGCTCGGCCACATCGCTCAGCAACTGGCCAAATGACGGGCACGCGCATGCGCCCGTTCGGGCAGACGATTCCGCTGGACGAGGCGCGCCGCATCATCGACGGTGCGATTCATCCGATTGCGCGCACGGAACTGGTGCCGCTCCACGAGGCAGGCGGCCGGGTGCTGGCGGTGGACCTGGTGGCCCCGGGCGATGTGCCCCCGTTCACGCGCGCCGGCATGGACGGCTACGCGGTGCGGGCGGCCGACACCACGGGCGCCTCCCGGGATGAGCCTCGCCTGCTGCGCGCCATCGAGCAGGTGTTCACGGGGCAGATGCCGGGCCGCGCGGTGGAGCCGGGCACGTGTGCCGAGATCGCGACGGGCGCGCCGATGCCCGACGGTGCGGATGCCGTCGTGATGGTCGAGGAGACAGTACGCCTCGCCGACGGCACGATCCGCATCTTCAGCGCCGTTTCGCCCGCGCAGAACGTGGGCCGGCAGGGCGCGGACATCACCGCCGGCTCCACGGTACTCACCGCCGGCACGTATCTGAACGCGAGCCGCGTGGGCGCCGTGGCGGCCATCGGCGCCAGCGAAGTGAGCGTCTACGTACGGCCGCGGGTGGCGATTCTCTCGACGGGCAACGAGATCGCCGAGCCGGGCCGGGCACTCGAGCCGGGCCAGATCCACGACATCAACCGCTACACGCTCACGGCGCTCGTGGCGGCGCATGGTGGTCAGCCGGAAGCCGGCCGGGCCGCCGCCGATCATCTCGACGACCTGCGCCGCGCCCTCGATACGGCGATGGACACCGACATTCTGGTGTTCTCGGGCGGCAGTTCCGTCGGCGAGCGCGACCTGCTGCTCGACGCACTCGCGAGCCGGGGTCAGGTGCTCTTCCATGGCATTTCAGTAAAGCCGGGCAAGCCCATGGCGTTCGGCGTGGTGGAGGGCAAGCCGTTCTTCGGCATGCCGGGTTATCCGGCCTCCTGCCTCTCGAACGCGCACATCCTGCTCGTGCCGGCGCTTCGTCACATCGCACGGCTTCCACCGGACACGACGCGCACGGTCACCGTGCCGCTGGGGCGCCGCGTCCAGAGCGTGGCGGGCCGCCACCAGTTCCTCTCCGTGCGCCTCGCGGACGGGCAGGCATTGCCCGCCTTCAAGGCCTCGGGCGACATCACCAGCCTCGCGCTGGCGGACGGCTACATCGAGATCCCGATCGACGTGGAGACCGTCGACGCAGGCACTC
>JBEBGV010000022.1:0-63129 GCA_040081265.1 Vicinamibacterales bacterium
CGGGGGTACTGGCGTGACGAGCGTCAGCGCCGCGCTCGCCAGCGCGACCTCGTCCAGTTCGTCATCAGCATCCGTAGCAACGGGGTCGACACCCGCGCCCTCGGTCTCGGCCTGCTCGCCGTCGTCTGAACGACGGCCGAGCGACTGGAGCCAGAGATCAGGCAGGGCCGCTCCGGCACCGCCGCCGGAGTCAACCGAGCCTGAACCGTCACCGCCGGCGAGGTCGGGATCGACCTGAACACCGCCGTCGGTGAGCGTGGCCGTTTCGAGGATGGCCAGCAGCGCCACCTCGAACGCAGCAAACCCACCATCGTCTTCGGGAGTGGCCGCACCGGCGGGCGCGCCGGCGGGCGCACCCGTCAAAGCGTCGGCGATGGTGGCAGGCCCACCTGGCGCCGCTCCTGCGGCACCAGGCGGGAACATCATGGGTGTCATCTACGACCTGTCAGATGGTGAGGATTACCGCTTCAGGTTCAGGGTATCGACGAGCAATTCGTCGGATACCGTGATGGTCTTGGCATTGGCCTGATACCCGCGCTGCGCGAGAATCATCTGCGTGAACTCCTGGGCGATGTCGACGTTCGACTGCTCGAGCGCCGAACCCACCAGCGCGCCACGCCCACCGGTCTGGGCCACGCCGATGTTCGGCGCGCCGGCGGCTTGACCTTCAGCGTACCGGCTGTTGCCGAGCTTCACCAGACCCTTCGGGTTGTTGAAGTTGGCAAGCACGAGCTGTCCGAGCGTGACCGACTGCCCTGCGCCAAGCGTGGCGACGATGGTCCCGTCGGCCGCAACGCTGATGTTGTCCAGGCTCCCGGCGGCCTTGCCGTTCTGGTTGATGGAAGCAGTTGCTGAGGGCGCCGCGTAGCCGGTCAGATACGCCTCGCCCGAGGTCTCATCCAGGACGTCCCAGTTGATGACGCTCGCTGCGGCGCCATTGAGAAACGCCGGCGTGGTGAGGGCGATATCGGCCGGCAGGGCTCCGTCCACCGCCAGCAACGCCCCTGTCGAGTCAAACGTCACCGATCCGGCGTGAACCGAGAACGGCGTTCCGGGCGTTCCGCCAACAACATCCTCGCCGGGCAGCGTGATGTCATAGGTCCATGCCTGGGGTGTCGCGCCCTTCGTATACGTGACTGTCGCGACGTGCGTCGCGCCGAGCGCGTCGTAGAACTGCACGGCGCTCGTGAACGTCTCGGTAGCCGCCGCGCTGGCCGACAGGTTCGAGGTGATGCGGATTTCTCCGGTTGGAATCGGTGCCCGGAGCGCGCCTGGCGACACGGCGATGTCACTCAGCGCACCGGTCGACACGAGCTCGCCTGTGATCGGATCGAACTGCGTGTAGCCTTGCACGAAGAAACCGTCGGGGGTCACCAGTTTGCCGTCCGAGTTGAACGAGAACGTGCCCGCGCGCGTGTACACGTTGCCACCCTCGGGCCCACGCACGACGAAGAACCCGTTGCCCTGGATCGCCACGTTGGTGGCCTCGCGCGAGTTCTCGATCGTGCCTTGACTGAACAGTGGCGAGATCGAGTTGGTGGTCACACCAAGACCGACCTGGAGCGGGTTGAGACTGGTGCCGCCGACGGTCTGGCTGACCAGGTCCTGAAACGTCACGGTGCTGGCTTTGTAGCCGACCGTATTGATGTTCGCCAGGTTGTTGCCGATCACGTTCAAGTAGACGCTGTTGGCGTTGAGACCCGAAAGACCTGCGGAGAAAGAACCAACTGCCATGTGTGAAACCTCTACGGCGAGCGGGGGAAGCCGCTCGTCAGATTGGGGTGGACCGCGAACCTCCGGCTCGCTACTCCGATGTCTTGGTCACGGGAACGCCAAGGGCTCCGCCGATGGCTTCAAGGGTCTTGTTCATGGCTGTCAACTGTTCGAGCGAGCTAAAGGTGGCCATCTGCGAGATGAACTCGGTGTCGTCCTTCGGCTTGGTGGGGTCCTGGTTCTGCAGCTGCGTGATGAGCAGCTTGAGAAACGCGTCCCGGCCCAGGCCGGTCTCGCGGCTTGAGTACAGCGCCGACGAACCGCTCGCGGCATTACTCGATGAACTCGACTGCGTGGGATCAATCACGACGTCACTCCTTCGTACCGCCGGACCTGAGGGTCCGGCCTGCGTGCGCGCACATCTGTCACGAACCGTCTGGTCGCCAGCTCGTCGATGAGCTTGCGTTCAGCTGCGGCCTCCGCCGCGTCGAACGCTTCGCGTGCCTTGTCGCGAAACCGCTCGAGTGACTCATAGCGCTGCCGGGCGCGTGCACATGCGGCACGTGACGCCTCGACCAGCGCTTCCCGCGCACTGAGCGCCGCCAGTTCGGCGACGCGTTCGTGCTCGAGCCTGAGAATCCAAAATCGATACCAGTGCCAATCCGTGATCGTGCCCGCGCGGTGCGCGCGCTCCGACCCATCGCGCCGGGCCGTCGCCAGCGACGCGTCAGCCGCGTCCACACGGCGCCGCGCTTCATCGCGAACCCGTTCTGTCTCAGCGAGTTCGCGCCGGGCTGTATCGAACTGGCGCCGCCGGAGATCGAGCGCCGCCTGGGCGCGAAAACGGAAGGTCGGCATCGCGAACTAGAGCGCCTCCAGGTCGCGGACGGCGTCGGAGAACCCGCACAGCTGGTCGGACGGCTGACAGAGGAACTGCTCCACGGCCTCCCGGCGCTTTCTCGCTTCGTCAATCCTGGGATTGCTGCCCTCGACGTAGGCACCCACATTGACCAGATCTTCACTGTCGCGAATCACCGACAGCCACTCACGGACACGCCCGGACTTCTGCCGATGGGCGTTGTCGGTGACATCCGGCATCGTTCGACTCACGCTCTGCAGAATGTCGATCGGCGGATAGTGATGACGCGACGCGAGGTCTCGTGACAGGACGATGTGACCGTCGAGAATTGACCGGACCGCGTCGGCAATCGGTTCGTTGTGGTCGTCGCCGTCGACGAGCACGGTGTACATCGCCGTGATGCTTCCCCGCCCGCGCACGGCGCCCGCACGCTCGAGCAGCGTCGGCAGCATCGCGAAGACCGACGGCGGGTAGCCCTTGGTCGTTGGCGGCTCGCCGGCGGCGAGCCCCACTTCCCGCTGCGCCATCGCAAAGCGAGTCACCGAGTCCATCAGCAGCAGGACGTTCAGGCCCTGATCGCGGAAGTACTCCGCCACCGTGGTCGCGGCAAACGCGGCGCGAAGCCGCAGCAGCGGCGGGTTATCGGAGGTCGACACCACGACGACGGAACGGCGCAGACCTTCAGGACCCAGGTCGTGCTCGATGAAGCTGCGGACTTCGCGGCCTCGCTCGCCGACCAGCGCCATCACGATGACGTCGGCTTCGGTGCCTCGGGTGAGCATTCCCAGCAAGGTGCTCTTGCCCACGCCGGATCCGCCGAAGAGGCCCAGACGCTGTCCGCGTCCGCAGGTCAGCATCGAATCGATGGCCCGGACACCGGTGCCGAGCGGCAGGGCCACCGGATCGCGGTCCATGGGATTGATTGGTGCGGGCTGCAAGGGGTACTGCGCATCGAGTTGCAGCGCCGGACCGTCGTCAAGTGGCTTGCCGAAGGCGTCGATGACCCGGCCGAGCAGGCCCTTGCCGACACCGAACGAGTTTCCTCCGGACTTGGCCACAACGCGGTCGCCCGGACGGATGCCCACCGTGTCGCCCAGGGGCACGGCCAGCAGCACGCCATCGCGGAACCCGACCACTTGAACGGGCAGCGGAGGCGTCTGGTCGTCGCCGATGATGTCGCACATGGCCCCGACGCTGACGCGCGGGCCGCTCGACTCGATCAGGAGGCCCACCGTGCGCAGCACGCGCCCGGAAGCCGGCATGGTATCGACCTGCTCGAGGCGCTTGAAGTAGGGCTCGAGCGAGAGCGTCTCAGTCAAGAACGACGGCTCCGACGGTGGCCTCGGCGCGACCCAGCAGCGCCTGCGCGATCTCGTGGATCTGCGCGTCGATTCCGGCCTCGAGCAGCCCCATCTCGGACTCGACGCGGCACCCGCCGCGAGAGATGCGGCCGTCGGCCACGACGCTGACGTTACTGGCCGTCACCTGCGCAATGCGCGCCGCTCCAGTGGTCTTGTAGTCGTCGGGATTGAGCCGGACGGTGATCTGGGCCGCCTCACCGAGGCGATCAAGAGCCACACGCGCCATGGCCACCAGCAGATCGGGGTCGAGCGACACCTCGCGGTGCACGACGCGACGGGCCACGGCCAGCACGAGCTCCACCATCTGCCGCTCGGTCTGATGAATCATCTTCGAACGGAGTTCGGTCAGTTCCTGCAGCGTCTGGGTGAGCCGGCGCAGCATGGCCTCACCGCGCTGGTCCGCCGCCTCCTGACCGGAGCGTTCGCCCTGCCCGAATCCCTTGGCGAAGGCTTCGCGCTCGAGCTCCGCCAACTGCGACTGCTGCACGGCCGCATCGGGCATCGGCACAGCTGTCGCCGACTCGAGCACACTCGCCCGTGCGCGAGTTCCCGGTCGAAGCTCAGGCGCGCGCGTGCCTCCCCAGACAAAGGGTTCAACGTGGGTCGAACCCGGCAGTCGTCTGGCTTTAGACGACATACGCCTCACCTGCCGCCGCGCCGGTGACGATCACGCCCTCTTCCTCGAGCTTGCGGGCCACCGCCACGATGTCCTGCTGCGCCTTCTCGACATCGCGCAGGCGCACGGCGCCGAGCACTTCCATGTCTTCCTTCAGCATCTCGCCGGCGCGCTTCGACATGTTCTTGAAGAAGCGGTCGCGGATCTCCTCGCTCGCGCCCTTGAGGGCCAGCGTCAGCACCTTCTTGTCGGCGCGCTGGACGATCTCGCGGATGCCGGTATCGTCCACGGTGAGCAGGTCGTCGAAGACGAACATCAGGTTCCTGATCGACACGGCCAGTTCAGGCCGCTGCGCTTCGATCGCCTCGAGCACGGGACCGCTGACGGTGCGCTCGAGGCGGTTGAACAGCTCGGCTACGGCGCGGATGCCACCGTGCTGCTCGCGCGTGCGTCCACCGAGTGTCCGCAGACGTGCCTCGATGACGCTCGAGATGCGCGTGACGACTTCTGGCGAGATGTCTTCCAGGCTGGCCATCCGCGTCAGGACGTCGACGCGCAGGTCCTCGGGGAGCTGTGACGCCAGCTGCGCGGCGTTGGCCGCGTGGAGGTGGGCCAGAATCAGCGCGATCGTCTGCGGGTGTTCGCCCAGGATGAACTTGCCCAGCTGATCCGGATCAGCGCGCTCCAGCGAGGTAAAGCCGACGGTTGACTGGAACTGCCGCATGACGCGCTCGAGGATGCGACGGGATCCTTCATCGCCCAGCGACTTCTTGAGCACGCGCTTGGCGTAGTCGATGTCGCCGCGCATGACGAACTGTGCGGCCACGGCGATCTGATTGAACTCGTCGAGCACAGCTTCGCTCTGGCCCGACGGCACCGCGCCGAGGCCGGCCATCTCGCGCGCCAGCTGCTCGATTTCGTCTTCGGTCAGGTGCTTGAAGACCTTGGCGGTGACGTCTTCGCCGAGCACGAGAGCGACGATGGCGGCCTTGCGGAGACCGCTCAGGGCTGTCTGGGTCTGGACGCTCACTTATCGCTCGCCTTCGGCAATCCAGCCACGCAGGAGCTTGGCCACGTTCTCGGGTTCACTGTCGCTGATGGCGGTCACGCGCTTGGTCAACACCGGCAGGCGACGGCCCTCAGCGCCTTCGGCGGCGGCCGCTTCGAGGCGCGCCTCCATTTCGCTTTCCATATCAGCGACCGTGCGCAACGGCTGACCCGGCGGTAACACCGGCGCACGACCACTGCCCGCCGTCGCCATCGCGGCACCGGCGGCTCCGCCGGTCGCGGCCATCGCCGCGGCGCCACTCAGCATCGGCTTGACGACAAAGAGCAGGGCCACGACCGCGATCACCAGGACGATGACCATCCGCACGCCCTCCCAGATCTGGGGCGTGTATTCCTGCACGCGCTGCACAACCGTCCTGGGCGCCTCGGGCACCTCCGGCGCGGCCTCCTCGAACGACACGTTCTGGACGGTCAACTGGTCACCACGGTCCATCTCGAGTCCAACCGAGGCCGCCACCAGGCCCTGAATCTTGGTCAGGTCCTCGGGCGTGCGTGGCACGCGCTTGGTGCTGACCGTCCCATCCTGGGCGGTGGTCACCTGCTGGTCATCGTCGAGGATCACTGCGACCGACAGACGCTGGATGTCGCCGGGCGGCATGATCGTGCGGCGGGTCGTCTTGCTCACCTCGAAGTTGCTGGTCTCGGCCGTGCGCGTCGCACTCGGACCCGTGGTGTTGGTCACGGTGCTGGTGGCCGCAGCCGCGGCGGACGCAGCGGCGGCAGATGCGGGAAGGTTGGCGCGCGAACCCGCACCAGCCGCGCCACCGCCGCCTCCGCCTGCCACCGAGGATCCTGAGCCGGCCACCTGCGTGTCGGAGGTCGTCTGGCGACTGCGCAGGACAGTGTTCGGATCCCACCGCTCCTCGGTCTCTTCCTGACTCTGCGGGTTCAGCTTCACTGCGACGTTGACGCGCACACGCTCGATGCCGACCACGGGCTCGAGCAGCGCCACCACGCGTGACGACATCTCCTTCTCGATGCGCGCCTGTTTCTCGAGCTGAGCCGCGCCGAGCGGATCGTTGTCTTCTTCGCCGGGCTTGGCGAGCGGGCGACCGAAGCTGTCGACCACGACCACGGCTTCGGGACGAAGGCCTTCGACGCTGGCGGCGACCAGGTTGGTGATGCCGGAAATGGTCGAGGGAGCCAGGCCGCGCGATCCACGCAGCTTGAGCACGACCGACGCCTTCGCCGGACGCGGGTCGCCAAAGAGGGTGTCGCGGCCCATCGCGATGTGGACGCGGGCGCTCGACACCTCGGAAATCGAACCGATCGTGCGGGCGATCTCGCCCTCGAGCGCGCGGCGATAGTTGACCTGTTCGAGGAATTCGGTGGCGCCAAACGCCGTGCGATCGAAGATTTCGAAGCCCACTCGGCCGGAGTTGGGCATGCCCTGCGCAGACAGTTCCAGGCGCAGCTCGTCGACTCGCTCGGCCGGCACGCGAATGCTGCGGCCTCCCGGATCGAGCTGGTACGGCACCTTGAGCGCCTTGATGCGGGTCACCATCTGACCGGCGTCCTCGGCCTCCATGTCGGCGAAGAGCAGCGCGTAGGTCGGCTTGTTCAGCCAGTAGGCCGACCCCCCCACGATGCCGACGACGAGCAGGAACGCGCCGGCCAGTGAGGCCAGCTGCTTGCCCGTCATCGACGAGGAGAGCGCGGTCAGTCGCGCGAAGAGCTGTTGAGGGTCCACCCTTGATCCTTGTCAGTCCTGGAAGAGTGCTAGATCGGCATCCGCATGATGTCCTGATACGCCTGCACGAACTTGTTGCGGATCTGGACGGTGAGTTCGAGCGACATCTCCGCTCGCTGAAGGGCGATCATCGCGTCGTGCACGTCGCCGGTCTTGTCGACCATCGCCGACACGGCCTGGTTGGCGTCGGTCGCCGAGCGCTCGACACCTTCGAGCAACTGGCTGAAACCCGAGCCGATGCCGAGGCCACCAGACGCTCCACCGGTGAGCGCGCCGGCGCCGCTGCCGCCGACCTTGGCAGTGGACGCGGCGATGTTCTGCGCGGCACCAATCAACATGTCAATCGCCATGATTTACTTCCCCAGCTCCAGGGCTTTGTTGACCATTTCCTTGATGAGACCGATGGCCGCAAGATTGGCCTGGTAGGCGCGGGCCGCGCCAAGCATGTTCACCATCTCCTCAGGCGCGTCGACGTTGGGCAGCTTCACGAAGCCGTTCTCGTCGGCGTCGGGATGCGACGGCTCGTAGCGCGTGCGGAAGGGTGCCTGGTCCTCCACGATGCTGGCCACCTTGACCCCGGTCGCCTGCGCCCGACCGAGCGTCGCGTCAAATGACGAGGTCGGATCGGAGGTGAGAATGACGTCGCGGCGTCGATAGGGCTGGCCGTCGGCACCGCGCGTCGACTCGGAGTTGGCGAGGTTGGACACCGCCACCTCGACGCGTGTGCGTTCGGCAGTGAGGGCGCTGGCGGATGCCGCGAGGGCGGCGCTGAGTGTGGACATGACGCGTTTCCTCGGTTTAGCGGCTTTCGTTGATCGCGTAGCGCACGAGGCGGAATTTCGCCGCGAGCGCTGTCTGCGCGGCGGCGAAGTCGCCGGCCGCCTTGCCCATGTTCAACAGCTCGCGATCGAGCTGGACGTTGTTGCCGTCGCGGCGTGCGGCCAGTTCCGGCGTCTCGGTCTTCAGCCCGTCGCCACCACTGAGCGGAATGTGTTTCGTGTTGGTGACGCCACTCGACGCGAACTGCTTGGCCAGCGTCTCGTCGAAGGTGACGTCCTTGGTCTGATAGCCAGGAGTGTCCACGTTGGCCAGGTTGCCGGCAGAGGCGACCTGCTTGGCCACCGCCACGGTCATCTGGCGGCGCAGGGCCGCTATGACTGCCGAATCGCTGATTTCATTCACGTTGGTCCATCCTTCGCCGCGGCCGCCCTCAAGACGCGCCGCATCCAGACGATTACCGGTGGGCACAGAACTCCCCCACCACCGGCTCTGGCTTGAGCAAGGTGAATGCCCGGCGATGGCGCTACATGTGCGCACCACCCCGTGGGCTATGATTTCACTGAAATTCCTGTGATTCCCTGCGAAATGCCGTGCCGCCGCATGGACGACAGCCCATCACCGGGATGCTGAAGCTGGACCGGACCTCCGACAGCGACTGACGGAGAAGCGACAGGGGGATGGTGGGTGGTTGGTGGTTGGTGGTTGGTGGTTGGTGGTTAGGGACTACCTGCTACCCACCACCAACTACCAACCGTCACTGTCTACTGTCGATCACCGCGCGAAGCAGCACCTCTATATCTGCCAGGCGCTGCTCAATGCCCTCGAGGCGCCACGCGTAGTCGCGCGTCGGGGTTCGGTCCGGTCTCGATTGAAGTACCTGCTGGTTCAGGTCGCGGTTCTCCTGCTCGAGTGCCATGCGATCGCGCACCCGGGTCAAGACCAGTTCCAGTTGTCCAAACGCAAACGGTTTCGCCAGGAAATCGTAGGCGCCCTCCTTCACCGCACGCACGGCTGAATCGAGGGTGGCGTACCCGGTGATCATCACCACGTAGCACGCCGGATTGGCCGCGCGGGCCGCGCGCAGCACGTCGAAGCCATCGGCGCCGGGCATGTTCAGGTCGGTCAGGACGACGCCGAACTGGTGGGGAGCCCTTTGTACTGCCGCAATCGCCGCCCGCCCGTCCTGGGCAGTGGCGACGGTGAATCCGAGCGTTCGACAGAAGTCGGCAAGCAACTCCCGACTATCCCGCTCATCGTCGACGATGAGCACCTCGAACAAGTCGGCAGCAACCGCAGCAGCGTGTGGCACAGCGAAAATCTCCCCGGGGCGTGAAGGTGTGTCAGGAAATCGGCATCCGCGACCGGATCTTGAGCCAGGGGTCTATTGTTCAGTTCGACCCATGTCGATAAACCGGCACGGCAGCAGGACTACCGACATGACACACTCGCCGATTCCGTCCGTTCTCGTCGTAGAAGATGACGTCGATCTCCGCCAGACCATCGGAGAATCGCTTGAGGCTCAAGGGTTTGCGGCTGCTCTGGCCGTGGATGCCGCCGACGCACTCGAGCGCCTTCGGGCGTTCGCCTACGACGCCCTGGTCGTCGACCTGAACCTCCCCGATGCCAATGGCATGGAGGTCCTGGCCGAGGCTGTGGCGCGCTACCCGCAGATCCGGCCGGTCGTCATCACCGGCTTCGGCGGGGTGCCCGATGCGGTGGCCGCGATGAAGCACGGCGCGATCGAATTCCTGATCAAGCCCTTTCAGCTGGCCCAGCTCGCCACGATCCTGAAGGTCGCCGTTGACCAGCTGAGGCTCAAGGAGGAGAACGCCGGGCTGCGCGCCCAGCTCCGCGAGCGATTCAGCTTCGACAGCATCATCGGGCGCGACAGCACGATGCAGCACCTCTTCTCCACGCTGGAACTGGTGGCGCCGATGAACAGCACCGTGCTGATCCAGGGCGAGACCGGCACCGGTAAGGAACTCATCGCACGGACGATTCATCAGCACTCGCCGCGCGCCGACCAGCGCTTTGTCGCCTTCAACGCGGCAGCCATCCCCGAGACGCTGGTCGAGGCAGAACTGTTCGGACACGTGAAGGGCGCCTTCACCGGCGCCATTGCCACCCGCGTCGGTCGCTTCGAGCTCGCCAACCGCGGCACGCTCTTCATCGACGAGGTGGCCTCGATGTCGCTGCCTCTGCAGACCAAGCTGTTGCGGGCGCTGCAGGAACGCGAAGTGGAGCGCCTCGGTGAATCCAAGCCGATGAAGGTCGACATCCGCGTCATCGCCGCGACCAATACGGACCTCCGCACGCTGGTGAAGGCAGGCACCTTCCGCGAAGACCTCTATTACCGGTTGAACGTCATCCCTGTGACGCTGCCGCCGCTGCGCGACCGGCGTGAGGACATTCCACTGCTGGCGCAGCACTTCGCCAAGAAGTCGTGCAAGGAAAACGGCATTGCCTACAAGCCGATCGGCCAGGAAACGCTGCGCTCATTGATGTCCTACGACTGGCCTGGCAACATCCGCCAGTTCGAGAATGCCATCGAGCACGCCGTAGCGATGAGCCTGACGGCGACCGAGATCCGTCCCGAGGCCCTGCCCGAGGACGTGCGGATGCGGCGTCAGACCTCAGACATGATGCCGTCGCTCAGCATTCCGGACGAGGGCGTGAACTTCACGTCCATCGTGTCGAAGCTGGAACGCGACCTGATCCTGCGCTGCCTGGAGAAGACCGGTGGGAACAAGCGTCAGGCGGCGCGACTGTTGAACCTGAGTCGCACCACCTTCATCGACAAGCTGCAGCGACTGAACGTGGACGCGCTGCGGGTCGCGTCGTAGGCGCTCAGCTCTTCGGCAGCCACAGCGCGACCGACGTGCCTGTGGGCGCCGACGTCAGTTCCACGCTTCCACCGGACGCGGCGAGGATGGTGTGCGCCGCCCAGAGTCCCAGCCCGGCGCCCTCGCGGGCCTCGCGCGTCGAGGTGAACGGCTCGAACAGTCGAGGACGCACGGCGTCGCTCACCCCCGGTCCCGCCTCGCTCACCCGCACCCCTGCCCGACCATTCTCGTCGAGCACCTCAACGGTGATGGTGCCGCCCGTGCCGGCAACAGCCTGTTCCGCATTGATGAGTACGTTGAGGACCGCCTGCAGGAAGAGGCCCGCGTTGCCCCTGGCGAGCGCCCCCGCATCCCCGTCCGCATCAAAGGCAACCGTGAGGCCGGCGCGCGCCGTGGCATAGCGCCGCAGGCTCACCGCGTGGGTGACCGTCTCCCGCACGTCAAACCGCTCAAGCCCGTCGAGGGGCGCCTTGGTGAAGCCCTGGAGTTCACCGAGCGCGGCTGCGGCCCGTTCGGCCTGCCGCTTGATTCGGTCGAGCGACTTGGTGAGCGCGGCGGAGAGGCCCGGCTGCTGTTCGAGCAGCTCCACTGAACCCGCGATGACCTGCAGTGCGTTGTTGACCTCGTGCACGGCGCCCGCCATAAGACGTGCAGTGGTTGCCGCCCGATTGAGGGCCACCAGGACGTCGCTGTCTGGAAGGCTCTGCTCGCTGCTCACTCAAGTTCCCTTTCGCGGCTGCCGATTGCCCGAGCGGACGTGTTCAGGTCCGCCTGCGCCGTGGACAGCATAACAGCCCCGCGCACGTGGACCTGGCGCCTGACCAACACCGAGAACCGACAGCGTGAACCAGACATCGTTACCAGACTGGGAAACATGGACCACTTCAGGGGCATGGGCGTCCTCGGACACCCGAACCCTGCCCCTCTCACCGGGGCTGCTCGGTGAGGTGCTCGGGCTGGTCCGTGACCCTGACGTCGACGCCCTCCGCCTGATCAAGTTCATCTCGCGGGACCAGGCCGTCGCGGCGCGCGTGCTTCGACTCGCCAACGTGGCGGCGTTCGCCCCGATGATCGAAGTGACGTCGATCAACACGGCGGTCATCCGGCTGGGCACAGAGGCCGTGCGTCGGGCGCTGCTCGCGGTCTGCTTTGCGTCGTGGGCACAGCCGCATGGTGCCACCGCGACACAGGTCAAGCGGCAGGTCGCCCACGCCATCGCCTGCGCCACGCTCGCGCGCCACGTCGCCGGATCGACCATGGCCGACGGTGACGAGGCATTTGCGCAAGGACTGCTCCACGACATCGGCAAGCTGTTCCTGTTGCGGCTGCGGGCGGAGTACATCCGTCGCGGAGGCAAGTCGCCCTCCGATCAAGAACTCGCTCGGGTGGAGGCGGAACGACATGCCGAAGTGGGCGGCCTGGCGATGCAGCTGTGGGGGCTGCCACTGGCGCTGCGTGAGCCCATCCGCTGGCACCACGACCCGCTCTCGGCACCGACCTACCCGCGCGCCGCGGCCATCATCTACGTCGCCGACGCGCTCAGTCACCGGTACACCGAAGACGGCGAGCGGACACTCGAACTGGCCGCCGATCCCGCGATGACCGGGCTCGGGCTCAGCGACACCTGGCTCGCCCGGACCGACAGCCAGGCCCCCAAGCTTCTCGAAGTCGCCGACCACCTCGTCCTGGCGTGAGTTACCTCACGCCGGGTCCGCAGGACCCGCCGATCTTCACTTGAAGATATTGGACACGCTGCGGCCGAGGGCGCCGAAGAACGACTTGATCGCCCGCTCGGCGCGCTGTTGAATCGACCCCTTGTGCAGATCGCACAAGGCGTTCGGTATCTCATCGCCGGACTTGAAATACTCGGTATAGGTGGGACAGCCATCAACCGGCCGCGCGTGTGAGAGCCGACAGAGCGTCACGCTCTCGAGTCCGCCTGGACGCGCAAACGATGTCGCTGGCAGGCGCGTCGCCGTGCGCTTCATGAAGTCGGCCCAGATGGGCAGCGCCACCTGCGCACCCGAACCCCCGTCGCGAATACGCTCTGGCTGATCGAAGCCCACCCACACGCCGACCACGACAGCGGACGAAAAGCCCACGAACCACGCGTCGCGGTAATCGTTGGTCGTGCCCGTCTTGCCGCCAATCGCCCCGCGTACGCCCAGGCGCCTGGCGGCAGCGCCGGTACCCCGGTCAACGACGTCCTGGAGCATGCTGACCATCTGGAACGCCGTTGGCGCGGAGATGACCTGCTCACGTTCGATGTGGATGCGCTCGACGACCGAGTTGTCGGCATCACGAACGTCCACCAGTCCGCGCGGCCTGACCCGAAAGCCGCCATTGGGAAACACGGCGTACGCGGCGGTAAGGTCGAGCGGTGACACCAGGCCGGTGCCGAGTGCGAGCGACGGGACCCGCGGCTGATTGCGGACGCCAGCGCTCGTGGCCACCTTCAAGACCGGATCGGTGCCGATCCGCTGCTGCAGGATGACCGCGGCAGCGTTGCTGGACCTCGCCAGCGCGTCTCGCAACGCCATGGCGTCTTCCCCGCTCGCGCGCTCGTCGCGCGGAATCCAGACACCCTCCGACGCCTGGATGGCCACGCTCGTGAGCCCCTGGATGGTTGACACCGGGGACAAGCCGCTCTCGAGCGCCGCGGCATAGAGAAACGGTTTGAACGCCGAGCCTGACTGCCGGCGGCTGCGCGCGGCGCGATTGAACGGCGTGATCTTGAAGTCTGATCCGCCGACCATGGCCAGGATGTTTCCCGTCGAGGGATCGATGGCGACAAGCGCAGCCTGTAGTCCGGGAGTACCAACCCGGCGCAGCCCCTCACGCACGGCGGCCTCCGCGGCGTCCTGCACCGACGGCACAAACGTCGTGTGCACCTGCCAGTCGGGCGGATTGTCGCCGCCGTAGATTTCCCTGAACTGCTGGCGCAGCCACTCCTTGGCGTAGCCTTGTCGCGCCCCAGACACCGCCGGCGGCTCACTGATGCGGATCGACTCAGCGCGGGCGGCCTGCTCCTGCTCGGGCGTGATCTTGCCCTCCTCCCGCATCCGCTGGAGGACGACGAAGCTGCGGCGACGAGCCGCATCGAAGTGCGTCCACGGCGAATAGGATGCCGGCGCGCGAATGATGCCGGCGATGAGCGCTGACTCAGCCAGCGATAATTTCGCCGCCGACTTGCGCAGCATCTTCTGCGACATCGACTCGACACCGTAGATACCGGCGCTGAGGTAGACACGGTTGAAGTAGAGCTCGAGAATCTCCCGCTTGCTGAGGACGACCTCGAGCAGCACGGCCAGCACCGCTTCTTTGGCCTTGCGGCCGAGCGTCCGTTGATTGGACAGATACAGCGTGCGCGCCAGCTGCTGTGTCAGCGTGCTGCCGCCCTGCGTACCGCCCTCGTCGCGGATGTTGTAGAGGGTGGCGCGCGCCAGGGCCACCGGATCGATCCCGGGATGCAGGTAGAAGCGGTGATCCTCGACCGAGATCACCGCGTCCTTGAAGTAGGTCGAGACCTGGTCGAAGGGGACGTCACGACGCAGTTCATCGAGCCCGAACCAGGGCTTCCCGTCGGCGTCATAGAAGACCGTTTCGCCAATCCCCTGCTTGAGCCCGTAGATGGCCCACGCATGCCGAGCCGTCCACACGCCTGCCAGGACGAGGAAGGCGATCAGGGCACCGCCGACCAGCACCCGCAGCCAGTCCTTCCAGGACGCCGGTTTCAGACGCGCCAGGTTCATGCGTCTTCCCGCCGGCAACCGGCAACTGGCCACCGACAACCGGTAACTGGCAACTGGTCTCGAGCCACCACCCGCACGGTACACCGACGGGGCCGAGCAGTGCTACGCTTTCGCTCATGATTCGAGGACTGCTCAGCCTGGGCGTGCTGTGCCTGGTCGCGGCCAGCGTGACCGTCGATGGGGTCGCGCAGGAGGCGCCGCCATACAAGGAAAGCGACTTCCTGAGCCGCACCAGACGGCTGACCGTCGAAGGCCGCCGGGCGGGCGAGGGCTACTGGTCTCCCGATGGCCGCCGCCTCGTCTTCCAGAGCGAGCGCGAGCCCGGCAACCCGTTCTACCAGATCTACACACTCGACCTGACGACCGGCGACACCGCCCGCATCTCCCCCGGCTACGGCAAGACGACGTGCGCGTTCTTCCGACCCGGCTCGAGCGACATCCTGTTCTCCTCGACGCACCACGATCCGAAGTCACGGCAGTTCCAGCAGGAGGAAATCGACTTCCGCGCCTCCGGCAAGGAGCGTCGCTATTCCTGGGACTACGACACCGAGATGGACATCTACGCCTTCAACGAAGGCACGAAGGCGCTGACGCGGTTGACCAGCGCGCGCGGCTACGACGCCGAGGCGAGCTACTCGCCGGACGGTCAGTGGATCGCGCTCTCGTCGATGCGGGATGCCTACAATCGGCCGCTGTCGGCCGCCGAGCAGAAACAGCTCGAGGTAGACCCGAGCTACTTCGGCGAGATTTACATCATGCGCGCCGACGGTTCCGAGCAGAAGCGACTGACCACGTCTGCCGGCTACGACGGCGGTCCGTTCTTCTCGCCAGACGGCACACGGATCATCTGGCGGCGCTTTGATGAGGCGGGGCTCATCGCCAACATCTGGACCATGAAACTCGACGGCTCCGATGCGCGTCAAATCACCGACTTCGGCTCGATGAGCTGGGCGCCCTATATCCATCCCTCAGGCCGATACGTGATCTTCGCGTCCAACAAGCTCGGCTTCGAGAACTTCGAGTTGTTCATGGTCGACATCGACGGATTGAAGGAACCGGTGCGCGTCACCTATTCCGATGGCTTTGACGGGCTGCCGGTGCCCTCGCCCAATGGCCAGCAGCTGGCCTTTACGTCCACCCGCGCTGGCGGCAGCCAGGGACAGGTCTTCCTCGCCCAGTGGAACCACGATCGTGCGCTCGCGGCTATCGCCGCAGCGCCCTCACGACGAAAGTAACTCAATGACTCGACGCCTGTCGTCGCTCGCAGCCGCGTTCCTTCTCGTCGCCCTTCCCTCATTTGCGCAGACAACCGCCACCAGCACGCGTGGCCTTGTCACGCGACTGGCGTCAGACGACTTCCAGGGCCGGCAGGCCGGGTCGCAGGGTGAGCAACGCGCCGCCAACTACATCCAGGCGCAGCTGGCGCGCATCGGGGCGAAGCCGATGCCGGGCACGAGCACCATGTTCCTGCCGTTCGAGTTCACGGCCGGCAGTCGCGACGCTGGCTCGACCCTGGCGGTGACGCAGGAGGGACGGCCTTCGCGCGCGTTCCGTGACACCCGCGACGTGCAGGTGCTCTCCTTCTCCGACAACGGAGAGCTCAGCGCGCCCCTCGTCTTTGCCGGCTACGGCATCGTCGTGCCCGAGTCGCAGAACTTCGGCTACGACAGTTACGCGACCCTGGACGTGAAAGACAAGGTCGTCGTCGTATTGCGATATTTCCCGGAGGATGCCGAAGCGCAGGTGCGGGCCACGATCGCGCGCTACTCCGACCTGCGTTACAAGGCGCAGGCGGCCAGGCAGCGTGGTGCCAGGGCGCTGATCGTCGTGACCGGGCCGCGGTCGCCAAACGCCGGAGAGACCGTGCCCATGAGCTTCGACACGGCGCTTGCCGGGTCGGGCATTCCAGCCGTCAGCGTGGGGGCGCGCGCAGCAGACGCACTTTTTGCCGGCGCTCCGAAGTCGCTCGCGGACATCCAGAAGGAACTCGACTCGGGGAACCCGCACGTCGTGGGCTTCCCGCTCGTCGGCTCTGCCACGCTGAAGACCGCCATCGTTCGCCAGAAACAGACCGCGCGAAACGTGGTCGCCTACCTGCCCGCCACGGCGCCGGCCGGTGACAAGCCGTGGATCATCGTCGGCGCGCACTACGACCACCTCGGCCGAGGCGATCAGGGCACCTCCCTGGCGGCAAAGGAAGACACCGGCATGATTCACCACGGCGCCGACGACAACGCGTCGGGCACGGCCGCCGTCCTCGCCATTGCCGAATCGCTCGCGAAGCAGCCCCGGTCACGCAACATCGCGTTTGCGCTCTGGTCGGCGGAGGAAATCGGCCTCGTCGGATCGAACGCCTTCGTCAACGCCCCGCCAGTACCGGTGGCGCAGATGGCCGCCTACTTCAACTTCGACATGGTCGGGCGCATGCAGCAGAACAAGCTGATTGTTCAGGCCGCGGGCACGGCCACCACCTGGCCGCGCATCCTCGAGCGTGCCAACGTCTCCGCCGGCTTCGATCTGATCGTTCAGGAAGATCCGTATCAGCCGACCGACGTGGCGTCCTTCAACCTGGCGGGCGTGCCCAGCCTGTCGTTCACGACCGGCGCGCATCCCGATTATCACAAGCCATCGGACACCGCCGACAAGATCGCCTACGAAGACCTCGACCGCCTAATCGGATTCGCAGCCGCAATCGTCGACGCCACTGGCGACGCAGCCGCGGCCCCTCAGTTCGTCAAGGTCGACCAGCCTCAGTCGCGCGCGGTGTCGAGTGCCGGCCTCAGGCTGACAACCGGCACCATTCCCGATTACACCAGCGAGGTCAAGGGTCTGCTGCTCGGCGGCGTCGTGGGCGGAGGCCCGGCCGAGCAGGCGGGGCTGATGAAGGGTGACGTCATCGTCGAGATCGCCGGCCAGTCGATCGCCAACATCTACGACTATACGTTCGCGCTCGAACTGCTCAAGGTCAACCAGTCCGTCAAGGTTGTCTATATGCGGAGCGGCATGCGCATCGAGACCAGCCTGACGCCTGCCGCGCGGCGCTGAGCGGCAGCGGGTTCACGGGAACCCGGTTCGGCTACCGACGGTCGTCTTCGCTCAGCAGCGCCGACGCCTCGTCGATCCCTTCAACCTGAGCGGCCACGGGTCCCTGCCGCTTTGCGTAGAAGAACGACACGGCGAAGATGACGACGATCAGGCCAAGTGACAGCCACTTCGGTATCTCAAACGAGACATACCCGGCCCCGTGCAGAAATTCCACGGTGAGCTTGGTCGCGACCCACGCGATGATGATGAACGCTCCATCGACGATGGCCGGGTAGCGATTGACGATCACCAGGAGCTGTCCGATCACCAGTCGCATGGCGATCACGCCGAGGACGCCGCCGGTGATGATCACCCAGAGCTTGTTGGACATCGCCACGGCCACCAGAATTGAGTCCACGGCAAAGACGATGTCGGTCAGCTCGACCTTGACGACGGTGGCCCAGAACGCGGAGAGGCCCAGCCAGGGGGCGGCCTTTTTCGGGGTACGCCGTTCAGCCGCATCCGCGTGCCCGAAGAAGTGGCTGTAGGCCAGCCAGAACAGGTAGCCGGCCCCGATCAGCATCACCACCCGCACCCGGATCAGGTATGCGGCCAGCAGGATGGCGACGATTCGAAACGCAAACGCACCGAGGATGCCGTAGCGCAGGGCCTTGCGCTGCTCTGCCTTCGGCAGGCCGAGGACCAGAACCGCCAGCACGAGGGCGTTGTCTGCGCTGAGGAGTCCTTCGAGAGCGATGAGGAGTCCGATGGTGACGAGGTCTGAGGCCGCAAAATCCAAGGCCCTTCATCCTACCCCAGCGGATGGGGGTCAGACCGGGGTCAGACCAGGGTCAGACCCCTCGGAGAGCCCGAGGCCCGTACAATCGCCCCAGGGAGGACGCGCATGGAGCGACGAGATCTCATCAACGGCGGGATTCTTTCCGGACTCACCACTTTGGCATCTCCCTCGTCGGCGGCCGCACAACGCACCGACGAGCGCGACATCGCCCAGGCCATCGACAAGCTGACCGACCTGCTGCAGCGATCCCGCGATGTGTCCCCCGAACTCGCACGCATCCGGGACCAGCAACGGGCGTTTCTGAAGCTGAACCAGAAGTTCCCGGACTTCATCGAGGTCGGTATCAACGTCTGGGACAGCGTCTGTGACTGGCACATCAGGCACCAGTTGCCGATGACCATCGGTCGCACCACCGAGGGACGCTACACGCTCACCGTGATGCTCACCGCGCTGGTCCTGCGGCCTGACCAGACCGACAATTACATCGGCCTGGGCTTCGATGCGCGCTAGACGGCAGGCCGAGCCGCGAACAATCCCTCGTTGACACGAGTCGTATCAATGCCTAGACTCGATCCACATTAGGCCGATGGCAGTTCAACACGACTTCTTCTTCATCAGCGTCGCCGCGGAGATGCTCGACATGCACCCGCAGACGCTCAGGAAGTACGAGCGGCTGGGCCTGATTCAACCCTCGCGGACAGTCGGCAGCATGCGCCTCTACTCCCGCGAGGAGGTCGAACGGCTGCGGCTCATCAAGCGCCTGGTCGAAGAGCTGGGCATCAACCTCGCCGGCGTCCAGCGCCTGCTGAGCATCGCCGAAGTGATGCAGCGGATCCGTCCCTTGATGGACGAACGGGCGCTCAACACCGGCGCCGGGCGGCGGCAACTGATTTCGGAAATCCGGCGGCTGAACGACGCCATCGGACTGTGACGCATTCTCGCCGGTAGACGACGATGGACTTCAAGGACTACTACGCGACGCTGGGGGTGGCCAAGTCGGCCTCGGAGAAGGAGATCAAGCAGGCGTTCCGCAAGCTCGCCCGCAAGTACCATCCCGACGTCAACTCTGGCGACAAGACCGCGGAGACCAAGTTCAAGGAAATCAACGAGGCCAACGAAGTCCTCGGCGACCCGGACAAGCGCAAGAAGTACGACGAACTCGGCGCCAACTGGCGTGCCTACGAGCAGGCCCAGGCCCACGGTGGCGGCAACCCGTTCGCCGGCCAGTGGAGCACCAACGCCGGCGCGGGAAGCGGCGCTGGCTCGGGCTATCGCACGATTACGCCGGAAGAGATGGAAGCGATGTTCGGGGGCGGCGAGAGCCCGTTCTCAGACTTCTTCACCACCTTCTTCGGCGGCGCAGACCCCCAGGCACAGACACGCCGCGGTGGACGCGGGCGGTCACAGAAGCGACCAGGCCGGGACGTCGAGCACGAGATCGACCTGACGCTCGAAGAGGCGTATCACGGCGTCACGCGACGCCTCGCCCTGTCTCACCCCACCGGGCCGCGCACCGTTGACGTGCGCATTCCCGCAGGTGTTGGTGACGGGTCTCGCGTCCGCGTCCCTGGCGAAGGTGAACACGGCGCGGGCGGTGCCCAGGCCGGCGATCTGTTCCTTCGCGTCCGGCTCGCACCGCATCACGTCTTCGAGCGCAAGGGACGCGACATCTACGTCAAGGCGCCACTGCGCATCACGACCGCGGTGCTCGGAGGCGAGGTGGAGGTGCCAACCCTCGCGGGCAAGTCCGTCAGGCTGAAGGTGCCGGCCCTGACGCAGAACGGGCAGGTGTTCAGGCTGCGCGGGTTCGGGATGCCCACGGTGGGCAAGCCCGACGACAAGGGCGACCAATACGCTCGCGTCGAAGTGCAGATGCCGACCACGCTGACCGAAGACGAACGAAAGCACTACGAGGCACTGGCTGCACTGCAAGGAGACGCCGCCAAGTCACACAGCGCGGCGTAGAAAACGATGAACATCAACACATTTACGGAAAAAGCTCAGGAGGCGATCGTCTCCGCTCAGACGCTGGCGGGTGAACTGCGCCACTCCGAGGTTCTGCCGGAGCACCTGCTGGTCGCCCTCGTGGAGCAGCAGGGCGGCATCGTGCCGTCCATCCTGCGCAAGATGCAGCTCGACCCGGCGAAAGTCGGTGCCGACGCACGCGCCCTGCTCGCCTCGATGCCCCAGGCGCACGGTGGCGATCTGCGGCTCTCACCCCGCGTCCGCCTGATCGCCGACACGGCACAGGCTGAAGCCACGCGGTTGCAGGACCATTACGTCAGCACGGAACACCTGCTCGTGGCCCTTGCCACCGAGGTCGGCCGCTCCCCCGCTGCTCAGCTCCTGCAGAAGAGCGGCCTCACCAAAGACGCGCTCTACTCGGCCTTGACGCAGGTCCGCGGCAATCAGCGCGTGACGTCGCAGAACCCGGAATCGACCTACGAAGCGCTCACCCGCTACGGACGAGACCTGACCGAACTGGCCCGCAAGGGCAAGCTCGACCCGGTGATCGGCCGCGATGAGGAAGTCCGCCGCGTCATCCAGGTCCTCTCGCGCCGCACCAAGAACAACCCGGTGCTCATCGGCGAACCCGGTGTCGGCAAGACCGCCATCGTCGAGGGCCTCGCCCAGCGCATCGTCAGGGGCGACGTCCCGGAAGGCCTCAAGAACAAGAAGATCTTCGCCCTCGACATGGGGGCCCTGGTCGCCGGGGCCAAGTACCGCGGAGAGTTCGAAGAGCGCCTGAAGGCTGTGCTCAAGGAAATCTCGGAGTCCGACGGCCAGATCGTTCTGTTCATCGACGAGCTTCACACCGTCGTCGGTGCCGGCGCCGCCGAGGGCGCCATGGACGCGTCTCAGATGCTCAAGCCGATGCTCGCACGGGGTGAGCTCCACACCATCGGCGCCACCACGCTGGACGAGTACCGGAAGCACATCGAGAAGGACGCCGCGCTGGAGCGCCGTTTTCAACCGGTGCTCATCGGTGAACCGACCGTGGAGGACACCATCTCGATTCTGCGCGGGCTCCGCGAGCGCTACGAGATTCACCACAAGGTGAAGTTCAAGGACGCCGCACTGGTGGCCGCCGCGGTTCTGTCCCATCGCTACATTGCGGACCGCTTCCTGCCCGACAAGGCCATCGATCTGGTCGACGAAGCCGCGTCGAAGCTGCGCATGGAGATCGACTCGATGCCGGCGGAACTCGATGAGGTGCGGCGACGCATCATGCAGCTCGAAATCGAGCGCGAGGCGCTGCGCAAGGAAACCGACAAGGCCTCCGGCGATCGGCTCGGCAAGCTCGACAAGGAACTCGCCGAGCTCAAAGAGCAGCAGACCGGCCTGCAGGCGCAGTGGCAGCAGGAAAAGGACGCCATCAAGGGGACCAGCGAGCTCAAGCAGCAGCTCGAGGACGCGAGGCGTGAGCTCGAAACAGCGGAGCGCGACGGCGACTACGCCAAGGCGTCCGAGCTGAAGTACGCGCGCATCCCGGCCATCGAGAAGCGAATCGAGTCGCAGGAAGCCCACATCACCCAGCCGTCAGCGACGCGGATGCTGAAGGAGGAAGTCGACGAGGAAGACATCGCCGAGGTGGTGGCCAAGTGGACCAACATCCCGGTCAGTCGGCTCATGGAGGGCGAGATCCAGAAGCTCATCCACATGGAAGATCGTCTGCACAAGCGCGTCGTCGGGCAGGACGAGGCCATTGGCGCAGTGTCCAACGCCATCCGCCGTGCACGCGCCGGGCTGCAGGACCCGAATCGACCGCTCGGCAGCTTCATGTTCCTCGGCCCGACCGGCGTCGGCAAGACCGAGCTCGCCCGCGCGCTCGCGGAGTTCCTGTTCGATGATGAACAGGCGATGGTTAGAATTGACATGTCGGAGTATCAGGAGAAGCACAGCGTGTCGCGCATGATCGGTGCGCCTCCCGGATACGTCGGCTACGAGGAGGCCGGACAGCTCACCGAAGCCGTGCGTCGACGTCCCTACTCGGTCGTGCTCTTCGACGAAATCGAGAAGGCGCATCCCGAGGTGCTCAACGTGCTGCTGCAGCTGCTCGATGACGGGCGGTTGACCGACGGCAAGGGACGCACCATCGACTTCAAGAACGTGGTGGTGATCATGACGTCGAACCTCGGCAGTCAGTACATCGCCGCGCACTCCGGCTCATTGACCGAGGGCGTTCGGCGGCAGGTCAACGAGACGCTGCGGCAGCACTTCCGGCCCGAGTTCCTGAACCGGATCGACGAGGTGATCTTCTTCCACGCCCTGGGGCTGGAGCACATGAAGCACATCATCGTCATCCAGATGCAGGGGCTGCTCAAGCGGCTCGAAGAACGGAAGATTCACGTCGAGCTGAGCGATGCCGCCAAGGAGTTCCTGGTCAAGGAAGGGTATGACCCGGCCTATGGCGCCAGGCCGCTCAAGCGGACCATCCAGCGCCGGCTGCTCGATCCACTGGCCATGCGTGTGCTCGAGGGCGAGTTCCACGAGGGCGACCGCATTGCGGTGGATGTGGGCGACAATGACCTAGCCTTTCACAAGGCGGAGGCGGTCAAGGTCTGACCGCCTCACTATGCGGAGCATGCTGAGATCACATGGCTGACGTTCGTACGCCACCGCGGCGCCCCGGGGACCGACGCACGCTTGGTACGCCACGACCAGGCGGAGCGGTCTGGTACGTGCTCGGCTTCCTGCTGGTGATGGCGCTGGTGCAGGCCTGGTTCATGGCTCCCTCCGGCCAGTCGGTCTCCTACAGCGAGTTCAAACGCGCCATCCGCACCGGCCAGGTGGCGGAGGTCGTCGTCGGGGAACAGACCATTCGCGGCAGCTACAAGCCCGACACCAATGGGGGCCGCGCGTTCACCACGACGCGGATCGAAGACCCGAAGCTCATCGACGATCTCGAGCAGGCCGCCGTGAAATACAACGGCGAGGCGATCAACCGGTGGCTGCCGGAGATCCTCGGGTGGGTCATCCCGCTGGTGCTGCTGTTCGCCATGTGGGGCTTCTTCTTCAGGCGCATGGGCGGCGCCGAGGGCGGCGTCATGTCGTTCGCCCGCAGCAAACACAAGGTGTTTGCCGAAGATGACGTCAAGATCAGCTTCGCGGACGTCGCCGGCGTCGATGAGGCCGAGCAGGAACTGAAGGAAATCGTCGAGTTCCTTCGCAACCCTTCGAAGTACACCACGCTCGGCGGGCGTATCCCGAAGGGCGTGCTTCTCGTCGGCCCTCCCGGCACCGGCAAGACGCTGCTCGCCAAGGCTGTCGCCGGTGAAGCCAAGGTGCCGTTCTTCAGCCTGAGCGGCTCGGAGTTCGTGGAGATGTTTGTCGGCGTCGGTGCCGCGCGCGTCCGCGACCTCTTCTCGCAGGCCGAAGCCAAGGCGCCCTGCATCATCTTCATCGACGAGCTCGATGCCCTCGGCCGGGCACGTCAGCAAAGCCCGATGGGGTCACATGAGGAGCGGGAGCAGACGCTGAACCAGCTGCTGGCCGAGATGGACGGATTCGACTCGCGCAAGGCGATCATCATCATGGCGGCGACCAACCGACCCGAGGTGCTCGACCCGGCGCTGCTCCGCCCCGGTCGTTTCGATCGCCAGGTCCTGGTCGACAAACCCGATGTCAAGGGCCGCGAAGAAGTCCTGCAGATTCACACCCGGAAGGTCAAGCTCTCGCCCGAGGTCAAGCTGAAGGTCGTCGCGGCACGGACGGCGGGTTTCGCCGGTGCCGATCTCGCCAACCTCGTCAACGAGGCGGCACTGCTCGCCGCGCGGCGCGACAAGACGGCGGTTGACCCGTCGGACTTCGACGAAGCGATCGATCGACTGATCGCGGGGCTCGAAAAGAAGCGGGTCATGAGCAGCAAGGAGCGCGAGATCGTGGCGTACCACGAATCCGGTCACGCCATCGTCGCCACGGCCCTCCCGGGCATGGACCCGGTGCACAAGATCTCGATTGTCCAGCGCGGCTTCGGCGCCCTTGGGTACACGATGCAGCTCCCCCTCGAGGACCGTTATCTGCTGCAGCGACGCGACCTCCTCAATCAGCTCGCCGTGCTGCTCGGTGGCCGCACCGCTGAGGAAATCGCCCTTGGCGAGATCTCGACCGGGGCGCAGAACGACCTGCAGCGTGCGACCGACATCGCGCGGTCGATGGTGACTGAATGGGGCATGAGCGAAGCGCTCGGTGCCATCCACTTCGATGGCGCCAAGCGGAGCCGCTTTCTCGACATCCCGATGGGACCCGAACGCGGGGCCTACGCCGAGGACACGGCGCGACTGATTGACTCGGAGGTGAAGCGCATCATGACCGACGCCCACGACGACGCCAGGCGCATCATCACGGAACGGCGTGAGATGCTCGAAGCGGTGACGCGGCGGCTCCTGTCGCAGGAAGTCATGGAAGGCCGCGAGCTCCGTCAGATGATGGGCATTGCGGAGCCTGCGGTCGCGGACTCGACCGAGACGACTCCGCTGCCCGCGGAGCTGACGTAGTCCGCCCTACTTGTCGTCGTTCTTGCCGCCGCCGAAGAGACGCTTGATGCCAGAGCCGACGCTCTTCACACCGCCGGACAGCGCGTTCCCGGTTCCCTTCGTCGCTGAGCCCGCCGTCGATCCGGTCTTGTTCGCCAGGCTCTGACGGGCCGCCTCGCCCGCACGCGCATTCACGGACCCGATCAGCCTCACACCCATCTCCTGCGCAAGCGCCGAGGTGAGCGTGTCGAGGTTGGCTTCGACCGTCTCGCCCTGCATCACACGACTATCGCGGTCGACCAGGGCCTTGACCGCCGGTGAGGCATTGACCGTCGCCTGTCTCGTGAAATTCGTCAGCAGCGCACCGGCCGGCCGACCGACCTTGTTGCCGCCGGCCGGAACAATGCCGGCCTCGCACAGCTTGAAGAGGCCTGTATAGGGTTCGGTCCTGGTCACGCTGGCGCGCACGATCTCGACATCCTCTGGCCTGGTCAGCACCAGCGGATTGGGTGCGAACTTCACGTTGGTCATGGTGAACCCGCCTGTGCAGGTCGGTTCGGCTGCGGTGTGGATGATGGTGGTGTTGCCACCAATGGCGCCGTTGATCGGCACGATGGTCGTGACCGGCACCATGCGTCCATAGGCCGCGGCAGCGATGTTCTCGAGGTACACAGACATCTCGTAGGGATATGCCGCAGACCCGCTCGTCCCGGATGACGCCAGGCGGATGCCCTCGTCAGAAGTCGAACCGGACGCACCGTCAGGCGAGAACAAGGCCGCGGCTCCGGTCACCTGCAGGATGCCGTCGGCCGAACGGCCGCCAAACTTGAACCGCGTCGGACGCTGACCGGGGCGCTCGGGTGGCACCAGGTCGGAAATGCTGCCAGAAATCTCGTCAATCTTGACCTGTGCCTGCGAGGTGCGGATCAGTCCGTCACCTGATCCTCCCGGCACGTGCTCGACATACGTGACCCTGAAGTTCTCCACTCGAATGTTGTTGATGCGGTACACGCCGTCGAGTGCCTCGTCGATCCGGGCCTGCGGAACGGCCTCGACAAAGTCCGCCCAGTTGAGGCGTCCGGTGAGCGAACGCTCGAGGTGAAGCTCGCCATTGGTGATCACGATGTCGTTGAACGGCTGCTGTCCGCCAAATACATGGAACGTCAGCATGTCGGGCAGTCCGCGCAGGAGCGTCCACGCACTGCCGTGGAACTCGACTTCTCCGGCCGTGAAGACAGGCTTCTCCCCGCCCGGTTCGCTGACCGACACCTTGCGCGCCACCGCCCGCATCGAGAACGGCGACAGCGACCACTCCTCGGCCTTGAAGTCGAGGCCGAAGCCACCGACCGTTCGCGGTAAGCCGGAATACACCGCATATCGCAGCGCCGAGTACTCGCCGACCGGGAAGCCGACAACCAGCATCATCATCAGCGCGCCCTTCCATCCAAACTTCCGCCAGAGGAAGAGCACGGGGGCGATACCCGGGATCTCGAGGCCGCCAAGTTCCAGCGCTTCCTTGGCGCGATCGACCTTGCTGTGCAGCGGCTCGTTCTCGTGGGGGTCGTGGCCAGGGGTGTTCAGCAGTGACATGGCGCAGCGATTCTACCGCGGGCCGCCCGTTCGGGTGATGTGGGTCTGGCGCCGGCCTGTCACGATGCGTCCATGTTCACGCAGCTGTCCAATCAGATAGCAGATGCCGTCGCAGCGGTCGCACCGTCGGTCGTTCAGGTGCACGGGGGCCGGCGCCCCGCCAGCGGTCTCGTCTTTGCCGACAACCTTGTCCTGACCACAATGGCCGTTCTCGGCCGGGAGGACCGCGCTCACGTTCGACGCCCCGACGGGAGCGTGCTCGAAGGACAGCTCACGGGTTGGGATCCGGCCACGCGGGTGGCCCTTCTCCGCGTTCCTGAACTTGGCCTCGAGCCGGTGATCCCCGGCGGCGCGGAGCCACGGGTTGGCCACATCGCCGTCGCGATTGCCCGTTCATGGAGCAACGCCGTGACCGCCACCGCTGGCCTGGTGTCAGTGATCGGCGGCCCCCTGCCGACCGGACGACGCCGAGCCATCGAGCGCGTGATCCGCACCTCCGCGCCGATGCACGACGGATTTGCCGGGGGCGCCTTCCTCGACTCTGCCGGTCAGCTCATCGGCGTCACCACCGCGGCCGAAATCCGTGGCCTTGGCGTGGTCATTCCCGCCCCCATCGCGTGGGCGTCGGCGGCGCGGGTGCTGGAACGGAGTGGGATCAAACGAGGCTACCTCGGAATCGCCGTCCAACCGGTGCGCGTCTCACAGAGACAGGTCGAGGTCGCCGGGCGGGACGCCGCCGTCCTGATTGCGGCCGTCAAGGACGGGTCCCCCGCTGCCAACGCTGGAGTGCTGGTCGGGGATCTCCTGCTCTCAGTGGACGGACACTCGATCGCGTCACCAGAGGAGCTTCTTGATTTGCTCGACGGCGAGCGCGTCGGACACAGCGCCGAGCTGAAGATCCTGCGCGGCGACACGCCGGTGACGCTCAGTGCCGTGATCGCCGAGCGACCGTAGAACGTACGTAGGGCGTGTCCGAAGGACCCGCCGCCACCCATGAACGTGATTCTCATCGGCACAAAGAGCGAACGGGACCGTCTTCGCGCAACGCTGGGTGGCACGTCGCTGAACGTTGTTGCGGAAGCGGCGACGCAGGCCGAAGCCCGCCAGAACAGCATCCTCGCCGACGCCTGGCTGCTGCCGGTGTCCCACGTGAGGGGTCAGGCCCCTCCGCACATCTACCAGGCAGACCTGACCCCACGCGAACTGGACGTGCTCGATCTGCTGGCCCTCGGGCTCTCCAACCGGGCCATCGCAGAGCGCCTCGGCATCTCTGACCAGACCGTGAAGTTTCATGTGGCGGCGCTCTCGGGCAAGCTCGGCGCGTCGAACCGAACGAGCGCGGTGCGCCTGGCCATGGAACGCGGGCTAGTCACGCTCTGACTCGCCCGGGGATCACGGTCAGCCTGATGCGCGCGCATCACCCGAATCAGTAGGAAAATGGGGTCGGAGGTCATTTAAAGTGGACACGGAGCGCGAAGCGATAGCTGTCCTCCTTAAATGACCTCCGACCCCATTTATGACTGACACTGTCTACGTCATCGCGACGACTGTCGCGCCCACGGTTGCCGCCCATCTTGCGCAGCATCGCGCCACCGTCGACCCAGTTGGTGGCTCGGTGGCACCGGCGGAGGTCCCCTTGCCGGACGCCGCGGTGGTCGGGGCGCTGGTCGATGCGGCGTTCTGGGCGAGCCTTCGGCGCGAAGAAGGGTATGTGCCGACCATCTCCCTCGCCTTCCTGCCGCCGAGCCCTGAGATTCGGCCGCTGACGTTTGCTCGTCCACTGTCGCTTGAACCGAGCGGCCTCGCCCGCCTCGGCCCGGCGGTGGAACGGCCGGGCATTCATCTTGGCGTCTGGTGGCACGACGGCCGCCTGGCCGTGTGGGGTATGACACGAACCATCCCGCCCTTCTGCTTCGTCACCGAGGTCGTGGCGCCTGGCATCATCGTCCTGAAGCATCGACCACGACAGGAGTCGCAGAAATTCGTCAACCTCGCGGTGATCGAAGGCGACACCGCCAAGATCATCGACGAGCGCGCCTCGCTCGTTCCGGGTTGCCCGGTGCTCCTGACCGGGCTCCTCGGCATGGACACCGGGCGCAGTCGCGACGCGGTGCAGGTGCTGGTGCAGCTCGCCGTGTCGATGCGACGCCATCATCGAGGCGGCACGCTGCTGATGGTGCCCTCGGCAACTCGCGCCTGGGAGCAGTCGATTGTGACGCCGATCGCGTATGCGGTGGAACCTGCGTACACGGAGCTCGCAGGACTGCTGAAGGGCGCGGCTGGAGATGACCCGGAGGGCGCCGACACCCTCCGCCGTGCCGTGACTGCCGTTGCCGGCCTGACCGCGGTCGATGGCGCGACCATCCTCACGGATCAATATGACGTGGTAGCGTTCGGCGCCAAGATTCGCCGCAAGCAGGGCGGAGCGCAGGTCGAGCAGCTACTCTTGACTGAACCCGTGATCGGCAACGAGCCCGTCAAGGCAACGCCTGGGCAACTTGGCGGCACGCGCCACCTCTCGGCCGCGCAGTTTGTCAGCGATCAGCATGACGGTCTGGCGCTGGTCGCCTCACAGGACGGTCGCTTCACGCTGTTTGCGTGGGCGCCATCAGAGCAGATGGTCCACGCCCACCGGGTGGACGCCCTCCTGATCTAAGGGCCGCACCTAACGGTGCGATGGACCTTCAGGTCCGCCAGCCACAACTTCTTCAGCAAAGTGACACGCCGAGAAGTGGCCCGGCGTGACCTCGCGAAGGTGCGGCTCTTCGATCGCGCACTTCTCCCGAGCCATGAAACAGCGCGGGTGAAAGCGGCAGCCTGACGGAGGGTTGGCGGGGCTCGGCACGTCGCCCTTCAGAACAATCCTTCGGTGCGGCCGGTCAGGGTCGGGCACCGGAATCGCCGACAGCAGCGACACGGTATATGGATGCCGGGGCTCCCGGTAGAGGTCCTGGCTGGGAGCGAGTTCGACGATCTTGCCGAGATACATCACCGCCACGCGATCGCTGATGTGCTCGACCACCGAGAGATCGTGGGCGATGAAGAGATACGTCAGCCGCAGGTCACGCTGCAGGTCGCGCAGCAGGTTGACGATCTGGGCCTGAATCGACACGTCGAGCGCCGACACCGGCTCGTCGGCGACTATCAGTTCGGGCCCGACGGCGAGCGCACGCGCAATGCCCAGACGCTGACGCTGCCCGCCCGAGAACTCGTGCGGATACCGTCCGGCCTGCGTCGGCGACAACCCAACCTGTTGAAGCAGCGCCCCGATGCGGTCCTGCAGTTCGCTCTTCGCAGCCAGACCATGCACCGTCAGGACCTCGCCGAGCATCCCTCGCACCGTCTTGCGCGGGTTGAGACTCGAGTACGGATCCTGAAACACAATCTGCATCCGCCGCCGCAGGGCGCGCAGGTCGCCACGCTTGAGACCGGTGACGTCGACGCCATCGAAGGTCACGGTCCCCGACGTCGGTTCGATGAGCCGCAGGATGCACCGGCCGGTCGTGGTCTTGCCGCAGCCGCTCTCGCCAACCAGTCCGAGCGTCTCGCCGCGATGCACCGAGAAGGACACGCCGTCGACGGCGCGCACGTGCCCGACCGTCCGCGAGAAGAAGCCCTTCCGAATCGGAAAGTGCTTCGTCAGATTGGTGACCGTCAGCAGCGGCTCAGACACCGGCACCCTGCTCCAGGTCCTCTGGCACGGGACTCACCGTTCCGGCAGCGATTTCCCGCGCACGCCAGCACCGTGACCACCGACCCTCCTCCACCATCTCGAGGGGCGGCTCCTCCATGCACTGCTCGATGGCAATCGGGCAGCGCGGATGGAATCGACAGCCCCGCGGGAATCGCGCCGGGTTCGGCACCGTGCCCTTGATGACCCGCAGCCGTCGACGAATATCGCCAAGCTTCGGCAGCGACGCCTGCAGTCCGGCGGTGTAGGGATGGAGAGGCTTCTTGAACGCCGGGCGAACGTCGCAGTACTCGACGACCTGCCCCGCATACATGACGGCGACGCGATCGGCGGTCTCGGCCACGACGCCAAGATCGTGGGTAATGAGCAGCACTGCCATCTTCAACTCGGACTGCAGTTGCTTGAGCAGCTCGAGAATCTGCGCCTGAATGGTCACATCCAGCGCCGTCGTGGGCTCGTCCGCGATGAGCACGGCCGGCCGGCAGGCCAGCGCCATCGCGATCATGACCCTCTGACGCATGCCTCCCGACATCTGGTGCGGATACTCGTCCACGCGCTGCGCCGCGGCCGGGATGCCGACGCGCTCGAGCATCTCGATGGCCCGCGCCCGCGCGTCCTTGCGACCCAGGCCCTCGTGCCGGCGAACGGTTTCCATGATCTGCTCGCCGCAGCTGAAGACCGGATTGAGGGAGGTCATCGGCTCCTGGAAGATCATCGAGATCGACTTGCCTCGAATCGATCGCATCTCCTTGTCGGAGAGCTCGAGCAGATTCCTGCCACGAAACATGATTCGGCCGCCGACGACGCGGCCTGGTGGCTGGGGGAAGAGCCTGAGGATCGACAGGGCCGTCACGCTCTTGCCGCTGCCTGACTCCCCCACGATGGCCAGCGTTTCCCCCTCGTTCACGTGAAAGGACACGCCGTCTACCGCCCGCACCACCGCATCGTCGGTGAAGAAGTGGGTTTTCAGATTCTCGAGTTCGAGGAGCGGAACGCTCAGGACCGGCCTCCCGACACGCGGCGCGGGTCCAGCGCGTCGCGCAGGCCATCACCGAGGAAGTTGAAGGCCATGACCGTGACGAAGATCGCCATACCCGGCACGTAGAGCAGCCACGGAAACGCGGTCAGGGCGCGAATGCTCCTCGCCTGGTTGAGCATGTTGCCCCACGACGCGGCCGGCTCCTGCACGCCGACGCCCAGGAACGACAGCACCACCTCGCCCAGGATGTAGCCCGGCACCGCGACTGTCGCGGCCACAATGACGAACGACATCGTGTTCGGCAGGATGTGCCCGATGATGATGCGGGCACGGCTGAACCCGAGTGCTTCGGCCGCGGTCACGAACTCGTTCTTCCTGATCGACAGCACCAGACCACGAATGATGCGCGCGACCCCGGCCCAGCCGATGAAGGCCAGGATGGCGACAATGCCGAGATAGACCTGCTGGCTTGGCAGGTCGATCGGGATGACGCCGCGGAGCGCGATGATGAGGTAGAGCGACGGAATGCTCAGGAGCAGTTCGGTGATGCGCATGATGGCCGAGTCTGCGGCACCGCCGAAGTATCCCGAGATACCCCCAAGAATCAGGCCCAGCGTGAACGAAATCGCGATGCCAACCAGCCCGACGGTGAGCGAAATCTGGGCGCCGAACAGCAATCGCGAGAGCAGGTCTCTCCCGAACGAGTCCGTGCCGAGCAGATAGATTCGCCCTGGAGCGTCAACGCCAAACAGGTGCACGTCGGTCTCGACGAGGCCCAGCAGGGTGTAGCTGGCACCGCGGACGAAGAAGCGGACCGGGAACTCACGACTCTCATCCTCTCCGTATGAGAACGATCCCGTCTGGCTCACGCGTGTCGGGTAGACGAACGGGCGCACGCTGAAGCCATTGGCTCCGACCCAGTGCACGGCCTGAGGCGGGTGGAAGTACCGCAGCCGGTCCATGTCTTCCTGGGAATAGGGAGCGACAAACGGGGCAAGCAGCGCCAGCAGGTACATCAGGCTCAGGACAACCCCACCGACAATGGCGAGGGGGCTCTTGCGCAGCTGACGCCAGAAGATGCGTCCCGGCGACTGCGGCGGCGGTTCCCGCTCCTCAGTCATACGAGATCCTCGGGTCGACCAGGACCAGCAGCAGATCGGCAATCAGGTTGCCGGCGACCAGGACCGCCGAGGCCATCAGCACAGACCCCATCACCAGATACTGGTCCTGGGTCAGGATGGCATCGAGCGTGATGCGCCCAAGACCCGGCCACGAGAAGATGATCTCGGCGATGAAGGACCCGGACACCAGCGCCCCCAGGGTGTACCCGAAGAGCGTGATCATCGGGTTGAGCGCATTGCGCATCGCGTGCTTCATGATGACCACGCGCTCGTCGAGCCCCTTCGAGCGGGCAGTCGTCACATAGTCGAGTCGCAGGACATCGAGCAGGTTGCCGCGCATCTGGCGCATGCGGCCGGCGAGAGGAATCAACCCCACGACCAGGGCGGGGAGCACCAGGTGGTGCGCAACATCGAGGAACTGTCCCATCGCGCTGAGGTCGTCGTAGTCGATCGACCGCATCCCTCCGACAGGGAACCATCCAGTCCGCGCCGCGAACATCAGGAACAGGAGGCCGGACAGGATTTCCGGCACCGACAGCCAGATAAAGGCCATGAAGGACAGCACACGGTCAATCCATGAGTGCTGTCTGACCGCCGCCCACATACCCAGTGGAATCGCCAGCCCCCACGTCACGAGCGCAGACGCGCCCGCGAGCAGCAGCGTGTTCTGCACGCCTTCACGGAGAACCGAGAAGACCGGTTGCCGGCGCGAGAACGACTGGCCGAAGTCGAGATGCAGGAGGACGTTCTGCAGATAGCGGCCGTACTGCACGTACCAGGGCCGGTCCAGCCCGAAGTTCCGGCGCATCGCCTCGATCGTGTCGGTTGAGATCGAGGGATTCTCCGACATCTGCGTCAGGAAATCGCCAGGCGCCAGTTGCAGGAGCAGAAAGGTCAGCGCCGAGATACCGACGAGCAGGGGCAGCGTCTGCAGCACCCGCCGCAGGATGAAGGTCCGCATCAGGCCGCGTGACTATGAATCGTTCGCACGAGCCTTGACGTAGACCCGGTCGATGTTCCACAGCAGCCGGTGCGGGATGACCGAGGGCAATGCGTTGCCAAATCGGTTGCTGAGCGGGAGCTTGGCCACCTGCGTCGGCAACCAGATCATCCACGACTGATCGTTGACGATGTTCTGGATGTCGGTCCACGCCTTCTTGCGCACGGCCAGGTCCGGCTCGGCCACGAGGATGTCGACGAGCGCGTCGATGCGCGCTTCTTCCGGCGTATCCGGCTTCGGCTGATTCGGATTCCAGTTGTGCGTCCGCCCGCTCGATCGCCAGACGTTCTGCCCCATCGCGGGGTCTGGCGGCACGCCCGACTGCAGCCCCAGCAGGATGGCGTCGTACTGAAAGTCGTCACGCAGGTTGGTGATGATGGTGTTGAAATCGAGGGGCACCAGGTTGACCTTGATCCCCACCTTGGCGAGGTCGTCGCGGATGAAATTGGCCATCGCCACGCGCAGCGTATTGTTGCTGTTGGTCTTCAAGGTGAAGCTGACGGGATTGCCTTTGGTGTCTTCGAGCACGCCATCGCCGTTGCCATCTTTCCAGCCCAGGCTGGCCAGGAGCCGTTTGGATTCTGCGAGGTTGTAGTCGTACTTGACGATGTCCGGCGTGTACCACACCTTGTTGCCGGGCGTCGTCGTCGACCAGTTCTTCACCGCCTGCCCGTAAAACACGCTGGGGATCATGCTCTCCCGGTCGACGGCCATCGACACCGCACGACGGAAGACGGGATCGTTGAACCAGGCGTACTTGGTCGGCGAGGCATACGGCTCGCCAAGCTTCCTGCCCTCAGTCGGCTTGCGCACGCGCGCCAGGTTGAACCAGAAGAAGTGCGTGGACAGTTCGGGACCGATCGTGTGCAGGGTGAAGTTCCCCTGCGCCTGGTTGTCCTGATACCACCCGAAATTTTCCGGTTTGACCTGGTCCATCCCGTCAATCTCACCAGCCCTGAACTTCAGGTCGACCGCATCCTGATCCGGCACGATGAGATAGACGACTTCGTCGAGGTACGGCAGGCGGTTGTTGGCCTGGTCTACGCCGAACCAATAGGGATTGGGCTCAATGACCGTCTTCTCGCCGGGCAGATACTGCTTCAGTCGGAAGGGACCGCTCGTGATCAGCTGATCAGGGGGCGTATCCACCGTATAAGTGGTTTCGAAGGTGCCGGCCTCCAGCGCCGGTCCGAGCACATGCTTGGGAACAATCGGCACCGACGAGGCCAGAGACACCAGCATCGCGTTGGGCGATGGTGTCTTGATCACCACCGTATGTGCATCCGGGGCGGTGATTTCGAACCGCTTGCCGTCCATCAGCAGGAGGTCCTGAACGCTCGGATGGACCTTGTCGTCGTAGGCGATCTGAAAGCTGAAGAGGACGTCGGCCGAGGTCATGGGTTTGCCGTCCGAAAACAGCGCACCTTGACGCAAATTGAACGTCCACGTCACCTTGTCGTCGGCTACCGACCACGTCTTGGCCAGGGCAGGCTCGGACTCCTGGGTTTCATTGTCGAATCCCGTCAAGGCGGTGTACATCCGGTTGGTCACGTCGCTCGACGAGACCTCGTTGGCCATGAACGGGTTGAAGGTGCGGGGGGCCGAAATCTGGCCGATGACGAAGCGGCCGCCGTAGGTCCCGACGGTCGATACGGTGGTGACCGCCGGCTCAGCCGGGAGAGGCATCTGCGGTCGGGCGGTCGCGGCGCGTTCGCTCCCACCGCCGCACCCGGCGGCCAGCGTCGCCACCACCAGCACCGCGGCAAGTCCCCGACACCGATTCATGGTCAGTCGCATCTACAGTTCTCCGGCCCGCCGATTATAGTGTGCGACTTCGAGCTTCCCTAGTCGGTGACGCAGCCTTCTGACGCGGACCCGACGAGACGGACGTACTTGGCCAGCACACCGCTCATCGCTTTCGGCGGGGGCGCCGTCCAGGCCGCGCGGCGTGAGGCCAGTTCGGCTTCGGACAGGTCAACGGTCAGCGAACAGCCGTCGGCATCGATGGTGATGCGATCACCGTCGCGCACGAGGGCAATCGGGCCGCCATCCTGAGCTTCCGGCGTGATGTGCCCGATGATGAACCCGTGCGAACCGCCCGAGAAGCGGCCGTCGGTGAGCATGGCCACGTCTTTCCCAAGGCCCGCCCCCATGATGGCGGAGGTGGGCGTCAGCATTTCCGGCATCCCGGGTCCGCCCTTGGGCCCTTCGTAGCGGATGATGACCACGGTGCCCTTGGCGATCTCGCCCTGCTCGAGGCCGTGGAGCATTGCCTCTTCGGAGTCGTAGACCTTGGCCACCCCGGAAAACTTCGAGCCTTCCTTCCCGGTGATCTTCGCGACAGAACCGTCTGGCGCCAGGTTGCCGTGAAGAATACGGATGTGACCGCGCGGCAGGATTGGCTGCTCGATCGGATGGATGATTTGCTGCCCTGACGAGAGCGGCGGAACATCTTTCACGTTCTCGGCCAGGGTCTGCCCCGTCACCGTCATGCAATCGCCGTGGAGGAAACCCTTCTCGAGCAGATACTTCATCAGCGCAGGCGTACCGCCGATGGCGTGAAAATCCTCCTGCACGTAGGTGCCGCTCGGTTTCAAGTCCGCCAGCAACGGAACGCGGTCGCTCGCCTTCTGGAAATCTGACAACGCCAGCGGGACACCGGCAGCTTTGGCGATCGCGAGCAGGTGCAATACGGCATTGGTGGACCCGCCCACCGCCATGATCATCACCAGCGCGTTCTCGAATGCCTTCGGCGTCAGGATGTCGAGTGGCTTCAAATCCCGCTCGAGCAACAGCTTCACGGCGACACCCGCGCGACGGCACTCCTCCGCCTTCTGCAGGTCTTCCGCCGGGAGTGACGAGCTATAGGGCAGCGACAGGCCGAGGGCCTCGATCGCGACCGCCATCGTATTGGCCGTATACATCCCGCCGCAGGCGCCCGCGCCCGGACAGGAGTGCCGGACGATGTCGCTGCGCTGGAAGTCGGTGATCGTCCCCGCGAGGTACTCGCCGTACGACTGGAACGCCGAAATGATGTCGCGAGGCTTCCCCTGGGCGATGCCCGCGCGGATGGTGCCACCATAGACCATGATCGACGGGCGGTTCAGCCGGGCCATCGCGATCACCGAGCCCGGCATGTTCTTGTCGCACCCTGGAATGGTAATGAGCGCGTCGTACCACTGCGCCCGCATCACCGTCTCGATGGAGTCGGCGATGAGGTCGCGGGACGGAAGCGAATAGCTCATCCCTTCGGTGCCCATCGACAACCCGTCGCTGACCCCGATGGTGTTGAAGCGCAGCCCCACCAGACCGGCTGACACCACGCCCGTCTTGACCTGTCCCGCCAGCCGGTCCAGGTGCATGTTGCAGGTGTTGCCCTCGTACCACATGCTGCAGATCCCGACCTGGGCCTTCTGCAGATCGGCGTCGGTCAGCCCGACGCCGTAAAGCATCGCCTGCGAGGCGCCCTGGCTTCGCGGCTGCGTCACCCGGGCGCTGTACTTGTTCAATGTCATGCCGGGTCTATCGCTTTCCAATGTGGCGCAGACCCGGCCTACACGGTCACCGGCTGCGGTGCGGTCACGGGGTCGAGGAACGGCATCATCGCGCGAAGCTTGGCGCCGACGACCTCGATCGGATGGTCGGCATCAGCCAGACGCATTTTCTTGAAGTTGGGAATGCCCGCCTCGTTCTCCGCGATCCACTTCTTCGCGAACTCGCCGGACTGAATCTCAGACAGCAGCTGACGCATCGCTTCCTTGGTCTGCTCGGTCACGATGCGCGGGCCTGCCGTGTAGTCGCCCCACTCGGCGGTGTCGCTGATCGAATAACGCATGTAACCGAGGCCACCGCGATACATCAGATCGACGATGAGCTTGAGCTCGTGAAGGCACTCGAAGTAGGCCACTTCAGGCTGATAGCCCGCGTTGACGAGCGTCTCGAAGGCCGCCTTGACCAGCGCCGACGTTCCACCGCAGAGGACCGCCTGCTCGCCGAACAGATCCGTCTCGGTCTCTTCAGTAAACGTCGTCTCGATCACACCCGCGCGGGTGCAGCCGATCCCGCGACCGTATGACAGCGCCAGCGCCCGGGCATGTCCCGTCGCGTCCTGATGCACGGCCAGCAGGCCCGGGGTGCCGCCGCCTTCGGTGAACACCTCACGCACGCGATGACCCGGCGCCTTGGGCGCGATCATCGTGACGTCGACGTCTGTGGGCGGGACGATGCAGTTGAACCGGATGTTGAAGCCGTGGGCGAACATCAGCATCTTGCCGGCGGTCAGGTGCGGGCGGATGTCGGACTCGTAGACCGCGCGCTGACGCGTATCCGGGATCAGAACCATGATGACGTCGGCCCACTTGGCCGCGTCGGCGACGCTCAGCACGCGAAGACCCGCCTTCGCTGCCTTGGCATTTGACGCACTCGTGCCGGGAAGGCCGACGACGACGTCCACGCCACTGTCCTTCAGGTTGAGGGCATGGGCGTGGCCCTGCGATCCGTAGCCAATTACCGCCACCTTGCGCTGACGAATCAGGCTCAGGTCCGCATCTTTGTCGTAGTACATCGTCGCTGCCATTGTCACAACTCCTCAGTTAGACCTTGATTGCTGCCGGGTCCGCAGGACCCGCCGTTCTGTCGCTCTACGCGTATTGCGCGGTCGACAACGCGGTATCGCCGCGGCGCATGGCGACCTGGCCGGTCCGCACCATCTCGATGATGCCGAGCGGGGCCAGCCGCGCAATGACCGCATCCACGTGCGGTGGCTCACCGGTGATTTCCAGCGTCATCGTCTGCTCGCCGGTGTCAACGATGTGGGCACGGGTCTCGTCGACGACGCGCAGAAGGTTGGCGCGGTCGTGCCCGGCCACGGCCACCTTGACCAGCGCGAGGTCCCGCGCCACCGACGGCACCGCGCCGAGGTCCTCGACCTGCAGCACGTTGACCAGTTTGTACAGGTAGGCGGTGACACGATCCGCACTCACCTGATCGCTGTCGATCACGACCGTCATGCGTGACACGCCGGGCTCAGCCGTTCGACCGACGGTCAGTGACTCGATGTTGAAGGCGCGGCGCCGGAACAGGTTGGCGACGCGGTTGAGCACGCCGGGTTTGTCTTCAACGAGGGCAACCAGAGTGTGATGCATATCCTTCTCGTGCTGTCGGTCAGGGGCAGACGTACCGGCCCGCCCTGCGGTGCTACATCGCGTCTTCGGCAGTCTCCACGAGGACCGACGGTTCGGGTCGACGAATCATCGCGTGCAGATCGGCGCCGGCCGGAACCATCGGGTAGACGCTGTCTTCCTGCTCGACGCGGAAGTCGACCACCACCGTTCCCTCAGCGTCCCTGGCACGCTGCACGGTATCCCGGACGTCGGAGCGCTTGTCCGCGCGCAGACCCATCAGGCCATGCGCCTCGGCCAGCTTCACGAAGTCGGGACTGCGCAGCGGGGTCGCGGCATAGCGACGTTCGTAGAAAAATTCCTGCCACTGACGCACCATGCCGAGGAACCCGTTGTTGATGATCGCGACGTTCACCTTGACGCCTTCCTGGGCGGCCGTGCACAGCTCGGCCTGCGTCATCTGAAAACCGCCGTCACCCACAATCGCCCAGACCTCGGCGTCGGGACGGGCGATCTTCGCGCCAATCGCCGCCGGCAGCGCAAAGCCCATCGTGCCCAGGCCGCCCGAGGTGATCAGCGAGCGCGGTGTCTCGTGCTTGTAATACTGCGCTTCCCACATCTGATGCTGGCCGACGTCGGTCACCACCACGGCCTTGCCTTCGGTGATGCGCCAGATGTCGTTGATGACGTGAGCAGCATAGAGATGCCCGTTGTCGGGGAGCGACTGGATGTCACGAACCGCCGTGTCCCCTTTCATCGAACCGATGTACTTCAGCCACTGACCGTGCTTGGCGGGTTCGAGGATGTCGAGGATGTCGCGTAGCGTCTCGCGCAGGTCACCGAGAATCGCCACGTCGGCAAGGATGTTCTTGTTGAGCTCGGACGGGTCGATGTCGATGTGAATTTTCTTGGCGTTGAGCCCGTACGTTTTTGTGTTTCCGGTGACACGATCGTCGAATCGCATGCCGAACGCGAGCAGGAGGTCGGCCTCCTGGATGGCATGGTTGACCCACGACTCGCCGTGCATCCCCATCATGCCGATGTTCAGCGGATGGCTCGCCGGGAACCCGCCCAGCCCCAGCAGTGTCATCGCCACGGGCACGTCCGCCAGCTCGGCGAAGGCACGCAGCTCCTTCATGGCATTGCCCTGAATCACGCCCTGCCCTGCCAGGATCACCGGCTTGCGCGAGGCCTTGATGAGCTCGACCGCACGCTCGAGATCAGACTTCTTGGCCGTGCCGAGCGGCCGGTAGCCGCGCATCTTCACCGCGCGGTCATCCCACTCCCACTCCATCGACGCCTGCTGCGCGTCCTTGGTGATGTCGACCAGCACCGGACCGGGGCGTCCCGACTTCGCCAGGTGAAAAGCCTCCTTGATCGCCGGCATGATGTCCTGCACGCGCGTCACCAGGTAGTTGTGCTTGGTGATCGGCAGGGTGATGCCGCAGATATCCGTCTCCTGGAAGGCGTCATACCCGATCAGCTTGCTCGGCACCTGCCCGGTGATGCAGACCATCGGCGACGAGTCCATCTGCGCCGTTGCAATGCCGGTCACCAGATTGGTCGCGCCGGGACCCGACGTCGCCATCGCCACGCCAACTTCACCGCTGGCTCGAGCGTAGCCGTCGGCCATGTGGGTGGCGCCCTGTTCGTGGCGTACCAGCACGTGCCGAATCGGGAAATCGAGCATCGCGTCATAGGCCGGCAGAATGGCACCGCCCGGGTAACCAAACACGGTGCGAACGCCCTCGTGACCCAGGCATTCCCAGATGATTTGCGCGCCAGTGCGTTGGATGGACATGGGAGACAGTGTGACGCGCGGGATCGCATCAGTCAAATTGATAGACCTTTAGACATGATAACGAACCGTAATATGGTCCGGGCCTTGAAGCTCTTCCACCCGGAGTGAGGTTGAAATGACCAGACGCACACAAATCCTTGGAATTTTCGCTGTCGGGGCCATGCTATCGGCCTGCGGCGGCAGCGACAGTGTAAATACTGCGCAGTCAGATACAAACTTACCGGCCGGCTCGCCCCAGGCCACGGCGTCTGGAGAGGCCGCGACTGGAACTCCGGCGGCGGGCTCCACGGGTTCGCGGGTGGGCCCTTCGGGCTCAACTGCCCCGTCGGCGCCCCAGTCTGTCCGGATCGAACCGGCGGCCCCCCCGGTTCCTCAGTTCATCGAGGTGAACGTCCCGACCGGAACGAAGTTGCCGCTGGAGTTGCTCACGGCGGTGTCGTCCGACAAGAGCACGGTTGAGTCCGCGGTGCGGGCGCGACTCACCCGCGATGTGGTGATCGACGGGGTCGCGGCGATTCCCAGCGGAACCATCCTGACTGGCGTCGTGACCGAGGCCGATCGGGCAGGCCGCGTCAAGGGCCGGTCACGAGTGGCCTTCCGCTTCACCGAAGCGGACGTGCGCGGCACACCTGAACGCCTGCGCACCGAATCCCTTGTCTACATCGGCGAGGACTCGGTCAAAGGCGACGCAGCCCGAATCGGTGGCGGCGCCGTGGCCGGTGCCGTGATCGGCGGCATACTTGGCGGTGGCAAGGGCGCTGCCGAAGGGGCGGCCATTGGCGGTGGCGCGGGAACGGGCGTCGTGCTCGCGACTCGCGGCAAGGAAGTCGAAGTCGCCAGCGGCGCGTCGGTGACGGCGACCCTGGCGGGGCCGCTGACTATTCAGGTTCCTCGGTAGGCGCGGGCGCGCCGCCAACGAAACCGGCGCGCGCATGGGAGCCGTCACAAAACGGCTTCCGTGACGACGCGCCGCACCGGCACAGCGCAACGGGGTGACGGTCGATTGGGTAAGCCTTCCCTTCCCAGTCGACCACCGTCACCTCATCGCTGTCGATGACGTAGGGCCCATCCCGCCGCAGGCGAATCGTCACCATCAGAAATCCCGCGGACTCCGACCAATCCCCACGATGCTGCAGGCGACGATCACCTTCAGCCCCTGCCGCCTCGCTTCATCCACGACCGAGTCGTCATCAGCACCGGGGTTCAGCCAGACTTCACCGACTTTCTTCCGCACGAGATCCGGAATGAGCCGCACACCAACCTCTGGCGGCACGTACACGGTCACCATCTCGATCGGCCCCGGCACGTCGAGCACCGACGCATACGCCGTGAGCCCTTCGACCTCGGTGACGCGCGGGTTGATCGGGACGACGTCGTAGCCGGCCTCGCGAAACGCGCGCACAGCCTTGTTGCCGAACTTGCTGCGATCGGTGGATGCGCCGACAACCGCGACGACTTTGCCCATACTGCATTATCGCGCCTCACGCGACCGGCGCGAGGTGCGGGATACAATGCCGGCGGTGCGTGCCCCGCTCGTCACACTGGTCCTGCTGTCGCTCCTGACCTTCGCGCTTGGACTCGGCCGTCAAGCCATCACCGATGGTGACGAGGGGTACTACGCAGAAGCGTCGCGCGAGATGGTGGAAAGCGGTGACTGGCTGACGCCGCATTTCAACTACGCGGACCGCTGGCAAAAACCCATCCTCTACTACTGGGCCTCGGCCGCAACCTTTGCCGTCGCCGGCGTCAGCGAATGGGGTGCGCGCGGCTTTGCTGCCGCGTCGGGCATTGCGCTCGTGCTGCTCACCTACGCGATCGGCCTGCGGCTGCTCACACACACAGACGACGCCTGGCTCGGGGCCGCCATCGTCGCGACCTGCTACGGCTACTTCATGCTGGCCCGACTCGCCCTCCCTGATCTGCCGCTGGCGCTCTTCGCCACGCTGGCGGTGTACCTCTGGCTCGAACGTCGCCCGGGATTGGCTGGTCTTGCAGCCGCGATGGGTTTCCTGGACAAGGGGCCCCTCGCGCTCGTGGTACCGGCACTGATCCTCATCCCGATCGCCTGGCGCGAGCACACATGGAAGGCCACTCAAGGCGATCTCCGTCCCGTCAGCTTCCGGCCCGGCGATTTCGCGCTCGCCGGCCTCGTCTTCGTCGTGGTCGCCACACCGTGGTATGCGGCGATGTTCGCCACTCACGGCAGCGCCTATCTCCAGAGCTTCTTCATCGGCGACAACCTGGAGCGCTTTGCCACCGACCGGTTCAACTCACCGCGCGCGCTCTGGTTCTACGTCCCGATTGTGATCGGCGGGGTCTTCCCCTGGACCCTCTATCTCGTCGTGCTGCCGTGGAAGCGCGGCATCGACGTCATCAGGCGCCGCGCCGCCTTGACGCGTGAGGAGTGGCGTCTCGTCGTGTGGACGGTCGCGCCGCTGCTGTTCTTCACCGCCTCGGTTGGCAAGCAGCCGCGCTATATCCTTCCCGTGCTTCCCCCTCTGGCATTGCTGCTGGCGGCATCCATCGGCAAGCGCGTCCGCTTGGCGGCAACGCACCCGGGGGGCTCGCGCGGGCTCGCGATCGCCACGTGGGCAACTGCCGGACTCTATGTCGTGCTGGCCGCCCTGCTCTTCCGCGCCGGACCGGTCCTGATCAACGCCTACCCGTTGCTCTTGCTGGTCGGTCAGGCGACGTTTGTCGCGACCGCCATTGTTCTGGCATGGACCGCAGTCGGCAGGCAGTGGTTGGATCTTCCAGCGCGCATGACGATCGGGGCTGCTGGCGTACTCCTCAGCATCCAGTTCGGTGCGCTGGCCGGGATACGGCCAGAGGCCGTCGAAACCGTCGCGGCAGTCGTCCGCGCGAACCGATCGGCGAACGAATCGATTGCGACCTACCAGACCCTGCAGAGAAACCTCGTCTTCTACACGGGACTGCGCCAGGTTGAGTTGTACGATGATCGCCAGGCGATCGACTTCCTGAGTTCAGACGACCGGGTGTTGCTGGTGGCGCCAGCGAGCACCGTGCTGCGCCTCCAGCAGACCGGTGGCCTCGCACTCAAGGCCCTGGGGAGCGTTGACTATCTGGATCCGGCGTCGATCAGGCTGGACACGCTGCTCTTCCCGCAGTCTCGACGAGACGTCACCGACCTGCTGGTCGTCACCAATCGCTAGACCTCCGGCCTAACGAACTTCGATCTCGATCACCTGGGCACCTCGATCGGTGCCCGTGATGCGATGCATGCTCCCGGCCGGCGTCAGCACCCACTGCCCCGGCGAACTGAGAGCCGGCGACTGACTTCCCGCCACACTCGCGCCGCCCTCGACGAGTACCGCGACGACGGGAACGGCATGCTGGTGAGACGTGCTCGCAGACGCCGGCAGGCGAACGTCGTAGGCACGGAACGAGCGTCCCTCGAGCGCCACCTTCAGGAAGTCTGCCTGGATCGGCGGAAGCGTTGTCCATCCGCCCGGCTTCAGGTTCTCCACGCCGGTCAACGTGTAGGCTCGCTGGCCGGTCGCCCACACCGCATGCGCCGACGGCTTACCGGTGTACTCCGTGATGTTGACGCCACCAACCTCGCGGGCTCGGATGCCGCTCCACTCCTCGCCCGGCGCACGGGTCCGAGTCGGTCCGTTCTCGATGTTCACGGTCAGGAGATCGTGGTCGTGGCGATGAACGAGGGTGACATCTTCTCCGGGAATGCGGACCTCCAGCACTCGCAACGTCGCGTCCGAATGCACGACGCGATGCCGAGGCTCACGGTCGACGGAAATCACCTCGACCGACGCTGATGCGCCCGCGCGAACCTGGGCCAGCAACGGCGAAGAGACCAGCCCCATGAGTCCGACGACAAGGCCAAGCCGGGTGTGCCGCAGCATCTCGTGCCTCCGCTCTCAGTCTGGAAAAATCTTGCCGGGATTCAGGATACCGTGCGGGTCGAACGCCGCCTTCAGGCGGCGCATGAGTGCGATTTCGTCGGCTGAGAGTTCCAGCCCGATGTGGGCCTTCTTAGCGAACCCGATGCCGTGCTCCCCGCTGATTGACCCCTCGAGGGCGACCACGCGCTCGAACAGCGTGCGCTCAGCGGCAACCGCACGCGCCCGCTCATCCGCACTTGCACCATCGAACATGATGTTCACGTGGATATTGCCATCGCCAGCGTGCCCGAACGACGCCAGCCGGAGACCGTATGCACGCTTCAAATCCGCCACGACGGCAAAGAGCTGCGGGACGCGTCCCCGCGGCACGACCACGTCGTGATTCACCCGCGCGAGTCCTGTTGCCTTCAGTGCCAGTGACACGGCGCGCCGCAGGCCCCAGATCCGATCGCGCTCGGCGGCGGTGGCGGCTCTGCTGACGTTGCTGGCGCCCGCAGAGCGACACGCGTCGATTGTGCGCGCCATCTCTTCAGCCGCACCTTCGGGGCTTCCGTCGGTCTCCACGATCAGAACGGCCTGCACATCGTCTGGCACCAGACGTTCGCCCGTGTGCCGCTGAACGGCTTCGAGAGAATCACGATCGATGAGTTCGAGCGCCACAGGAACGACCCGTGCCGTGATGAGCGCCGACACGGCGTCGACCGCGCCGCGAATACTGCCGAACATCGCCAGCGCCGTCGCCGTTGCCGGCGGCAGCGGAATCAACCGCAAGGTGATGCGGGTGATGATCGCGAGTGTGCCTTCCGAGCCCACCAGCAACTGGGTCAGGTCGTAGCCGACGACGTTCTTCACCGCCTTGGAGCCGGTGTGTATGACTTCTCCGGTCGGCAGCACTGCTTCGAGCGCGAGGACGTAGCGTTTGGTGGTGCCGTACTTGAAGGCGCGCGGCCCACCGGCGCACTCGGCCACGTTCCCGCCGATTGAACATGTCTCGAGACTGGCCGGATCGGGGGGATAGAACAGCCCGACGGCCTCGACCGCACGCTGCAGGTCGCCGGTGATGACGTGCGGTTCGACGACGACAAGCAGGTTGTCCGGGTCGATCTCGAGAATGCGATTCAGCCGCTCCATCGAGAGCACGACGCCGCCACGGGTCGGCACCGCTCCGCCCGAATATCCGGTGCCTGCGCCGCGAACGACCAGGGGCACCCGATCCCGATGACAGAGCGACGCAATCGCTGCGATCTGCGCAGTGTCGGCTGGAAACACGACGATGTCGGCGGGCGAACCCTTGCCCATCGCATCGACACCGTAGGCGCTCCTGGCACCGTCATCGATGCGCACATGGGCGGCGCCGACGATGGCGGACAGCGGCGCAACGAGCGATGCGAATGAACCCTCGGCCACGTCGTTGGTGCTTCCCGGTGACCCGATTCAGCGAGACGTGACGGCCCGTGGCTGCAGGGTCTCCGCGAAACGGAGGATGCGGTCGGCCCCCTCGCGGAGCTGTTCCATCGAGGTCGCGTACGAAATACGCAGGTAGCCGGGCGCGTCGAAGGCCTCGCCCGGCGTCACCACGACGTGTTCCTTCTCGATGATCGCCTGCGCGAAGTCGGCTGACGTGCTGATGCCGTCCGGCGAGAGGAGCCCTGAGATGTCGGGAAAGAGATAGAACGCACCCTTCGGCTTCACGCACCTGATGGCGGGGTTCGCGGTGAGCCAGGCGTGAATGTTGTCGCGACGCCTGCGGTACTCGGCCAGCATCATGCCAACGGCGTCCTGAGGACCGGTCATGGCCGCCAGCGCCGCCTTCTGCGTAATCGACGTGATGTTCGACGTGGACTGCCCCTGGATGACGTTGAACGCCGCGGTCAGTTCCTTCGGCGCGATCGTCCAGCCGCAGCGCCAGCCGGTCATCGCATACGCCTTCGATGCTGACCCGGCCAGCACCGTCCGGTCGCGGTTCAGGTCGAACAGCACCTTCGGGAGATTGTGCGGCACCGTCTCGTAAATCAGCTGCTCGTAGCACAGGTCGACGATGATCCAGATGCCGCGCGCCGCCGCCACCGTCGCCACCGCGGCCATCGTCGACTCGTCGATCAGTCCGCCGGTTGGGTTGGTTGGGGAGTTGATGATGATCGCTTTGGTTTTCGAGGTGATGGCCTTGATCAGCGCCTCGGCATGCACGGTGAAGCCATCGACGGGACTGGTCGGCACGATCACCGGCACGGCGCCGACCAGCTTCACCTGTTCGGGAATGGTCGGCCAGTATGGAGAGTGCGTGATGACCTCGTCACCGGGATCGAACAGCGCGAGGGCGGTATTGAACAGCGCCTGCTTGCCACCGGCGGTGAGGAGCACCTCAGCCGGGGTGATCTCGACACCATAGTCTTTCTTGTAGCGGTCGCAGATCGCCTGGCGCAGCTCGGGAATGCCCTGTGAGGCGGTGTATCTGGTGAAATTGGCATCGATGGCCTGCTTCCCTGCCAGCTTGATGTGCTCGGGCGTGGGAAAGTCCGGCTCTCCCGCGCTGAAGTCCACCACGTTGTGCCCGGCGCGGCGCAGACGCTCTGCCTCTGCCGCCACCTTCATCGTCGCTGATGCGGATACCTGCGCCAACCGCTGTGCAAACATTCCCGAGTGTCTCCCTTGATCAGAAACGGCGGGTCGTTCCGACCCGCCCTACGTACGAATCCGGTGGCCTGACGGTCCGCCCTAGGTGCGACGACGGAGGCGTTCCTCGACGACCGAGGGCACCAGGCCGCGCACGTCGCCGCCGAGCCTGAACACTTCCTTGATGAGGCGCGAACTCAGGTAGGTGTACTGCTCGGCCGGCATCATGAACACGGTCTCGAGGGTCGGCTCGAGATGGCGATTCATCAGCGCCATCTGGAACTCGTACTCGAAGTCCGAGACCGCACGCAGGCCACGCACGATGGCACTGGCGCGCTTGCGCCGGGCATAGTCCACGAGCAGCCCGTCGAAGGTGTCGACCTCGATGTTGGGGTACTCGCGAAACACATCGCGAATCATCGCCACGCGATCCTCGGCGCTGAACAGCGGCGTTTTTTCCGAATTGACGAGCACCCCGACGACGATCCGCTCGAAGAGGTGCGCGCACCTGAGCACGATGTCGACGTGACCGTTGGTGAGCGGATCGAACGAACCCGGAAACAGGGCCACCCGACCGCGTGGCGCTTCTGCAGCACTCACGGTTCCCCCTCGACCCGCCTCAGCAGGGTCAACGTGCTGTCACCGGAACGGATATCTCGCATGCGTCTGAGAGAGGCAGGCACTTCAGGATCGGTGCGCGTGGCCCGCTCGAGCACGATCACCCCGCCCTGCTCGAGGCGCCCGCCAGCAGCATCGAGCACGGCGCCAAGTTCGGTCACGTCGTACGGCGGATCGAGCACGATGACGTCGAACCGCGTCTCTGCCGGCAGGCGGGAGAGCGCCGTCGCCACGTCAGCCTGCTCGATAGTATAGCCCGCCGTGACGGCGCATCCGGCCAGGTTCTCCCGGATTAGCGCCACGGCTCGGCGATCGCGCTCGATGAACTGCACATGCGCAGCGCCACGGCTCAGGGCTTCGATGCCCACAGCCCCCGTGCCGGCAAATCCGTCCAGCCATCGGGCACCAGCCGTGCAGCCAGCGAGGACGTTGAACAGCGTCTCCCGCAGCTTGTCGGAGGTCGGACGAAGGCCTTCCCATGTGGGCGCCTTCAATCGGCGTCCTTTCAACGTGCCGGCGATGATGCGCATCCGGCCTATCCGACCTCAATCAGGCCGAACTGCGCGTTCCACTCCCGCTCGGCGAAGGCTCTGAGCTCCGGCGTCAGCTCGCCGCGATCCACCAGTGCCCTGGCCTCCAGGTGCGCACGCTCCATCAGGTCCTTGTCGCGCACCAGGTCGCCGGTGCGCAACTTGGGCAAACCCGACTGCCGCGTGCCGAAGAAATCGCCAGGACCGCGAAGTTCGAGATCTCGCTCGGCGATCGCGAAGCCGTCACTGGTCGAGGCCATCGCCTTCAACCGCTCCCGCGCATCGTCGGTCCACGGCGACTGATACAGCAGGACGCAGTGCGACTCCCACTCACCTCGACCGACGCGTCCGCGCAGCTGATGCAGCTGCGACAGGCCAAAGCGCTCGGCGTGCTCGACGACCATCACCGACGCGTTCGCCACGTCGACGCCGACTTCGACCACGGTGGTCGAGACGAGGATGTGCAGCTGACCCTGCGCGAAGGCGTGCATCACGCGGTCCTTCGCATCCTGCTTCATGCGCCCGTGCAGCAGCGCCACGCGATAGGACGGGAAGATCTCGGCCTGCAGATGGTCGGCCATCTCGGTCGCCGACTTGAGATCGACTTTCTCCGACTCCTCGACCAGCGGATAGATGATGTAGGCCTGACGCCCCTGTTCCAGCTGCTCGCGGATCAGCGCGTAGACCTCGTCGCGGCGTGAATCGGGCTTGACCCACGTCTGCACCGGCCGCCGGTTGGGTGGCAGGTCAGGAATCTTCGAGACGTCCAGTTCGCTGTAGTCGGTCAGCGCCAGCGTGCGCGGAATCGGCGTCGCCGTCATCAGCAGCACGTCGGGCCGCAGACCCTTGGCCTGCAGCGCCGCGCGCTGGGCAACACCGAACCGATGCTGCTCGTCGATGACGACGAGCCCCAGATTGTGGAAGGCCAGTTTTTCCTGCACGAGCGCGTGCGTGCCGACAACGAGGTGGGTGGTGCCGCGTTCGAGATGTGACTGCACCGTGTGCTTGTGGAGGCCTGGCGTGCTCCCGGTCAGCATGTCGACACGGAAGCGTGACTGCGACAGCAGCCGCGCGATGTTGCTGTAGTGCTGCGCCGCGAGGATCTCGGTCGGGGCCATGAACGCCACCTGCAGCCCGTTCTCCATCGCCACGATCGCCGCCAGCAACGCGACGATCGTCTTGCCGGCGCCGACGTCTCCCTGCAAAAGTCGATGCATCGGTTCGGGGCGACAGATGTCCTCGACAATCTCCTTCACCGCCTGCCGCTGCCCCGGCGTGAGCTTGAACGGCAGCACCGAGGCTGCCGATGCCCGGATGCGATCGTTGACAACCGGCACGACCGGCTTGTGGTCGGCCGTCGCGGCATGGCGGCGCAGGGCGTGACCGATCTGGAAGAGAAAGAACTCCTCGAAGATCAGCCGTTGCTGCGCCGGAGTGCGAAAGCCGTTCAGGGCGTCGATATCGATGTCGTTGGCCGGAAAGTGTGCGCCCTCAAGGGCGACCCGTCGCGGGAGCAGCGACAGCCGGTCGACCAGCGACTGCGGCAGCAGATCCGGAATCGAGGGCGGCAGTCCGTCGAGTGCCTGGCGCACCAGACGACGCTGCATGTTCGGGGTCACCGTGCCGGTCTTCTCGTAGAACGGGACGATCCGGCCGGCGTGGAGCGACGCCAGGTCCTCGGCCACGATCTCGAACTCCGGATTGAGAAAGTGGAGACCGGTCGAGTCGAGCTTGACGTCCCCGAAGATGACCAGCTGAACATGGGGCCTGATGACGTCGGCCAGATAGGCCTGATTCATCCAGGTGCAGCGAATGGCCCCGCTGGCATCGCCGACCACCGCGTGAAAAATCCTGAACCCGCGACGTCGGGTCACCGCGACATTCGCGCTCTTCACGTCGCCGAGAACCGCCACGCGCACCCCCGGACGCAGCGAGGCAATCGGCTGCATCCGGCTGCGGTCTTCGTAACGGAACGGCAGTCTGTAGAGGAGGTCTTCGACGGTGATGAGACCGGCGCGCGTGAGGTCGGCAGCCTTGCGAGGACCGACGCCCTTCAGGAACTGCAGCGGCGCCTGGAGTCCCTCGCCGGACGTGCTCGCCGCGCGCACCACGCCCTACTGCACGACCACGGCTTCGCCGCGGCCGACCTCGAGCTGGCGGATGTCGGCGGGGAGCGGAAACGGATCGTCAAGGCTTGCGCCGCGCGGCTTGTCGTCGCTGCGGGTGTAGAGGCTGAGGAGTTCCTGCAGGACGATCTTCGGCACCGGCAGACCGCCCAGGGTCGCCGACTCCAGCGAGAAGCGACCGACGCCGTCGCGTGTCTGCAAGGTACCCGTCGCCGTGAGTGGCACGCGGCCGCCGAGCAGCGAAAACGGATCCAGCCATCCCCCCGTTGATCGGCGGCGACCCACCGCTTCAAGGTCCACGGTGGCCTGGGCCGTCAGCCGTCCCGCCCCGGTGATCGTCACCTGCGGGTTGGTGATCCCCTCGGGGAGGACGGGCTGGGCGCGATACGCGAACCACGAATTGAGCTCGTCTTCGCTCACCGGCGTCCGCCGCGCCGGTGTGCCGGGACGTTTCGGACTGTTGATCTGCTGGACCTTTCGCTCGAAGGCGTCGGCGTGCTGGCGCGTCAGAGTGGCCCCGTCGAGCGAGGCGCACGTCAGCAGAACCCCGAATGCACACGCGGATCTTCGGCCCAAATTGCTCATGTCGTCTCTCTGGCGGCTGACACGCCGAGTGTAACACCTCGCCTTGTTCTTCGCTTTATATTCGCGTATAGTTTCGCCATCGTTTCCGTGGAGGGACTGTGCTGCCGCTGACCAAACGCCAACGCGAAATCCTCGACTACCTCAACGAGTTCATCCAGCAGCACGGGTACGCCCCGAGCCTCGAGGAAATCGGCCGCAGGTTCAACCTGTCGTCGCTCGCGACCGTACACAAGCACCTGACCAACCTTCAGGAAAAGGGATTCATCCGTCGCGCGTGGAACCGCAGCCGTTCAGTCGAGGTGGTGCCCTCCCGGTCGGGCGGCCGCGCTGTCGAGCTGCCGATGCTCGGGTTTGTCGCCGCTGGGTCACCGATTGAAGCCGTCGCCGGCACCGAGACCATTGCCGTGCCCGACACGCTGGCCGGCAAGCGCGACAGCTATGTGCTCCGCGTCAAGGGTGACTCGATGATCGACGAGCAGATCCGCGATGGCGACTTCGTCATCGTCGAAGACCGGAAGTCGGCCGACAACGGTGAGATGGTCATCGCCCTGGTCGGGGGACTCGACGTGACGCTCAAGAAGTTCTACCGTGAGAGCGGTCGCATTCGGCTGCAGCCGGCCAATCCGGCCATGCAGCCGATGTTCTTCGACCCTGATCACGTGCAGGTGCAGGGCGTGGTGGTCGGGGTCATGCGCAAGTACTGACACACGCGTTCCCCACACGCCGGGTCTGACGACCCGGCCTACGCACGGATATATATGGCCGACCAACCAGCCGAGTCCAAGCAGATCAACTTCACCATCGTTCCAGACGACCAGTCGACCGAGCCTCGCACCTACGCGAACTTCTGTTCGATTGCGCACACGCCCTTCGACTTCACCTTGACCTTCTGCGAGGTCCTGCCGCTCTCGGAAAAAGAACTGCGCGACGCACAGAACAACGCGGTGGTGCGCGCGCCGGTTCGTGCGCGCATCGTGGTGCCGGTTCAGTTTGTCCCGACGCTCGTCCAGGCGCTGCAGGAGCACATGCGCGTCTTTTCCGAGTCGTACTCGAATGTCGGCTGGACCAAGGGGCCGGTGCACTGAAGTCACCCGCCGAGACGCGTCGCATCATCGAGACGCTGGCCACACAGCATCCCAACGCCGACACCGAACTGCACTATCGCAACGCATTCGAGTTGCTGGTGGCCACGATGCTCTCGGCGCAGTCCACCGATGCGCGCGTCAACCTCGTGACACCGGCCCTGTTCGAGCGGTATCCGGACGCCACGGCACTGGCACGCGCGAGCACAGACGATCTCGAGGTGATGGTGCAGTCCACCGGATTCTTCCGGCAGAAGAGCCGTGCGCTCCTGGGCATGGCGCAGCGACTGGTCCAGGACCACGGCGGCGCCGTGCCGGCCGACATGGAGGCGCTGACGTCGCTCCCGGGCGTGGGACGGAAGACAGCCAACGTGGTCCTCGGACATGCGCTCGGAGTTCCGGGCCTGCCTGTCGACAGGCACGTACTGCGGGTGTCGAACCGGATCGGGATTGGTGAAGGTGACGACCCCGAGAAGGTCGAGCGCCAGCTGTGCGAGCACCTGCCGCCCAGAATCTGGACGCTGGCCTCAGACGTCCAGATCCTGCACGGACGACGCATCTGCCGACCCAAACCTGCCTGCGACAGTTGCAGCGTCCGAAAGGACTGCAACTACTTCATCGCTCTCGGGGCCAAGGCGAGCCCCCGCAAGCGTCGAAAGACATCGTGAACCCGCTACGACTCGAACGGGCACGCTTCGAACGGCTGGTGGCCGAAGCGCTCCAGCAGATTCCCAGGCGATTCCGGAGCGAGATGAAGAACCTCGCGGTCGTCGTCGAGGATGAACCCGACCTGGCGACGCTGGCCTCGGTCGATCTCGAGCCACCGGATTCGCTCTACGGCTTGTACCAGGGCACTCCCCTGCCCGAGCGGAGCTGGGCTCACGGCAATCAACTGCCCGACCGCATCACGCTCTACCAGCGTCCGATCGAAGAGGACTGCGACGATGAGGACGAGGTGCGCGACATGATTGGCGAGACGCTCATCCACGAGATCGGTCACTACTTCGGACTGAGCGAGGAAGAGATCGAAGAGATTGAAGCACGGTACTGGCGTGGCGAAGAGGACTGACGCGGCCGGCGCGCGTGAGTACAGGCCCCGGCCGAGGAAGCGGTTCGGACAGCACTTCCTCGAGGCTGCCTGGGTCACCAAGCTGATCGACGCGCTCAACGCCGCGCCCACCGACACCTTTCTCGAGATCGGGCCGGGACGCGGCGCGCTGACCCTGCCCCTGGCGCCACGAGTCGGCCGGCTGATTGCCGTTGAAATCGACCGCGATCTGGCAGCGTCGCTCCCCTCCGTGCTGCCGAGCCATGCCCGTGTTGTCTGCGCCGACTTCCTCGACGTGGACCTCGCGCAGCTGCTTGCCGACGAGTCGCGGCCAGTTCGAGTGGTCGGCAACCTCCCCTACAACGTGTCGTCGCCGATTCTGTTCAAACTGCTGAGGGCCTCCGACCAGGGCCGTACCCTGTCGGACGCCACCGTCATGCTCCAGCGCGAGGTCGCGGAGCGTCTGGCGGCCACGCCCGGCAGCAGCGACTACGGAGCCTTGGCGGTGCAGACGGCCCTGACGGCAGACGTGGAGCGCCTGCTCACGTTGCCTCCGGGCGCCTTCAGACCCCCTCCCAAGGTGTGGTCGGCCGTGGTGCGTCTCCGGTTTCGTCCGCCGACCTTCGAGGTCGGCTCCCCGGCCACCTTCGAGCGCATCGTCCGAGGGGTCTTTCTGCAGCGCCGGAAGACCCTGGCGAACGCCCTCAAGCCGGTCGCCCACGCGCTCGGCGTCAATGCAATTGATCTTATTGATAAAGCAGGACTTGACGGCTCTGTCCGTCCGGAAACCCTGCGGCCCTCTGACTTCGGGCTCCTGGCGAGAGCTGTGCTATAGTTCTGCCCGCAAGTCGTTGTTCCCGCCGGAGTTTCAGGCGTTCCCAGCGTCCTGACCCGTCACGACGAGCACCCGCCAGGGTGGTCGCCTGTGGCATGTGCTTTTTTGGGTCCCGAACTGGGCTCTGAATGAATCAGTCTGTCACGCCGGAGGCGTCTCCGGCCACGCTCGAGGTCGTACCGTTAGGCGGCCTCGGGGAATTCGGCATGAACATGATGGCGTTGTCCTGGGAGGACACGACCATCCTGATTGATGCCGGCGTGATGTTTCCCGATCCCGATCAGCTCGGGGTCGATCTCATCATCCCCGACTTCTCCTACCTCGAGCCACGTCGTCAGCAGGTGAAGGCCCTCGTGCTGACGCACGGCCATGAAGACCACATCGGCGCCGTGCCTCATGTCGTGCCGCTGTTCGACGGCCCCATTTACGGCACCGCCATGACGCTCGCGCTCATCGAGCCGAAGCTGGCCGAGCACGGCATCGACGCGGGCGATCGCCTGACTCGGGTCAAGCCGCGCGAAACGGTCACGGTTGGTCCGTTCACGATCGAGTTCATCCGCGTCACGCACAGCATGCCTGACTGCGTGGCCCTGGCCATCACGACGCCGGTTGGCGTGATCATCCACACCGGCGATTTCAAGATCGATCAGACCCCGATCGACGGCGAACACTTCGACCTGCACCGGTTTGCCGAACTCGGTTCGGCGGGTGTGCTGGCGCTGTTCTCCGACAGCACGAACGTGGATCGTCGCGGGTTCACCGGCTCCGAGACCGAGGTCATCGAAGGCTTTGAAGAGGTGTTCACCAGCACGCAGGGCAAGCTGGTCGTGGCCACGTTTTCCTCGAGCATCTACCGCATCCAGGTGCTGGTCAACCTCGCCGCTCAGTTCGAGCGCAAGGTCGCGTTCGTCGGCCGGAGCCTCGTGCAGAACACCGAGGTCGCCCAGCGGCTGGGCTACCTCCGGATACCGGCCGGCCTGCAGATTCGCGACATGGACGTGCAGAACTACGCCTCGCAGGACGTGCTCTGTGTCGCCACCGGGTCGCAGGGCGAACCCCAGGCCGCCCTGTCCCGAATCGCCATCAACGACCATCGGCACGTCAAGCTGTCCCAGGACGACACGGTGGTGTTCTCGGCGCGCGCGATCCCCGGCAATGAGAAGGCCATCGCCCGCACGATGAGTCATCTCGCCCGCCGTGGCGCCGACGTGATCACCGACACGATGAAACACGTGCATGTGTCCGGACACGCCAGCGTCGAGGAGCTGAAACTGCTCATCTCTCTGGTGCAGCCGAAGTACTTCGTGCCCATTCATGGCGAGTATCGCCAACTGGCCCGGCATGCCCGCGTTGCCGAAGGGGTGATGCGCGGCCGCGAGCCCAGACTTCAGGTGCTGCTGGCTCAGGACGGCGACATCCTCCAGTTCGACCGCCACGGAGCACGCATCGGCGACAAGGCCCCCACCGGGCGTATTCTCATCGACGTCACCCGCGTCGGCGAGGTTGGCGACGAGGTCTTGCGCGACCGGCGTCATCTTGCCGGTGACGGCCTCGTGGTGGCGGTCGTGGCCATCAGTCGCAGCAGCGGCACGATAGTCGGCGAGCCCGAGCTGGTGTCCAGAGGCTTTGTCGTCGGAGAAGCTGACAGCGACGCGATGTTTCGCGAGGCGGCCAGCGTCATCGGCGACTGCATCGAGTCGTCCGGCATCGAGGAACGAACCGATCAGGGGCTCATGACCGAGAAACTCCGGGTCGAGCTCCGACGATTCTTGAAGAAACGGACAGGGCGGCGCCCGCTGGTGCTGCCGGTCCTGATGGAGGTGTGACGTGAACGCGCGTGCCGCTGCTGAGCAGCGAATGATGAGGAACGTTGACGTGAGCGGATCCGCGGTCTCGCGCCGCGTCAGCGAAGTCATCGGTGTGGCCCTGTTTGCCGTGGCCCTGATCTGGCTGGTCTCGCTGGTCACCTACGAACCCACCGATCCCGTCTGGTTCTTCACGTCGGGAGATGGCCATACTCCGGCGAACTTCGTCGGACGGGTCGGCGCCTTCCTCGCGGAACTGTCGTTTCAGCTCTTCGGCTATTCCGCGTATGTGATGCCAGCCGTCATCGCAATCGCCGGCTGGCACTACTTCTGGTGTCAGGCCTTCGACGCGGCCTACACCAAGGTCGTCGGCATCGTCCTCCTGCTGACGTGCACCAGCGCGTTCCTCAGCCTCGCCCTCGGCACGGCCGACGATGCGGGCGAGACGTTCCGGGCTGGCGGATACCTCGGCAGCTGGATCGGCGCGCAGATGGCCGAGTACTTCAACGAAACCGGTTCGGTCATCGTCATCGTCACGATGATGATGCTGGCCATTACCTTCTCGACTCAGGTGTCGTTCGGCCGGCTGTTCGCCGGCGCGAGCCAGAACTCCCGTGACCTCTCGGCGCGTGGCCTCGGCTGGTTCAGAGGCTGGCTCGACGAGCGGCGGAAGGACAAGCAGCGCCGCGAGGTCATCGCGCGCGAGACGCAGAAGGGCAAGGCCGGCAAGGTCGCTCGGGAGGCGAAGGACGCGCCACAGGGCGACAGCGCCTCAGTCGCACGCCCGCGTCCTGGTGACATCATCGCGCCCGAAAGACCCAGGGAGGCGCCGCAGCCACCACTCGTGCGACCGCGCACGCAAGCCGTCGAGCCTGCCCTCCCCCTCACCGAGGAGAAGCCCGCGCCACGCCGGAGCGGGACGTTCACGCTGCCGCCCGCATCGCTGCTCGATCCCGCCAAGGGTGAACACAAGATCGACGAGCGCGAGCTGATGGAGTCCGCACGTCAGCTCGAGGAGAAGTGCCGCGAGTTCGCCGTCGAGGGACAGGTGGCGCAGATTCATCCGGGCCCGGTGGTCACCACGTTCGAGTTCAAGCCCGACGCGGGCGTGAAATACAGCAAGATCACCGGACTGGCCGACGATCTCAGTCTCGCCATGCAGGCCGAATCGGTCCTGATCGATCGCATCCCCGGCAAGGCGACCGTCGGCATCCAGATTCCGAACCCCAATCGCGAAGCCATCTCGCTGCGCGAGCTGCTCGAGTCTGAGGCCTATAAGCGATCGACCTCGAAGCTCACGCTGACGCTGGGCAAGACCATCCACGGTGAACCCTACGTCACCGATCTCGCGAGCATGCCGCACCTGCTGATCGCGGGATCGACCGGCACCGGCAAGTCGGTCGGGCTCAACGCCATGCTCACCAGCATCCTGTTCCGCGCCACGCCTGACGATGTGCGGATGATCATGATCGACCCGAAGCGCCTCGAACTCGGGATGTACGAAGATATTCCCCACCTCCTGACCCCGGTCGTCGTCGATCCCAAGAAGGCGGCCAACGCGCTGCGATGGGCAGTCCGGGAAATGGAGGAGCGGTACAAGTCGCTCGCAGCGGAAGGGGTCCGCAACATCGAGCAGTACAACCGCAACATCAAGCGGCTGATCGACGAGGGCCAGGCTCCGGAAGGTGAAGCCCCGAAAACGCTTCCCTTCATCATCGTGGTGATCGATGAGCTGGCCGACCTGATGATGGTCGCAGGCAAAGAGGTCGAAGAGTCGATCGTGCGACTCGCACAGATGGCGCGCGCCGTCGGCATCCACCTCATCCTGGCGACGCAGCGCCCATCGGTGGACGTCATCACCGGCCTGATCAAAGCCAACATGCCGGCACGCGTCTCGTTCCGTGTTTCGTCCAAGACCGATTCGCGCACCATTCTCGATGCCAACGGCGCCGAACAGCTTCTCGGCAAGGGCGACATGCTCTTCATGCCGCCGGCGTCATCGCGCTGTGTCCGGCTGCACGGACCGTACATCTCCGAACAGGAGAGCGCACGCCTCGCCAGCTTCCTGCGCAAGCAGGGCAAGCCGTCCTTCGACGATGCGATCACGGCCGAGGAAGAGAAGGCCGGACCCGGCAGCATCGAGTACGACAAGGATGAGCTCTACGACGAGGCGGCGCGCATCGTCGTCAGCGCCGGGCAGGTGTCGATTTCGTATCTCCAGCGGAAGATGCGGATCGGGTTCAGCCGCGCCGCTCGCCTGGTCGACATGATGGAGGCCGAAGGCCTCGTCTCAGCCGGCGCTGGCGGCAAGGCGCGCGAGGTTCTGGTTGACCGCAACTACTTTGAGGAAATCGATGATCACCCACGCTGACCGCTTGCGCGTCCCCGGCGTGCTGGTCCTCGTCCTTGCGGCATTCGTGTCGACCGGCGTGCTCGTCGCGCAGGAGTCACCGGCGTCTGCCCTGTTCGACGACGCCAGGACAATGGAGGCGACACTCCGCAAGGAGATTGGTGTCTATCGTTCGGGAATGCCCTTTCTGCCGCTGGTGCGACGCGCCCGTATTCTCGTGGGCACGTACGAGGACATCGCCCGTCTGTTTCCAGGCGGCAGCTATGCCGACAAGGCGCTGTGGCAGGGCGCCAGTCTCGCCGCCGATGTCTTCGACGTGTTCAAGGACAATGCCGACCGCGCCTCGGCCGTGCGCCTGACGGAACTGCTCGACACACGATACGCCTCGAGTCCATTCCTCGTGCAGGCGCATCGACGAGTCGGCACTCTTGCCCTCGCGCCAGCGTCGACCGGGCCTGCGTCACAGTCCACTCCCCCGGTTTCACTTTCGCCGGCGCCTCTGGTCAGCCCGGAGGAGACGGCGGCCGCGGCCCCGCCCGCTGCACCGGCCCGACCGGTTGCCAGAGTCCCTGCGACAAGTGCCGTCACACGTACAACCACCACTGCGGCAACGACGGCAACCACAACGCTGCAGGCCATTCATCGAGAGGTTCTGCCCGACGTCCTGCGCGTCAGCATCGAACTCGACCGCGAAATTCCGTTCCACGAGGAGCGTCTCGACGGACCCTCGCGCGTGTTCGTAGACCTGAAGAATACTCGAGCAGCGAGCACTGTTCAGGACGCGCGGTTCAGTTTCGAGGATGACGTCGTTCGTCAGATTCGCGTCGGGCGACAGCTGGATCGCCGTATCCGGGTCGTGCTCGACCTCGAGCATGCGCCGGCGCACAACATCTACACGCGCTACAACCCGTTCCGAATCGTGATCGACTTCGAACGCGAACTCGGCGCGATCACGTCCCGCACGCTCGACGCCGTGCCCGCTGTCGCTGTCGCCGCGCCTCCCGCGGTGAAGGCGCCCACTCCCCAACCATCGCCGGCACCCGCGCCTGCCGCGACCGCTGCCGTGCCTCATGTGGCGGCCAGTGTGACGCCACCAGCGACACCACCAGCGACACCACCAGCGACTCTCCCGGCGCCTCCTCCTGCGATCCCTGCGGCGCCGGTTGTCGCCGTTCCACCTGTGGCGGTCGCGCGTGAGCCGCAGCCGCCGCTGGTCGCCCCGCCTTCAAGGCCCGGTGGACTCTCGATGTCGCGGCAACTTGGCCTTGGGGTGGGGCGAGTGGTGATTGATCCCGGACACGGCGGCCATGATCCGGGGGCCAAGCAGGGCGACGTCGCTGAAGCGGAGCTCGTGCTCGATGTCGCTCTCCGCCTCGAGCAGCTCCTGCAGAAGGAAGGGATTGAGGTTGTCCTCACCCGCCGGACCAACACCTATGTTGCACTCGAGGAACGTCCGGCGATTGCCCTGCGCGAGGAAGCCGACTTGTACCTGTCGATTCACGCTAACGCGAGCTCGGACCGCCGGGTACGCGGAGTTGAGACCTACATCCTGAACTTCGCTCCCAACGCGCAGAGTGCGGCGGTCGCCGCGCGCGAGAACCGCGGTTCGTCCCGCACGATGAGCAGCCTTCCCGACATCGTCAAGACCATTGCCCTGAACAACAAAATCTACGAGTCACGCGATCTCGCCAGGCAGGTGCAGGCGTCGCTGGTCGAAAAGCTGAGCAAGGGAAATCCTGCGCTGCGCAATCTGGGTGTGAAGCAGGCGCCGTTTGCCGTGCTGGTAGGCACCGACATGCCCAGCATCCTTGCGGAAATCGGCTTCATCACCAACAAGCAGGACGCCGCCCTCGTGAAGACCGCCGTCTATCGTCAGCAGATCGCCGAAGCGCTCTCCAGCGGCATCCTGCGGTATCAGAAGGCGCTCAAGCCGGTACAGATCGCGCAGGGACAGTAACAGTCGGCAGTCGGCAGTCGGCAGTTGGCAGTTGGCAGTTGGCGGTTACTGGATGTGCAGGCGGACATGACTGGGTTCGGTCACGCCGTTGTTCTTCGCCGCGTCCCGTCTCTTGCGCAGGATGATCACGCCGCCGACGATGGCTCCGACCAGGAGCGCGGCGCCAAGGATGACGCCGACCAGGTTGACCGCAGAGAGAAGGACGCTCCCGTAGGAAATCTCCGGAGTCGCGTCCGGCTGCTTCACGACCTCGACGACGATGGGATTCTGCTGGGGCATCAGAGGCCGCGCGGGGGCTACAGCTTACCCCACGATGGAGACGCGAGCGCGAGCTCGACCAGCGTCCGCACACCGAAACCAGTAGCGCCCTTCGGCTGATACGGTTTCGCGTCTTCGGCCCAGGCCGGGCCGGCGATGTCCAGGTGGACCCACGGCAACCCGCCGGTGAATTCCTTGACGAACACCGCTCCGACGCTGGCAGACCCCCATCGGGTACCTTGATTGGTGAAGTCGGCGATGTCGCTCTTCAACTGGTCCATGTAGTCATCAAAGTCGGGCATGGGCCACGAACGGTCGCCCGCACGCTCGCTGGCACGCAGCACCTCGTCTCGCCAGGCGAGCGGGGTGCCGAAGAGTCCGGCCGTCCCCAGTCCCAGCGCGACCACGCAGCCGCCGGTGAGCGTCGCCACGTCGACAAGGTGCGTGACCTTCTGCTGACGCGCGTACCAGAGTGCGTCGCCCAGCACGAGGCGTCCCTCGGCGTCGGTGTTGATCACCTCGACAGTCTTTCCTTCAGCGCTGGTGATCACGTCACCAGGCTTGAGGGCCCGACCGCCCGGCATGTTCTCAGCGGAGGCAATGACCGCAGTGACCCGCACGGGCGCGCCGAGCCTGGCGATGGCGGTCATCGCCCCGATCACCGCCGCACCGCCGGACATGTCGTCCTTCATGCGATCCATCTTGTCGGCGGGCTTGAGCGAGATCCCGCCGGTGTCGAAGGTAATACCCTTGCCCACCAGGCCCAGATGCACGTCGGGGGCGAGATTGGTCGCCGGCTCGTAGCGGAGAACGATGAGACGCGGCGGCTCGCTGCTGCCCTGACCGACGCCCAGCAGAAGTCCCATCTTCAACTCGGCAATGCGGAGCTCGTCGAGAACGTCCACCGTCACACCCGCAGCCACAGCCACCGCACGCGCACGCTCGGCGAACACCCGTGGCGTGAGCGCGTTCCCGGGCTCGTTCGAAAGTGACCGGGAGATGTTGGTGCACTCGCCGATCACGCGTCCGCGTTCGAGCGCCTCAGCCATGTCGCCGGAAACAGAGGCAATCCGTATCTGTACGGTCTCGAGCCACGTGGTGGCGGAGTCCTTCGTCTTGTAGGACGCTCCGTCGAAGTTCGCAAGGACGACGCCTTCAGCGACCGCCTGAACCGCGACTGGTCCTGGGACCGCTGAGGCTGGAAGGAGGAGCGCTATCCGCGACGCGCGTCGCTGCCGGGCGGCAAGGCCGGCGGTCGTGCCCAGCCGGCGGAGCCGGTCACGGTCAAGGTCTGCGCGCTTCCCCACCCCCACAAACAGCAGCCGGGGCGTCTTCCACCCGCTGACCGGCATGGGGCCAAACGCCTCATAAGGCTCGGCTTTGAACTCCTTGCGCTCCCGTGCGCGTGCCATCTCACCGCCCACGGCCGCATCGAGCGCCGGGTCGTCGAGGGCGGGATCGTCCTCGAATGCAGGAATGAGCAGGAGGTCAGCGTCGAGGTCGTGGGCCGCGCCCGTGACCAGCGTCAGTGCCGGTGTCTGATGAACGCTATGCATGCCATCGCTTGTGGCCCGCCAGATGCGGGCTTAGAATCAGTGTCAGAAACTGCACTGGAGCATCGCCATGATCCGTCACTTGCTCAGCCCTTGCGCAGCGGCCGCTCTCACCGCAGCCCTGCTGGTCTCAGGACCCGCGTGGGGGCAGCAGCGTGAAGGCGAATCCGGCGACCGAAAACCCAGTCTATCACTCAGGGTCACGCCTCCTCTGGGCTTCACGCCCCTGCGCGTGCGCGTGTCGGCCGAGCTCCGAGGTGGAGCCGATGACTATGCCGACCTCTACTGCCCGACGATCGAATGGGACTGGGGCGACGGCACCGCCTCGGAGAACACCGAAGACTGCGACCCCTACGAAGCCGGCAAGAGCCAGGTGCGCCGGCGGTATGGCGTCGATCACGTCTACCGTGACCCTGGGGGTTTCAAGGTGTCAATTCGGCTGAAACAGAAGTCGCGTCTCATCTCTTCAAGTTCCGTCATCGTCCAGGTCAGGGCCGGTGCGGGGCAGAGCGAGTAGATCTGAGCCACGTCCCCACTCCAGACCCTGTCTCCGTCGATGCGGTCACGTCGGAGCTGCAGGCGCGTGTACGAGAACGCGTCCGACAGGATCTGCTCCGTCACGGCGCGTCCAGGGCGCTGCAGGACCCTGCACTCTTTGCGGACCTCGACGCGTTGCTCAGGAACGCGGTCAGCCGTAGCCGTCCCGCGTCGCTGCTGATGCCCGAGTTGATGGGCGACCCGTCGACCTGGCGTCTCGAAACGGCGATGCGCGTGACGTCGCACCGCAGTGGCGCGGTGGCCTCGTCGCTCGTGTTCGTCAAGCAACGCCTGCTGCTGCCGATCCTCCGATGGCTGTTCGAGTACAGCCGCGACAACTTCGAGCGGCAGCAACGGGTCAACGACGTCCTCTTCGCCTGCGTCCAGGAACTCGCGATCGAGAATGCCCGCCTGCGGCAGGACCTCGCGCAGCGGCCCCCGGTGTGAAACTCGCCTTTGTCGTCCAGCGCTACGGAGACACCATCGCCGGGGGCTCCGAAGCGCATTGCCGGCTGCTCGCCGAACACCTCGCCGCTCGCCACGACATCACTGTTCTGACGACCTGCGCGACCGACTACGTGTCCTGGGCCAATGACAGCCCGGCGGGCGAGACCGTCGAGCGAGGTGTGCGGGTGATCCGGTTTCCAGTCGCGCGTCCTCGTGCATTGAAACGGTTCGCCGACCTCAGCGACCTCGTCTTCGCCGGCCACGCGTCGCGCGAGGACGAGACGGCGTGGTTCCGGGAGAATGGGCCTGACTGCCCCGCGCTGCTCGATCATCTCCGTGCACGCGGTCAGTCCTGGGACCTGGTGCTGTTCTGGACCTTCCGCTACGCCCCGTCCTACTTCGGGCTTCCGCTTGTCGCCGAGCGTGCGGTGCTCGTGCCAACGGCGGAAGAGGACGCCGCGAGCGAGCTCGCCGTGCTCGAAGACTTCTTCTCGCTGCCAGCGGGCTACCTGTTCCTGACGCCAGAGGAGAAGACGCTGGTCACCTCGCGTGCGGGTCGCCCCCCCGCACAGAGCGAAATCATCGGCATGGGCCTCGATCCCGTCAGGCCATCCCTATCCC
>JBEBGV010000074.1:0-19945 GCA_040081265.1 Vicinamibacterales bacterium
ACCGGGCTCGGGGCGGGTTCGCCCGCGTCCGGTGAGGCGACCGCAGGTTCGGGTTGAGGCGGTTCCGGGATGTTGGTGATCGTCGGAACCGGAGACGGCTCGGGTGTGGGCGCGGTGGCGAGCGAGACCGGCTGGGTGCTGCGACGGTTCAGTTCCCAGCGTGCGGCGATGCCCGCCGTGGCGACCAGCGCGAGCACGGCGGCCGTGATCCCCAGGCGACGCCACACCTGCGCGGAGATGGACCGGGGGAGCGCCGGTGCTGCCGGCTCGGATGGTGTGATGTCCTCGGTGAGGGCCTTGAGTCGCGCCCTGCAGCGTGCGCACGTCTTGAGGTGGCCTTCAACGCCGGGGCGATCGCCGGAGAAGAGGACGCCATCGTGGAGCGCGATCAGCAGGTCGTCGTTTGGATGGGCGTCGCCGCCGATCCCGTCAGTTCGCGCCACGTCGCGATTGTATCAGCGCAACTTCACCACCAGTGGATCCTCACCGGGCTTCAGGTTGTTTCGACCGACCTCGATTTCCTCCGGGCGGGCGCGTTCATCGATCTGCAGCGCAAACCGGATGGTGTCGGTCGAGCCGGTCGTCTTGAAGTCGAACCCATCGATGTCATCGTCGGTGCGCGCGATGAAACGAATCAGGCGTTCGGTCTCCTGCTCGATGCGGTCCTCGTCGCGTTCGGCGACGACCGCGCCGCGACCAGGCGTGACGCGACGGACGCGTCCGCCAGGGCCACGGACGACGCGCGGGGCACGACCGGGGGACACGACCCGTCTCTCGGTGTCTACATCAATGCGCTTGAAGTCGCGGAGTTCGCCGCCCTCGAGCGTGACGCGTCCGCTGAAGCGATGTTCGGCGCCGAATGTGGTCCAGCGCACCTTCCACGTATCGCCATCCTTCCAGATGAAGTAGCCCAGGGCATCGCCCTCTGAGAACTTCGGGCGTCCCTCGAAGCTGGCGGCGGTGGTTTGTGCCCTGGGCATGGCTGGTGACAGTGTGACCAGCAGAGCAGCACAGGCAAGGGTCAAAGCGGTCTGGCGCATACGCACAATCCTCCCACGCGGCGGTGCGGGAAGCCGCACTGCGGGGAGGACTATACGGCAGGTCGGCCGTGCGCGCGAGGATTTTGCGGTGTGACTCGTGCTAGACTTGAAAGTCTCGGATGCGCGCAAGAAGGCGCACCGAGCAGGTGACGCGGGGTGGAGCAGTCCGGTAGCTCGTTGGGCTCATAACCCAAAGGTCGCGGGTTCAAATCCCGCCCCCGCAACCAAACCTAAGCAACCCACACAGAACAACTTAGTCGTCGCGTGCGGCGCGCAGTGTGTGCGACGGGACTGGCGTCATCCAGCCGTCATCCAACGAGTCGGGATTTTCGCGTCGTTTAGATCTGAGCGCGCAGATGGTCCCCGGTTTACTGTCTGTTGGGTGCCGCCCTGCATCTACTGCGGTAAGCCCGCGAACTCGCCGGAGCACTGGCTGCCACGATTGCTCGGGACATTCGGGCCAGTGCAGGTCTCGCACGGTGTAGTTGCGGCACGTGTAACCACGCAGTAGGCGCCGTAGATCAGGAATTCATCAACACCGGACCGGAAGGGATTCATCGGCAGGGGTTAGGCATCTCAGGCCGTGACGGCGCCGGAGGGAACCCCTTCTACTTTCGCGCTGCCTCATCGCATCCGGTTCAAGGGAAGGCGGTGGGAGACTCTGAAGACAAAGACCTCCTCTGGGAGACCCATCCCGCTGGGCCGGACTCTAAACCGAAACGCGGGGGGACGTCAGGGTATGCAAATAGTCGCAGTCCACGGTCCGGCGGAGTCTAAAGGTGTTTACTGCGACGACTTCGGGCCAAGAGATGGGATCAGCCGCAGAGGGAACACGCCGACCCTCTGGCTTAAGACTTGCGTAATCTTTGCTCATCCCTCGCCCTGCGAGGCATGAGTTTCGTCAAAACGAATCCAAAAAAGGAGACACGTGATGAGAGAAGTGCTTCGGTTTAGCGCGCTAGTCGCGGCACTGGCGCTCGCCAATGCCGGAAGCGCACTTGCCGCGACGATCACGCCATATAACTCTCTTGCCGCGTGGCAGGCCGTGGCCATAACGGATTGGGGCGTCGACTTCAACGGGTTGTTTGGGGTCGATACGTCCTTCACTTCGTCCGCGGTGGATGTAGGTCCTTTCAGCCTGCAGCAAACCATCAGCACTGCGGCCACTACTCGGAATCGCATTGAAGTAGCCCCGGCTCTTTTTCCGCTCGAAAGCAACGGAACCGATTACGCCGCCATACTCACGGACCTCGATGCAGATCGTGCCGTCTTGATGACCTTTGATAGCCCGTTGAGGGCATGGGGCGGAGTGTTCACGGGTGCGCTTACATCAGAACTGACGGATCTTCGACTTAACTTCCAGGCCGGTGGGTTCACGACCCTTCAGTTGCCAGCCGATGGGTTCTTTGGATTTACGTCCGACACCGCGGTCTCTTCGATTAGGCTCCAATCGCGCAACGCGGATGGCTCCATCATTGGCGAAGGATATGGCCTCGACAACGTCGTCGGTGACACGGTTCCGGTTCCCGAACCCACGACGCTGCTCCTACTAGGTAGCGGTCTCATCGCTGCGGTGCATCGAAGACGGAAGGCATAGACACCGCGCGGGCAGGTGTGCGGAATATCGGCGTGAAAGTAAGTTGATGTGACCGCGCTGGGTGACAACGCGGGCGCGGTAATGACGACACGTAAGACAACACACCCGTAAACTGTCCGCACGCGCCCCGTGCTGACAGGCCCAACGCGGATCCTACCGCGTTCTAGTGGGTGCCTCCCGGCGAGGCATAGCGATGGGGCGAGCATCAAGGCTAAAGAACAACCCGGACCGAGAGCGGTATCGGATTCAACGACGCGAGACGGCGCGCGTATTTCAGCAGCGGGGGGAACAGTATCAATCCGATGTGCCGTTTGAAACAGCGGTGCAGAAAGCTTGCGTGCATGAAGCCGGGCATATCGTCGCCAGCGTCGCCCTGGGTCTTCATGTCACCTACGCCATCGTGACTGCTGAGCAGCCGCCTGGATACGCATACCAAATCGGTGGCTATACGGAGGTCGCTCTTGGCGAGTTCCGGTCAGCCGAGGAAGCGCAAGCGGTAGACAAGGATCCAGAAACGCTCAGGATGCCTGCAGTGAAGGAGGTCGCCGGTCAAATTGCCGAGTCCTTCAACCATGATGACCTCGACGATATCCGCAAGGGTGCGACTGATGATGATGAGTTTGCTTCGAAGTGCGCGCTGGTGACGCTTCGGAAGCCGGACGGGTCATGGCCTGACGAACTCGAGTTACAGAAGAGCGTCAACGCGTATCTCAGTGCGCGGGACACGGAGGCATTCGAACTGCTCAAACCGCGACGAGTCGCCATCAATCGGGTTGCCAATTACTTGATGACACACCTGAATGATGAGGTCCTTGGCGCGACGCTGGCGGCGCTGGTCCATGACGAGGAGACGACTAGTGAATAGCCGGCTACCGTGGTTTGCAGGGGTTGTTCGCCTTTGTCCCGCACCCGCGCGAGCCCAGACCAGAACCCGCTAGACCCAGGCAGACCACGGCAACCCGGCAGCGTGGAGCAACGTCAACATGGAAAGAGGTAACCCGACTAAAGCTTTCTCGGAATTGCGACGACATAACAACTAACAGCAACACGCACCTCGAAACCACGTTACACGACGTCCTGTCGTTGGCGTTCCCCCGAGGTTCTCGACTTCACGAGGACCGTCATGGAACGCATATCGAACATCTCTCCCGCACCAATCGAATCTCTCCTCACCGTTCAGGACGTCGCAAGCGTCTGAGCGTGCCCGTGACCTGGGTTTACGTGAAGGTAGAGCAGGGCAAACTGCCACACCTCCGGTTGGGTCGATACCTCCGGTTCCGTCTCAGTGACCTTGAGGAATATCTGAAGTCGCGGGAAAGCGGCTCGGCGGTCGGTGCACAGTCGTGACTGACGCCCTGATAACAGGGGCCAACATTAGGACCCCAGTGCAGCAATTCGCCGGTCATTACATCCGAAACCTAGGACTGAAGGTCGTTCGACTGAACGGGAAGAAGGGATTCGACGGCAACTGGCAGGACAGAGCCTACGACGTTGACGACTTCAAGGAGGGTATGAACATCGGCATCGGGCGCTGGACGGACTCGTCATCCTCGACGACGACTTTCCAGAACCCGCCGTCGAGTGCGCCAATGCGCTGCTGCCCAAGACGTCGGCATGTTACGGCCGTGCATCGAAGCCGCGCGCCAAGCGTGGGCTTGATCCGATTCGGTGGACGGTTCAGTTATGCCGCCTGAGTGGCGCGCCGTTCGAACGCGGCAGGGCTGATCTGGCCCAGCGTCGAGTGCCGCCGCCGCTGGTTATAGAACACTTCGATGTAATCGAACAACTCCATCTTCGCGTCGCCGTTGCTGTCGAAGTGCTCACCGAGTTCGCTCTTCACGGTCGAGAAGAAGCTTTCGGCCACGGCATTATCGTGACAGTTGCCCCGCCGGCTCATGCTGCAGATGATGCCGTGCGCCTGGAGCACGTCTTGGTAATCTTCGCTCGCGTAGGTGCTGCCCTGGTCGGAGTGGTGCAGGAGCCCGGCGTCCGGGCAGCGGCGTTTGAGGGCCATCTGGAGCGCCTTGATGGTCACGTGGCGGTCGTTGACCGCGCTGACCGCCCACCCCACAATGAACCGCGAGAAGAGATCGAGGATGGCGGCGAGGTACAGTTTGCCGCTGCCCCCAATCACGAACTCGGTCGTGTCGCCGACCCAGCGCTGGTTCGGCGCATCCGCCTCGAATCGGCGGTCGAGCAGATTAGCCGCGACCGGCTGGTCGTGATCGCTCAGCGTCGTGACCTTGTACCGCTTGCGTGCGCGCGCCTTCAGCCCGTCCTCCCGCATCAGGCGAATCAGGCGTTTGCGGCTCACGTGCTCCCGCTGCTCGCGGAGGTCTTCGTGAATGCGCGGGCTCCCGTACCGCTGCCGGCTGGCGTCGAACGAGGCGTGCACCAAGACTTTCAGGCGCCGGTCGTCCCGGGCATGCGCCGACTCTGGTCGCCCGCACCACGCGTAGAAGCCGCTCGGCGTGACGTCGAGCCACCGACAGAGCTTCGTCACGGGATAGCTGGCCTTCTCCGTCTGGATCCACGCAAACTTCACAGGTGGTCCTTCGCGAAGAAGGCCGCGGCTTTTTTTAGGACGTCGCGCTCCATCCGCAACTCGCGATTCTCTTTCCGCAGCCGCGCCAGCTCCTCGCGCTCGTCGGTCGTGACGCCCGTCTTGCCCTGATCTAGGACCAGCCGGACCGCCCCGGCCTTGAAGTCATCAGTAAAGCTACGCCGACTCCGTCTCGGCCTTGTGTCTGCCATTCTCGACATCGTATCCACCTTTCCGAAGGTGTCCACGAGATCGGATCAAGCGCAACGGCGCTCTTTGCAGCGCCCATTTGGGGCGGCGCGACGACCGCCAATGTCACCCGCTACGACGTCACGGCCGACGGCCAGAAGTTCCTGATCAACGTGGTTCCGACCGACACGACGACGGCGGCACCGATCACGGTCGTGCTGAACTGGACGGCAGGCTTGAAGCGGTAAGGCGTCGAAGGAACCGAACCGCGCCGTGCCGACGACCTGGCCATCGCGCCCGTTCTGGGCCGGGACACCGCACATCACTCCTGTGTGGTCGCGCAGGGTTTATCTATATTTCTGGCCAATATCGCTCGCCACTGCGCCGTCGATCGTTATCCATCCCGCCCGTAGGCCCGTTTTCCCTTATCATTCAACGACTTGGCCCTCACTCCTGGCACGCGCCTCGGCGTCTACGAAGTTCTCGCGCAGATTGGCGAAGGGGGCATGGGGCAGGTGTATCGGGGCACCGATACGACGCTTGGTCGCCAGGTCGCCATCAAGATTCTGCCGGACGCGTTTGCGGCTGATGCCGAACGCGTCGCGCGCTTCGAGCGCGAAGCCAAGACGCTCGCGTTGCTCAATCATCCCAACATCGCGGCGATCTACGGCTTCGAGAAGTCCGGGGGCACGCACGCCCTCGTGATGGAACTGGTCGAGGGCGACGACCTCTCTCAGCGCATCGCACGCGGCGCGATCCCCGTGGACGAGGCGCTACCCATCGCGAGGCAAATCGCCGAGGCGCTCGAAGCCGCGCACGAGCAGGGATCATTCATCGCGATCTCAAGCCCGCGAACATCAAGGTCCGTCCCGACGGCACCGTAAAGGTGCTCGACTTCGGCCTCGCAAAGGCGATGGAGTCGCCGAGCGCGATGTCGCCGAGCGTGTCGCAGGCGCCGACGATCACGACGCCCGCGATGATGACCGGCGCCGGCATGATCCTCGGCACCGCCGCGTACATGTCACCGGAGCAGGCACGCGGGGCGCCCGTCGATAAGCGGGCCGACATCTGGGCCTTCGGCGTGGTGTTGTGGGAGATGTTGACCGGGCAGCGGTTGTTCGAGGGCGCGACGGTCTCCGACACACTCGCCGCGGTGCTGCGAGCCGAACCCGACTGGGCAGCCCCGCCTCCGCCGACGCCCGCGGTCATCCAACGGCTCCTGCGACGCTGCCTCGCGAAGGACCGCAAGCGCCGCCTTGATTCGGCGGTGGCTGCGCGGCTCGAGATCGAGGAGGCCCTGATCCCGTCGGCGCCCACCGACGCCCTCGCCGCGCAGCCGCGCCCTGTGCCGCGCTCGACGTGGTTTCGCGCTCTGCCCTGGGCTGTGGCCGGCATCGCGCTCGGCGGCCTGCTGCTGACGCTCGCGCTGTCGGCGCCGTGGCGTACGGCGTCGTCTCTGCAGGGGGCTGCGCTTCGGTTCACGCCGCTGTCCTTCGAGTCAGGCGGGCAGATCAGTCCTGTGTGGTCGCCAGACGGGAAAGCCGTCGCCTTCGCGGCGCGGCAGAACGAGACAGACCCGTTCCAGATTTATGTGCGCTACCTAGATTCGCCGGTGCCCACGCCAATCACCCGGCTTGTCGCGGGCGCAACGCCCATCGCATGGACCTCAGCCGGCCAGATCGTGTTTCGATCCACGCAGGCGCCGGCAGGACTCTGGTCTGTCTCCCCGGTGGGCGGCGAACCGCAGTCACTGCACGCGATCAAGGGGACCGAACGGGAGGTTGCGAGTGCGTCGGTCTCGAGGGACGGCTCGGTACTGGCCTGGTGGGGTCAGGGCGCCGACGGCGTGTTCACGGTCTGGATCGCGTCGCCACCCGGCGCGGAGCCGACGGTCTATGCGCCGGCCCCGTTTGCCAGCCGAGGCACCGTTTCTCAGCCCACCGTCAATTTCTCGCCAGACGGCTCACAACTGCTCCTGATCCGGAACGCGGCCGAAGGCCCAGAAGCCTGGCTGTTGCCCTACCCGGCGAGTGCGGCCAATCCACCGCATCGGATTCTCGAACGGATGCCGATGAACGCAGGCGGCAGCCCCACGATTTCCTGGATGCCGGACAACCGCCACGTCGTGCTGATCGGCGACGGGAGCCAACTCCAGATAGCGGACACGACATCAGGCACGTTTGTCAGGCTTGCCGGCGGCACGACGGCTCGACGCTTTCCTGCCGTGTCCCCGGATGGGAGCGGGCTCGTGTTTGCGGAATCCGCCAGCGACTATGACGTCGTGTCGGTGGACCTGGCCACCGCCGCCGTCGCACCGCTCATCGCCACCCAACGCAGCGAACAGATGCCCGCCTGGGCGTCCGGGTCCGCTGCGCTGGTCTACGTCACCAATCGCAGTGGTGGCCCGGAAATCTGGCTGCACACGCCCGGTCAGCTGGACCGCCCGCTGGTGACCGCGCGCGACTTCCCGCCGGACACGACAGATGGGTTCATGGGTCCCATCCTGTCCCCCGATGCCACGCGCGTGATCTACACCCGACTCGAGCGAAACGGACCCGGTCGGGCGTGGATGTCGGCGGTGGCCGGTGGCTCGCCGGTGCGGCTCGTGAAGACACCCGCCGAGCGGGACTGGCCGGGCTCCTGGTCACCCGATGGTAACTGGTTCGTCTACCTGCAGCTTCGAGACGGAACGCTGTCGCTGAACAAGGTCAAGACTACCGGACAGGCGGACCCCGAGGTCTTGACGGCGTCGATTCGCCGGAGTTTCCCCTCCCGCATGGTGCCCGTCTGGTCACCTTCTGGCGACTGGATTCTGTATCAAGGCACTGAGAGCGGGGGAGGACGGTTGATCTCACCAGACGGCAAGACCACGCGCGATCTTGGCGCGGCGGAGGCCTACGCCTTCTCGGCTGACGGCCGGACGATGTACGGCCTCCGTCGGCTTGGCAACAACCGCCTGGAGTTGATCTCAACGGGCATCAACGGGGGAGGCGAGACGATCATCGGCTCGCTGCGCTCGGAGTATGCCCCGGTGGTGGCCGCCAACCCCTCGGTGCGTCTGTCACTGGCTCCGGACGGAAAGAGCCTCGCCTACAGCACGGTCAAGAACACGTCGAACCTGTGGCTGCTCGAGGGGCTCGACGCGGTTGTTCCGGCGGAGTGAATCACTACGCTCGGCCAGTGGGTCGCCGCACCCTGATGGAGCCCGCGTGGCCGGATTCATCCTGCCTGGTCCCGCTGCGTATAGAGTGACCGCGTGGAGAGGTTTCCGGGGAAAAGCCTCCGAAATCGATCGCCACTTCGCCGTTGATCGTGACCTATCCGGCGCGCAGCCCTTCTCGCCCATATAATCCACAGCAACTTGGCCCTCACTCCTGGTACCCGCCTCGGCCCGTATGAAGTTGTCGCGCAGATTGGTGCGGGCGGCATGGGGGAGGTGTATCGCGCGACCGACAGCAATCTGAAGCGGTCTGTGGCGATCAAGGTGCTGCCCGCCTCGGTGGTGGGCGATGCGGATCGCCTCGCGCGATTTCAGCGTGAAGCCGAGGTCCTCGCCGCACTCAACCATCCGAACATCGCCGCGATCTACGGGCTGGAGAAGACGCCGGAGTTCACCGCCCTCGTGATGGAACTTGTCGAGGGCGAGGATCTGTCGCAACGCATCGCACGCGGCGCGATCCCGATAGACGAGGCGCTGCCCATCGCGAAGCAGATTGCCGACGCGCTCGAAGCCGCGCACGAACAGGGGATCATCCACCGCGATCTGAAGCCCGCGAACATCAAGGTACGACTCGACGGCACGGTGAAGGTACTGGACTTCGGGCTCGCGAAGGCGATGGAAGCGCCGGGCGCGATGTCGCCGAATGTGTCGCAGGCCCCGACGATTACGACCCCCGCGATGATGACGGGCGTCGGGATGATCCTCGGTACGGCCGCGTACATGTCGCCGGAGCAGGCACGAGGCAAGACGGTCGATAAGCGCGCGGACATCTGGGCGTTCGGTGCGGTGCTGTTCGAAATGCTCACGGGACAGCGAGCGTTCGCTGGCGACGATGTGTCAGACGTGCTCGCATCCGTGCTGGCCCGCGAGCCGGACTTCGGCGCGCTTCCACCGTCGGTCCCTGCCCGTATCACGCAGGCCCTTCGTCTGTGCCTGCGGAAGGACCCGAAGCAGCGCGTGGGTGACATCCGCGACGTCCGCCTGGCGCTCGACGGCGCGTTCGAGACGGCCGCGCCGGCCTCATCGACCGTGGCGCCCGTCGTCGTCTCTCGCCCGCGGGAGCGCGTGGCGTGGACGGCGCTCGGGGTGGTGAGCCTCGCGGCCCTGGCCCTGGCGGCGTTCATCTCTCTCGGCCGGGCGCCGGCCGACGTGCGTCAGATGCGTTTCCTCGTGTCTCCGCCGGACGGCTGGCGCGTGACAACCGCAACCGGTCCAACCGGTGCATCGCCCGCACCACTCGCCGTGTCGCCAGACGGATCGCGGGTCGCCTTCCTCGCGACCGCCGCGACCGGCAGCAGCCGTCTGTGGGTGCGCGCGCTCGACACACTTACCGCGCAAGAGCTGCCCGGCACGGACGGAGCGGCTGCGCCCTTCTGGTCTCCCGACAGCCGGTTTCTCGGGTTCTTCGCCGAGGGCACGCTCAAGAAGATCGACGTCTCTGGCGGACCGGCCGTCACGCTGTGCGCCACGCCGGAATTTCGGGGCGGCACGTGGAGCCGAGACGGGGTCATCGTCTTTGCTTCGTCAAGCGCTTCGGCTTTGCAGAAAGTGTCCGCCGCGGGTGGTGTGCCCTCTGCGGCGACAGCCCTCGAAGACGGTGATGCTGGGCACGCTCGGCCGAGCTTTCTCCCGGATGGGAAGCACTTTGTTTACCGAGTGCAGGGCGGCCCGAATGACGGCATCTACGTGGCGTCACTCGATGCCCCCGCCCGTACGCTGCTCCTCAAGAGTCCCGGCAGCACCAACACCCTCTACGCGCAAGGCCACCTGCTCTTCATGCGCGAGGAGACCCTGATGGCGCAGCCGTTCGACCTCGGCCGGCTGACACTCACGGGTGAACCGCTCCCGATTGCCGAGCAGGTGGTGAGGTCCACCTCCTCACCGCCGAGCGGTGTGTTTTCCGCATCGGACACTGGGGTGTTGGCGTATCAGGCAGGAGAGGGATCAGCCGGCTCCCGACTTGTGTGGTTCGACCGCGCCGGCAAACAGCTCGCCGTGCTTGGGGAGGCCGCTGCCTACTTTGATCTGGATCTTTCACCGGACGGGCGACAGGCGTCGGTCAGCCTGCGGGGCGGGGGAGGAGCGGACATCTGGCTCTACGACGTGGTGCGCGGCATCAGGAATCGCTTCACCTTTGATCCCGCGGACGAAATGGCGCTGATCTGGTCGCCGGATGGTCGCCAGACGGTGTTCAGCTCACGCCGCAAGGCCCAGCTGGATCTGTATCTGAAGAGCGCTGACGGATCCAGCACGGAGGAGGTGTTGCTCGAAGACAAGTTGGCAAAAATTCCCCTCAGCTGGTCCGCAGATGGCAAGTCGCTGCTCTACCGCAGCAACGGTGAAGCGACAGGCAGCGATCTGTTTGTCTTGCCGCTCTCAGGCGATCGCACGCCCACACCGTTTGTGAATACGCCGTTCAGCGAGCTGTCAGGGCAGTTCTCTCCCGATGGGCGGTGGGTAGCGTACGTTTCGAACGAGTCCGGCAGGAACGAGGTCTATGTTGCCCCCTTTCCGGGGCCTGGTGGGAGGCGGCAGGTCTCGACAGCCGGCGGTGATCTCCCCAGATGGCGGCGAGACGGCACGGAGGTCTTCTATGTGGATCCCGACAGGAAGATCGTGGCGGCGGCCGTGAATGGACGGGGCGCGAGCTTCGAAGTCGGCGCGGTGAAGCCGTTGTTCGAAACGTCTATTGTCACGGGGATGCGGCACGGGTACGCCGTGACCGCCGACGGGCAGCGGTTCCTGATCAACACCGATTCCGAACAGGCAGCTGCGACGCCGATCACGGTCGTTACGAACTGGGACGCGGGCCTGAAGCCGTAGCACGGCGGGCGTATCATAAGTCAGGAGTGGTGCATGGACCTGCAGTTCACGGCGGTGTTCCGTAAGGTGCCCGAAGGCTACATCGGGTTCATCGAAGAGTTTCCGGGCGCCAATACTCAGGGCGCGACCCTCGAAGAGGCACGCACGAACCTCAGGGAGGCTGTCACCCTGGTCGTTGAAGCCAATCGGATGTTTGCGCTCGAGGACGCCTCGGAGGCTGATCTCATCAGGGAGCCGCTCAAGGTCACGGCGTGAAGCGGCGCGACCTCCTTCGGCACCTGGAACAACATGGGTGCGAATTCTTGCGAGAAGGAGGAAGCCACACGGTGTACATCAACCGGACTGAGAAAAAGGCTTCAACGGTTCCCCGTCACAACGAAATCAACCAGGAACTCGCAAGGAAGATCTGCAAGGACTTGGGCGTGCCACGCCCGGACGCGTAAGCGAAGCGTCGGGCGGTGCAATCTCCAAACCCGCGCGTGCGTCCGTGCGCCCATTTTGGGCTGGGACCAGGCACATCCGTAATGATCAGTCGCGCAGGGTATAGGAATCCGTGGCGGGGCTTTTCTGGGGTCCAAGACCGGACAATCGCTCGTCACTGCGCCGTCACACGGGATCTATCCGCGCCGAGCCCCGTCTCGCCCATATAATCCAACAACTTGTCGCTCACTCCTGGCTCCCGTCTCGGCGTCTTCCAGTTGATCGAATTGATCGGTCGCGGAGGCATGGGCGAGGTCTATCGGGCCACTGACACCAAGTTGAAGCGGCAGGTGGCGATCAAGATCTTGCCGCCCGACCTGGTCGCGGACCGCGACCGGCTCGGGCGGTTTCAACGTGAGGCGGAAGTGCTCGCCTCGCTGAACCACCCCAACATCGCCGCGATCTACGGCCTCGAAGAAAGCGAGGGCATCACCGCGCTGGTGATGGAGTTGGTCGAAGGGGACGACCTCTCGCAGCGGACCGCGAGAGGCGCGATCCCCGTTGACGAAGCCCTCCCCATCGCGAAGCAGATTGCCGAGGCGCTGGAAGCGGCACACGAGCAAGGGATCGTCCATCGAGATCTCAAGCCCGCAAATATCAAGGTGCGCCCAGACGGCACGGTGAAGGTGCTCGACTTCGGGCTGGCAAAGGCCATGGAGCCAGTGGGCGCGATGTCGCCTGGGATGTCGCAGTCGCCCACGATCACGACGCCGGCGATGACGCAGGCGGGCATGATTCTCGGCACGGCCGCCTACATGTCGCCCGAGCAGGCCAAAGGCCGCACGGTGGACAAGCGCAGTGACGTGTGGGCGTTCGGTGCCGTGCTGTACGAGATGTTGACAGGGCAGCGGGCGTTCGAGGGCGACGACGTGTCGGAGGTGCTGGCGTCGGTGCTGGCGCGAGAGCCGGACTGGATACGGCTGCCGGTCTCGCTTTCCCCGGCGCTCGGCACTTGCATTCGCCGGTGCCTGCGCAAGGACCCGAAGCAACGGTTCGGCGACATGCAGAGCGTACGCCTGGCACTCGAGGGCGCGTTCGAGACAGCCGCGCCACCTCCATCGTCGTCACCCGTGACGGTAGCGTCACACGGACGGTCGCCGTGGGTCACTGCACTCGCATCCGTCGCCGTTCTCGGCATGCTCGCGATGACGGTGCCCACGGTGCGGCATTTGCGCGAAGCCCCGCCCCCTGCGCCGCTGGTTCGGATGGAGATCACCACTGCCGGCGCAACGGCCCTGTCACTCCAGGGTAACGACCGCGATCTCGCCATCACGCCCGACGGATCGCGCATCGTCTACCGAGGCGAGAATCAGTTGCTGGTGAGGGCTCTGGACCAGTTAGCGCCGACTCCCCTCACTGGCCTGGGCCAGCCGCGCGGAGTGTTCCTTTCGCCCGATGGCCAGTGGGTGGGCTTCTTCGACGGCGGGACGGCGCTGAAGAAAGTCGCGATCACCGGCGGTCCGCCCGTGACGTTGAACACTACCGCCGGTCTCAGTGCCTCCCGAGGTGCCACGTGGGGCGAGGATGGCACCGTCATCTTCGCCGACAACGGGGAGACAGGGCTCCTGCGCGTATCGGCGAGCGGCGGGGACGTCTCGGTGCTGACGACGCCGAACCGTCGAGCGGGCGAGAGCGATCATCAGTGGCCGGAGTTCCTGCCGGGCGGGCAGGCGGTGCTCTTCACCATCACGCAACCGGGTGCGAGCCTCGACAACGCGCAGGTGGCGGTGTTGGACCTGCGGACGAATACGCAGACGATCCTGGTGCGCGGTGGCTATCACGCGCACTATGTGTCGTCGGGTCATCTTGTGTACGGCGCCGCAGGGACGTTGCGCGCTGTGCCGTTCGATCTCGGACGGCTGGCCGTGGTGGGTACCCCTGCGCCCGCGCCCGTGCTCGACGGTGTGGCGACGACGGGGACTGGCAGTGTGGATGCTGTCGTGGCGGGGAACGGGACGCTGGTGTACGTGCCCGGTGGACTTGCCAGCGCCAGGCGGTCGCTCGTCTGGGTGGATCGGGCGGGCCGCGAGGAACCCATCTCCGCGCCGCCCCGTGCCTACGTGTATGCGCAGATCTCGCCCGATGGCACGAAGGTCGCGCTCGACATCCGGGATCAGGAGCAGGACGTGTGGATCTGGGATCTCGCACGCGCGACGCTGCAACGTCTCTCCTTTGACCCAGGACAGAATCGCGGTCCCGTGTGGTCACGCGATGGGCAGCGGGTCGCGTTTTCGCGCCCCGTCAATGCTGCTGAGGAGATCTACTGGCAGGCGGCGGATGGGTCGGGGGTGGCCGAAGCCCTCACCGAGAAATCGACGACGTTGATGATACCGAGCGATTTCTCGCCAGACGGCAAGACGCTCCTCTACGATCCATCAAACACGCCTCGAGACATTTGGATGATTCCTGTGACCGGGCCCCGGACGGCCGGAGTACCTCTCCTGAACGGACCCAGCAACGAGACCAACCCCGCCGTGTCGCCCGACGGCCGTTCGCTTGCGTACGAGTCGAACGAATCGGGACAGGCTGAGATATACGTGCGGCCATTTCCCATGGTCAACGGCGGGCGATGGCAGATTTCCACTGGCGGCGGCACTGCGGCCCATTGGAGTCATGACGGGCGAGAGTTGTTTTTCTACGTCGGGGCGGGGACCAAGGGCACGATTATGGCGGTGCCCGTCGAAACCGGCCCCACCTTCAGGGCTGGCCTCCCCAAGAGGCTCTTCCAAGGCAACTACCCGGCCCCGAATCCCGGTCGAGGGTTGTACGACGTATCACGCGATGGCAAGCGGTTCCTGATGATCAAGGGTGACGTGGACTCGGCACCGAAGAACCTCACGGTGGTGCTCAACTGGACCGAAGAGCTGAAGCGCCTCGTGCCGACCAAGTAGCCATCGCGCCCGTTCTGGGCCGGGACACCGGACATCGGGAATGTGTAGTCGCGAAGTGTAGATCGATCGTCTCGGAACCATCGGCGAGGGAGAGACCGCCTGCGGAAGACTGGGTGCACGGGGCACCCAGTCGTGTCGTGCGCGTGAAGCGGCGCAGTGGTGCAGGCGTGGAACTACTGCCGGTCAAACACGGTCGTGCTGTTCACCGGCTGACCGGCGGCATTGGTGCCAGTGGTCACAATCGTGCGCGTCTTGCCGTCTGCCGAGATGGTGTTGCGCTGCGTGGTGGTGACCTTGCCGTTGACCCGAGTCACCTGCTGAATGGTGCGGTCATCGATTCGCGTGTATGCGCGAGTTGACGGCTGCTCGGTACCTTTGCGCTCGGCTTCCTTGCCGTCGAGCATGGTGACCGTCTCGACGTGAGTGGCCTTCCCTGTGGCCTCGACTGTGTCGTTCACGATCTTCAACCCGCCGCCGGGCACTGTCTCCCAACGGGAAATCTGGCTCCTGTCGGGCGTGGCGCTCCCGCTGGACTTCGCGACGTTCATTACCCACGTGCCAATAAATGCCTGCGGCACTTGCGCCGTTCCGACGAGTGGCACGGCGACGAGCATGACGGCGAGCGCGGCGAACCGGACGAGTGAACGCATGAAGTCTCCTCTGTGTGATCACGGGAGGGTGACCGACGACCGTATCCGACCAAAATGGTCAAACGCCGGGATGCTATCTCTCGCCCGCTCGGTTCACAAGCAGGTTCTGGCCCGGTGGCAGAACGTTTACGACACCGCCGCACCCGGTTCGCTGACGGCCCATCGGCCAGAACTGGACGTCTGACGCGAAGAAGTCGCCCTTGCGCCCGTTCTGGGCTGGGACCCGGCGCATCAGTAATGATCTGTCGCGAACGGTATAGGAATCCTGGGCGGGCCTTTCCGGTCTCCTTCGGGGGTCCAGGACGGCAAAATCGCTCGCCACTGCGCCGTTGATCGTGACCTATCCGGCGCGCAGCCCCTCTCGCCCATATAATCCACAGCAACTTGGCCCTCACTCCTGGCACGCGTCTCGGCGTTTACGAAATCCTCGCGCAAATCGGTGCGGGCGGCATGGGGGAGGTGTATCGGGCCACCGATACGACGCTAGGTCGCCAGGTCGCCATCAAGATTCTGCCGGACGCGTTTGCGGCTGATACCGAACGCGTGGCGCGCTTCGAGCGCGAAGCCAAGACGCTCGCGTCCCTCAATCATCCGAACATCGCGGGGATCTACGGCTTCGAGAAGTCCGGTGGCACGCACGCGCTCGTGATGGAGCTGGTCCAGGGCGACGATCTGTCGCAGCGGATTGCGCGTGGTGCCATTCCCGTTGACGAGGCTCTCCCGATCGCGAAACAGATCGCCGAGGCGCTTGAAGCGGCGCACGAACAGGGGATCATCCATCGCGATCTGAAGCCCGCCAACATCAAGGTGCGACCCGACGGCACGGTGAAGGTGCTGGACTTCGGGTTGGCGAAGGCCATGGAGCTGGTGGGTGCCGCATCGCCGAGCGTGTCGCAGGCGCCGACGATTACGACGCCCGCAATGATGACGGGCGTCGGGATGATTCTCGGCACCGCCGCTTACATGAGCCCGGAGCAGACCCGAGGAGGTCTCGTCGATCGGCGGACGGACGTCTGGGCCTTTGGCTGCGTGCTCTACGAGATGCTGACGGGGCACCGAGCCTTCGCGGGTGACACGGTCAGCGACACGGTTGCTGCGGTACTGCGCAGTGAGCCCGACTGGCATCGCATACCAGTCACCGCTCCACGTGCCGTCGTCGCCCTCGTGCGGCAGTGCGTGGACAAAGACGCCACTCGACGGGTGAGAGGGCTTGGCACCGCCTTGTTTGTGCTGGAACACCAGACCGCTGCCGACTCGGGACGACCGGTGGGCTCGTTGCGACCGTCCCTCGCCAGGGTCGTGTGGGCATTTGCATTCGCCGTGATGGCCCTTGTCGCAGCGGCCGTAGCTTGGCAGTGGCTGCGCCCAGCCATCACTGGTCCAGTGAGTCGCCTGACCGTGGACAGCGCGGACCCTGCGACGACTCTGTCCGTGGATGGGGTCGGTCGGGACGTCGCGATCAGCCCGGACGGTATGCGGCTCGTCTATTCAGCCGACAACAGCACGGCCCTAGCCATTCGTTCCATCGATCGCCTTGAGCCGCTGATGATCCGCGACATCGGTCTGGTGCGCCAACCCTTTATCTCGCCCGACAGCCAGTGGGTCGGATTCTTCGACGGCAACACGATCATGCGGAAGATGGGCATGAACGGTGGCTCTCCCGTCACGATCACTACGGTCGATGGCGCCGGCGTGCGTGGGGCGACGTGGGGCGACGATGGCAGCATTGTCTTCGCAACCAACAGTGTTGCCACGGGCCTCATGCGGGTGTCCGCCGATGGCGGAACGTCGACCGTGCTGACCATGCCAGCACCAGATCGGGACGAACGCGACCACCAGTGGCCAGAGTTCCTCCCCGGCTCCAAGAGCGTAATCTTTACCGTCCTGCCCGCGCGAGGCGGCATCTCGTCGGCGAACGTCGCGCTCTTCGACGTGACCACGAGCACGTGGAAGGTGCTGCTTCGCGGCGCAAGCCACGCACACTACCTGTCGTCGGGGCATCTGGTGTTCGCGGCTGCAGGTGCGCTGCGGGCCGTGCCGTTTGACTTGGCCACCTTGGAGGTGCGCGGGGCGCCGGTCGAAGTGGTCGGGCAGGTCCTGACCACGCCGTTCGGAGCTGCGGATTTCGACGTGTCTGCTGGTGGGTCGCTACTGTACGTGACAGGGACAACCGAGGCCCTGAACGCACGACAGTTGGTGTGGGTCGATCGGGAGGGCCGCGAGACATCCACGCCGCTACCGGCGCGTACCTATGCCTACCCAAGGCTGTCGCCGGACGAGAGTCGAATTGCGGTCACCACGAACGATCAGGACCTCGATATCTGGATGTGGGATGTGGCCCGGCGCACTCTGTCGCGCACGACGTTCGACCCCGGCCAGGACTCCTACCCCGTCTGGGCGCCGGATGGCCGCTCTATCTTTTTCCAGTCCGCCCGGCTGGATGGCTTCGGGATCTTCAGGAGCCCCGTGGACAACAGCGGCGTCGCGGAGGCCGTCGAGAGCGCGTCTACCAAGAATGCGAGGCAGCCCACGTCCATCTCGCCAGACGGGCAGTGGCTGGTGTTCACCGACAACACCGCGACGCCCGACATCATGATGCTCAGACTGAGTGGCGATCGAAACGTCGTGCCCCTGGTTCAATCCCCATCCGTTGAGCGCAACGGCATGGTGTCGCCCGATGGACGGTGGCTCGCCTACGAGTCGGACGACTCCGGGGCGACGGAGATCTACGTGCGCCCGTTTCCGAACGTGGCCGATGGGCACTGGCAGGTCTCGTCTGGCGGTGGCAATCGACCGGTGTGGTCACGGCGAGGCAATGAGCTCTTCTACCGTGCACCACGTGGCGCCCTTATGCGCCTCGACGTCGTGAACGAGCAGACGTGGCGCGCATCCACACCGGAGCCCGTCTTCCCGAAGGACTTCACCGGCGCGAGCACCTATCCCGGCATGGCGGCGTTTCCCGGGGTGAATTACGACGTGTCGTCAGATGGCCGGCGGTTTCTACTTGTACGAGTCGCGAGCGAAGCCGCGGAGTCTCCAAGACTCGTCTTCGTGCAGAACTGGTTCGAGGAGCTGAAGCGCCTCGCGCCGACGAAGTAGCATCGCGCAGGTTCTGGGCTTGAGCCCCGTACGATCGGTAATGAGTAGGAGAGGGGTTTACGTATCGGATTTCATAATTCATCGCCGCTACTCGAGGGCCGTCGTGTCCGTACCGCCCAATCCAGTCGGATCCGAGCTGCACGACTTGCTGGAATTGCCGACCGAGATTCCGGCAGACTGGACGGCGCGCCCCCTGAGAGGTGATGCACCGCGGCTCATCGCTGATGTTGCCGTCACGCAGCAGTTCTGAGGCATCGGGTCGTCGGATCTACAGTCGCTATCTTCGCGTGATCTACGTGCCGGATCCGGAGCCGGGGTCGATCTTTGTCATTACGGCGTACGACCTGGGACCGAACGCGTTGAAGGCGCTGCGGCGTCGACGAAAGAAGCCATGACAGACACGAAATATCCAGCCGGTTGGGACGAAGAACGCGTGAGGCGAGTCCTCGCTCACTACGAGCAGCAGACAGACGACGAAGCGGTCGCGGAGGACGAAGCCGCCTGTGAATCCACCACGGACACCGCGATGGAGGTACCCGTCGATCTGGTGCCGGCCGTTCGTGAGTTGTTGGCGAAGCGTCGCGCCGGGTGACCAGGCACTGAGCCGACGTTGCCCGCAACGAGCAAAGGGCGTTGCTCAGAATATTGCCAACACTGAGGCGGATTCGCGGGGACGCCGGAGATTTCGAGCGGAAAGACGAATCGCTGCAAGTCGCTGATGGACAGCATGTCCTTGCCAGAAGTCCAGGGCCATCACCAGCTTAGAAAGTCGCACTTTGAACCTTTCTTGCGCGCCCTCCACACGGTGAGCGGACGCTAGTCGATCACCAGTTCCGATGTTCGGCGCGGCTGGAGCTGCGGATCGACGTCGATGTCGGTATTGCCGCGCTGACGCGCGTTCGCCAGCCGCATGTGATGGCGTTCGATCTCGCCGAGATCGTGCGCGAAGACGCTCTCGACGCGGCAACCCGGGTGATCCGACATCCAAATCTGTCCGGCCGGCTCTCCGACGAAGGCGCGGCCACACGCCGCGTTCTCGACACGCCGCTCGATCACAATCCATCCCGTCTGGCGCGGACGCGGGGCTGGCCCGGTCTCCCACCTCGTCACCTGGAAGCGTCCGCCACTCAGTTCGGGCACGAGCTGGCGCGCGACGCGTTCGAAGCGATCGACGAGCGCCCTGGGGAATCCTTTCGGTCCTTCGGTTTCCACGAAGAACGATGGCGCCTGCGTGAGCACAGACAGCGAGTCCAGTGGACCGGGGCTCCACCCGAGACCGTCACGCGCCAGCTGCCGATAGAAGTCCAGGTCAAAGCCGCGAAGCGGAAAGAGATCGATCCGTGGCGTCGTCGTCGTGACCCAGGTGGTGCGGGTCACGTGGTCGGGTGCCGAGACGTCGACCTGGGCCGGAAGG
>JBEBGV010000075.1:0-19916 GCA_040081265.1 Vicinamibacterales bacterium
CCTCGTCCGGCCTCGCGGTGAAGACGATCGGCGAGCCTCCGAAAGCATGCACCAACTGGGCAGTTGCGAGACCAAGCAAACCGAAACCCACGATTGCTACGGCGTGACCCGGCGTATAGGCGGCCCGCAGGAGCGCGGCGTAGCCCAAGTGGTAAAGATACGCGGTTGCGAGAGCCTTCCGGGAAGACTCGCTTACGCCACGGATGGACAACAGTACGTCGCCGGTGCCGCACCGAAACGCCGTGCGATGCGACTGGTGCGTGAGGATGTGATCACCCACTCGCAGACCGTCTGTCTCGTCTCCGATCGCTATCACTTCGGCGACATTGGAATAGCCGACAAGGCGTGGATAGGCTCTCGACGGCCGGAGAGGTGGCTTTCCTTGCCAGGCAGCGATCTCTGTGCCTGTGGAGATGGCGCTGAACTCGGTTCTAGCCAGTAACTCGCCGGACTGCAGGCATTCTCCCAGCTCTTCTTCCTCTAGCCGCAGCGTGCGCGGTCCTTGAAGCTCGTAGTAGGACGCCTTCAACGCTCGGCCCCGTTGACGTTGCCTCGATCCGCCCAGCCGCGGCCTACCAAGGTGTAGTCGACGTTGTCCGCAGAGTTCCGCGGCGGTGTGTGCTGGAACTCACACGTCCCGACAGTTTTCAGTCGTACCGCCTCAATGCGCTGGTCCAGCTGATGGGCCGCAATCGAGTCACGAAGTGCCCAACCCGTTTCGACCGATTGCCAAATCGAAGGATCTCGGTACCGGTTCACATGCAGCCAAAACTCATCGGCCGACATGCCAAGCCATGCGAGAAACTGGTCGGTGTCGGTAGGCCGCACGCCGGCGTAATGATGGACAAGGGCGCTGCCTTGCTCGCGCGTCAATCGTCCGAGCCTGATCTCGCGGCACGCGTGGTCAGTGGCCTTGCCGTATCCATACTTCAGATACTTGATGTAGTCGTGCAGACCTGAATAGTGAAAGCAATCGACGTCGTTGTAAGTATCGAAGGTTCGGCTCTGCGGTCTGGTCTCGTAGCCGTAGCCAGCGCTGATCATTTGCTCGTGCTGCGCCTTGCTGTCCCAGCGAAAGTAGTTGTTGAGATAGATGCCTCGGACCCCAACAGCCTCAATTTCCTTGTCGTGCGGGTAACGATACGGTTCCACGTCGGAACTGGAGAGCCCCGGTGATGCCGCCACGAGAGAGTCCTCATCGAGTTGCATCAGATCGTGTTCTTCTCGATATTTCCGCGTCATCTCGACTTCGTCGAGATGGGAAAACATTCCGACCTGGTCCACTCCCTGGTGAGCACCCCAAATAATCAGAGGAATCTTGAACTTGACGGCTATCTGAACCGGAAACGCGGTTTGCCCGGCGATGCAGTGCCAGTAGATACTCCCGCGAAGTCGGATGGTCTCTCTTGTAATTCGCTTCACTCGATCGGGACTTACCGTCATCGTGACAATGTCAGCGCCGGCCAACGATCGAAGGTAGGCTAGGTTTCTGATGCCAGCGTTCGTGTTGTAGTGCTTGTTGTAGGTAACAAGCAGCGGGTGTAACCCTAGAACGTTCTTTACGACGTGTACGATGAAATGCGAGTCCCTCGCGCCACTGACGGGCACGACACAGTCGTGAATACTACGAGTCTGTGCCTTGTACTCGCGAACAAGCCGTTGAAGCTTGGCGACTCGCTCGCGCCAGTCCAACCTGTCTTTCTCTTCGTGAACGTGGCAACCGCTGCAGAGACTACCGGCATCGAAAACGATTCCCAGCGGATGGTTTGCGGGATAGAGACAGCGTGCGCAGTACGTCAGATAACTTCTTCCGGAAAATAGCGGAATCGTAAATGCTCAAGATTCTCGTCTGAAAGTTTCGCGAGACGGCCGTCGAGATCAAAGCTCGTGCCCTGATACGACACATAGCTATCGATCCGAATGTCCGCGCCGGCCCTGACGAGTTGGCGCTTCAGTAGCGTTACGCTGTGCTCGGTGTAGTGCAGCATATTGCCCACCGCGACAGCCGATACGCCTCGTGCAATTGCTGAACGGATGTGCTCAGCGGAGCCTGCGCCGCCGGCGGTGATCACGGGTATCGTCACTGCTTCCTTGACGCTCTCGACTAGGTCTAGGTCGTAGCCTCGCCTGGAACCGTCGTGCTCAATCGACGTGACGAAGATCTCTCCGGCGCCAAGTGTCTCCGCACGAAGTGCGAGAGCAGACGGGCTGAGACCGGTCGCCCGTCGGCCACCATCGAGATAGGCTTCGTAGTCGGTACCGCTTCGGCGAGCGTCGATCGAAGCGACGATACACTGGCTGCCAAACAGCGTGGCCGCAGCCGTCACCACTTCTGGCGATGAAACAAGGCTGGCATTCATCACTACTTTGTCAGCGCCAGAATGAATTATCCGCTTGACGTCGTCGACGGAACGGATTCCACCGCCAACTGACAGTGGCGTCTGTGACTGCCCTGAATAGGTCCGCACGTTCTCGGTCGACGCCGCCACCCCGTCGATGTGAAGCAACACGACTTCGTCAACGCCCCATCGGTCGAGATATTTCACAACGATGCGCGGGACACCGATCGGTAGGTACGTTGAGAACCCTACGCTCTGGACAGCGATACCGTCCTTGACGAGGACGAGGCCGATCAGGCGCGTCTTGAGCACTACTTATGCCATCTAACAGACGACCCGATTGTCGGCCGTAGCGTAGGATGCAGCGATCGTGAGAAAGTTTCTGAGGACGCGAAGGCCGTTGCGTTGACTCTTCTCAGGATGAAACTGAACGGCGTAGATATTGTCGCGCTGGACGGCTGCAACGCAGCGGCCGCCGTAGTCACAAGTGGCCGTCACCACGCTATCGCCCGATCGCAGCGCATAGCCGTGATCGAAGTAGAAGTGCGCCGCCTGGTCGATGCGATTGAAGAGTGGTGCTGTGCCGAGGAACTCCACCTGGTTCCAGCCAACGTGCGGGACAGGCAGTTCTCCCGCTGGCTCTAACGCTCGAACTTCGCCTGGAATCCAGCCGAGGCCCTGAGTCGGTCCACCCTCAGATGATTCTTCGGCGATTAGCTGCAGCCCGAGGCAGATCCCCAGAAACGGCACGCGTCTCGTCAAGACCGCATCAGTGAGCGCCTCCGCGAGTGCAAGCTCACGGATATTCCTCATTGCGGATCGAAAGGCACCGACTCCTGGAAGCACCAAGGCGCGAGCGGTGCGAACCTGTGCTGGCGACGACGCGACATCCCACGTCGCACCGAGGCGCCTGAACGCATTCGCCACCGAGCCGATGTTTCCCATGCCGTAGTTGACGATCGTGATCTCCGCCACGGCTCAATCCTGCGATGCCAAATGCCACTCGTCGTTGACGGCCCGTTTCCAAAGATCGTGATTGCGAAACCGCTCAGCTACGTCTCGAAATTCGTCTTCAGTGATCTCAAGGTAGGCGCAGAAACGCCTGATGAACGACTCGTCGCAGCGTCCGTCGAACTGTCGTACAAGCTCCAAACCTTCCTCTCTTCGCATCGTTCCGGCATTCACGGCCTCACACACTTGGTCAGTCACACGACCAAAACCCAGCTTGAGGTACTTCAAGTACTGATTGACGATCGAGAAGTCCTCGTCAAGGCAGCTGACGCCCCAGAGATCGCCTGTTGCCATGGCAGGCTCGCGTCGTGCCTTGAAGCCTCGAGCGAGTGCAAACTCTGCGTTGTTTCGACCACTCCAATCGGCCATGTAGTACCCGAGATAGACAAGCCGAAGGCCGGCTGCCTCCATATGCTCGTCTGGCGGATAGAAGTAGAAGTACGCATCCTGGAAGGAGACATCGGAGGGTAACAGTTGCGCAGGACCGCCAGCGATCGTGTTGCCTTGTTTGAGCTGAGACGCATTGCCATCGGTCCGGCCGTGTTTTTCACCGATGGTCAGAACTGGGTTCTCACCGTAAAAGATCAGCGGTATTTGGTAGGCAATAGCAACATGGATAGGAATGGCATACAACGCCATCTCCGTTGATCGCGCCCAGTTGCCGAATCTGAAGAAGCCCTCGCGCATCAGGCGTTTCCAGATGCGCGGATCCGGGCTCATCGACAGAGTATCGAAGCCGAGGCTGATGAGGTTCGAGAGATTGGCCGCGCCAAGATCGGTCATCTGTTCGGGCGGATAGGCACAGTTGACAAGCAGCGGGTTCAAGCCCAGTTCGTCACGTGCGAAGCACGCCTGACGTGTACTGTCCTTTCCGCCACTCACCGTCACGATGCAATCGTAGGTTGACCGCGTCTGGCGCCGGCCCCATTCGCAGATCTGTTCGAGCTCGGCTCGTCGCGCGCTCCAATCGATTATCTCGTTCTGTTTTGCGAGTTCGTACTGGCACACCGGGCATAGGCCCGCGACGTCGAATGAGATATTCGGTCGAGTGCTAGGATTCACGCAACGTGTGCAGCGCGTCATTGCTCTGCTTCACGATCGAAGAATTCGGCGCGCAATACGCCGTACTCGAATACGTCAACGTAGCCGCCATCTTTGAACGCTGCCTGGCGCCTCACTCCTTCTCGCCTCATGCCAAGTGCGGCTGCCAACCGCTGCATCGCCACGTTGTGCGCGAACGTGCCGCATTCGATGCGATTGAGATTCAAGGCGGTAAAGCCATGATGAAGTAGCAACCTGCCTGCTTCTTCGCCGTAGCCTTGCCCCCAATGCGAGCGTGCCCCAACCAAAATGCTGAACTCTGCTTTGCGATAGATCGGGTGGATACCGCTCAGGGAGATGTTTCCAATGTGTGCGTCATCCTGTGTCACGACGATCGCGAGGACAAGGTCTCGCAGTAGATCCTGACTCTGAGCGATGTAGGTGCGAGCCTGATCGCGCGAATAAGGCTGAACGTGGTGGGAGTTTCCCGCGCAGATCTCCGGATCGTTCAGCCACTGGGGATAGGCGCCGTCCGCGTCCGACGCAACTAGGGGACGCAGAGTGATGCGCCGCCCTTCTAGAAAGGGTACCCCCGTCGCCTGTGTGGTGGGTTCAGGAGGCGCCAACGGCTTTTGAGTTAAACGTTTGAAGCACGTGTACCTGAGACCAGACCTTCTGAAACGCGCCGATCAGCGCGTCCACGTCTTCGTCCGTGAATGCCAGCGTGCAAATTGAGAGTCCGAGATACGTTTCGTCGTGGAGACGCTCCGCCACCGGACAAATGCCCTTCGAATAGTCGATGTCCTGCCTACTGAAGGACGCCGTCCACGGAAAGCCCGATCGACCGTAGGCGATCTTCCGCTGGAACATCGGTAGGCGGTGAATGTTCTGGTAACCGGCTGTCAACCCCTGCACGCCCTCGGCAACGAGAGCAGAGTAGAGCACCTCTCTATCGACACCAACGACTCCGGGATCGAGAATCAACGGATAGATGTAATAGACGTGCGAACACCGCTCGCGGAGAACCGGCGTTCTGAGGCCCGCGAGGCCCGCGAGACCCTTCGTCAGTCTGTCAGCGGCGCGCTTACGAGTAGCGACTTGCCGTTCGAGCTTGTTCAATTGCTCAACGCCAATCGCGCACTCGATCTCACCGAGCCTGAAGTTGTGACCAATCATGTTGGTCAGGTCCGTCACACCCTTCGGGCCAACAACAGCCTCGGCATGATTGCGGATCAGTTGCAGACGCTCGGCTAACGCGTCGTCGTTCGTGACAAGAACGCCACCTTCGCCGGTATGAATATGCTTGTGGTAGTTGAGACTGTAACCACCGATGTCGGCAAGGGTCCCAGCCCAGGAGTCACGATACTTCGCGCCAGGCGCCTGCGCCGTGTCGGAGATCAAGGCGAGGTGATGCCGGTCGGCGATAGTCCTGAGCGCGGTCATGTCGGCGGACTGACCGAAGATGTCCACGGCCAGGATCGCCTTCGTCCGAGAGGTAATTCGTGATTCGACCGATGCGGGATCCAGGCAGAACGTCAACGGCTCGATATCAGCAAAAACTGGAAGGCCGTTCCAGTGCACGACGGCCGTCGCGCTGGCACACATCGTCCACGGACTGACGATCACCTCGTCGCCGGGCTCGATTCCAATTGCACCCACGGCGGCAATAAGACCCGATGTCCACGAATTTACCGTGATGGCATGCTTGACGTTGAAGCGCTCCGCGCAGCGCTGCTCAAACTCTCTGACCTTCGGCCCGCCGTAGAAGTCCTCGTGCCATGCGCCAAGATAACGGGAAAGAACGCCACTCTCGACGACGTCTCGCGCCGCTTGAACCTCTTCCGGCCCGAATGAACTGTACGGTTCGAATATCCGTGTAATTGCCTTCGGCCCCCCGAGCACTGCGAGATTCGGCATGTGGCCTATTCCCAGATGGCACGGGTTGACCGTGCCAGTTGTTGATGTACGCATTCACAAATGCGCTCTGCGGCATGCCCCTCCGGAGCAAATTCCGCCGCGCGCGCTCCCAGTTTGGTGCGCGCAGAAGCATCGAGGACATACTCGCTGAGTAGCGCAGTCGCGTCTTCAAGGCGATAGGCAGCTGCGCTACCGCCCCAGCCGTTTGATGGAAGAAAGTCGTCGCCTCGAAGCCCTGGCTGGAGGCTGATGACTGGCGCGCCGAGATAGCTCGCCTCGAGTAAGAGCACAGAGTTCATGCCGACCACGAGATCCGCGGCCATAACCGCGTCCCATCGATGTGGCGTGCTGTCGAGCACAACGTCGAGCGAGCCATGCCGGTTTTCTACTCGCTCGCCGATCTCGCGAGGGTGTCGACGGATGGCGAGAACGCGGCGCTGGTCAGGTGGCAGCTGAGCTAACGTCTGCGTGACGATCTGGCGGACGCTGTCTTGATCAAAACCTAGGTGCTTCTTCGCATCTCCATATAGCTCCGCGATTGCTTGCGACACGAAGATGACGAGAAAGTCTGAGGCTTGGACTCCCAACGCCGTTCGAACGAAGCGGCGCTTGTCAGCACTGAACGTCTGGCGCCAGGCCAGCAGTCCATCGAAGGCTGGATGTCCGGTGATTTTCAACTCCGAGGGGATGCCCGCATTGCGTACTCCCGAGGCCGCGCAGGCATCCATTACAGTCAAGACATCGGGCGAACAGTTGGCCACACCCTGCTCGTCTTCGAACCGTTGGACATAGTTCGACCAGAAATCCAGGACTCCGAGACTGGGACAAGCAGATTGCCTTGCGGCAACAACGAATTGTTTCTCGAACTCGAGATCGTTAACAGACGTAGCGGTCAGCAATAGCGCCGCCCGTTCACGGGCAAGTATCCGCCGCGCGAGTGCCACGTCGCAGGAGTGCAACTGTAGATTCGGAATTCCTGCCTGCTGAAGAACATCAGGAGCCTGGGCGTACGCGTAGTGTTTGAGGCTCACTCGATCGTCGCGCTGCAACAGCGACAGCACTGGAGCAAGTGCCGCTGCGCCTCCCGCGTCTCCAGAGATGGTGACGATCGACTCGGGGAACATCACGCCCTCATGCCTGAAGATATCTCGCGTTCCTCCACGGCAGACTGCAACGCGATCGCGCCGATCCTCAGCGCTGCAACAGCATCAGTGCCGTCACAACGTGGCCGTCCGGCGTTTGCGACACACGCGGCAAGATCTCTCACCGCATTGAGCGTGGAATCGCGCATGTCGGACTCGTCATCTTCGACGCTGACGAGCGACCGGTATCCCGAGTATCGAAGGCTGTCCCGAGCCTCCCATCGCTGCGCGCGGTGACCGGAGTCATACAGAAAGATGCGGCCTGATGTTCCGACGATGTCCATCTCGAATATCGAGAACGCTTCGGCCTCACAGACCAGCAAAGACCCGGTGACACCGTTGTCAAACCGAAAGTGGACGTCCAGATCCATATCGCGTTCGCGCTGAGCTTTTGAGTAAGCGCGGACAGATATCACCTCACCGACTAGCCACCGGGCCAGATCAATCCAATGAGTGCCGTTATGCAGAACGCCCTTCGTGTAGCGACCGGAGACCGACTGAATCTCGCCGATCTCACCCGAAGCGATTCTTTGCCGTACGGCTATATGCCCCGATGTATAGCGACGCGTGTAGTTGACGGCGAGAACGACTCCCCGATCATGAGCTCGTTGAACGACGCTCTCCGCGTCCGTAAGGTCAAGGGCGAGGGGCTTCTCGGCAAGAATGCCCTTGACGGAATCGCAGTCGAGGATGCGATTGAGAACCGCGGCGTGGGTGTGATCCGGTGTGCACACGCTCACCAGCTCTGGCGTTGTTTCTTCGAGCATTCTAGAGAGACCTGTGAAGGCCTGAGCAACGTCCCACCGCGCGGCGCAGCGACGCGCTGTTTCTTCGTCGGCATCGCAAACAGCGACCAGCTGCGTCGACGGACAACACGAGTAGGCCTCAGCGTGACTGTAGATCCCCTCGACACGCTGGTCATCTGCAAAGGTGGATCCGATCCGGCCGCAACCGACAAGCGCGGCACGAAACACCGCGCTACCGGGTTTTCTCGGTCGCATGTTCGGTTAACCGCTGCCGGAGCTGGCTGAACTTGAACTCAGCGGCGACCCAGTCCGCCTCGTTGTCGATGTCCTGAACCTGCCACTCCGGAATCACCAAAGCGGCCATGGTGGCCTTGAGCAGGCGTGGTTCCGCGAGAAATGAAGCTACACGCAACCAGTAGAACTGGCCTGCGTCGTGATAAGCGGACTCGAGATCTTGTGAGCGGGTCAATAGGTGTTCCGGTTGAAGCATCTCCACGCACCGATCGCGCACGCGCAACGCCCGCTGAATCGGGTATGAGAATCTGGCCACGGGGACGACGCCACTGAATCGGTGATCGCTCTCCAGTAGCTCGAGGCCTGAGCGCAAAGTCGCGTTGGTCACGAACGGTGCCGTCGGATACAAGCAGCAGGTAATGTCGACGTTATGACCGCGGCTGGAGTACTCGTGCAGGACTTCCGCAATGACGTCAGCAGTGGTGGCATGGTCGCCCGACGTGCCTGCGGATCGAAAGAATGGGACACTTGCACCATTGGCCACCGCGATGTCGGCGATCTCCTGATCATCAGTGGATACCATCACCTCGTCGAAACAACCCGAGTCGATGGCAGCCTCAATGGAATAGGAAATGATGGGTCTCCCGCAGAACTCACGAATGTTCTTCCGCGGGATCCGCTTGCTGCCTCCTCGAGCGGTGACAATCGCTAGCCTCACTTGCCTTGCTCGCGGCGCTCTTCGCTGAGTTCGAGGCGGAGATACACTTTGCGATCCCGAAGGTCGAGATAGGCGCCACGATGCGGTGGAAAGCTTCGTGCGCGCAGTAGATCGATCAACTCTTGCGCGCGATACATCCGATCTGGCTCAATCCGATCAAGGGCTTCAACGTCGGCCTTCCGATGGATCGTGCCGCCACCAGCCTGTGGCCAGCGCTGTACAGCACCTGCCTCGATCAAAGGCCACTGATTTAGGAACAGCTCGATACTCGCGTCTTCGAGTTTCCGGTAAAGGCTTGCACCAGTGTCGATTGGGGCTATCGACACACGCGCCTGGGCCACCAGGTCTCCCGTGTCGATTCTTTCGTCCATGAAGTGCAACGTCACGCCAGCTGGAGTGCGGTCGACGATGGACCAGACGTTTGGATAGCTTCCGCGATTGAACGGCAGGAGCGCAGGATGCAGATTGAGCGCTCCAAGTGTGGGAATCGCGAGTACGGAAGCACTGAGCAGATATCCAAATGATATTGAAATCACCCAATCTGGGTGCAGGTCAGAGAGCCACTGTTTTCCGGCAGGAGAGTTGAGCCGATGACCTTCGAGAACCCGAGATGGTGGGAGGCCAGTAGCCGCGACGATTGCCTCTCGGTCTCGGGCTCGCTCTGGAGGATGTACGACAAGTCCGGTTGGCCGCTGTCCTGCCGCCGCGAGCCGCTGCAGGATCTCAGCACCCACTCGGCCATTTGCGAGGAAAACACACCTCACGGAATTCGTCTTACCAGATCCCACGAAAGCGGCGTCGCTGAAGGGATGTCTCGGGCCGCCACGAGACCCAGGACGTCGGGCAACAGGCGGGGCGAGAGTCCATGGCCAGGCCGAATCGAGCGTACGTTTGCCGCGGTGAACGGTTCACCCGCCCTGACATTGGCGACTACAAACAGGGATCGCCGAAAGCAAAGACTGGCCTCTTCGTCGGGAGTACGCTCGTAGGACACGCGGCCGAGCGCCTTTTCGGCTAGGCGAATATCCGTGACCATTCGCGCGAACTCCGCCGGCTCCATCGAAAAGGCTGAGTCCGGACCGCCGTCTGCCCGAGACAGGGTGAAGTGCTTCTCGATGATCGCGGCACCCAATGCAACACCTGCCACGGCCACCGCGCTGCCCATTGTGTGATCCGATAGGCCGCTGACGACGCCGAATCTATCGCGAAGATCCGGGATTGTTCTGAGGTTCATAGACTCAGGAGATGCGGGATACGCGCTGGTGCACTTCAAGAGGGCAATTGGCCCGGCACCGGAGCGCCGCAACGCCGAGAGGGCCTCTGTGATTTCTTCTTGCGTTGCCATACCCACAGAGGCAATCACGGGCTTGCCCGTATGCCCGATTGTTTCGAGCAGCGGCGTATCAACCAGTTCGAAAGACGCCACCTTGTGAACTGGTGATCCAAGTGATTCGAGAAAGGCAACGGCCGTCGAATCGAATGGCGTTGAAAAGCACTCCAAACGCTCGGCCCGCGCGACACGAAAGAGCTCCTCGTGCCACTCCCAAGGCGTGTATGCCTCGCTGTAGAGCTGATGAAGCGTGCGACCGCCCCACAAAGTATTCCCCGGAACCTTGAACCATTCGCGATCGCTATCAATCGTGAGCGTGTCGGCGGTATAGGTCTGAAGTTTTACAGCGTCGGCGCCGGCCTTCGCGGCGGCTCGAATGATCGCGACTGCACGATCGAGACTATGGTTGTGATTCGCCGAAACCTCAGCAACTACGAAGCAGGGCCGACCTGGCCCGATCGCTCTGTCGCCGACCCGAAGAAGCTGATTCGTCACGCGCATAACTCGAGTACGGCGTCCGCAACCCGCACCGCACCAAGTCCGTCAACCGTCTGCTGCCCCTTCTGACTCATCTGACGCCGCAGTTGTGGGTCCCTCGCCAGCCCGGCGATAGCTCCTCGCACCTGACGTCCTAGGCCCTGGTCGGCAACGTCACCGACCCACAGAATGGCACCGCGCTGCTGCAGGCCGCTAAGATTGCCAGTCTGATTGGGAGCCACTCGGACGGCACACGCGGGGAGCCCGGCGGCAGCAAGTTCGTAGGCTGTCTGACCGCCACTCGTCAATGCCAAGTCGGCCGTCAACATCAACTCGCAGACTGACCTCGGATCTAGAACGATTCGGAGGCTCGGATCGACGGACGCCTTTTGCTGCAGCGTCGACCTCACATTCTCGGAGAAATAGGGTCCCACTACCACCGTGATCGACGTCGAGTCGAGCACATCGCGAACCGCCTCGACGAGAGTCAGTGAAAGGCCAGTCGGGTCAGCCCCTCCCGTTGTAACCAGCACGTTCGTGATCTCTGAGTGGAGCGTGCGCGGTTGTAGTGCCGCGAATTCTCTTCGGAGCATCACATAGTCCGGCCCGAGAAGCGCGTGAGCACCAGCTCCGAGCTGATGCGGCACTGATGCGGCGTCCGCGGAGCCATTCACGATCAACACGGCTGGACTGGCGGCGGGAGGCGGCGCGTCAAGAATCACTGTCAGCGGTACTGGGACCCTGTCGAACGCCTCGGCGGTGGTCTCGTAAGAATCGACGACGAGCGTCTGCACCTTGAGTTCCTGCAACCGCGCAGACGTCAGATCGAGAGTAGCGGCTTCGGCCGCAGGAACAATCTCGACCCGTACATCGGAGGAATTGAGGCCTGGCAGCCACGAACCGGGCTCGCTCTCTTGGTTGGTGAAGATCACGACGGTCGCGCGTTTCTCCGCGAGTACGTTGGCAAGCGACAAACAACGGCGAAGGTGACCAAACCCAACTGCGGAACTAGCATTCGCCCTAATGCCAACGACCTTCGTCATCTCTGGTAGGCATCCAGGACTTTGTGCACAGCCGCGACTGTGTCTGCGACGTCATCGGCGGTCATGCTTGGCCACATCGGCAGGCTGATTACGCGTTCGTACTCCGCCTCGGCGACGGGCCATTGACCCCGGCGGTAGCCCTGATTTGCATAGTAGGGATGCCACGGGACGGGGATGTAGTGAACATTGACGCCGATGTTCTCGGCGCGCAGCGCGCGGAATACTTCGACTCGCCCGGTGCGCAGTCGGTCGAGATTCAGTCTGAGGACGAAGAGATGCCACGCGCTCTCGCGATCCCGAGGCAACGGTGGGCACTCCACCTCGCTGCGCGTGGCGAGTGACTGACGGTAGGCGGCGGCGATCTCCCTTCGCCGTTCGAGCCATACCGGGGATTTTCTTAGTTGAGATTCCGCCAAGGCACACTGCAGGTCTGTGAGACGGTAGTTATAGCCAAGATCCACCATCTCGTACTCCCACGACACCTGGGATTCGCGTTGGCGGTGATCGGTCGTGATGCCGTGATTGCGGAAGACACGGAGACGGTTCGCGAGCACGGCGTCGTTCGTTGCGACCACGCCCCCTTCGCCAGCCGTGATGTGCTTCACTGGATGAAGACTGAATGTCGTCAAATCAGCGATAGCACCGACTGCCCGGCCTTGGTACGTCGCGCCGAGCGCATGGGCTGCATCCTCGATCAACAGACAATCGCGCTCGGACGCGATGGCAGCAAGCTCGTTGAGATCGGCAGGATGACCGGCGAAGTCAACGGCAACAATCGCTTTTGTGCTTGAAGTTACCGCCCGTCGTACGTCCACGGGATTTATGTTCAAACTTTCACGCTGCACATCCGCGAAGACCACGCTGCCACCTTGATACCGAGCGGCGTTGGCACTGGCTACAAATGTCAGCGGCGTTGTGATGACCTCATCACCTGGACCGACGCCTGCAGCGAACATCGCTGCGTGAAGGGCAGCCGTGCCATTGCTCACAGCCACGGCGTGTTCAGCGCCTATAGCGGCGGCAAAGGACTCTTCAAATCGCCTGACCGCAGGCCCTGTGGTCAGCCAGTCTGACCGAAGAACAGCAACAACGCTTGCGATGTCTTCGGCATCAACCGTTTGACGACCGTAAGGCAGGAGCGTCTTGCGGACCGGAGTTCCGCCGTCGATTGCGAGGCGGCTAGAGGGCGACTTCACAACAAGTTGCGAAAAGCGGCTCCGTCCAGCCAATCCTGGTTGGTATTGCTGGCGTAAGAGAAACCCTCCGTCAGGGGACGACCTCCATCTTGCGCGGGGTGATCAAGCCAGTGCCCCTCAGGCTGGATGACATACCGGTCCTCTTGTTCCACGGCATGTCGTGATTCATCCGCTGAAAGCAGCATTTCGTGAATCTTTTCGCCTGGACGAATTCCAATGACCCGCCGCTCACAATCCGCAGCAATCGTGTCCGCAAGATCGACGAGCCGCATGCTCGGGATCTTTGGTACGAAGATCTCACCTCCGCGCATTCGCTCGGCACACGTAGAGACGAACCTGACACCCTGATCGAGCGTGATCCAGAATCTCGTCATTTCTGGGTCGGTGATCGTGATGCAACCGGTCTCGCGTTGCTGAAGGAACAAAGGCACCACGCTGCCGCGACTGCCGACGACGTTGCCATAGCGGGTGCACGCGAACCGCGTTGAGCGGCCCCCGGCGTAGGCGTTGCCCTGCACGAAGAGCTTCTCGGCAACGAGCTTCGTGGCGCCGTACAGATTGACCGGACTGACGGCCTTGTCCGTCGAGACTGCGATCACCCGTGACACGCCCTGATCGATCGCGGCATCGATCACGTTCTTTGCGCCGACGATGTTGGTCTGGATGGCTTCGAAGGGGTTGTACTCGCACGCGGGTACTTGTTTCATCGCGGCGGCGTGAATGATGACGTCGACGCCATAGAGCGCCCGCGTCAGCCTGTCGCGATCCCGAATATCTCCGATGAAGTACCTCATCGGAGAGCTCGGGCCTTCCGGGAACGCCTGTCGCATCTCATGCTGCTTCAGCTCGTCTCGACTAAAGACGATGAGCTTCTTGGGCCGCTGTGACTGGAGCAGAAACTCGACGAACTTGCGGCCGAATGAACCGGTCCCGCCCGTGACCAGCACGGTTGACTCCGACCAATTGAGAGACTGCATCGATCCTCGTTCTAGGTGTGAATGCTATAGACGTGGTTCGTTCGTGACGGCGTGAGGTTACGAGGCCAACCGGCTATCGCCCAGACCGGTTCAGTTACAGGACACCTGAGGCGACGGCCCTCCGCGATTGGCTTCCGTAATCAGCTCGGACTCGACTTCGCGTAGTAGTCGGCGTACTCGCGGCGGTAGTGCGGTGAGTAGTAGTAAGCATTGCGCCGCACGTCCACTCGGTTCAAGATCGCGCCGATGTACTTTGCCTTCGCGGCGTCTAGCTGTTCGAGCGCGGCCTTGGCGGCGCCCTTGGTCGTCATCTCGGCACCCACGACGAACACCACGCCCGTCGCGCTGTGAGCGATCACGCAGGCATCCGTGACGGCCATCACAGGTGGCGAGTCGATGATTACCCAGTCGAAATGCTCGCCAAGCGAAACCGTGAAGTCCCTGAATCGCCTGGACCCAAGGAGCTCTGCCGGATTTGGCGGATGCTTGCCGGCGGCCATCAACCACAGGTTCGGAGTCGTGGTCGTCCTAATCGCTTCGCTCGCCTTGGCATCGCCGACCATGATGTTCGACAAGCCAGGTTCTAGACCGACATCAAAGAGCTCATTGAGCTTGGGGCGCCGCATGTCGGCGTCAACTAACAGCACTTTTTGGCCTGCGAGCGCCAGCGATATCGAGATATTGGCCGACACCGTGCTCTTGCCCTCGCCGGGACCCGTACTCGTCACCACGATTAACTTTGAACCTGCGTCGGCGGAAGAAAACATGACGTTCGTCCGGATTCCGCGGAACGCTTCGGCGAACTCTTGAGGCATGCCGCTTCCGATCAACGGCTGGCCCGTGGTGTCCTTAGAATCAAAGCGGGCAACCATGCCGAGAAATGGCAGGCCTAGCTGTGTCTTGATCTCATCTGGCTGCTTGATGCGGCTATCGAGATACTCGAAGACGAACGCAAGCCCGATGCCGAGGAACAGACCTCCGAAGAGCGCCAAAGATAGATTAGCTACCTTGTTGGGGCTAGTAGGCCGACGCGGAATCTCCGCCTGATCCACCACGCGAATATTGCTGGTCTTGAGCTCACCTGAAATTCCGGTTTCACGACTTCGCTCAAGAAGACCGGCAAACATCGTCTGATTGCTGGTCGCGTCGCGCTGCAGCACACCGTATTGAATTGACGCGCGATTTAGTTCTTGCGCTTCGTTCCGTTGTTGATCCAGCGCCGTCTGCAGCGCGCGTTCATTGGCCTGGGCGGCCTGAAAGTCATTGCGAAGCGCCTGCACGACTTTTTGTATCTCGCCGTTGATACGGCTTTCAGTAGTCGTGATCGCCGACTCGACTTTGATCATTTCGGGATGCCGCGAGCCCAACCTTTCGGCGAGCTGAGCCTGGTTACGCTGCAATTCGTTCAGCTGTCCCTTGAGTTGCTGGATGAAGGCGTTGTTAAGAATTGCCGGAAAGGTGTCAACCGCAGCGCGATCGTTCTGTATAGCCTGGATCTGGTTATAGACCGACTCCTTCTCGATGCGATCCGTGCGCGCTCTGGTCACCGCAGTATTGAGGTCCGCCAGCCGCTGGATCACGATGTTCTGTCGGTCCTCGAGAGCGACGGCACCCGTCTTCTCACGATACTGTTGAAGGGCTTCCTCGCTCTTCTCGAGAGCCTTTCTCTGCTCTGCAGTCCGGGCATTGAGAAAGTCCGTGGCTTCCTTTGTCGCAAGAAACTTGAACTCGAGGTTCTGCTCGATGTAATGCCGCGACAACGCATTGGCGACTCGCGCTGACATGGCAGCGTCGGACGACCGATAGCTCACGTCGACAAGCCGGCTGTTACGAACCGGAGTCACTGTTAGACCATCAAGAAAGTTGTCGACGATTCGAGACTGCGCGGCGTTCTCGGCCGCGTCAGGTGCTTCGGCCTCGTCCCTCACGGAGACATCGCCGAAGAATCCTGAGACGAATTGCACTGCTGTCTTGACCCATGTGGCCGAACTCGTCGATGTGCCCGTTCCTGTGAAAAGAGGATCTTCCCAGAGCTTCTCGGCCTGCAGGGTCCGACGAGCAAGAGCACGACTCTGCAGAATGCGATACTGCGTCTGGTAGTAGTCGTTTGACGCCTTATTTTGATCGTAGACCTCCTCGAACTTGACGACGTTCGGGTTCTCGTTCTCGATCAAGATCTGCACTCGTGCGCTAAAGACGGGCGTTGCGGTGAACGTGTAGACAGTTACAGACCCGAACACGAGTAGAAACGTGGTGATTGCAGACCAGCGGCGCTTGTGCAGCACTCGGACGTAGTCCAGGAAGTGAGTACCGTCTCCTCCTGTAGCCCCATAACCTGCTCCGTAGCCGCCGTACCCTGCCGGTGCACCTGCCGCCGAGCTCGTCGTCGGGTTCGCGACGCGATCTTCTTCCTTCGTGACCACCCCCAGTGGTCCGACATTTGGTTCGATCATCAGAAAAACCTTTCGGGAACGATAATTGTGTCTCCCGGGCGCACAAGATCCGTCAGCTTCACTCGCAACTCGACTGTCGCGCCTTTTTCAATCCTTACGACCTTTATCCGACCGGTAGCACCCCGATCAGCGACTCCGCCTGCGAGCGACAGCGCTTGGAGAACGGTCGTACTAAGCTGGATTGAATACGCTCCTGGGCTTCTGACTTGTCCGAATACGTAGACCGACTCGGCGCGGGGGACAAAGACAGTGTCCCCATCTCTCAAGGGCAGGTTCTGACTATAGGCTCCGCTCTGAAGTTTCCGCAGATCAACCGTGGTCACCTCGGTTTCGTCACCATTCGGCAACAGAGGGGCTGACGTCTGCTGACCCGCCTTGGCTCGAACGACCAGCGCCTCCCCGGATGCACTGGGTAGAGTCGATCCGGCGCGAGCAACCGCTTCGATAAGACTCATATCTCCGGTAAGAGGGTAGGTGCCGGGATTGCGGACCTCTCCGACGATGTGGATCTTTTGGCTGCGGTACTGCTCGACCCCCACCGCGATCTGCGGATCTTTGAAGAAGCCGTCCTTGAGCCGTTTCTTGATCTCAGCTTCCAGTTCTCGAAGAGTGAGGCCCCCGGCGTGTACTCGACCGATCAGAGGAAAGGTAAAAGTCCCATCGCTGTCGACTGGAAACTTGCCGCCCAGATTCTCTTGATCGAATACGGCGATCGTCAAGATGTCTTGCGGACCAATTACGTAGTCTGTTGGTTGAGCCGCCTGCTGCGCGAATACGACTGAACCGATCATTGGCAGGAGAGCTAGGACTATTCCCGCAACCGAGCGCCAGGCCGGAGTGGACGAGCGAACCCTTAGGTGCCCGGCAGCGTCAGTACGTTTAGCGTTCCGTTGCACAAAGGCAACGCGGTTCGCGGATCGAGCGCTCGTCGCTTGGTCTGCGACAGTGATCATACGAGGGGCCTCAGTGTGGTGGCCGGTTGTCGTCAACATACTGGTCTCGGAACAGCTGTCGTGGCGTCAAGTGATGGTTCTGCCCGCGACGAGACCTAGATTGATCCATCGCCCCTGGGCGGTCGTCACCCGCATACAGGACTCGCAACTACGGAATCAGCGGCAGCCAGGTGTTCTGCGTTCTATCGAACATTGGTGACGGCGGCTCCGATCCTGAAGGAACCATAGTCCCTAGCCGAAAGCAGAGACGATCGCTTCATCCAATCGAAATTTAGGCCAACCCTGATCGTCCACTTGAAGCGATAGCCCACTCCGCCCCCACGTTGGTCGACGTGGTCGATCCGATTTCTCAGAAGGTCAGTCCTTCCTCGAACTGCTTCGTACGCGAGGCCCTGGCGCCCAATTCGCACCTGCACATCCCAAGAAGAACTGACACGCTGTGTCACCGTTCCTTTTGCGCCGGTTTGAACAAAGAACGGGTACAGAAGATCGTAAGAGAACATTGTTTCGCGAGCGACTTCTAGCTCCAATCGAGTTGTTCCTCGCAGCGTGTACCCAGTGAGCGCATTGGCCACGACGCCTTTGAAGGGAGCGAACCCGCCGCCCACTGGGTCAACCTTCTTCGCTCCCACACGAACCCTTCCAGAGATGAGCGCTCTTGTGTTGAGGTCGAAGCCAACCATGATCCCTACAGAATCTGTGTCGCGGTCAGGCGAGAAGTCGAAGCGCTCGGTGGCAGCAGTTGCATCAAACGCTAGGGTTGTTAACACGGTGAGTTGCTGGCGATACGCAAACGTAGTGGAATCTTGAGTGCGATCTAGTGCAATCGCAAGGCTGTTCCCGAGAAACGTCGCATCGCCATCCCAGGTTGTCGTCGCGCGCCTTAGCCCAAGACCGACCGTTGTCTTAGGGGCAACGCGCACGTCTAGACCAAGGCCGAAATCGTTCTGCCTGCGCCTAGAACGCTGGTCAATTTCGTAGCCGGCGCGTTGCCGGCCGCTGAACGTTCCAATTTCGGCCCATGGAACAATCCGGTTCAAGGGAAACTCAAGACGCGATCCAACTCCAGCATCCACCGATCGTTCGCTCGCAAATTTAGCGAAGTAGATCAAATCGGCTCGGCCTCGAGCCGCAATGCGCGCGCGGCCGACACGAGCCCACACGTCCGCTGCGGGAGTGACCGTCGCGGTGAAGTCTCGCTGCGGATCGTCGACGCTGTTGAAGACGTTGTTGTCGCTACCTGCGTTGCTCAAAGCGATTGTTGGATTGAGCTGAATGCCTCCTATGCGAACGCGAGCTCGAGTCTCTTCAGAGAGTGGCGAAGGAAGCGAAACCTGACCAGACACAAAGTCGGGTAAAAGCAAGAGACAGACGAGAAGGACAAACTGCCCGGTGCGGCGCATTAGTCTCTGAAATTGGTTGTGGTCTCTTGGCCCTCCGGTGGAGCGCTCAAGTCGTGAAGGCACAGCTTCGCCCTTTGGGTCACAGCCCAAGTTGAAAAATCTCATGCACCCGCAAAAGACCCGTTCAGTGTCCCTTTGTCCATCTGGGGTGTCAAGCAACTGAACGCCGTGAACTACCGTGTTTGAACGTGGGTTGGGACAGGAGAGGACAGACTGTTCGAGCCCGAGGAATCACGACGCGAAGTACGGCGCCAGGACCGTTCGAAGAGCCTCGAGAGTCGGCGCGGCATTCACTTGAATCCGCAGCTGACTTCCCCCCTCCATCCCCTTCGTGTACCAGGAGCAGAGGGCCCGGATCTTGTTCACCACCCACTTCTCGCGATTCCCGTGGACCGCCCGTCCGCTCGGTGCTATCGCGGAGTGCCGAAAACCCGTCGCCTCGTCGACACCTTCCTGAAGCAGAAGATCGATGTAGTCCAACAGGAACTGTCCGCGCTCGCGGAGTGAGACCTCTTCAACCGGCAGACCCGCAGCCGCGCGAGCCGTCTGCGCGAGGATCCACGGATTGCGCAGCACACCTCTGCCGACGAGCACGCCTTCCGTCCCCTCCGCGAGCCGCCCGAGAATCTGATCCGGTTCGACGCAGTCGCCGCTCCCGAGCACGGGGATGTTCACGGCATCCTGTACGCGACGCACGAGATCCCAATCCGCGAAGCCTGAATAGGACTGCGCGGCGGTGCGGCCGTGCACCGTCACCGCGGCGGCACCGGCGTCCGCCACGCGGCGCGCGAGTTCTGGCGCGTTGCGCTCCTGCTCGTTCCACCCGGCGCGCATCTTCACCGTCACGGGAATCCGCACGGCTTTCGCCATGGCCTCGATGATCGCGGCGGCGTGCTGGGGCTCGCGCATGAGGCTGCACCCGGCGTTGTGCTTGGC
>JBEBGV010000145.1:0-5486 GCA_040081265.1 Vicinamibacterales bacterium
ATGCCGGCGGCGTCAAAGCGCTGGTGATGGAACTGGTGGAGGGCGAGGACCTGTCGCAGGTGATCGCTCGTAGGGCGGGTCCGTCAGGACCCGCCGGGCTCCCTCTCGACGAAGCGCTCCCGATCGCGAAGCAGATTGCCGAGGCGCTTGAGGCGGCACACGAGCAAGGGATTATTCACCGCGATCTGAAGCCCGCGAACATCAAGGTGCGACCCGACGGCACGGTGAAGGTGCTCGACTTCGGGTTGGCGAAAGCGATGGACGCACACGAAGTAGGGCGGGGCTTTAGCCCCGCCGGACACGCCGGGTCTAAAGACCCGGCCTACGTACCTCCCTCGCAGGCGCCGACCATCACGTCGCCTGCGCTTCTCACCGGCGCCGGCATGATCCTCGGCACCGCGGCATACATGAGCCCGGAACAGGCGCGGGGCAAGGCCGTCGACAAGCGCGCGGATATCTGGGCGTTTGGCGCCGTGTTGTTCGAGATGCTCACGGGCATGCGCGCGTTCGAGGGCGAAGACATCGCCGAGACGCTCGGTGCCGTGATTCACAAGGAGCCACTGTGGTCACGTCTGCCAACCGCGACATCCTCGGCGATCCGGACTGTGCTGCAACGTTGTCTGCAGAAGGACCCGAGGCAGCGCCTGCGAGACATCGGTGACGTACGCCTGGCCCTCGACGGTGCGTTCGAAAAGGCAGTCGAGGCTGCCGGTTTCCAGCAACCAGACCCGGCATATGTGCGGCAACAGACCGACGCCGCTATGGCCGTCGTACGGCGAACCGCTGGTCGGCGCGCGGCACTCGGCAGCGCAGCGGCACTGATTGTGGGACTCGTTGCGGGCGCGACAGTGTGGTCTGTTGTGCGTCCCGCGCCAGCAGCGCTCCCCGAGACTCGTCTCGAGATCGCCACGCCAGGAACCGACAGGCCCACCGACTTTGCGCTCTCGCCGGACGGGCGGCGGATCGTCTTCGCTGCATCGGCCGACGACGGTACCTCCCGTTTGTGGCTACGGTCACTGGCGACGACAACCGCGCAGCCACTGGCGGGCACTGAGGGTGCGACGTGTCCGTTCTGGTCACCTGATGGCGGTTCTATCGGTTTCTTCGCAGGGCAGGCGCTGAAGCGGATCGACCTCGGCGGTGGCGCGCCGCAGACGCTGGCACCAGTCGCCGCCGCTGGCACAGGTGGGTCGTGGGGTACGGACGGCGTCATCGTGTTTGCGCCGAGCGTCCAAAGCCCCTTGATGCGCGTTCCGGCCTCCGGGGGGGTAGCGTCGTCGGTGACGACGCTCGGGCCGCAGCAGCAGGGCCACACCGCGCCGTCCTTTCTGCCCGACGGCCGCCGGTTCCTGTTCTTCGTGCTCGGTTTGGCGGACACGGCCGGGGTCTATCTCGGCGCGCTCGACGGGAGCGCCCCGATCCGACTGGCCGCCGCCGACGGTGCTGGGGTCTACCTGTCGTTTGGGCCTGGAGGCACCGAAGCGCGTCGCGAAGGCGGCTGGCTGCTGATGGTGCGGGCGGGCACGCTCGTCGGTCAGCGGTTGGATGTCCCTGCGGCCGCCCTCATCGGCGAGCCGGTGACGCTGGCCGACGGGGTCGTGACAGATGGTGTTTCGGGTCGGAGCAGCGTCTCGGTCGCGCGGACAGGCGTGGTCGCCTACCGGACGGCCGGGGGCAGCCAGCGGCAACTCACCTGGGTGGATCGATCGGGCAAGACCGGGGGCACGGTCGGCGACCCGGATGGGACGTTATCCAATCCTCGTGTGTCCCCCGACGGTCGTCGCGTGGCGGTGGAGCGCACGGTGCAGGGCAACCGGGACATCTGGCTGCTGGACAGCGGCCGCACCAGCCGATTTACCTTCGATGCGACTATCGACGTCCGTCCCGTCTGGTCGCCCGGGGGCACTTCTCTCGTGTTCCGATCAAATCCGGTGGGGCCAAGTGATCTCTACCGAAAGCTCTCGAGCGGAGCGGGCATGGTGGAGCGGCTCGTGGCCTCCGACCAGGGGAAGAATGCCTACAGCTGGTCGTCGGACGGCCGCTTCCTGCTGTATCACAGCCAAGACCCTCAGACGGACACCGACATCTGGGTCGTGCCGATGGTGGGCGCTCACACGCCGTCGGTGTTCCTGAAGACCCCGTTTCGTGAGGCCTATGGTGCGTTCTCGACGGACGGCCGGTGGGTGGCCTACCAGTCGAACGAATCGGGGCGGAGCGAGATCTACGTGCGGCCGTTCATTCCGCCCGGGACGGCGGACGCGACGGCGACGGATGGAGGCCAGTGGCAGGTGTCCACGGCAGGCGGCATCCATCCGCAGTGGCGGCCCGACGGCAAGGAGCTGTATTACCTGGATCCCGCCGGGACGATGATGGCGGCGCCGATCAGTGTCACCGGTGCCACGCTCGCACCAGGCGCGCCGGTGGTGCTCTTTCCCACGCATGTCGTCGGTGGCGGACTGGACGCGCAGCAGGGGCGGGAGTACGACGTTGCCTCCGACGGGCGCTTTCTGATCAACACGGCACTCACCGGCGCCGCCGCGCCGATTGCGCTGATTCAGAACTGGAATCCTGAGGCAGCGAAGTAGCGATGGCGCTGACACCCGGTACGCGCCTCGGTCCGTACGAAGTGCTCACGCAGATCGGCGTAGGTGGCATGGGGGAGGTGTATCGCGCCACCGACACGAATCTGAAGCGGCAAGTGGCCATCAAGGTGCTGCCCGCGTCGGTGGCGGGCGACGCGGACCGTCTGGCGCGCTTCCAGCGCGAGGCGGAAGTGCTGGCCGCGCTGAACCATCCGAACATCGCGGCCATTCACGGTCTCGAAGATGCCGGCGGCGTCAAAGCGCTGGTGATGGAACTGGTGGAGGGCGAGGACCTGTCGCAGGTGATCGCTCGTAGGGCGGGTCCGTCAGGACCCGCCGGGCTCCCTCTCGACGAAGCGCTCCCGATCGCGAAGCAGATTGCCGAGGCGCTCGAAGCGGCGCACGAACAGGGCATCATCCACCGCGATCTCAAGCCGGCCAACATCAAAGTCCGTCCCGACGGCACGGTGAAGGTGCTGGACTTCGGGCTGGCGAAAGCGATGGAGAACGTAGGGCGGGACTTTAGTCCCGCCGGACACGCCGGGTCTAAAGACCCGGCCTACGTACCTCCCTCACAAGCCCCCACGATCACGACTCCCGCGATGATGACGGGCGCCGGGATGATTCTCGGCACCGCGGCATACATGAGCCCGGAACAGGCGCGGGGCAAGGCCGTCGACAAGCGCGCGGATATCTGGGCGTTCGGCGCCGTGCTGTTCGAAATGCTGACGGGCGCCCGCACGTTCGAGGGCGAAGACATCGCCGAGACGCTCGGTGCCGTGATTCACAAGGAGCCACTGTGGTCACGTCTGCCAACCGCGACACCCTCGGCGATCCGGACTGTGCTGCGACGTTGTCTGCAGAAGGACCCGAGGCAGCGCCTGCGAGACATCGGTGACGTGCGTCTGGCGCTCGATGGCGCATTCGACGCAGTGTCCCTCCAAGGGACCAATGCTGCTGGAGCCACGTCGGGCGGACGGCGCGTCTGGATGGTGGCATGTGGAGTTGCCGTTCTGGGACTTCTGGCGCTCAGCGTTCCGGTGGTGCGCCATCTGCGTGAGGTCCCACCCCTCGCGGCTGCAGAAATGCGTCTCGACATTACGGTGCCCCCGGCACCCACAGCAGACCCTGCGTCGGTCGCCTTGTCGCCGGACGGCCACACGGTGGTGTTTGCTGCTGAATTCGAGGGGCGTCAGCAGTTGTGGGTGCGAGTGCTGGATGCGGCCTCAGCGAGACCGCTCGCTGGAACCGAGGGCTCCCTGCAGTTTCCGTTCTGGTCACCTGACAGCCGCTCGGTGGGCTTCTTTGCAAATGGCAAGCTGAAGCGGCTCGACCTCGAGCGGGGAATCGTGGAGAGCCTTGCCGATGCGACGAACGGCCGCGGCGGCGCCTGGAATGCTGACGGCACGATCTTATTCGCTCCAACAAGCTCCGGCGCGCTGTTCACCGTCGCCGCCGCGGGTGGCCAGCCAATGGCCGTCACGAGGCTTCAGAAGCCCCAGCAGACCGACCATCGGTTTCCTCAATTTCTGCCAGACGGCCGACACTTTCTCTTCTACGCCCGCGGCACTCCCGAGGGGAGGGGCGTGTATGTTGGCGAGCTGGGCCATGCCGAAGCGCGTCGTCTGCTGGACGTTGATGCTGCCGCGGTCTACGTGTCCTCTGGTCATCTCATGTTTGTCAGAGACGGAGCGCTGTTCGCGCAGCGCTTCAGTCCTGAGCAGATGACGCTGGCCGGGGAACCATACATTGTTGTGGATCGGGTCGCGATCAATGAAGGGGTGAGCCTTGCGGCGCTGTCGGCCTCCACAGCAGGGTCATTCGTCTACCGCTCGGGCCGGCGTCGGTCGCAGTTTGTCTGGGTCGATCGGTCCGGTAACGTGGTCCGCGCAGCAGGGGAGCCAGACGATGTCCTCGCGCTGAATCCTTCATTGTCCTTCGATGGGCGCCGCCTCGCCCTGCAGCGAAACGTGAACGGCAACTGGGACATCTGGCTTCTCGACATGGAACTCGGCGTGCTCAACCGACTCACGTCCAACCCCGGTACGGACACCAGGCCCGCGTGGTCTGCTGATGGCACCCACGTGGTGTATTCATCCAGCCGGGACGGAGTCATCGGACTGTATCAGCAGGTGCCTGCCGCATCAGAACGCGCTGAGCTACTGCTCGCGAACGCCAGCAGCCCAGATTTTTCTCGGGACGGACAATTTGTTTTGTTCTCACGAAACGCCGGCAGCGACCTATGGGGCGCCCCGCTCACGCGCGATCGGACGCCGTTCCCTGTCGCGCAGACGCCATTTCAGGAGCGCAACGGGCAGCTGTCGCCGGACGGAACGTGGATCGCCTACGAGTCTGATGAGTCTGGCCGGTCGGAGGTCTATGTGCGCCCATTTCGGGGGCCTGGCGGGGCGCGACAGATCACGGCCGGCGGCGGTGGCCAGGTGAGATGGGGGCGAGACGGCCGCGAACTGTTCTACCTCGCGCCCGATGGCAGGCTCATGGCGGTGTCTTTTCAGGTGGCTGGCGATGGCCGGGGGACCGAGGTGGGTGTCGCGGTGCCGCTCTTCAGTGCGCGCATCGGGAGCGCCCAGCAAGGACCTAACGGCGCACAGTACGTCGTATCGCCAGATGGCCAGCGGTTTCTCCTCAACACCGTAATCGAGGATCCGAGTTCCGCGCCCATCACGGTGGTGCTCAATTGGAAGGGCGCAGGGCGGTGACAGCTGTATGACATTGCCACAGCTGGCCCTCACTCCCGGTACGCGCCTCGGCTCGTATGAAGTGCAGGCGCAGATCGGCGTGGGCGGGATGGGGGAGGTGTATCGCGCGACGGACACGAAGCTGAAGCGGCAGGTCGCGATCAAGGTGCTGCCCGCGTCGGTCGCCGGGGATGCGGACCGTCTG
>JBEBGV010000076.1:0-19872 GCA_040081265.1 Vicinamibacterales bacterium
AGCGTGCACTTCGATCATTCGGGCGGGCTGCGGACGCTGGTCAACGAGCGCGCGAACGACCGGCAGGTCTCCTCCTGGCAGACGCCCAAGGAGTGGACCCAGGGCGAGCGGGACAAGCAGGGACAGCGGGAAGATCACCGAGAGTGCGAGCAGAAACTGCCGATGGGGTGCCGGGCGCCTTCGCCCCGGTGCCGAGAGCCAGAAGTCCAGTCCTGGCCGAATCTCCACGTCTCCAGGGTGTGACAGGTGAGGCTGAACCTGCACGAGCAGGCGTTGCCTGACGTCGGACTCCAGCCAGGCCCTGAGGTGGTCCAGCGTATCGAAGTGGAGGACAACGGTGTAGGTGAGTTCGCCCTCAGGGGGACGAATGACGGCGACGCCGTGATGTCCCGCAAACGTCTGGGCGATCGGCACGATCGCCCGGGTCCAGGCCTCGTAGGCCTGCTGGTGCTCGGGTCGGACATCGTGGCGAATCACCGAAACGACTTCAGTCGGCTCGGTCATCGTGGCCTCTGCGCGAACGCTGTTATGGGACACGTTTGTTTGTAGATTCTCATGAACAACAAAAATGTATACTCTCGTCCCTGCGCGTGCGGGGGAGGCGGGCGCAGGGGAACTCGAATGACTTCAAAGTCGGCGCAACCGTAAGGTGATTCTACGTATTTGGGCTGATATTGCTTGTTAGTGACAAATATGTTTGACATCGGATTCTGGTGTCGCGCCTCGGATCGGTGATTTTCCTAAGGATCTCACGCTCATCGAGCGGGTGCGCGTGGCATCTCGCTTGCTCAAAAGCACGTGCAGCACGCCCTGCGGTTGGTGCGTGCGTGCGTCTGTTGCAATTTGATTCCGGATGTCCGCTCGCCGGCCGGCGAACGGGTAGACGAGGTGAGGAATGAACCCAGCTGATACCGCGTGGATGCTTGTCTCGACAGCCCTGGTGCTGCTCATGACACCTGCCCTGGCCTTCTTTTATGGGGGCCTGGTTCGTTCGAAGAACGTTCTGAACACCATGATGATGAGCTTTATCTCGCTCGGATTCGTCGGTGTGCTGTGGGCGGTCGTTGGTTACTCCCTGGCCTTCTCGACAGGTGGCGATTACCTGGGTGACTTCTCGAATGCCTTCCTGAGCGGTGTGAACCTCGACGCCAAGGGCACCATCCCCCACGTGCTGTTCATGTCCTACCAGGGGACGTTCGCGATCATCACCGCAGCTCTGATCTCTGGTGCGATCGTCGAGCGCATGAAGTTCTCGGCCTATGTCGTGTTCATCTCGCTGTGGGCGATCTTCGTGTACAGCCCGGTGGCCCACTGGGTCTGGGGTGGAGGCTGGCTGGCCAAGATGGGCGCACTCGACTTCGCCGGTGGCACGGTGGTCCATGTGAACGCCGCCGTGGCAGCCGTGGTGGCCGTGATGGTGCTCGGCAAACGCAAGGACTACGGGGCGCCGGGGCTCGTGCCGCACAACGTCCCGTTCGTGCTCCTGGGCGCCGGGCTGCTCTGGTTCGGCTGGTTCGGCTTCAATGCCGGCAGCGCCCTGTCGGCGGGCAATATTTCATCCCTGGCGTTCACGACGACGATGTTGGCCCCGGCAGGCACGCTGGTGGTCTGGAGCATTCTGGACATCGTGCGGTCGGGCAAGCCCACCGCCGTTGGTGCCGCGACGGCCATCGTCGTTGGCCTGGTTGCTGTCACGCCGGCCGCCGGCTTCATCAGCCCGATGAGCGCGATTGCCCTCGGCGCGATTGCCGCCGTGCCCAGTTATCTCTGCCTGGTCATCCGCGCGAAATCCCAGTTCGACGACTCGCTCGACGTGCTGGCTGCGCATGGTGTGGGCGGAACGGTGGGCGCGTTGCTCACGGGTGTGTTCGCGGAGAAGCAGTGGAACGGACTGGCCGACGGTCTGTTGTTCGGAAATCCGGGCCAGTTGCTGATCCAGGCGACCGCGGTTGGCGCCGCCATCGTCTACAGCGCGGTCGCCAGCTTCATTCTCCTCAAGATTGTGCAGATGGTCATCGGCCTGCGCCCGACGGCGAACGAGGAATCGGAAGGCCTCGACATCTCGCAGCACGGCGAAGAAGCCTACCTCCACGCCGAGCGCTGAGTTCCCCGTTTCGCAGCCGCGAATCGGACCTGCGTTATCCTTCAGGCACGGGCCCCCCACGGGCCCGTGCCGTTTCATGTCCTCACCCAGTTTTCAGAACCTCCGCGTGCTGGCTCTCGAGAGCCGGCGACAGGTGGAGATCGCCTCGATTATCACGGCCTACGGCGGCCGACCTCTCTCCGCGCCCGCGATGCGCGAAGTGCCTCTCGACTCGAACACGGAGGCGTTCGCGTTCGTGGCGGCCCTGGTGCGAGGGGAGTTCGACGTCTTCGTCTCGCTCACCGGCGTTGGCCTCCGGGCCGTGCTCGACATCGCTGCGCAGTCGGTGGGCCGCGACGCGTTCGTTGCGGCCCTGACCCGGGTCCGCGTGGTCGCTCGCGGACCGAAGCCACTGGCCGTACTCCGTGAGATCGGGATCGTTCCGTGGGTGCTCGCGCCGGAGCCGAACACATGGCGAGACCTGCTGGCCGCCGTCGATGTCATGGGTAGTGCCTCGCTCGAGGGTGCCCGACTCGCGGTCCAGGAATATGGCACCACATCACCATCGCTGCTCGAGGGACTGCGCGTGCGCGGGGCCATCGTGACGAGGGTGCCTGTCTACCGATACGCGCTTCCCGAGGACCTCGTGCCGCTGCAGGCAGCCGCGGGCGCGGTCAGCCGAGGCGAAGTCGACGTGGTGTTGTTCACGACCGCGACCCAGGTCACTCACCTGTTGCAGGTGGGTGACGACCTGAAGATCGGGGCCGAACTTCGACGTGAACTGCCGCGTCTGGTCGTGGGGTCGATCGGTCCGACCACCAGCGAGGAACTGCGCGAGCAGGGAGTCGAGGTCGACATCGAGGCCTCGCATCCGAAGATGGGAGTGCTGGTGCGCGATGCAGCCGAGCGGTCCCCGGCCCTGCTGCTCGCAAAACGTGAGGCCAGGAATGCCGACATCAGATGAACTGCTTGAACTGGCCGCGGCGTGCGCGGACAGGATAGAGCTGGATAGTTCGAGACACGTGCCATCCTTCTCCGACGCCGAGGAGCAGTGCGAGGAGGAGTATGAGGAATTGCTGCAGGTCATCCACGAAGACGAGCTCTTTGCGTCAGTGGACATTCAGCGACAGGAGCAACTCGTCGAGCAGATCGCGGCGGGCCTGCCCGAGAACCTGCGCATGCTGATCGTGGAACTGGCGGATAACCATGCGCGCCACGTCTGGCTTCAGCAGGAAGGCGCCTATCACCTCGGCTTCGCTGTGGGACGACGCTTTCGCGCGCCAGTGCCGTAGACGCCGGCGTCTAGGTGGTGCGGGCGAGTGCCCAGAGTCCTGCCAGTGAGAACTCGGTGATGTGATCCACCATGGTTCCCACACCGTCGCGTCCGCCCGCCGACGGATTCAGCTGCTCGACCATCGGCTTGTTCATCATCGCGATGCATTGGGAGTGGATGCTGAAAGCGCATCGCACCACCCGTTCATCGTCGGCAGGACAGCCAAGCAGCTCAGCGACGATTCCCCGCAGGTACGCCATCCTTGGTCGGACGACCTGATCGACGATGCGGTCGAGCGCACTTGTCGGCTCGGAGAGTTCCCTCAGCATGATGTGGTGCATCCAGCCGTCGGCGTCGATGGCGGCGACACGAGTCAGGAAGACGTGGACGTAGGCGCGCAGACGCCCTTCGGCATTTTTCCCCGCCCCGGCGTCCTCGGCCTCCCGGGTGACCGATTGCATCGTGTGAATCGCCAGCTGCACGACCTCATCGTAGAGCCCGGCCTTGCCCGCGAAGTGATAGTTCACGGCTGCGATGTTGGCGCGCGCCGCCCCGCAGATGTCCCGAATGGTCACATGCGTGTAGCCATGGTCGGCGAAGAGTCGTGCCGCTGCCTCCAGAAGGCGTTCACGCGTGTGGACGTCCTCGGCGACTTCGGTCACGGTGTTTACGATGCTGGACACTTTGGGAAGCGACTGTATGAATCAGCTGTTTCATTGTCAACGTGTTTAGCGCCGCCTCTCCTCGCCCAGGTCCACTGGCGTAGAATGGCCGCCGATGCGAAAGCTGATGTTGCCCCTGGTCGGGGTCCTCCTCTCAGTTGCCACCGTCGTCCTGGGACAGGGTGCTGCGCCGGATTTCGACGCCGCGTTCCAGTCGTACTGGCAGGCCGACGATGTAGCTGCGGCGGAACGCGCGGCGAGACAGATTGCAGCGTCTGGCGCCGGCTTCGATGAGGTCCTCACGCGGCTCAAGACAGGGCGCGTTTATGGGCCCCAGACCGCGGGCGTGAGGGAACTGCCCACCTCGATCAATGGCACGCGGCTCGACAATACCCTCCAGGTGCCAGACGGCTACGACCCCGCGAAGAAATGGCCGCTGCGCGTGCAACTGCACGGCGGAGTGGGCCGCCCGGCGCCGCGTCCAGGCCAGAACGGTGGGAGAGGGCTCACAAACAACCGCATTCCGTCTCAGGGCCAGCTGATCCTGCAGCCACGCGCCTGGGCCGATTCGGAGTGGTGGCGCGCCAACCAGGTTGAGAACATCCTGAAGCTCGTCGCGCAGACCAAGCGCCTGTTCAACGTCGACGAGTCGCATGTGTACGTCACCGGTATCTCCGATGGCGGCACTGGCACCTATTACCTCGCCATGCGACAGGCCACGCTCTGGTCGGCATGCATGCCGCTCAACGGACATCCGCTGGTGCTCGCCAACCCTGATGTGGGGGCCGACGGACAGCTCTACGCCGGTAACCTTGTGAACTGCCCCATGCAGGCCGTCAATGGCGGTCGTGATCAGCTCTATCCGGCGTCATCGGTCGAGCCGTTCATCGAGATGATGAAGAAGGGGGGCGTAGACCTGACCTGGCATGTCTACCCGGAGGCCGGTCATGACACCAGCTGGTGGCCAACGGAACAGGCCAGTTATGACGCGTTTGTGGCGACGCATCCCCGGCCTGCCTATCCAGAGCGAATTTCCTGGGAAACAGAGCGGACCGATCGTTACAACCGGTACAGCTGGCTGGTGATCAACACGCTTGGCGCGCGGGCGTCCGACGTGGCGTTCGACGACGTCAATACCTTCACCCCGGGCCTGCAGAAACAGTACGAGCTTTACGACCGCAAGCGTCCGTCAGGCCGAGTTGATGTGGTGCGCCGTGGGAATCTGTTCGACGCCAGATCGCGCTACGTTCGTGAGTTCACGTTGCTGCTCGACGCCGTCGCGATCGACTTCTCGAACGACATCGAGGTGAGGGTGAACGGCAAGCGAGCGTTTGCGGGCAGGGTCAGCCGGGATGTCGCCACCCTCACCAGGTGGGCGGCGCGGGACGACGACCGCACGCAGTTATATGCAGCGGAGCTCAAGATCACAGTGCCCTAGACCTGCGCAGGCCGCCGAGAGTAGGATTCTGTCGGCTGATTGAACGGCGGTGAGCGCCGTCATCAGGATGCAATTACCGCGAATTTCTGTGGAGCACACATGCACCGCCTGATCGGTTCAGTTGTCGCCCTCTCCCTCTTCGCGCTGGCGGCTGGGGTCTCCCCGACGCAGGCGCAGACCCCGACCCCGACGCTGGCTGTCGGGCCGGTCCTCGATATCATGGGCCAGTGGTCCGGTAATGCCGGCACCATGGAAGAACAGCCGTTGCGCGGTGACCCCGGGGTCGAGGTCGGCGAATACGTGGGGATGCCGATCAACGCGGCAGCCCGGTTGCATGCTGACAGTTGGCAGCCGACCTGGGGCTCGCTCCCTGAGTGGCAGAACCGCCCGCATCCGGTGACCTACTCGATGCGTGCGCCGTCCGGCAACTTCCGCCTGACCGCCGAGTATGACCCGGTCTATCAGAACCTGGTCGCGTATCACATCGACGGTCTCTTCGGCCGGGCTGACCGCGTCGTCTGGATGGATGGACGTCAGCGGCCGTCGAAGTACGCCGAACACCTGTACCAGGGCTTCTCGCTTGGTGCGTGGGAGAACGGAGTCCTCAAGATCGTCACGACGCACATCAAGTACGCGTTCATTCACCGCAACGGGCTGCCGACCAGTCCCTATGCGGTCGTCACCGAGTACTACGTGCCGCACGGCGACCTCCTCACGGGGTTCTACATCGTCGATGATCCGATCTATCTGACCGAGCCGTTGATCCGCACGACGAGCTACAGACGTGCGCCGCAACAGAACACCGGCCGGGCGCTGCCATCGGAGGTCGTGGAAGAACTCGCCACCCTCAAGCGCGGTGAGGTGCCGGCGTACCCGCTGGGCACCAAGCATCGCGAGTATTCCGAAACCCACAAGATTCCGTTTGAGGCGACGCAGGGCGGTGCCGAAACGGCGCTGCCCGAGTACATGAAACGCATCCAGGAACTGCTGAAGGCGGAGAAGCCGGCCGCGCCTTCCTCGCAGCAGGAGTAGTCATGAAGTCAGCTTTGTCAATGGCCGCGGGAGCGGCTCTGCTCGGCGCCGCCCTGATCGCGGTGTCAGTGACGGTTGAGGCTCAGCAGGGGACGACTTTGCTCCCGGTTCCGAAAGCCGGAGTGAAACCCGCCTATGACGATGGCAACGTGGAGGCGATCAAGGTTCGCGGCCCACTCCATCTGGTCGCCGGCTCAGGGGCCAACATCACGGTGCTGGTCGACGCCGATGGCCCGCTGCTCGTGGACTCGAGCGTGCCTGAGATGGCTCCCAAAATCGTGGCGGCGGTGAAGACCCTCTCGCCTCAGCCAATCCGGTTCATCATCAACACGAGCGCCGACGAGCACCACACCAAGGGCAACGAGGCGATCTCGATTGCTGGTCGCAATATCTATGCGGCGGTCGGTGGCGGAATCGGACGCGAACCACCACGCGCGCAGGGCGCCCCGATCTATTCGCACGAACTCACGATGCACCGGATGGCCGGCCTGCTGCCTGGCGAGACAGCGCGCACTGACACGATGTGGCCGCAGAACACCTTCTTCGGTGAGCGCAAGAATCTTGTGTGGGGTGGCGAAACGATCGACATCCTCCACAAGCCGAACGCCCACACCGACGGCGACGTGATCGTGTGGTTCCGCACCTCGGACGTGATTGCGACCGGTGACATCCTGACGACAGTCACCTATCCGGTCATCGATCGGAAGCGGGGTGGCAGTATTCAGGGGTACCTCAACGCACTCAACGACATCCTCGACATCATGGTGCCGGCGCTGAACAATCAGGGCGGCACACTGGCGATCCCCGGACACGGCCGCATCTGCAACGAGGGCGATGTCGCCGAGATCCGCGACACGATGACGATCATCCGGGACCGCATCGCTGACCTGGCCGGTAAGGGCATGACGCTGGCACAGGTCAAGGCGGCGAAGCCGACCCTCGATTACGATGGGATTTTCGGCGACCCCAACGCCTTCATCGAAGCGGTCTACGCCGACGTCTCCGCGCCGGCCGCGCCCGCCCGCCGCTAGTACGACGCAGGCCGGGCCCTGGCGGCCCGGCCTGCCCTTTCCTCTATTTCCTGCTGAAGATTCGCCTCGCTTCGACCTTGAAGGCGGGCTTGGCGACGGTGCCGGTAATCGCGATGGGAATCTGCGTGCCGGCGCCATTGCGTCTGAACAGCGGGTCCACTGCCTTCAGCAGGATTGACTTGAAGCCGGTGACCGTCTTCGAGACCGGCGCGTCGAGCGACAGCGTGCCCCTGAACGCCATCGTCTCGGTGGGCAGCCGATAGTTGCCGGCAAGGTCCACCCGGGCGCCGTTGACGCTGAACTGCAGTCGAGGCAGAGACAACACGCCCTTCTCGAGTGCGAACGTGCCGCCAAATGCGGAGAGGACGTTGTTCACGTTCTGATTCTTCGGCTGGCCACGCCCGCGCCGGCTGAGCGCATCCACTTTGTCCTGCACGGCGTCGCTCGTGAACTGGCCCTGCGCGATGCTGAACGTGCCATTGAGATCGAGGCGCAGCGGAATGTCCTCATCGGAGGGGGGCAGGACGAAGCTCGTATCCAGGTTGAGGAGACCCCGCATCGGCGGGTCCGCATCGCCCTTGATCGCCAGGCGCAGCAGATCTTCGAACCTGGCGTCGTCGGCCGTGACCCGAAGCGAGATGGCGCGCGCTTTCGCACCAGGCATCGAAGCGATCGAACCGCGGGCGGTCAGACGTGACGAGCCGAGGGTCGCGTTGACCTGCTCGAGTATCGTGTCTCCGCTGGTCCCGTCGACGATGGCGACGTATTGCGTTTCCAGCGGCACAGCATTACCCGCCATCTTCAACTGAAAGTCACGGCTCGTGGTCGTCCCTTCGACACGGATGCGCTCGAGGACACCGGCAAACTTCCCTGACGATTCGAGCGCTCCGCCGATGCCCTTGATGGTGCCGAGGTCGCCATTGGCCAGCAGGTAGACACCATCGAGTGGGGTGGTGGCGAAGTCGGTGGCATCCCAGGGACCGATGTGCCCCTCGGCTTGAATAAGCGCTGTAGGCTTGGGGTTGGTGATCTGGGCGGCGTAGGTACTCGACCGGTCGAATCCGAAATCGGTGACGCTCACCTCATGCAGCGCGAACTCGAGAGGGACCTTCTGGGGATTGCGTGGGACGATCACCAGACGTCCGTTCCGGACGACGACGCGGTCAACCAGGACGTCGTTCTTGGGGCGCGTCATCGCAGGCTGACCGCTCGCCCCACGGACGATCCTGAGCTCGAGGCCGTCCAGTTCGATGCTCGAGACATGCCGGCGCCACAGCGCCCACGGGGAGCCCGAGATCTGAAACCTGTCGATGGCGACAAATGGAACGCTCTCCGAGCTATCACGTCGCGTCGCCCGAAACTCCGTGCCCATCACTGCCAGGGACGGATAGAGGATCAGTTCGATGGTTCCGACTTCGACCCGCGCGTTGAGTCTTGCCTCGAGAAAGGAGATTGCCCGCCGCTCCACGTAGTTCGAGGTCCAGGTGCTCCTCAGCGCGAGAATCGACGCGCCGAACAGGAGGGCCACACTTCCTGCTGCGACGGCTGCCATGCCAACGACCCGGGATTTCCGCACTCCTCCTCCTTGGGTGATCGTATTGCGTCAATCCTCTGCACGACGCGGGCCGACATACAGCGCCCGCAAACGCAGGGCACTCCGGTCCGTGTACTCCTCGATCGCATGAGCCAGCCAGCCCGACAGGCGCCCGATTGTAAAAATAGCCTCGCCAGCCCCTGCCGAAAGTCGCAACTGATGAGCCAGAGTGGCGAGCGCGAAGTCCACGTTCGGCTGCAGCATGCCCTGGGCGGCGGCGACCTCCAGCACGGCATCGGCCGCGGTGGCCGGTCCGAACGACCGGGCCAACGGGAGCAGGACTGACACGCGCGGGTCACCCTCCGGGTAGAGCGGATGGCCGAAACCGGGTACCGAAGCCTCGTCATGCAGGAGATGTCCCACCACCTGCGCCGCGTTCTCGCCACGCGTGACCCGGCGCAGGACATCCTCCACGCGACGGCTCGCCGCACCATGCCAGGTTCCGGACATCGGGCCAAGCCCGGCGACGACGGCGGCGTACGGGTCGGCCTTGAAGGACGCGGCGATTCGCACGGCAAGCGTTGATGCCGCAAGTTCGTGGTCGGCCATCACGATGAGCGCGGTTTCGATGGCGCGGACCGCGTCCCGAGACAGACGCCGGGGGCTGACCCACGCAGCGACATGCTCCGCGATGGACGCGGGCGTGCGTCGGCCCAGCGCGGCAGCTGTCGTTGCCAGCAGACGGCGGGCAGTGGCGACAGCTCCCGCAGGACGGAGGTCGAAGCGGAGGGGATCACCCGCGCCGATGATTGAGACGATGACCCGCACGCGGTCAGTCGCTGATGCCTGGCGGGGGAGCAGTGCAAGCGCGGCCCGTGCTTGATCAGCCGCATGGGTGTCGACCGGCCACTCCGGCCGCGCGGTCGACTCCTGGCCGAGCCACAACCACTCGGCCACGTCTTCATACGAGCGCGTCTGTGCGAGCGACGCGGGGGCCAGGCCGCGATAGAAGTAGCGGCCCCGCTCGATGAGGGTAATCGCTGATTTGATCCTCAGGTCCGGCTGCCGTTCAGCGGGAACGCGGGCGCGACGGACGAGGGCATCGAGTTCGACCGGATCGAACCAGCTGCCACGTCGGCCCGGCAGGGCGTGGGCGGTGAGAAACCCGCGGCTGACGTAGGCGTAGAGGGTGGCGCGCTTGATGCCGATGCGGCCGGCCGCGGCGGCAGCGGACACAAGTCGAGTCTCCATGGGTTGATCCTAGATCAAGATTGATCAATGTCATGGCCAGGCGGATGATGACCGCATGGCTATCGCGATCGAAGCACCTGCCGGACTCGAAGGCGTCGTCGTTGCCAACACCGCGATCGGTGACGTGCGAGGCGATGAGGGTTTCTTTCACTACCGTGGGTATCCCGCGCCCGAACTTGCGGTCAGCAGGTCTCTCGAGGAGGTGTGGCACCTGCTTCAGCGGGGCCACCTCCCGTCAGCGATGGAGTTGCGCGCCTTCGTGCGCGACACGGCTCCGCTGCGCCAGTTGCCGCCGGCGGTGCTCGCCGCGCTGCCCGCGATTGCTTCAGTGGGGACGCCGATGGCGGGGCTGCGGACGGCGTTCTCTCTGGCCGGCCAGGACTCGGCGTCGTGGTTGGACCTCGACCCTGACGCCCGCGCGCGTGAGGCTCTGCGCCTGACCGCGATGATGCCGGCCCTGGTCGGGGCCCTCTGGCGCACGAGACGTGGCCAGCCGGTGGTGCCGTCAGATCCTGCGCTCGGCATCGCGCAGGACTATCTGCACATGATCTCTGGTGCCACGCCCGCTGATGACGCCGCGCGCGCGGTCGAACGGTATCTGCTCCTGACAATCGATCACGGTTTCAACCCCTCGACGTTTGCGGCCAGGGTCGTCGCGTCCACCGGCGCGGATCTGGCAGCGACGGGCACCGCGGGTATCGCCGCGCTGTCGGGGCCTCTGCACGGCGGGGCTCCCAGCCGTGTCATTGGAATGCTGGACGAGATTGGCACGGCTGCCAACGCACGCCCGTGGCTCGAACGTGAGCTGGCCGCGGGACGCCGCATCATGGGTTTTGGCCACCGCGTCTATCGCACGGAGGACCCGCGTTCGAAGGTGCTCAAGGAGACAGCACTTGCGCTCGGAGGCCCGGTGGTGGCGCTGGCGGTGGAGGTCGAGCGGGTCGCGGTCGACATCCTCGAGCAGAAGTATCCGGAGCGGAACCTGCGCACCAACGTCGAGTTCTACGCCGGCGTGGTCCTGCACGAGATTGGCCTTCCTGCCGACCTGTTCTCGCCGTCGTTTGCCGTGAGCCGCATGATCGGGTGGATGGCGCACGCCCTCGAGCAGATGGCTGGCAACCGCATCATTCGTCCGGCGTCGCGCTATTCAGGAACGGTGCAGCTGCCATAATGGCGCTCCATGTGCCGCAACATTCGGACGCTCTTCAACTTCGAACCACCAGCGACCGACGAGGAAATCCGCGCTGCGTCGCTCCAGTTCGTCCGCAAGCTCTCTGGCTTCACCGCGCCGTCGAAGGCGAACGAGGCCGCCTTTGCCGCCGCCGTTGACGACGTGGCCGCTGTGGCGCGTCGCCTGGTGGACGGGCTGGTGACCACCTCGGAACCGCGCGATCGTGTCGAGTGGGCCGAACGCGCCAAAGCGCGGTCCGCACAGCGGTTTGGCGACAGGCCCTAACGAAAAACCAGCAAAATTCCACCCCTATCAGCGCTATCTCACCCAGAATTCAACCGGCCTTCAGGACCCCTTCAAGACTCCCTTTCGCGACACGCGCAGTATCAACGCCGCGTGAAAAGTCACAGGTTTTCGATCCTTCTGATTGTTCTCATGAGGCTGCTGGTCGCCGGGGCCTCCGGCCAGGCGCCGGCCGCCCGTCCCGCGACGGTTCCCTCGACCCCGGCTCCGGCTCCCTCGAGGCCGGTCCAGGCAGGGGTTCCAGCGCCGTCGACGTTCCGTCCGGTTCTCGATCGCTACTGCGTCACCTGTCACAGCGACCGTCTCAAGACCGGCGGACTGTCGCTGCAGGCGACAAGCCTGGACGATGTGGCTGCCAACGGGGAGGTCTGGGAGAAGGTCATCCGGAAGCTGAATGCCGGGATGATGCCGCCCGCCGGGATGCCACGGCCGGAGGCTGCGACGTCGCGCGCTCTGGTCGCCTCGCTCGGAGAGGCGCTGGACCGCGAAGCCGCCGCCCATCCCAATCCCGGTACCTCAGCGCTCCATCGTTTGAATCGCACCGAGTACGCCAACGTCATCAAGGACCTGCTGGGAGTTGAGATCGACGTGGCGTCGCTCCTCCCGGCCGACGACGCGGTCGCCGGCTTCGACAACATAGCGGCGGCCCTGGGCGTCTCGCCAGTGCTGCTCGAGCGGTATCTGGCGGCCGCCATGCGGATCGCGCCCGTGGCCGTCGGCACCTACGCCGATGGGGCCGCGGAGTCCATCTACCGCGCTCCGGCTGACCTGAACCAGTTGCAGCACGTCGACGGCCTGCCATTCGGTACGCGGGGTGGGCTGCTGATCAAGCACAACTTCCCGATGAACGGCGAATACTTGATCCGGACCACGCTCTGGCGCAATAACGCCGGGCGCATCCGTGGACTCGAATCGCCGCATCAACTGGAGGTGCTCGTGGACGGCGAACGCGTGCATGCCGTCGTTGTGGGCACGCCGGAGCAGTTTGCCACCTCCTTTGACGATCGCCTCAACACGAAGAACTCGGCCGAGTTCGACGCCACCTTGCAGGTGCGGGTGCCCGTCACCGCCGGACCCCACGAGGTGGGTGTGACGTTTGTGGCGAAGACGGCTGCGCAGGACCCGCAGAAACTGCGTCCGTTCAGTTCGCCCTTCGATGCGGTCGACACCCACGGCGTCCCGCGCATCGATGCGGTGATGGTGACCGGGCCGTTCAATCCGACCGGGCCTGGAGATACGCCGAGCCGGCGCAAGATTCTGACCTGTAAGCCGACCGGTGCCGCTGACGAGAGTACGTGCGCCCGCAGCATCCTGACGACGCTGGCACGTCGCGCCTACCGTCGCCCGACGACACCTGGAGATGCCGAACTGCTGATGGGGTTCTTCCAGGCAGGCCGTCGCGACGGGGGCAGCTTCGACCACGGGATCGAACGCGGCCTGATCCGTATCCTGACCAGCCCGGAGTTCATCTTCAGGATGGAGCGGGATTCGGCGGCGGCGCGACCGGGAACCATGGCCCGGGTCAGCGACCTTGAACTCGCCTCACGCCTCTCGTTCTTCCTCTGGAGCAGCATCCCCGACGATGCCCTGATCCGCGCGGCCACGCTGGGGCAACTGCGCACGCCGGCCGGCCTCGAGCGACAGGTGCGTCGGATGCTCCTTGACCCCAAAGCCGAGGCCATCGTGGCCAACTTCGCGGGCCAGTGGCTCTACCTCCGCAACGTGCGCACGGTGACGCCAATCGCGGATGAGTTTCCCGACTTCGACGACGACCTCCGGCAGGGCTTCCGGCGGGAGACGGAACTGCTGTTCGGCAGCATCATCCGCGAGGACCGCAGCGTGGTGGACCTGCTGACCGCTGACTACACGTTTGTGAACGAGCGGCTGGCGAAGCACTACGGAATTCCCGGTGTCTATGGCGAACGATTCCGGCGCGTGCCCGTGGCAGACGAGGCACGTCGGGGGTTGCTCGGCCAGGGAAGCGTGCTGACGGTGACCTCCAATGCCAACCGCACCTCGCCGGTCAGGCGCGGCAAGTGGATTCTCGAGAACCTGATCGGCTCGCCGCCGCCCGCGCCGCCGCCGAACGTACCGGCGCTGACCGACAACAAGGATCGGGCAGTACCCCTGTCCATGCGACAGCAGATGGAACAGCACCGCGCCAACCCTGTGTGCGCGAGCTGTCATCGTCTGATGGATCCGCTCGGCCTTGCGCTGGAGAATTTTGATGCGACCGGGGCCTGGCGCGTGCGTGACGCCTCGTCGCTGGTCGACGCCTCGACCGAACTGGCCGACGGCAACAAGATCAATGGTCCGGTCGGCCTCAGGCAGACATTGCTGCGGCAACCCGAGACGTTCGTGCGCACCATGACCGAGAAGCTGATGACCTATGGACTTGGTCGCAGCCTCGAGTTTTACGACATGCCCACCGTGCGTGAGGTGGTCAGAACTTCGTCGGCCAGCAACTACCGGTTCTCGTCGCTCGTGCTGGGGATTGTCAACAGCATGCCGTTCCAGATGCGGATGAAGCCCGTCCAGGGCACCGAATAAGGAGAGCTCTGCAATGTTCATCACCAAGATGTCGCTGCCTCGTCGGACGTTCCTGAAGGGTGTGGGCGCGACGGTTGCGCTGCCGCTCCTCGACGCCATGGTCCCGGCTTCGACGCTGCTGGCGCAGACGCCGGCACAGCCGGTGAAGCGGTTTGGCGCCGTCTACGTGCCGCAGGGCGCCATCCGTGACCAGTGGCTGCCGGATACGGTCGGTCCCGACTTCGACCTGTCGCCGATCCTGCGACCGCTCGCCAAGTTCCAGGATCAGCTCGTCGTGGTCAGCGGCACCGGGTCGACGGGAGCAGATGCCGGGCACGCGCCAGGTCCCATCTGCTTCCTGAGCGGTGTCACCGGACGCAAGACCGAGACGGCCGACGTGCGGTGCGGGACGACGCTTGACCAGGTGCTGGCCAGGCAGATTGGCCAGAGCACCGTCTTTCCGTCGCTCGAGGTCGCGACCGAAGACTTCACCGGCTTTGTCGGCGCCTGTGACAACGGCTGGGCCTGCGCCTACCTGAACACCATCTCGTGGGCGGGCACCGAAACGCCGCTGCCGATGGAGATCAACCCGCGCGTGGTATTCGAACGGATGTTCGGCGGCGCCGGGACGGTCGAGCAGCGTGCCGCGCGCATGCGCGTGGGTCGCAGCATTCTCGACTCAATCATTCCCGAGGCCGGTCGCCTGCGTCAGACGCTGGGTCAGAGGGACCAGGCCAGGATGAACGAGTACCTGGACAACGTCAGGGAAATCGAGCGACGTCTGCAGCGGGCCGAGGCCAATGCCTCCGCCGACGTCAGCGTCGATGCGCCGGTGGGCGTGCCGACCGACTTCGAGGAGCATGTGGGCCTGTTGTTCGACCTGCTCGCCGTGGCCTTCCAGACGGACACGACCCGGGTGTTCTCGTTCATGATGGCGCGTGAGTTGAGCCAGAGAATCTACCCGCAGCTCAACTGTCTCGACCCGCATCACGCGCTGTCACACCATCGCAACGAGCCCCTGCTGATGGCGGCCAACACCCGCCTGCAGACCTACCACTACAGCCTGCTGGCCAGGTTCCTCGACAAACTGGCGTCCACGCCCGACGGCGATGGCTCACTGCTTGATCACTCGCTCATCTTCTACGGCAGCGGCATGAGCGACTCGAACCTGCACTCCCATCACGAAATTCCGCTGGTCGTGGTCGGAGGCGCCGGTGGCGTGAAGGGTAACCGCCACATCAACTATCCGAAGCTGACACCGGTCGCGAACCTGCACGTGGCGCTCGCGCATAAGTTCGGTCTCGACATCGAACGATTCGGCGACAGCAACGGCGTCGTGGACCTCTAGGAGCACCCAACGTGAATCGCATCATTTCTTCACTGACCTTCAGCCTGTTGCTGGCCGTGGTCGCGTCGCCGGCGGTTGCCGCTGGTCCTGCACCGATCATCGACGCCGCCCGTGCAGCCAACTCCCAGGCGGTGCGCGCACTGATTGGTCAGCGTGCCGACGTCAACGCGGTGGCGGTGGATGGCACGACGGCCCTGCACTGGGCAGCCCGCAATGATGACCGGGCGAGCGTCACATTGCTGCTGCGCGCGGGCGCGAAAGTGAATGCGCCCAATCGATACGGTGTGACGCCGCTCGCGCTGGCCGTTGCCAATGGCAGCGCGGCGGTCACCGGCCTGCTGCTCGATGCCGGCGCGGATGCCAATGCCGTGTCGTCTGAAGGCGAGAGCGTGCTGATGACCGCGTCGCGGGCCGGTGGCGTGGAGGTCGTGAAAGCGCTGCTCGCCAAGGGTGCGAAAGTCAACGCGCGCGAGGGCTGGCAGGAACAGACCGCGTTGATGTGGGCCGCGGCCGAAAATCACGCCGCCGTGATCAAAACGCTGCTCGAAGCCGGCGCAGACAAGGACGCACGGTCGAAGCTGCTCGACGGCATGCCACCACTGCGCAAGACCGCGCCGGACGTGGGACAGCAGGGGATCCACTCCACCTTTCCGAAGGGTGGTCTGACAGCGATTCACTATGCGGCCAGGCAGAACGCGCCCGACGCGGTGCGCGCGCTGGCCGACGCGGGAGTGGACCTCGATCAACCCGACCCGGACGGCTTCACGCCGGTGATCTTTGCCATCCTGAACGGTCACTACGACCTCGCCGCCCTGCTGATAGAGAAGGGCGCCGGTATCAATGCCACCGACAAGGCCGGCCGTACGCCGCTTTACACGGCGGTGGACATGAATACCTTCGAATACTCGTTCAACCGGCCGAACCCAAAACCCACTGGCCGCATGACGGCGGTCGACCTGGTGCAGCACTTGCTCGCCAAGGGCGCGAACGTGAACGCACGGCTGAAGGATCGCGTCGTGCCTGCGAAGTACGACACGGCCGGCAATCCGAACCTGATCGCGGGTGCGACACCGCTGATGAAGGCGGTGTCGACCTCCGACGTTGTTCTCACCCGAATCCTCCTCGAGGCCGGTGCGGATCCGTTTGTCCGCAACGCCACGCACAGCAACGTGTTGCATGTGGCGGTCGGTCTGAACTGGCGCCGGCTTGGCAGTATCGGAGCCGAGGGTGATGCGATCGACACGGTGAAGCTGCTGCTCGATCGAGGCGTCGACATCAACTCCTTTAACGACGCCGGGCAGACGGCGCTGCACGCGGTGGCCATGCGTGGCCGCGGCGGTCAGGAAGAGGGCCCGAACACGGTGGAGTCGCTCGACCTGATTCGGTTTCTGGTCTCTCGCGGGGCACGTCTGGATGTGACCGACAAGGCCGGTCGAACCCCGAAGGCGATGGCCGAGCTGACACGCAATGTGAAAGCGGTCGCGCTCTTTACCGAGCTCGGGTCCACGCAGACGGCAGCGCGCTGATGCGGACACGTCTCGCACTCAGCGGCGCCGCCTGCCTGTGGGTCGCGCTGATCGTGGCGTCGGTCCATGCCCAGGCTCCGACTCCGGCGGATTCGTCAGACACCCGGATCTGGGAAGGCGTCTACACAACTGCCCAGGCCACCCGCGGCAAGGCGGTCTACGAGGCTTATTGCACCCGCTGCCACGGCATCGACATGGTGGGCGGCCGACAGGGCGGCGCCGGCGGTCCTGCGCTGGCGGGCCAGAATTTCTGGCTCGACTGGGAGCGTGCGACCCTCGCCAGCCTGTACAGCAAGGTGACCAGGACGATGCCGGCCGACTCTCCGGGATCGCTGCGCACTGACGACTATGTAGACGCGATGGCCTACATCCTGTCGGGGAATGCATTTCCGGCGGGAACCGTCGAGATCCCCGCCAGTGGCGTCGGGCTGGACGCGATCCGCATCGCACGCAAGGCCGGCGACGTGGTTGAAGCGCCGAACTTCAGCCTCGTGCAGGTGGTGGGCTGCCTCACCCAGTCTCCCGGCAGCGGGTGGGCACTGTCGCGAACCACGACACCGATCGCCACGCGTGACGAGATCCCGACGGCGGCCGCACTCAAGGACGCCGCTGGCCGCGCCCTCGGCACCGACACCATGCGTCTGTTCAGCACGACGCCGTACAAACCCGAGTCGAAGTCGGGCCAGAAAGTCGAAGTGCGTGGGCTGCTCAATCGCGCTCCGGGCGAAACGCGTCTTGACGTGTTGTCGCTCGAAGCGATCGGCGCCTGCGGGACGTAGATGAACCAGTGTCAGGGGCGGGTCCTCCAGCGCCGCCAGGGACAGCCAGCGAGATGACGAAGAGAACCCTGCTCGTAGTGACGGTGGCGTGGCTGTCGGTCACGGCACTGATGACCGCGGATGGCCAGCAGGTCAGGACGCCGGCGCCTCGCGTGGCCTCGACGCAACCGACCGGTGCCGCGGCGTACCGCCCGGTCATTGATCGCTACTGCGTGTCCTGTCATAACGCGCGCCTCAAGACCGCCGGTCTCGCGCTCGATGAGCTCGACCTGGCCAGGATCGGCGCCGACGCGGTGACGTGGGAAAAGGTCGTCCGCAAGCTGAGAACGGGCGTCATGCCGCCGGTCGGCATGCCGCGTCCCGACGATACGACGCGCTGGCAGATGGTCGGCTGGCTGGAAGGTTCGCTCGACCGCGCGGCGGGCCAGTACGCGGGCACACCGTCGATTCACCGTGTGAATCGTGTCGAGTATGCCAACGCGGTCCGCGACCTGATTGCCTTGAACGTGGATCCAGCGGCCTTGCTCCCGCCAGACGAGCCGGCGTACGGATTCGACAACATCGGGGAGGTCCTGGCGCTGTCGCCGTCGCTGCTCGAGCGGTATTCGGCCGCCGCGGCGGAGCTCTCGACGCTTGCCGTGGGCAACGCCGCGGACGTTGTTGCCGGAGCGAAGGTCTTCCGTGCGCCGGCCGATTTCTCGCAGGACAAGCGCAACGACGGGTTGCCCCTCGGGACCTCGGGTGGAATGCTGATCACGCCCACCTTGCCGCTCGACGGTGAGTACGTGATCCGGGCGACGCTGTTCACCACCAACCTGGGGCTCATCAAGGGACTCGAATTCGAGCGCGATGTCGAGTTTCTCGTCGACGGCGAACGGGTGTTCGACGTGCGAATCGGCGGAGAAAAGGACTTCGAGGGCATGCTTCAGAACCAGACGAAGTATGCCGACGAGGTCAACGCCCGCCTGCAGGTGCGGGTGCTGCTCAAGGCCGGGCAACGCAACATCGGGGTCACCTTCCGCGGCAAGACGGATGTCATCAACGCACGCCGCCTGCAGCCGATGTTGAGGACGACCTCAGATACCTCCGAGACGCTGCATGGTCCGCCTCACATCGCGGTCGTGTCCGTTACCGGGCCGTTCAACCCGTCTGGACCCGGCGACACGCCGAGTCGACGGCGAATCTTCACGTGCCGTCCCACCGTCGCGACGGAGGAAGCCGCGTGTGCACGTCAAATCGTCAGCGGGCTGGCCCGCCGGGCGTATCGCGGGATGGACACCCCCGCGGACATCGACATGTTGCTGTCGCTCTATCGCGAGGAGCGTCAGGCCGGCGGGACCTTTGATGCGGGGATCGGCGCGGCGCTCCAGCGGATCCTCAGCGGTCCGAAGTTCCTGGTGCGCGTCGAGCGGGAGGCCCCGGCTGCCTCGAGCCGCTACCGGATCACCGACCTCGAGCTCGCATCCAGACTGTCGTTCTTTCTGTGGAGCAGCATTCCAGACGACGACCTCCTGCGGGTAGCTCGACTGGGACAGCTTTCCACGCCTGCCGTCCTCGAGCAGCAGGTCAGGCGGATGCTGGCCGACGAGAAGGCGCAGGCCCTGACGACCAACTTTGCGGGGCAGTGGCTGCAGCTGCGGAACCTGCGCAGTCAGTTTCCGGATTCGCGCGAGTTCCCGAACTTCGACGACCAGCTTCGACAGGCCATGCGGCGTGAGACGGAGCTCTTCTTCGACAGCATCGTGCATGAAGACCGGAGCGTTCTCGACCTGTTGACCGCGGACTACACCTTCGTCAACGAGCGCCTCGCCCGGCACTACGGTATCCCCAACGTCTACGGCGATCAGTTCCGTCGCGTCCCGGTGACTGATCCAGCGCGGCGCGGGCTGCTGGGACAGGGGAGTGTGCTGAC
>JBEBGV010000146.1:0-5474 GCA_040081265.1 Vicinamibacterales bacterium
AGGCCGAACCCAACCCTTCGATTCGAAACGATTGCAAGCAGTTCGCACATCAGAATGCCTATTTCATTCGCGTTCCATTACAATTAGTCAAAATCGAGTCCCAGCGCCTCAGCGTGCGAGTCACGGCGACCCACTGGTCCCACCATTCACCGAAGGGGGTTGGAGCTGTGGAGCACCAATTCCTCGGCCAGTTGCTCGACACCTGTCGAACGAGCCGTCAGGGAGTTCCCCAGGTTTCAATCGTCCAGCTTCAATTCCTTCCGCCGCTGGCGCTTGTACGTTTCTTGGGGCTCCTCCTCGATCAGCGCGTATTTTAGGGACTGCGCAAACCCGTCAAGCCCAGGAAAGAGGCTCGCCCGCGTGATGTTCATGAGGCGAAGGTCGCGAAGGATCTCACCGCGGCATCCTCCCTCAATGGGGTAGCACTTCACGAACTCCTCAATTTGCGCTCCAAAAGTCTGGAGCGCATTTTCAACGAGCGAGTGATGAACACTTCCCTGGATTAGGAAGAGCGACTGTTGTGCGATCTGCCGTTGGCTCGGGTGAACAAGGCCGGCGGGTGCCACGACGCAGTGGCTTTCCCACTCCGGCGAGTTGTAGATCCAGTCCAGCACGGATTTCTCGATCTGGCCTTCGGCCATTGACCTGCACGCTCCCTCGTTGACGGCCCAAATCGCGCAGCTATCGCCTGGCGACACGTCCTCAACGGCGAAATAGGCGGCGACGTAGGGCGATCGCGTGAAATCCAGTAGGCGAGTCGGCGCACCATGGTGTTGCATGGACCCAAGGAGGTCCAGGTGACCGGTTGGCATTTGGCCCGACGGCAAGTAGTTTGGCAGTGCCTGACGGTAACGATAAATGAGGTCGCCCTCTGCCGCAGCACGAGACTCTCGATCAAATGCCCGTTCAAGAGTGCTCTGAAGACCCCAACTGGAGCTGCGCTGCCCGCGATAGATCCAACCCTTTTCGTCGCGAAGCTTCTCTCGCAGCCGCGCCCATCCCATCGCAGGTTCAAGAGGAACGAGACGCGCTTCCGGTCCGTCTTGTGGCATTTCTAAGCCCCCGAGGTCTCAGCCACGTGCGCACTTTTCAGGATCTTGCTTTTCAACTGGCCGATCAGTTTCGTGAAGTTCGACCACAACGCGTGCGTTCGCAGCGCAATTGCTGCTAACGCTGAACATGTCCGGGCAGCATCGGATCGATAAGCGACCCTTCACTTTCGCAACCACTACTGGGAGTCCTGGTGAATCACTGCCTTGAAGTTGCGGTAGATAGCGTCGCGCGCCTCTTCGACATCGATGGCCCAAAGCGCAGCCAGACCAGCGACGGCGTGGTGCACATCAAATGGAGTCGCAGGGATCGCTGCGGCCGACGTGCCTATCATCACGAATGGCCCATCGGTCTCCGTCAGTACGCGGTCACGAGGAACCTCCGCGATCAGAGTGCGCCCGCGCTCCGAACGGACCATCGCCGGATTGACGGAAATGTAGGCACCGTTTCCCACCGCACGCCTTAAGGTCCGCACGCCACCTGAGTACCAGTGGAGGATGTACTTCCCGCGAAAACGCTCACCGAATGCATCCACCACATCGTCCGCCGCACGGCGGCTGTGGACCGTCACGATCTTTCCGCCTGCCGCATCGCAATAATCAATGATCGCTGTGAGCACGCGCCGCTGTGTTGAGCGATCTGCTTCGACGCTCGTCTGGTAGTCCAAGCCCACCTCACCGACGTAGCGGGTGTGTGGCAAAAGGGTCTCGAACAACGCCAGTTCGCGGTGGCGCTCAACCGCGAGCTCGGGGTGCAACCCCAGCGCGGTGCGAACAAACTGCGCTCCGCCCACGATTTCGCGCAGTCTGCTGAACACTGACGGCGTGTTCGTCACCGCGATTGTGTAGATTCGATGTCGTTCGATCTCCTTGACGAGTGCCATCGGGTCAGGGAACAGATCGACATGGCAATGCATGTCGATGAGTGCAACGGGCCGCGATGCCTGACCCATAACGATCTAGCGGATCGGAACGCCGAGGTGCCGAGCAACCTCGTCCATACCCGCATCGTATACCCGCAGCAGACTCCGCAGGTCGTCGTCGGTTTCTAGGTGGAGTGGACCGCTCAGGTTGATGTCGAGAGGACGCGCCGGTCGACGTCGGCGCTCCAACGCGAAAATGAACGCGCGCGCGTCGGCTGCCCGCCTTCTCTGAAGTCGGGACAGTTCCGTCGGAAGGTCGAAGCTGTACAGTCCATCGTCGACGCCAGCGTGCTGCGTGGCGGCGCGTCGGATGATGCAAGGCACGCACGTTCCACAATGCGGTTGCCGACGCGCCGACGGAAGGAAGCGACTCTGGTTCGGATGTGCACACGACACCGTTGCTCTAGTGATCTGTTCGGCGAGATCCTTGCTTCGGTTGGCGCAATCGAGCAGCATCTCGCCCTTGGTGCGTGTTGCATACGGCGTCTCAAACGGCGTGAGTAAGCCTAGCGTCGCAAGCGCTCGGCGCAAGGTGGCGAGCGTGTGCGGATGCGTAGTGCGCGTGCTCCAGCTCCCAAGTCGAGCCTTCGTGAGAGGAACGTTGAGTGAGATTAAGCCATTCTCTGGGACCACCAATGGGATCGGCTCGTCGGCTCGTGCACCGTCGAACCCACTGGCCACGAGGAGGCCGAGGCCGAAGAAGATAATCGAACGACTCCGCGTTGTAGTCACGCCCTCGGTTACGCCTGTGATCAATGCAGGAGGGTTCACTCGAAACCGCAGGTGATGGATCAGATCGGGCGCAAAGTGCTGTCGCAGCACTGTTACAACCGCGCGCTGCGACGGACTGGAGAAGACGGCGCCACCGCTCTTGGCGTTGTGGCTGACGAATGCGATGGGTTCGCCACCGCTGAGCAAATTGACTGCGCCAATTGCCGAGTCCAGCCCACCCGACAAAAGACTTACGCGCGTCGCGCGTATCGGCGCGAATCGTCCTCTTATACGCGCGTCTCCGGGTGGAGGTGCAACCCGCTGCGCGCGAACGTCCAGAATCCAATGGTCGCCCGTGAGAAATCCGAGCAGCTCGCGTAGGGCTTCGTCTGCCGCTATCCATGGCGCAGGATCCGCGACGGGGACGTGGAGCACAACAGCTCGCGACCACCGGTCGAACGCCGTACGATGCGGAACGAGTAGGTCGGCGCAGTACGCTGCTGCAGCGAAGCGGAAGAAGTCCGTGGCTACTTGCGCGGGCGTTAGACCGAATGCGCCCAGCGTGTCCCAAACGGATTCGTCCAGCCGCCACGCATCATCACCTGGGGCGCCGTCCATTCGAATGCCGACCACATGATCGCCGGCACGAGGGGTGACATTGAAAGTGTCACCCACCCCAGCACGAAGCACGACGTGATACGTGGGAACCTTCATGGTCTTGACCGATCGCGGCGGTGCAGGCCAGCCTCTACGACCCGATAAGACTCCGCGAACAGACGATCAATGACCTGCTGGCCTTCGCCGGCGTCCCACCTCGCCGCGAATACCGCACCGTTCGTCCCAAAAAATGCTGTCGTGTCGACGTCGAGCCGGACCGCGTCATCGATGTACTGTCGCGCGGTCTGTTCGACCTCCCGGATCCGGGCCGCCGAGGTAGCGGTCGCGTGGATGTGCGCCGTGAGCGCTTGGAGCACACGGCCGTAGATGTAGTTCGCCACATACCTAACGACCGAGTCCGCCATCATCGCCGGCGTCATGCGCTCAAGCGCGTTGAGGCCATCGGCCCCTCCGATTCCCTGCTGTTCATACAGCTCCTCGAGCGTCGCATCCATTGCGTCGCGCGCGATTGCATCCTCGGTTAGGGCACCCGAAGGGGCCAGCGCATCGGCCAGCTTCACGAGAAAGAGGTCAGCACTTTGACCGAGGGACTCGGTGATCCCGAGCGTCCGAGCGGCGGTCGCAATGCCGGCGGTAGCGAGACTGGCGAGAAAGCCGGCGAATCGGGCTGCGGTCTGTCGGCCAGCAGCGGAGGACCGCGACGCCGACTTTCCGCCCCCCATCGCGCCGATAGACCGACGGACCGCCCGTCGAACATTCGCCTGCCCCCGATCGCCACTGCTGCGTCCCGACGCGACTCCGCCGACAAGTCGTCGCGGCGAGTTCCAGGAGGGACGCTGATCAAGCGGAGCCAGCAGGTCTTTCGGACCCGTGTGACCATCACTTGGGGGCGGCGGGTTCGGAGATTGTTCGTCCGTTGCATTCTCGTCGGGCGGCGGGCCGGTATCCCCCGCTCCGACTTCCGGTTCGGGCGGCTCGGCCCAAGGCGGAAGCAAAGGTGGACGACCGGTCGGCCCGGGGTTCGACGTCGAAGTCCCCATCAGCTAGCGCCCTCTACTGCCTTTCGGAGCACTGGTCAGCACCTTCAAACGCTCACCGGCGGCAGTCTGCAGGCTCTTATTCTGCGTTTGCTCCGCTAAGCGTCTGAGCGCCGAAACCGCTGATTCTTTGAGCGCCGCGTTCTGCGCGAGCGACGCGATCTGGATTGCCGCGCCGGGAGGGAGCATGTCGACCGGCATACCAAGCAGCGCCGCGATTACATCAGCCCCGACTTCCGGACGCTTATTCGCTATTTTCACCATCGCGTGCATCGGAGAGTTGCGCTCGCCGAGATTGGTGCGCCCTTGCCGCGCTTTCGCTGCCAGCTCGCCGATGATCGCCGTGACCTCAGGGAGGGGAAGGGTCATCGTACGTTCTGCGGCCGCTGTGTGTGCGGCCTCGCTCTCGCCGAGAAGGTCTCGCAGAGCCTGAGCGGCCAGCGGGCTGAGGCGCTGAGCCACGCCGATCGGCAGCGCAAAGCGCTCGCTCGCGAAGTAGATGTAGGGTCGCAGGTCGACACTCCCGAGCATCGGCTCCGTTCGGATCCAGGTGCGGAATCGATCGGTCGCCTGCATCGCGCCCGCCTGCGCAGTGAATGTTCCGGTAGGCGGTGGTTCCTCGTGGCCCTTGACGACCGTCGCGCCTTCCTCGCGTCTCGCCTCCGCCTCGAGCGCGGCGAGTTCCTCCGAGACGCCATCGTTCGCCGCCGCGGCCAGTGCGAGTGTCCGAAACAGGTCTGGAAGGAAGTATTCCAACAGGAGCAGCTTCGCAGCGGGAGCTCGGTCGAGGGAGACGCCCCGGTCCGTTGCCATGTCGATCCGGAGGACAAGGGCGTTGAGAAACCGCTTCGTCTGGCGGGGATTACCCTCGGCGCAGAGCGCGAGCACGGGTGCAATCTGTTCGGCAAGTACGAAATCAGCCTTCAGCTCGTCGCTTACGGGCTGTCCAAGGAGTTGCTCTGCGTTTTCGGCGTGGAACGAAATGGCATCGTACGATGAAGCGGCACGCACGCGGTCACAAAGGGCTTTGAAGCTGTTCGTGTCCGTCTCACGTTGTTCGGCGAAAAGAAGGTTGAGGTATCCGTGCAAGTCGCTTCGAGAGAGGGGCGGCACGCGAATCGGCACCTGAATCAGCT
>JBEBGV010000023.1:0-62695 GCA_040081265.1 Vicinamibacterales bacterium
CTGCTGCTCCGGCGCCGGCGACTCGCGGTGGCCTCGTGATCTTCGTCACCGACATGACCGGGGCGCCAATCCGTGACGTGCGCGTCCAGGCGGTCGGTCCGACCGAACGTGGCGGACCAACAGACGGCGGTGGGCGCCTGACCATCACCGGCATGCAGGCTGGCACCTATCGCCTCCGCTTCACCAACGACGCGTTCACCGAGTTCGAACGAGAGGTTGTCGTCCGCGGCGGACCCAACACCGAAGTGGACGTGTCTCTGCGTCCGGCGCCCCCTCCGAAGGTCGTCACGGTGACCGAAGCCGCACCGCCACCTCCCCCGGCGGCACCCACGGTCGGCCCGCTGGGGCAGCCGCAGACGATCGCCGCGATCGCAACCCTGGTGACCAAGGAATTTCTCACCGGTCCCAGGCGAGAGGCCATGATCTCCTGCAGCGGCAACACTCGACTTGCCCTGGTCCAGATGACCGAGGAGCAGCCGGTTCGGCTGTACGAGAATGCCGAGGTGATGTATTACGTGCTGGGCGGAGAGGGTGTGGCGCGAGTGGCGGGCCGCGAGACGATTCTCAAGCAGGAGAGCCTCGTGTTCCTTCCTCGAGGAACGTCGCACAGCCTCTCCCATCGAGGTCGCCGCAATGTTCCCCTGATTCTGGTATCGGTGCTGAGCGGCGAGCCGTGCGAACAGGCCAGGTAAGCCTGGCGTCCATCGCGCCCCTGCTGCCATGAGCGCCACGGCCCCTCTGAATCCTGGCATGTCCGCTGTCCTGAGCCTGGTCATCCCAGGCGTCGGACAGATCTACAACGGCGACTTCCTGCGCGGGATCTTCTGGCTGATCATCACGCCCGGCATGTGGATCGGCACCGGCGGCATTCTTGGCTGGGTGTGTCACGTCATCGCGGCGTTCACGGCGCGCAGCCGTGCGCTCGACAAGAACCGCGGCTTCGCCTGACGCTACGGTTCGTAGACAAACGAAAGGGCGCGAGCGCCGTCGCGGAGCCCCTTGGCGAAGTCAACCCGGATGGTGCCGGACGCGCCGGGCACGCGAAGCCGTAGCCCGACGCCAACATCAACGTCGCGGACCGACGCTCCACTCACGCGCCGTCCCGTGCGGCCAATGTCAGCGAAGAGGGCAGGACCGAACTGTGCCCCACGGCGCGTCCACAGTCGCACGCCTTCGAGCGACGCCGTAGCCACGTCGGAGCCAAGACGAGCGGTGCGGTAGCGGCCCCCGGTGACCAGCGGGTGTGCCCGGAGCAGCGTGGCGCGGGCGTGACCGGTGTCTCCCGCCGGCCAGATGTCATACGGCGCCGACTCCGACACGCGCGAGAGAAGTGCGCGACCATCGACCACATAGCGTCGGCCGCGAAGCGCCCTCGAGGTCCGCAACGAGACATCGAGGGAAGAGAAGCCTTCGGTACCAAACCACGACTGCCCTCGAACCCTGAGCCTGACGCCGTCGCGGGGTGTCACCAGATCGACGGCGCCGCTCACGGTGCCGTGGCGCCCACTCGCGGCCCACCGGTCGAGTCCGCCGCCAACCTGCCAGCGCAGCCAGTTGGTCTGCCACCGACTCTGGATCAGGCCAACCGAGTCATGGCGGAACGTCGCCAGCGCTGGTGCGGTGAGCGGCTGCCGCTCCGCCGATGCCTGGATCCCCCAGATGCCGCCCCAGGGCGCCGGCGCCTGCAACGTCGCGGCGTAGCGCGGACGGTCAGGCCAGAAACGCCAGCCCACCTCCAGCCTGTCACCGCCGCTCGTCATCGGACCGAACGCCACACGCAGCTCGCGGGTGATGAGCGCGCGACCAGCAATGATCCCGAGTGCAACGCGCCCACGGGGGAATAGATCCCGTTCCGTCACTGCGACGCGCAGGTCGGCCTGGCCACCCTCTTTCGGCACATACCTGACGGCAGTGCGGGTCATCGCTGGCCAGTCGGCCAGCTGTCGGTCAACGTGGCGCAGCAGCCCGCTGGTGAGCACGCTCCCGCGTTGCGCCGGAATCAGTTCCTCGAGGATGCGTTGCGGAGTTCTCTGTAAACCCTCTGTTTGAACGAGATCCAGCCTCGGCTGGCCGGCCTCGTTCCACGCGGCGAGGGCACCCTGCGGGTCGTCTGACACGAACCGGGCGGTGGCCAGCAGCTGCCAGGAATAGGTGTCGCCCGGTGTCTCTTCGACCACGGCCGACGCCAGTTCGATGACCTCGGGCCACCGCCGCTGCAGGGCCCGCACCCCGGCCAGTTCGCGGAGACCCGCTGTACCAGGACAGCTGGCGATGGTCCCTGCCAGGATGCGCTCGGCCGCGTCAAGCCTTCCGGCTTGCGCCGACTCGACGCCGCTGGCAACGGAAGACTCGCAGCTGAGGTTCGCGCTGCCCGGCGCGACGGTCTCGACCGATGACCGCAGGGAGAGGCTGGCGCTCTCGACCGCTGCCGCCGGTGTCGCAATCAGCGTCCACTGCCTGGCCGCACGCCACCGGCGAAGAAATTCCTGAAGCGGCATGATCCGGAAAGGCGTCCGCGCCGGGTCGTGAAGGGCGACCGCCCTCTCATACCAGCCAACCACGACAACGTAGTGGTAGACACCGGGACGATCTTCAATCAGAGCGATCGCGGGCCGGCTCGCCTTCAGCGCGGCTTCAATCGCGGTCTCGTCCCGCTCGTGCGTCACCGCGTTCCACCCGCGTGCGACCAGATCACTCTGCAGGCGGTCGGTCGGTATCCCGGCGGCCCGGCGATCGATGAGACCAGAGAAGCTCTCGGCAGTCACGTCCGGCGCGCCCCAGTAGCGCATCACCATCGCGGCCGCCGCGCCGCCGCAGAGAGCTTCGGATTGTGTGAGATAGGGAACGTTGAGGAGCGGCAGGGTCTGGGCGTCCGCGGGAGCGGACGCCAGCGGCAGACCGGCGAGCAACAGGTGGACGGCCAGGAGCCAGTGATGCACTCCGCGGGCGACCACCTGCCGCACGCCGACCGTCACGCTACTTCAACGCAACGATGAGAAGAATCAGCACGAGCAGCCCGACGATGAGGAGCGTCGTGTTGATGACGACCCTCGACTGTCCTCCGGCAAGGGCCTGCTCGACCGCCCGAGCCTGCGCCGCGACACCGGCCAGATCCTGGCCGTCGAGGCCATTGACTGCGACCGCCGCGGAACGCAGATCGATTCCCGCCCCCCCGGCCACCGCCTTGACGTCAGCGCGCTCGAGCAGCCGCTGCACCGTCTGGCGATCGATATCGGCCTTTGAGACGTGCTCCTGCACCGCCGCATCAAGCGACGCGGACGGGGCGGCATGGGACGTCTGCGCGAACACGCGCGGCGCCACGACAGACAGGGAAATCACTACGGTCAGTACACAAGCGTAGATGCGCATGCGCGACGCTCCTCCTCTAGTTGGCAACAACGAAGCTCATGATACAGCCGATAATGGACAGAAGAACCCAGGTGTTTCACTCAATCTCCCCCAGCGACGACACACCGCAGAGCTTCGAGGCGTGGATGCAGGCGCTCGAATCCAGACACCTGGCCAACCTGACATTTCCCGAGGTCACGCGCGCGCTCCGCGCACTCTCGAGCGCATATGTCGAACGGCGGGGCAGCGGCGGGCCGCGCAGCGCACTCGACAGCGCGGGAAAGCGGGCGGCGTTCGGACTGTTCTATGCGCCGCTGCACTTCCTGGCGACGACCCATGTCGTCCGCTCACTGGCAGCGCAGCAAACGGCGCCGAGCCACATTCTCGACATCGGGTGCGGCACGGGCGTCGCCGGCGCCGCCTGGGCACTGGCCGGACAGACCGCTCAACGCGTCACCGGCGTCGACCGACACCCCTGGGCCATCGCTGAAGCGCGCTGGACTTACACGCAGCTCGGAGTCCGCGGCCGCGCGGCCGTCGGGGACATCCTCTCGCCGCCCCGATTGGCACGCGGCGACGCCGTCGTTGCTGCCTACGTGATGAACGAGTTGAGCGACCCCGTACGGTTGACGGTGGAAGGTCACCTGAGGCGTCTGGCCTCGGAGGGCGTGCGCGTGCTCATGCTCGAGCCCGTGTCACGACAGGCCGCGCCCTGGTGGGACGGCGCCGTTGCCCGGCTCGGGCCCGCCGGCTTTCGAGCCGACGAGTGGCGCTTCGAGATCGAGCGGCCAGCCATCGTCACCAAGCTCGACGACGCGTCGGGACTGAACCACCGGACGCTCGCCCTCCGTTCGCTCTATCACCCGTAGAATCGGCCGTTCCGCTGCGTGGTATTCTCCCGGCCATGGGCAAAGAATTTCGCGCGTTCATCGCCAGGGGCAACGTCGTCGACCTCGCCGTCGGCGTGATCATCGGCGCGGCGTTCGGCAAGATCGTGACCTCGCTGGTCGAGGGCATCATCATGCCGCCGATCGGCCTGATCCTTGGACGCATCGACTTTTCCAGCCTGTTCTATGTCCTTGATTCGGCCGCCGGCGTGCCCGTGTCGCTGGCCGATGCCAAAGCCAGGGGCATTCCGGTCATCGCCTACGGTCAGTTCATCAACGACGTCATCGGGTTTCTGATCGTGGCGCTTGCGGTGTTCCTGCTCGTGAAGCAGGTGAACCGCTTGAAGCAGCCTGAGCCGGTGGCAACGCCGACGACAAAGGACTGCCCGTACTGCGCCTCAGCGATCCCGCTCAAGGCCACGCGCTGCCCCAACTGCACCTCGCAGTTGTAACCACCACCGCCCGGACATGCCGACCTACTCCTTCGCGGAGCCAGTCGTCGCCACGTTCGTCATCCTGCCGATTGCACTGCTTGTCCTGCTGCTCGTCGGTGTGCTCGTCGCCGTGCGCCGCGAAGGACGCTCACCGGTCGTGGCCTTTGTGGTCACCGACACGGCCGCCATGCTGTGGATGGCGGCGACCTGGGCCGCGGCGTCGCAGGGCATGTTCCGCGAGTGGGAGGCGACGCCACCGCTGTTCCTCTTACTGGTCGTCGGGATCACCGTGCTGGCGGCCTGGCTCGCGCTGTCGAGCGTCGGGCGTGCGCTTGCAGCGCTTCCGTTGTGGGTGCTGATCGTCGTGCAGGCGTTTCGTCTGCCACTGGAAATTGCGATGCACGAGCTTGTCGGTCGCGGCATCATGCCTGTGCAGATGAGCTACTCGGGGCGCAACTTCGACATCATCACCGGCGCTTCGGCTCTGGTCGTGGCCGCACTGGTGCGGGGAGGCAAAGCCCGCGGTCTCGCCTGGGCGTGGAACGTGATGGGACTGTTACTCGTGTTGAACGTCGCAACGGTCGGGATCGCCTCTACGCCTCGATTCCGGTTGTTCGGCGATGACAACCTCAACGTGTTCGTCACCTATCCGCCTTTTGTCTGGTTGCCGGCCGTGATGGTGCTGGCCGCCCTGGCGGGTCACCTGGTGATCTTCCGGGCGCTCAGTCGGGCCCGCGACTGACGCGGAACAAGAGATCGGCGGCGGCCACCACGGCGTTCCGAAGACGCGGCGCGAGATCGACACGGTCGACCAGGAACTGGTCGACGATCGCCGCGGCCACAGGCGATGCGTGTCCCGCGAGCATAGCGTCGGCCCACCGCGCGGGAAAGAAGATGTCGCCCGTCCTCTGGATGTCCGGCAGGAGATCGAGACCTGGTCGAATGAACTGTCGCGCGTGTGACTGCCGAAGCGGATGATTGAGATAGTGCATGGCCCTCAACACCCACTCCTCGCGCGTGCGTAACGCCGGGTCGGCGAAGCGCTCAAATGCAGCCGTCCGAACCGCCGCGTCGCCCGCCGCGGCCGGGGCGATAAATTCGAACCGATCCCGTCGTTCACTATCGCGGATGCGTCTTCGCTGACGCTCGAGCACGTCACCCCATCTCGGCACCGAACGCACCGCAAGCTCCAGCGCGAGAGTCGTTTCATCGACCTCGCCCAGCGACAGGCCCTCAACAGCCTCATTGCGCGCCCAGACGCGTTCGAGCCAGGCGCACCCGTCTGGTGTCGTGACCACCTGGCGCAGCGCGCCGAACCACGTCGCACGCTCGGTGGCCACGCGCGCGTTGCTCAGCCGCGAACGAAGACACGCCTCAACGGCTGGAGCCACAGCCTCGCGCGCAGGCGAAGGCAGGAATAGCCAGAATGCCCGGGCAAGAATGCTCAGCAGACGTTCGATGTTCTGCTCGTCGTCTTCGAACTCGAGTGCTCGCAGGGCCGCCTCGCACCAGTGGCGCGCATCGATGTCACCCTCGAGCAGCTCCTCCCAGAGCGACATCCACGCGACCGCTCGCGTCAGAGGGTCAGGGATCTCTGCTGCGTGTCCAAGCAGCCACGCGCGACTGGACTCATCGAGCGGAAAATAGCCGTAACCCAGTCCCCTGCCCCCGCCGAGCACATACGCGGGCCGCTCACCGGTGTGAGCCGTGGTGACTCTGGCCGCATCGAGTTCCATGACGACGTGTTCAATGCGGTCCGGGTAGCCGAGCGCCACAGCGATGCGCTGAGGCCAGAACCGTCCCGTCCTCGCTGGATCAGAGGTTTCACTCGTGATCGCCGCAACGCCGGCGGCAGCATCGACCTCGACAGCGATCTCCACCCGAGGGCGCCCTGGCTCATCGAGCCATGCCGCGCTCCTTCGTCTCAGATCACCATCGTCGGCCCCGGCCAGAGCACCCTGAAGGTCGTCCCAGTCGGCGTTTCCGAAACGATGCGCCGCAAGAAAGCGCCGGACCCCGTCCCGGAAGCGCTCTTCCCCCAGGACGTGTTCGAGCTGCCGGAACACGATCGGCGCCTTGAGGTAGATGATCGGGCCGTACAACTGTCCGGCCTCCGACAGGTTCGCCAGGTGCTGGCGAATGGGATGCGATCCCCCGGTCCGGTCCACTGCGTAGGCTGACGAGTAATTCGCCAGATAGAAACGCAGCTCGTGGTTCTGGTTCGGATACAGGTCGGCGACGACCTTTTCAGCAACGAAGTTCGCGAACACCTCCTTGATCCACACGTCATCGAACCACCGCATCGTGACGAGATCGCCGAACCACATGTGGGCAGTCTCGTGGGCGATGAGCGAAGCACGGGTGAGGTGCTCGTGTCCGCTTGCAGACGGGCGAAGGAGGAGCCGACTGGCGTTGTAGAGAATTGCGCCGGGATGTTCCATCCCTGAAAACTGAAAGGACGGAACGAGCACGACGTCGAACTGCCTGAACGGATAAGCAATGCCGGTGTACGACTCGAGCCACGCCAGCGCGCTGTCGTGAAGGTCGAGAATGGTCTCTCGGTTTGCGGTCACAAGGTCCAGGTCGTCCTCGCGGTGCCAGATCCGGAACGTGCGGCCACGGCGCTGCCCCTGATCGACGTGGAGCACGCCGGCAACAAACGCGAACAGATAGGTCGGCAGCGGCTCCGTCGGCGCGAAGCGCAGTTGACGTCGGCCGTCCCAGGACGCGTCAGCCTCGACCGGCGTGTTGGACACGGCTTGCCACTGAGCCGGGATGTCCAGAGACAGTTGAAAGTGCGCCTTGAGATCCGGCTGGTCGAAACACGGAAAGACACGTCGGGCCCTGGCCGGAACCAGCAGCGAGTAGAGAAAGTCGGACTGACGGTTGAGCGCCGACCCGTCAGTCGTGAAATCGAATTCCACTTCGTTGTTTCCGGCCCTGGTGAGGGTCTCTGCCACGACGATGTGCTCGCCGGAGACCTGAGGCGAGGCCTGCTCGCCATTGACCCTGGTGGCCCGCACCTCTCCAGCCGTCGGCGCAAAGTCGAAGATCACCACGCCGGGCACATCGAGCGTAAACCGTGCCACGAGACGGCCGCTGATGAGCGCGGCGCGATCGCCAGGCACGACGAGCGTGAGGGCGTATTCGACATGCGTGAGGCGTGCAGCGCGATGCTGCGCCAGACGGAGTGAGACACCGGGCTCGTCCGCCAGCGTCTCCGGATGGAGAGTCACGGTCACACGGTACAGCAAGGTTCGACCGCCGTTAGAATGCTAGCCGTGATGACAGCTCCGCGATGGCTCGCCCTGGGCGCAGGGCTGGTCGGGTGCCTGCTCGCCGTGCAGGAGGCTCCCGGGGCACAGGGCGGGGCATCTGTGAGAGGGCGCGTCACCATCGGCATCCCGGTCACGACCAGGCGACCGGCAAACACCTACTCCCGGGGCGCCCAGCGCATCGCGCTCGCACCGGTGTCTGAACTGCATAACGTCATCGTCTACTTGAAGGACGCACCCGCGGGGGGAATCTCTCCGGCTCGCGCCGAGATTCGGCAGGTCAACGAGACATTCGTTCCGCGAGCTGTTGCGGTGACTGTCGGCTCAGAAGTGAGCTTTCCCAACGGTGACCCGTTCTTTCACAACGTGTTCTCGCTGTCCCGCGCCAGGACTTTTGATCTCGGCCGCTATCCGAGCGGACAGACCCGAACTGTGCGCTTCGATCGAGCCGGGCTGGTCAGAGTGTTCTGTCAGATTCACTCTCACATGTCAGCGTCGGTCATGGTGTTCGACCATCCCTGGTTCGCGGTCCCGGACGAGAACGGCATGTTCGACCTGAAGAATGTTCCGTCGGGTGCCCGGCGACTGGCCGCATGGCACGAACGCCTGGGCGAGACCTCGGTCAGCGTGCGCGTCGAACCGGGACGACCAGCCATCGTCGACTTCGTCCTGCCTGTCCCACAACAGTGATCAGCCCGGTTCGTCGCCACACCCGGCTGGTCATCGCGCTCGCCTGGATCACATTCCATGGGCTTCAGCACGACGCGGTGGCGGCACAGGACAGCCGGCCATCACGCGTCGCCGTCGACTCGTCGGCCGCCGTGGACACGACCGTCAACGAGGGCGGCGAGGCCGTGAGCGGGCTCACGGTGGACGCCCTGGTGTCGATTGACCTCGGACGTAACGTCCAGATCGTCACTCGTCCGTTTCTCCAGCGACTGGCTGCCTCTGGTGAGTGGAATGCTCAGCTCTGGCTGGCTGCACTCAGGTACGAACGCACCGGCGACGTGGCAGTGCGTGTCGACGCCGGGTATATCCCGTCACCGGTCGGCATGGCCAACCTGCAGTTGCGCCCCCACACCAACCCCACCATCGCATTGCCGGCATCCTTGTTTTCATCGCTGCCCCTGGTTGACGTCGGGGGGCCCCGGACAACGCTGCTCGGAGCAATGTATCCACTTGGAATCTCAGCCACAGTGTCGTCGCTGACATGGGATGTGCGGGCGTCGGTCATGGACACGTCGCCGGCGCGCACGCGCCGTGTATTCTCCGATGGTTCGCCGCCCAATCCGCCGCGCTTCGCCCAGTTCGTCCTCGGCGGTGGCGTCACTCCATTTGTCGGCATCCGCGTCGGCGCGTCGGTGACACGGGGCGGGTGGGAGCGCGCTGGTGAAAGTCCCTCCGCCCGTGCGCCTCGCACCGCCATCTTTGCCACGGTTGAAGCCGACGTCTCGCGTGGTCACACACGCGTGCAAGCCGAGTGGACTCGAGATTCCTTCGCGGTGAACACGGGGCACGTCGTCGCTCGTGGAGCGTTCCTGCAGGGTCAACAGACGCTCTCGCCACGCTGGTTTGTGGCCGGCCGTGTTGAACGGCTCGTCTCGCCGGCCATCCTTGCCGCGCCCGACGTCCTGAACGTCGTCAGGCGAACCCAGCACCTGCAGGGATTCGAGGAAACGCTGGGCTATCGCCTGACCCCTGAGCTGACGTTGCGGGCGAGCCACCGCATGCGTCGGCTCTTCGGCCGTGATGACTACGACCATGTCGGCGCCGTGTCGGTGGTCTGGTGGCGGAGATGGATTTAGGCCGGGAAGAACACGCGCTGCACGAACCAGTACGACCCGGCCGCGATCACCACGATTGATCCGGCAAAGGCCACGCGTGCCCCGAGCGTCGCGTCCCGTCGTCGAATCGCGGCGAGCAGTGACGCCACCACGAGGACAATCGCCAGCTGTCCGAGCTCGACGCCGACGTTGAAGGAAAACAACGACCAGCCGAGCGCCTCGGTCGGCAATCCGAATTCGCGCAGGACGTTGGCGAATCCGAACCCGTGAACCAGACCGAAGACCAGCGCGATCCACGCGCGAACGTCGCGTCCCCCGCCACGCACCAGGTTGTCAGCCCCCACGAAGACGATGCTCAGGGCGATGGCCGGTTCGATCAGCTGCGGTGGTGGCAGCACGTAGTTCAGTGCGGCAAGAGAGAGCGTGATCGAATGTCCGATGGTGAAGGCCGTGACGATGCGGACCAGTGCCTTCCAGCCTCCGCCGAGCAGCAGCAGGCCGACCAGGAACAGGATGTGATCAGGACCAATCAGGATGTGTTCGACTCCCGATGGAATGAACGTGGCCATCACCGCCAGAACACCCTGCGTGGTGCCGGCATAGAACGTCCTGGCCGGGCTGTCGCCGGCAAAGACGAACTGCTGCTTGAGCGCGCCGTTCTCGAACACGTTGACAAACGACTGGTGCAGCGGATCGTAGGGGAACATCCGGGGCTGAGCGGTCACGCTGCCGGCGGCTGGCACGTGATAGACAAACTTCAGCCGGATCGCCTGTTGATCGGGTACGGCTTCAATCGAGGTCCACTGCGGATCGCTGACCCCGGCCACCTGGACGCGCAGGCGCCCGCCGAGAAGGGCCTGGATCTGCGTCGCGCGTTGTGCCAGAAACAGTGGGTCAAGGAGGCGCTCTGACGGAGTGACCCCGGCATCGTGCGCAACGTCGAGGACGTGGGCCACAAGCGTGCCGTAGACACCGTCGGCGCGCAGGTCGAGATCGATGTAGCTGAACGGAGACGGGTGGGCGTCGGCTCGACTGGCACACGCCAGTGACAGCACGAACAGGAACGCGGCAACCGCAGTCCGGGATCGGGGCATCGCGGGCAATTGTACTGGTTGGGAGGACGGCCAGTCCCACCTCAGTCCGAGTCGCGATAGGCGCGCCCGGCCCATCGATTGATGCCTCGAATCAGGACTCCGGGCAGGAGCGCCGAAAGACCGGCAATCGCACGATTGATTCGTCCGGGAATGTAGACGGATCGCCCCGCATCCACCGCAGCGTAGCCTTCGCGCGCCACGCGGACGGCGTCCATCCAGAGCCACGCGGGCAGGCGGCTGACACGCGGACGCATGCCGTTGACGTCATGAAACTCGCTGTAGGTGAAGCCGGGACACAGCGCGCTCACGTGCACCCCGTGCGGCGCAACCTCGAGGGCCAGTGCCTCCGAGAACCGGACAAGGAAGATCTTGGAGGCTCCGTACAAGGTGTGTCCCGCCGACGCCGGGACGAGCCCGGCAAGGGAGGCCACGTTGATGATTCGACCAAACCGTCGAGCAACCATGCCGGGAAGGAGTCGGTGCGTGAGCTCAGCGACGGCGACCGTCATCACCTGCAGGAAGGCGTCGTGTGTTTCCCAGGGACTTCGAAGATAGCGCCCCGGCACGCCATATCCGGCGTTGTTCACGAGGGCATCAACGACAATTCCCTCGCGTTCAAGCGCCTGCGCCAGCTCGCGCGGTGCATCGCGACGCGCGAGATCTGCGGTCAGCACGCGGGCGCGAATGCCGTGTTCCCTCTCCAGGCGCGTCGCCAGCTCGCGAAGCCGATCTTCGCGTCGCGCCGTCAACACGACATCGTAGCCATGACGGGCGAATTCCTCGGCGAAGGCCGCACCGATCCCTGCTGACGCACCGGTGACGAGCGCGGTACGCCGCCGGCCCGATTCGTCTCCTGGCTCGCCGACAGCGGTCATTCCACCCGTCTGAGAATGAAACACTTCAGGTAGTGAGTCTCCGGGACGCCGACCAGCACCGGATGATCTCGTCCTTGCGACCGTTTCTCAACCAGAGAGATGGACGCGTGGCTGTCGATCGCCGCCTCATGGACAACGTCTGCGAACATCGCCTCGCTGACGTTGTAGGAACAGCTGCACGTGACCAGGTATCCCCCGGGCACGAGCAACCGCAGGGCGCGCAGGTTGATTTCCTTGTAGCCGGCAAGCGCGTTGGGCACTGAAGCCTTGTTCTTGGCGAACGCCGGCGGATCGAGCACGATCGTGTCGAAGCGTTCGCCAGCGCGCTCGAGGCGGCGCAGTTCATCGAAGACGTTGGCCTCGCGGGCCTCGACGTTGCCCGCGCCATTGCGCGCGGCGTTGCGCGCGATGCGCGCCACCGCGTCTGCTGAGACGTCGACCGCCTCGACACGCGTGCAGTGCCGCGACAGGAAGAGCGCGAACCCGCCGTTGTAACTGAACCCGTCGAGCAGGCGACCGCGCGCGTATCGGGCGGCTGCCTCGCGGTTCTCGCGCTGATCGAGAAAGAGGCCGGTCTTCTGGCCCTTCCACAAGTCGGCCTCATAGCTGACGGGCCCTTCCCGGACATCAACGGTGTCGGGAATCGACCCGTGAAGCACACTGACCGTCTGCTCGAGACCTTCGAGCGCACGAACCTTGGGGTCGTTACGGGCGAGAATTCCCCGCGGCGCCAGCAAGTCGACCAGCGTCCGGGTGATGACCGGCAGCAGGCGGTCCATGCCTTGAGAAAGTGTCTGGACGACGAGATAGTCACCGTACCTGTCCACGATCAGCGACGGGAGCAAGTCGGCCTCACCGTGCACCAGGCGATAGGCGTCGGCGTCAATGTGCAGCGAGTCGCGGAACGCCACCGCCTGCCTGATGCGTCGTGCAATCAGAGACTCATCGGCCGGCGCATCGCCAACCGTCAGCAGGCGCAGCGGAATCTGCGAGCGGTCACTGAAGAGTGCATGCCCGACCGCTCGTCCTCGCGGCGCGATGACGCGGACGATGTCACCGCCGGCTGCGTCAACGTCGACGACATCCGCGCGATAGATCCACGGGTGTCCGCCTCGAAGTCGCTGTTCGCCACGGGCAGAGATGACAACATGTGGGTGGGCCATGGGCACGCTCACTCTATCAGGACGACGACCGCCGCGCGGGGGAGGGTGCGGTACAATCACCGGATGGCTACCGCCTCCCACATCATGCAGCGCGCCCTCCTCGAATTCGACCCTGACGTGGCGAACGCCATCACCCACGAAGCCCGTCGGCAGGCCGAAGGACTCGAGCTGATTGCCTCGGAGAACTTCGTCAGCCAGGCAGTGCTCGAAGCCGTCGGCTCGGTGATGACCAACAAGTACGCCGAGGGTTACCCCGGCAAGCGGTACTACGGGGGGTGCGAGTTCGTCGATGTCGTGGAGTCACTCGCCATCGAACGCGCAAAGCAGCTGTTCGGGGCCGAACACGCCAACGTGCAGCCGCACTCGGGCGCGCAGGCCAACATGTCGGTCTATCTCACCCTGCTGAAGCCCGGCGACACGGTGCTCGGGATGAATCTCGCCCATGGCGGCCACCTGACCCACGGTCATCCCCTGAACTTTTCGGGCAAGCACTACGCCATCGTTCCCTACGGCGTACGTCAGGACGATGAGCGCATCGACTACGCCGAGCTCGAGCGACTGGCGCACGAACACAAGCCGAAGATGATCATGGTCGGCGCAAGTGCGTATCCACGCGTCATCGACTTCGAGCGCATCAGCGTGGTGGCCAGGGCGGTTGGTGCACCGATGGTGGTGGACATGGCCCACATCGCGGGACTGGTCGCAGGAGGGGTGCATCCAAGTCCCGTCCCCCACGCCGACTTCGTCACCTCGACGACCCACAAGACACTGCGTGGTCCCCGGGCCGGCCTCATCCTCTGCCGTGCTCAATACGCGAAGGATCTCGACCGTGCGGTGTTCCCCGGCGTCCAGGGCGGGCCGCTGATGCACGTTATTGCCGGGAAGGCCGTGTGCTTCAAGGAAGCGCTCGAGCCCGCCTTCGCCGGGTATCAGCGACAGATCGTCGCCAATGCCGCGCGCCTCGCTGCGGTCATCGCCGGCCACGGATTCCGGCTGGTCAGCGGCGGCACTGACAATCACCTGATGCTCATCGACGTCTTTTCAAAGGGCATCACGGGCAAGGTTGCGGAGGCCGCCCTGGGCAAAGCCGGGATCACGGTCAACAAGAACGCGATTCCCTTCGACAAGAACCCGCCAATGGTCGCCAGCGGCATCCGCGTGGGCACGCCCGCAGTGACAACGCGAGGTATGCGCGAACCCGAGATGGATCAGATCGGTGACTTCATCGCCCGTGTCCTTGCGACCCCGGAGGATGACCAGGCGATTGCGATGGTGAAGGCCGAGGTCGAGCGCCTCTGCCGCCGGTTCTCCCTCTACCCCGACCGGCAATGACCGACTCGGGGGGGGACGCACTCCTTCCGAAGGTTCATGCCACCTTCGCGATGGGTGGCGCCCTCTCGCGTACGCTCGTCGGGTACGAGCCGCGCGAAGCGCAGCGCCAGATGGCCACCGCCGTGGCCGACACGATCAGCAGCGGGGGCGTACTGCTCGCCGAGGCGGGAACAGGCACCGGTAAGACGCTCGCCTATCTCGTTCCAGCCATTCTCAGCGGCGAGCGCGTCCTCGTCTCGACCGGCACCAAGAACCTGCAGGAACAGATTTTTTTCAAGGACCTGCCGATCCTGCAACAGGCGCTTGGCCGAGCGTTCTCCGCCACTCTCATGAAGGGGCGGTCGAACTACCTCTGCCTGCACCGGTTCGAGATGTACCGCGACGGCGTCTCCGGCAACGTCACCGCGCCCGGTCGCCTGATCGACACCTCAGACCGCGTGCTTCTCCCGGTGATCGACGCCTGGTCGAAGACGACGACCACTGGCGACCGCGCCGAACTGCGGGACCTGCCCGAAGACCTCCCGATGTGGAAGGACGTCGCTGCCGATGCTGACACGTGCCTGGGCACTGACTGCCCGCGGTACAGCGAGTGCTTCGTCACGCTGATGCGCCAGCGCGCCGCAGAGTCCGACGTCGTCATCGTCAACCACCACCTGCTCTGCGCCGACGCCGCCGTGCGACAGAGCGAGTTCGGGGAAGTCATCCCTTCCTGCTCGACCCTGGTCGTCGACGAGGCGCACCAGCTCGAGGACGTCGCCACGCAGTATTTCGGCGTGGTGATCAGCAACTCTCGCGTGGACGCGCTGACTCGGGACGGAACCCGCATCGGCTCGACAGGAGTGTTCGGGCGCGCAACCGAGCAGGTCTTTCGTGACCTGCAGCGTGTTGCCGAGCACACCCGCGCCTTCTTCGGTGGCGTATCCACGGCACGCCTCTCATCGGCCGCGGAATCGCGGGCGAGGTACACCGCGGAATCCTTCAGCGCGTATTTCGAAGACGGCATGATGCTCGTCGGGGCTCTTGAAGGTCTCGAATCCGCCCTGACGCTTGCGACGGCAGTGCCTGGAGCCAACGGCTCAGACGCCGCGACGATCCAGGCGACCGACCGCAGCGAGTCGGTGACGTCGCTCATCAAACGCGCGAAGCAGCTGAAGGACGACCTGCGCTTCCTGATGAGAGCCTCCGATCCCGACTTCGTCTACTTCGTCGAGTCGCGCGGCCGGGCAGTTCACCTCCGGGCGTCGCCAATTGACGTCTCGCGCATCGTGCAGACGACCCTCCTCTCCAGGATGAAGACCGTCGTCCTCACATCGGCCACGTTGAGGGTAGATGCATCGTTTGACTACACCAGGGGCCGGCTGGGCATTCAGAGCGCAAGCGAGGTGGCGGTAGCGTCCGAGTTCGACTACACCACGCAGGCGTTGTTGTACCTGCCGCGGCGGATGCCCCCTCCGAAGGCACCTGAGTTCAGTGAAGCAGTGGCACGGGAAGTGATAGAGCTCCTGAAGAGGTCAAGGGGGCGAGCGTTTGTCCTCTTCACGAGTTACGCGTCCATGCGCACCGTCCAACGTTTCGTCGAGATGGCGCTCCCCTATCCGATACTGGTCCAGGGGACGGCTCCGCGCACGGCCCTGATCGAGCAGTTTCGGTCCACCCCGCAGGCCGTGCTGCTGGCCACGTCGTCGTTCTGGCAGGGGGTCGACGTGGTGGGCGACGCACTCAGCTGTGTGGTCATCGACAAGCTGCCGTTTGCCTCCCCGGGAGACCCGGTCACGGCAGCCCGGATCGAGGCTATGGGTGCCGCCGGGGAGGATGCCTTCTCCAATTACCAGGTGCCCCTGGCCATCCTGGCACTCCAGCAGGGCCTCGGGCGTCTAATCCGGCATCGAAACGACAGGGGGGTCCTGGCTGTGCTGGATCCACGGTTGAAAACGATGGGGTATGGGCGACGATTTCTGGCTTCCCTGCCCCCGGCGCCGGTGACTCACGATCTCGATGCGGTGGAGCGGTTCTTTCGGGTAAACTGACCGGTGCGGCAGATAGAGTCAGAACGTCCGCACTACGTACAACTCGTTATTTTTCGGAGGGATGTGAGTTATGCGGACCCAACTGTTCCGCGGCCTGCTGGTACTTGTCGTGGCACTGACGGTAGCAGCTCCTGCGTTTGCGCAGAGCATTCTCAAGGGTGTCGTTCTCGACGCTCAGGGGAAACCGATCGACGGCGCGACCATCGTCATGGAATCCACCCAGGCTGCGTCACGTCGCATTGAGACGAAGACCAACGCCAAGGGCGAATTCCTTCAGATCGGCCTGCCCTCTGGAGCCTACAAGGTGACGGCGACCAAGGGTCCGCTCACGCAGACGCTCCAGTCACAGATTCGTCAGGGCGAGAATCGTCCCCTGCAGTTTGCGCTGGCGCCCGGCAGTGGCTTGAGTGAAGAGGAGAAGAAGGCAGCTGCGGCCACTGCGCAGGCCGCTTCGGAAGCCATCGCCGCCATGCAGGCGGGGCGCGATGACGAGGCGATCGCCAAGTTCAACGCCATCCTCACCACGGTTCCGGCCTGCGCCGACTGCCTCTACAACCTCGGCCTGACGCACTCTAAGAAACAGGATTGGACCAACGCCGAGGATTCCTTCAAGAAGCTGCTGGCCCTGCGCCCGGACAGCGCCGACGCCTACAACGGTCTAGCCAACGTGTACAACGCCCAGAAGCGTTTCGATGAGGCTATCGCCGCCAGCAAGAAGGCCGCTGAACTGGCTGGTCCCGCAGCCGCCGGTGGCGGCAACGCCGAGGCCATGTATAACCAGGGCGTGATTCTGTGGAACTCACAGAAGTACGCCGAGGCGAAGGTCCAGTTCGAAGCCGCTGTGAAGGCGGATCCGAACATGGCTCTGGCGCACTACCAGCTCGGCATGGCGCAGCTCAATCTGGGCCAGATCCCCGACGCACGTGCCTCATTCGAGAACTACCTGAAGGTGGACCCGAACGGTCCGAAGGCCGCCGAGGTCAAGGGCTACGTCGCAGCACTCCCGAAGTAACGGCACTTCCATCGGCTCCGCGCCTAATGGCGCGGGGCCGACACCTCGTCCAGCGCCTCCACCTGGCGCGCTCCGCCTCAATGTCTTCGATTACTGAGTCTCTCGCCGATGTCCGCGGTCGAATCGCGGCGGCGGCACGTCTCAGCGGCCGCGAGCCCTCGTCCATACGTCTGGTCGCCGTCTCCAAGACGTTTCCGGTGGAAGCGGTCCGCGACGCATACGGTGCGGGCCAACGCGACTTCGGTGAGAACCGCGTTCAGGAAGGGCTCGAAAAGAGTCGCGCGACGAACGATTTGGCGATACATTGGCACCTGCTGGGGCCACTGCAGGCAAACAAAGTCAAGAAGGCGGTGCCTGCGTTCAGCATGCTGCACGGGATTGACAGTGTGGAGCTGCTGCGGAAGATCGACGAAGCGGCGGCGGGTTTTGATGTGCACCCGGAGCTGCTGATTCAGGTCGACCTGGCCGGGGAAGCGACCAAGCACGGCGTGGCTCCCATTGACGTGCCGCCGTTGTTCGAGGCGGCACACCGGTGCGTGGCGGCGCGGGTGGTCGGACTCATGCTGCTCCCGCCGGCACCCGATACGCCGGAGGAAGCCAGACCCTGGTTTTCACGTCTGCGCGAGCTCAGGGACGAGTGGGCCGCCGCGGGTACGCCGCCATCGATGCTGCGTGAACTGTCGATGGGAATGAGCGGAGACTTCGAGGTCGCCGTACAGGAAGGCGCCACCATTGTCAGGGTGGGCACCGCAATCTTCGGGAGACGCCATGTTCAAGGCTGATGACACGCAAAATTCGTTGGAGCCACGCCGGATGATGAGCGCAGATCGCAACTCTCCAGTGACCGTCACCCCCGTTGACCTGCGCCAGGCCCGCTTCGGCACCTCCGTCCGTGGGTTTGACAAGGCGGAAGTGATGGCGATGCTCACCGAGGCCGCTGACGGCTACGACCAGGCGCTTCGGGAGAACGAGCGTCTCCGGCAGGACCTGGTCAGGCTGGAATCGTCGCTCGCACAGTTCCGCGATCTCGAGACAAGCCTCAAGAACACCCTGATCAGCGCCCAGAAGCTCGCCGACGACATGCGTGAAACCGCCACGCAGGAAGCGGCGAAGATTGTTCGCGAAGCTGAGGGTCGGGCCGAGCTGATTGTCCAGAAGGCCGAGGCGAGGCGCGAAGAACTCGAAAGCGATCTGACGACGCTGAAGTCGCGTCGTCGCGACGCCGAGGTGAGCGTGGAAGCGATCATCGCGACCCTCAAGAGCACCCTCGACGAGTTCCGCGAACAGGCACGAGCCGAGCGGGAAGATCGCGTCGTGCCGCATCGCCCGCTCGCCGATGTCTCCCGCGCAGGCTAGGCGGCGCTGGCATCTCCACTCCGGCAGGTCCCCTCGGGAGTCCTCGTCACCATCCGCGTGATTCCGCGGGCGTCAGGCTCCGCCGTCGCTGGAGTCCGCGATGACGCCCTGCTGGTGCGACTGACGGCTCCGCCCGTCGACGGTGCCGCCAACGACGCCCTTATCAAGTTGCTCGCCAGGACTTGTGACGTGCCGTCGCGCGCCATCACCGTTCTCGCAGGCGAGCGCGGTCGCCGGAAAACGGTTCAGATTACGGGAATGACCGCCGAAGCGGTCGCACGCTGCCTTGGACTGGAGCCCGAGGCGGCCGGAGCGACGTCGTCTACTTCAACCCCACCATCGAGACGGACTCGACCCTGAACGTGAAGGTGAACGGGTAGACGTAACTGGGAAACAGTTCAATCGCCTGGGTGTACTTGCCGTCGGCTTGCGTTTTGTAACCGAAGCGCTGCACGGTGATGCTCTCGGGGGTTACAGGCAGGCCCAGTTCATTCGCCTTCTTCATGATCTGGTTCTGTATGCCCGCCGGCGATTCCCGCCCCCCGAACATCACCGTCTCGTCGGCCATGTCGCGTAGCTGGTAATAGTTCCAGGACGCCACGCCAACGCGGGTGACCGCATTGAGCACGATGACCACAACGACGATTTTGACGATCTTCTGCAGCATGGTCTCCCCCGGGGGCCTATATCTGCCCATCGGCTCGAGAGACCGTCTTCGATAGGGTGACGGCTCCTAGTGAATCTGGTGCAGCAGGCGATTCCAGCGGACGGTTGAGAAAATCCGCGAAAATCCGTTCCCGCCGCCTCCGCTGCCGTCGTCGAAGGACCAGTAGATGAACAGCGCCTTGCCCTTGACGTAGCTGCGCGGCATGAACCCCCAGTAGCGGCTGTCCTGCGAGTTGTCGCGGTTGTCGCCCATCATGAAGTACTGATCGGGTGGCACTGTGACCGGGCCGTACTGGACGCGCACGTCGAAGTCGTCGGCGGAGGACTCCTCGGGAGGGCTGAGGTAGCGCACGTACGGCTCGTCGAGCATCGTCCCGTTGATGTAGACGCGCTTCTTCTTCAGCTCGACGGTGTCGCCGGGGAGACCGATCACGCGCTTGATGAAGTCGCGTTCAGGCTCAACCGGGTACTTGAATACGACGACATCCCCACGCCGGACAGGGTCGATCGGCATCAACGTGGCTTCGAGTCCAGACAGCGTCGGCGCAAACACGAACTTGTTGACGAGCAGGTGATCGCCGATGAGCAGGTTGTTCTCCATCGAACCGGTCGGGATCTTGAAAGCCTGGACCACGAAGGTGCGCACGAACAGCGCCAGGATCACAGCGACGCAGATCGACTCGAAGTACTCGCGTGCGGTGGACTTCTGATACGGCGCGGGCGCCGACATGTCCTGTGCGGGACGCTTTGCGCTCATTCGGTGCCAATCTTCAACACGGCAAGAAATGCTTCCTGCGGGATCTCGACGCTGCCGACGCGTTTCATCCGCTTCTTCCCTTCCTTCTGCTTCTCCAGAAGCTTCCGCTTGCGCGAGATATCGCCGCCGTAGCATTTGGCGAGCACGTTCTTGCGCAGCGCCTTCACCGATTCCCTGGCGATGATGCGCGTGCCGATTGAGGCCTGAATCGCAATGTCGAACATCTGCCGCGGAATCAGTTCACGCATTTTAGCCGCAAGCGCCCGCCCCCGGTCGTAGGCCGCATCGCGGTGGACGATGATCGACAGGGCGTCTACCGGCTCCCCATTCACCAGGATGTCCATCTTCACGAGCGGTGAGTCCCAGTAGTCGGTGACGTGATAGTCGAGCGACGCGTAGCCACGAGACATGGTCTTCAGACGATCATAGAAGTCGAGTACGACCTCGTTGAACGGCAGCTCGTAGGTGATGAGCACGCGGTCCGACTTGAGGTACTCGAGCTTCTTCTGGATGCCGCGCTTGTCCTGGCACAACTTCAGGATGGCGCCGACGTGGTCGGAGGGCGTCAGAATCGTGGCGGTGATGACCGGCTCTTCGATCTTGGTGATGCGTCCCGCGTCGGGGAGTTTGGCAGGACTGTCGATTTCCTCCACCACCCCGTCGGTGGTCGTGACGCGGTAGAGCACGCCCGGTGCCGTTGTCACCAGGTCCATCCCGTACTCCCGCTCGAGCCGCTCCTGCACGATTTCCATGTGGAGCAAGCCGAGGAAGCCGCAGCGAAAGCCGAAGCCCAGGGCCGCCGACGTCTCGGGGGTGTAGAAGAACGACGCGTCGTTCAGACGAAGCTTGTCGAGTGCCTCACGCAGCTCCGAATACTGATGGCTCTCGACCGGATAGAGCCCGGCGAACACCATCGGCTTGAGTTCCTTGAATCCCGGGAAGGGCTCCGTGGTCGGTCGTGCGATCTCGGTAACCGTGTCACCAAGCTTGGCATCGGCCACGATCTTGATATTGGCCACCACGAATCCGACTTCACCGACGCCAAGCTCATCAACGGGGATCGCCTTGGGCGAGAAGACGCCGAGGGCGTCGATCTCGTAGTCCTGCCTGGTGGCCATCAGCCGGATCTTCATCTTCGTCCGCATCACGCCGTCGATGACGCGCACGACGATGACCACCCCCCGGTAGGGATCGAACCAGGAGTCGAAGATCAGTGCCTTCAGGGGAGCGTCGGCGTTACCGGCCGGCGGAGGAAAGCGATCGACGATCGCTTCGAGGATTTCCTCGACGCCGGTGCCTTCCTTGGCACTGGCCAGAATGGCCGTGGTGCTGTCGAGACCGATGATGTCTTCGATCTGCCGCTTGCACTCGTCCGGCTGCGCGCTCGGCAGGTCGATCTTGTTGATGACCGGAATGATGTCCAGATTGTTCTCAACCGCCAGGTAGGCGTTGGCGAGCGTCTGTGCCTCGACCCCCTGGGAGGCGTCCACCAGCAGGAGCGCACCCTCACAGGCGGCGAGAGAACGCGTCACCTCGTAGCCGAAGTCGACATGCCCGGGCGTATCGATCAGGTTGAGGACGTACTTCGAGCCGTCCTTTGCCGTGTAGTTCAACCGGACCGGGTGGGCCTTGATCGTGATGCCACGCTCACGCTCGAGGTCCATCGCGTCGAGCACCTGCGCCTCCATTTCCCGCGCCTGCAGGGCACCGGTGGTCTCGAGGAATCGGTCAGCCAGCGTGGACTTGCCGTGGTCGATGTGCGCGATGATCGAAAAATTGCGTATGTTGCGCTGATCCATGAGGTTACGAACAGAAAATTATACCTGCAGACTGCGATATCCTCTTGCCCACGATGGCCAGCCACGGACGGTTCCTTACGACGCACGTCGGAAGTCTCCCCAGGCCCCAAGACCTGATGGAAATCATGTGGGCACGCGAGGACGGCATCCCCATCGACAAAGCGGCGGTCGAAGAGCGTGTGACACGGGGCGTTGAGGAGGTCGTGGCCCATCAGGTCAGGGCCGGCGTGGACATCGTGAACGACGGGGAGTGGGGCAAGCCGAGCTATGCCACCTACGTGAAGGATCGCCTGAATGGATTCGGCGGCACCGGAAACAGCTTCGTGTTCCAGGACATCGAGGACTTTCCCAACACCAAGGCCAGGGTGTTTGCCGACCCGGGGCGGAAGCATCGGAAAACGCCGGCGTGCAACGCCCCTGTCAGCGCCATCGATGCCAGGGCCGCGGTCACCGACACTGGCCGGCTTCGACAGGCGCTGGTGAAGACGCCGGCAACCGGCGCCTTCATGACGGCGGCCTCGCCGGGGGTGACGGCCTTCTTCTTCCGGAACGACTACTACCCATCACACGACGACTATGTATTTGCGATCGCCGAGGCCATGCGCCACGAGTACGAAGCGATCGCTGGCGCGGGCCTGACCCTGCAGATCGACTGTCCGGACCTGGCCATGGGTCGGCACACGCAGTTCAAGGACCTCGACGTTGCGGGGTTCAGACAGATCATGGAGCTGCACATCGAGGCGATGAACAGGGCGCTCGTGAACATCCCCGCCGAGCAGGTGCGGATGCACCTGTGCTGGGGGAACTACCCGGGACCGCATCACTTCGACATCCCCTTCCAGGACATCGTCGACGTCGTCTGGAAGGCCAAGCCCCACGCCATCCAGTTCGAGGCAGCCAATCCGCGGCACGCGCACGAGTGGGAGATGTTCGAGCGGGTGAAGCTGCCGGAGGGCAAGGTCCTGATTCCAGGCGTGATCGAGTGCCAATCGAACTACATCGAGCACCCCGAGGTCGTCGCGCAGCGTATCGCTCGATACGCAAACCTGGTTGGACGAGACAACGTGATGGCGGGGGTGGACTGCGGCTTCAGCATCCACGTGGGATCTGGAGGTGTGGACCCCGACGTGGTGTGGGCCAAGCTCGGATCCCTGTCACAGGGTGCCGCTCTCGCCAGCAAGCGGTTCTGGGTTTAGGCGCGCCCGCGCCGGCTCACGGCTTGGCGCCTCTGGCATCCTGGAGGAACCGGTCGAGGATGGTCTGGTGACCGGGGTACTCGGGCCGCTGCGCAGCCATCTCCGCCGGATAGGCGGCCAGGAAGTCCCGATGGGCCGTCGTGAGCGACGCGCCGTCAAGGCCCTTCTCTGCGATCCTCCCCTTCAAGACGATGCCGAACAGATGAGCCGGCCGCTCGGCAGTGATGGAGTCGGCCAGCAGCTTGGCACCCGCGAGATCGCCGGTAGCGATGCGGATGAGGCCGGCGTGGAAACGAGCATCGGCGTCCGGAGATGCCAGCATTCCATACGCCGCCAGGGCCATCGGTGCAAAGGCGACGACGTTGGCGGTGTCGCCTCCCTCACTTGCCCGCATGACGCGGTCGAACAGGCGATCGAATTGCTCCACCGGCGTCATCGCACTGAGATCGGGCGGTGTGCCCGGCGTTCCGGACTCGAGACCGGCGGCTCCCGCCACCGGCGGTGCCGCACTCACCGCTGCGGGTGGTGTCGTAGAAACCACCGGAGCCGCAGTGTCGCTGCTGGTCCGGATCAGGAGAAGAAGGCCCAGCAGCAAGACGGCCGCGCCACCGATTACGTACGGGAGTGGGACACGCTTGTCCGCAGACGCCGCGGGGCTCGCGGCGGCGCCGCATTCACTGCAGAACGGTCCATGGAGCGGTTCACGGCACGACGGGCAACGGCGGACGGTCGCAGTCATGACCTCAGATTGTATCGAAGGCGACAGCGGGGCCTGCATACGCGCATTTTCACGCGGTGACCACGGTGAATGGTGCCAAATATAATTCGTCGATGACCGGATCGACACCCGACCTGTCGCCAGCGAGAGGGCGCCTTGACCCGGCGTTTGAGGCCCCTCTCAGCCGTGGTTTTCAGATCAGCACCCTCGATCGCAAGCCAGCCACAGTCATGGCGCTGTGGCCGGATTTCCGCATCGCGTATGTGAACCCTGCATGGGACACCTTCGCAGAGCGTAATGGCGGTCTCCCGACAATCCGCGAGCGGTGGGACATCGGCGCCAACTACCTCGAGGCGATCGCGCTGCCGTTACGCCCGTTCTACCGGCACCTGCTCGATACCGCCCCCGACTCACTCGCCACGCTCCATCCTGCGACGCACGACTATGAGTGCTCGAGCGCCGAGACGTATCGACTCCTGAACCTGCAGGTCTTCACCCTGCAGGATCGTGCTGGCTTCGTGCTGGTGCACTCGCTACGAGTCGAACGACCGCACGCCGACCGCGAGGTTGTCTCGACCGGTTTAGGCGACTATCTCGATGCCAACGGTCTGTTGCACCAGTGCTCGCATTGCCGACGGGTACAGAGTGCCGCAGACCCAGGGCGCTGGGACTGGGTTCCATTGTGGATCACGAATCCACCTGAGTTCGTGAGTCACTCGCTCTGCCCGCCGTGCTTCGATTATTACTACGTCATGCCATCGGCCCTCGACACCTAGCGCACGTCGGACAATTTCCCCACCAAGCGAAAAACTTCCGGTCACGCTGCGTCCGGCGGCGTCGATATTGATCAGTGGGTGCCGAACTACTGCCCCTCGCGTGTCCGGTCGAGTCTTGACCGAAACGTTGCGCAAAGTGTTGTTGTGTCATGAACACAAGTGCAACGCTGACCACGCCCTCCGCACTCTTCGTTGACGATGAAGCCTCGGTACTGGCCGGCGTCGCGCTGACGCTGCGTCACCGCGATTACCGTGTCGTGACCGCGGGCAGCGGGTCAGAAGCCCTCGACATTCTCGCTCGCCAGCCGATCAGCGTCGTCGTCAGCGACGAGAACATGCCGGCGATGTCCGGCACCGCGTTCCTCACGCAGGTGCGACGCGATTATCCGGATGTCGTACGAATGATCTTGAGCGGCAGCATGGACCCGCGCTCGATCTCGAGAGCGGTCAATGAAGCCGGCGTGTTTCGCTACCTGCTCAAGCCGTGTTCGCCCGACGACCTGAGGCTGGCCGTGGACCAGGCGGTCGCGGCGCACGCGAACTATCGCGTCGCACCGCCGCGCAAGGTCGCCCGGATCAGCGTCGATGACGGTCTCCGCAGCCTGCGCATCGCGATGCAGCCGATCTACGCCTGTCACGACGGCGGTCTATACGCGCACGAGGCGCTGCTCAGACTGCCGGACCATCCGGACGCCACGGTCGAAGATCTGCTCGACGAAGCCACCCACTGTGACCGCTTGTGGGAGCTGGAGCGCACGGTGCGCGGCGTCGTCGCCACCCGGATGTGGGAGCGGCCGGGTGACAGTCTGGTGTTCGTGAACCTGCACCCGAACTCGCTGCTCGATCCGCAACTCTACACGGCCTCAGATCCGCTCGCTTCCCATACCGCCGTCGTCGTCCTCGAGATCACCGAACGCGGATCACTCGATCAGGTTGATGACCTGCAGGCCCGCGTCGCGGCGCTTCGGGCAATGGGCTACAAGGTAGCCATCGACGACATGGGGTCCGGCTACTCGGGACTGACGACGTTCACGACTATCCTTCCGGACTTCGTCAAGTTCGATCGCGAACTAATCCGCGAGGCATACGGCACGCCGGCCAAACACAAGCTGGTCAGCTCGATCGCCGGGGTGTGCCGGGAACTGGACATCGCGACCATTGCTGAAGGTGTCGAGGATCAACGCGACCTGGACGAGGCCAGGGCCATGGGCTGCACGATGGTCCAGGGTTACCTGCTGGGGCGTCCGGCGATGGAGTTCCGGCACGGCCGAAGCCACGAGTGGCCGACATGAGACGCTGCCTCCCGATCGACCCACCCCCTGGCAAGTTGCATGTCGCTCTCTGCATCGGCGTGGCCGTGGCGGCGGGAGTGTCGGGCCTGGCGCTGAACGCGGCCCACGTCAGCCACCTCGAAAATCTGTGGCTGGGAAGAGCGCTGACACTGCCCGTTGCGGTGGCATTGGGTCCGCTGTTCGGCGTCGTTGCTGCGGCTGTCGGCGCGCTGTCGATTCTTGATGCGGACCCCTGGCTGGCGGTCCTCTTCGTCGCAGAAGCGCTGCTGCTGGGCGTCGCCACAAGGCGGCATCACACCTCGATGGCGGCCCGCACGCTGCTGTTTACGCTGCTGGCGTTGTCGGTGGCAGTCTTTCCCGAGATCCATGGCCTTCCGGCGCTGGCGCTGACGACCGTTCCGCTCTCGATCCAGCGCGTGCTGGTCCTCATCGTGGCCCCGGTGGCGTCGGACTTTCTCTCGGTCGGGCTCGCGCGTCTCACCATCAGGCTTGGTCTGGCGAGTGCGTCACCGCCACGTCCGCCATTGCGCGACCAGATCCTGCACGCCTCGATTCTGGTTGCCGCGCTGCCACTGCTGGTGGTCAATGTGATCAGCGGCGAGATCATTTCCAGTCGGCATCAGGAAGAAGTCACAGCGCGCCTCACGGACACCGCTCTCACGCTGTCGGATCGGTTCAGTTCCTACCTCGAAGGAAACGTCGCGGGCGTCCAGGCGCTCGCGGCATCGATCAGGGGCAACGACGCCGGTCGCGCCGACGAGATCCTGCGCGAGTTCGCTGTCACCTTTCCCGCGTTTCGCAGCATGGGCACAACCGACGCCACCGGCGTCGTGGTGAACCGAGTGTCGGATGTGCCAACGCCGAAGGGTTTGTCGCTGGGCAACCGGGCGTTCTTCCACGAGACGATTGCGAGTCGTCGCACCACGATCTCCGACGTGACGTGGTCGGCGTTGCGGGGCGACTCGATTGTCTTCATCGGCGTGCCGATAGTCGCCCGCGGCGGTCAGGTGGCCGGTGTGGCATATGGTCTGCTCGATCTGGATGCGTTCGCCGACTTCGTCCGGCCGTACCTCGACTCGCCCAACAGTGCCGTGGTTCTGCTCGATCGGTCGAACCGCGTCATCTTCACCAGCCAGGACGCTGGCTATCGGCGAGGTGAGGACCTGACGAACTCGCCGATGGTTCACGGAGCCGATGACACGCCGCTCGGATCGAGTGGTTCAAAAGCTGCTGGTGCCAGCGGCGTGTACCCGTATCACCAGACGAGCACCCCCGGCGGCCAAGGCCACTCGAGCGATACGGTTCAGCTGGCGTCGCGCGGTGTCGTGCCGGGCACCGGCTGGACTGTGTACGTCCAGCAGCCGCAGTCGCTGCTGGCCGCCGAAATGCCCGCCTACTTTATGGTCACGATGGGATTCCTGCTGTTGGCTATCGGAGGTTCGATGGTCGCGGCGCGGCAGTTTGCGGCGGCCGTCACCACCCCGCTCGAAGGTCTCGTTGGTGTTGTCAGCCGCATCTCGGTCGAAAGCGTTGACGCAATCACCGTTCCCGCGAACGCGCCGATGGAAGTATCCGCGCTGGCCGACGGCGTGAGCCGGATGCAGGATCGTCTTCGCGACTCATACCGGCAGCTCCAGCAGGCGCGTGACGAGGGCGAGTGGGCGAACCAGAAGCTCGAGACTCTGACCGCGACCCTCGAAGCCACGGTCGCGAAGCGTACGGCCGACCTGGCAAACACCACGCAATTCCTCGAAAACGTACTGACCGCACTCCCGGGAGCGCTGTTTGTCGCCGACCAGCAGGGTACCGTCCTCCTGTGCAACGACACTGCGGCAGTGCTCACCGGTCGTCCGGTTGTCGACATCACCGGGCTGCCGCTGAGTGCGGTGCTCGACACCCGGTCGGCCGCGGAATCGCCGGCGGTCAGAACCGAGCAGAACCTGATCACCGCAGGTGGCGACCGGATTCCGGTGCTGGTGTCTGTGGCTACGCTCAAGAACCCCGACCACACCGGCAGCGCAGGCGCCATTCACATCGCGCTTGATGTCCGTGACCGCAAGCGACTCGAACTGGAACTGCAGCACGCACAGAAACTGGAGTCGGTGGGTCGCCTCGCAGCCGGTGTGGCTCACGAAATCAACACCCCGGCACAGTTTGTCAGTGACAGCGTGCAGTTCCTGAAGGAGGGACTGACCGACCTGTTTGCGCTCGTCGGCAAGTACCGCTCACTGCACGCCGCAGTGCTGCGGGGTGCCGTCACCACCGACCTCGCCGCCGACGTGGTCCAGGCGGAGCGGGACGCCGATCTCGACTACCTGATCCAGAACGTGCCCGGTGCGATTGAGCGTTCGATCGACGGCCTGAGCCGCGTCACGACCATCGTCAAGTCGATGAAGGAGTTCGCGCACCCCGACCGCAAGGAGATGACGCTGGTGGACCTCAATCAGGGCATCCAGAGCACGCTGGTCATCGCCCGCAACGAATACAAATACGTCGCTGATGTCGAGACCGATCTGGGCCTGCTGCCACCCGTCAGGTGCCACGCGGGAGACATCAACCAGGTGGTGCTGAACGTCGTCATCAACGCCGCCCACGCGATTGCCGACGTGGTCGGCGACGGCGAAGGGCGAGGTCGGATCGTCGTCCAGACGCGCCATGAAGGCGATTCGGTCGTGATTCGCATCACCGACACCGGCGGAGGCATTCCGGAAGGTATTCGGCAGCGCGTGTTCGACCCGTTCTTCACGACCAAGGGCGTTGGCAAGGGCACGGGACAGGGGCTGGCGATCGGGCGCGCGATCATCGATCGACACGAAGGACAGTTTGTGTTCGACACGGTCGTCGGTCAGGGCACCACGTTCACGGTCCGCCTGCCGATCGATGGGCCTCGCGCCGCCAGTGAGGCAGCCGCATGATTCGGGTCCTCTTTGTCGATGATGAGCAGAGCCTTCTGGACGGCCTGCGCAACATCCTCCGCAAGCAGCGGCACGAGTGGGACGTGGTCTTTGCGCTCGGCGGCGCGGCCGGCCTGCTCGAGCTCGCCAAGGCGCCTGCTGACGTCGTCGTGTCGGACATGCGCATGCCGGGCATGGACGGCGCGACGTTCCTGCAGCGCGGGAGGGACGCTTACCCGGGCACCGTCCGCATCGTGCTGTCGGGCGACGCGGATCGGGAGGCGGTGATGAAGACGCTTCCGGTCGCCCATCAGCACATCAGCAAGCCGTGCGCCGCCGAGCGGCTCATCAGCGTCGTCAATCGCACGCGCAATCTGCATCAGCACCTCGACAACGCTTCACTACGAAGTGTGATTGCCGGGCTCGACCACCTTCCGTCGGAACCGCGGGTGTATCTCGATATCATGAGCGCCGCCGGGCAGCCCTCGACGACGCTGGATGATGTGACCGAGATCGTCGAACGAGACCCGGCGCTGGTCGCCAAGGTTCTGCAGCTGACCAATTCCGCATACTTCGGCCTGAGCCGAGAACTGGGCTCCATTCGCGAGGCGGTGCAGCACCTGGGCCTCGACGTTCTGAAGGGGCTGGCGCTCAGCGGGCATGTGTTTGGCACGAGCCAGGCGTCAGCGCAGGACTCATTCCTTGGTCGCCTGCAGCACCACTCGTTGCACACCGCACGGCTGGCACGGACGCTGGCGGCCAGCCAGCGTGGCGCTGAGGAAGCTTTTACGGCGGCGATTGTCCACGACATCGGCGAGATCGTCATGGCGAGTGCACGCGGAGCCGAGTACGTCGAGGGAAGACGCCTGGCCAAAGTCGAGGGGCGACTGGTCCACGAAGTCGAGGAAGAAATGTTCGGCACGACTCATGCGGGAGTCGGCGCCTATCTGCTCGGCATGTGGGGCCTTCCGCTTGCGGTGATCGAGACAACGGCGTATCACCACCGTCCGCGTGTCGCCTCGGCCGAAACGAGACAAGTGCTTGGCCCGGTGTACGTCGCGGACGTACTGGCCGACTGGGCTGAGCAGACCAGCGCCGGCCTCGCCGTTGCACCGCAGTTCGACGACCAGTTTCTCGAGGCGTGCGGCATCATCCCGGACCTGCCGCGATGGACTGATCTGGCCAGGGCGCTGACGCAACCCGCCGCGAGCGCCGCGTGATGTCCATGGAGACCGCGACTCAGCCAGTGATCATCTGCGTAGACGACGAGCCGCAGATCCTCGCCGGCCTCTCGCTGCATCTCGGTCGCCGCTTTCAGGTGCACACCGCCACCAGCGGCACGGAAGCACTGAAGGTGATGGCGAGCCATCCTGACGCAGCCGTGGTGATGTCCGACATGCGGATGCCCTTCATGGATGGCGCGCACTTTCTCCAGCGCGCCCGTGAGATGGCACCTGACACCGTCCGTCTGTTGTTGACTGGTCAGTCGGATCTCAACTCCGCGATCGCGGCGATCAATCAGGGGCACATCTTCAGGTTCCTGACCAAGCCGTGTCCGCCATCGACGCTGCTGGCGTCGATGGACGCCGCGGTCGAGCATCACCGGCTAATCACCGCGGAGCGCGTACTGCTCGAGCAGACGGTGCGCGGCGTGATCAAAGCGCTGACCGACGTGCTTGCGCTCGCCAACCCGGTGTCCTTTGGGCGGGCGTCACGGATCAAGGCGACGGTGGCGCGTCTCGCCGCAGAGATGAAGATCGCCAATGCGTGGCAGATCGAGGTCGCCGCCATGCTGTCGCAGCTGGGCTACATCGCGCTCGCCTCGGACACGGCCGAGCGGGTGTACCACGGCAAGCCGATTTCGACCGAGGAGGCAGAGGCAGTCGCCCGTGTTCCGGCGATCACCGAGCAACTGCTCGGCAACATCCCGAGGCTCGAGATCGTGCGCGGCATTCTCGCCACCTACTGCAAGCCGTACCGGAAGCCGACGCCACACGAGAACCGCGGCCGGGAGTTCGAGATCTACCAGGGCGCGCAGCTTCTGAAGGTGGCCACCGAGTTCGATGTGCACGAGTCGTCTGACGCATCGGGGTCGAACCCGCTCGAAATCATGCGCAGCCAGGCGGACCGCTACGACCCGACGGTGCTGGCCGCGCTCATGGTCTCCGCCACGATGGAGGTCGGGCACGAACTCAAAGACATCAGACTCTCGGACTTGCAGGTGGGTATGGTGTTCGATGAGGACGTCAGGATGGAGTCGGGCGCGTTGATGGTGGGCCGTGGGCTCGAGGTAACCGCCGGCATGGTGGAACGGCTTCGGAATCGCCATGCCGATGTCGCCAAGACGCACGTCCGCGTCAGGGTGACAAAATGATGCCGCCTGTGGATGCCAGTGGTTGATCGTGCTGACGATGCGGTCGGCTACACGAACGTCACGACCGACCCGACTGTGGTGCGGTCAGACACGGCCTGAAGCGCCTCCAGCGTGCGTTCGAAGGGCACGATCAGCGTAGCCAGTGCGCGCGCGTTGTATTGACCCGTGGCGATGAGACGCGAGAAGCGCGGCATGTCCCGCAGCGAGTGCACACCGTTGAAGTTTCCGGGGTGATGGTTCTTCGCGCCGTTGGACCACTGTCCACCCGGGAGCGTGAAGTTGCCGCGATGACCCACTGACACGGTCATCAGGTGACCGGCTGCCGATACCATCTGCCACGCCTGCTGGAGCGGCAGAATCCCGGTGGGATCCGGACCGGCTTCAGCCTTGGGCGGAAAGGCATCGCCTCCGACCGCCTCGATCACGAAGTCCGGCCCCATCGGCCCGGCGCCCATGCCCGGCGAGTAACCGCCACCCGCAAAGAAACGGCCGGTGGGTGGCTTGCAGAGATCCTTGACCCGCGCCACCAGGTTGTTCCCTTCCACGTTCGGATCAAGGGCTATGGTCGCGCCAAGCCTCAACGCCAGCTCGCGGCGCTCCCGGATGGGCTCAACCGCGATGATCTGCGAGGCACCCTTGATGCGGGCGCCCTGGATCGCACTGAGACCCAGTGGACCACAGCCGAGGACGCAGACATCGGAGGCCACCTCCACCGGTGCAACGCCCACCGCACAGCCCAGACCGCACGCCCCACCACAGCCCAGCACTGACAGGTCGATCGACGACACGTCGTAGAAGATCGGCATGCAGTACCACTCGTAGGGGATCATCAGCTCGCCGAATCCGCCCTCGTTGTTGTGCTGCACGACCTCGGTGCCGTTGGGCAAGGTGCCAATCGGGAGCATCGTGTTGCCATTGCCAGGCAGCATCTGGCATCGATCCGGTCGGCCGCGGAGGCACGTGTAACAGACCCCGCACTGCGGAGTGTTGGCCACGATTACGCGGTCGCCGACCTGGACACGACGCACCTTCGAGCCAATCGCCTCCACGATCCCGACGCCGCCGTGACCGAGAATCCGTGGAATCGGATACGACTGCGCCGACTGGTTGACGATGGTGTAGCAGAGCTGCGTCGCTTCGGTGCGTACGACCACGCGGTTCTCATCGAGCGCCAGCATCCGCACGTCCATGATGGCCGGCCTGGCAGTCGAGTGCACCAGCGCGCGATAGCGGCGCCCTGCCTGCGTGCCGGTGGCAATCGCCGGCGCCTGCCCTGCCTGCGCGGCGAGGGACTCACCACCTGCAATCAGCGCCGCGGCGCCACCACCCACTGCCGCGGCCTGCTTCAGCAGACGACGACGGGAAACAGACGTGCGTGCCATGACGCTCTCCTCGCAGCTTCCGCCGCTAGTATTTCGAAACGAACGAAAGAACCAGTCGGTTGTATGCCTCGGGCTGTTCCCAGGCCACTGCATGACCGGCGTTTCCAAGAATCTCGAAGCCCTTACGGTTCGACAGGTGGTCCGCCCAGAGCCGGACGAGCGCAGGTGGGGCGAGCAGGTCCGCGCCTCCGACGATCACCAGCGTCGGTGTCTTGATCGTCGCGATCTTGGCGACGTCCTGCGGCGAGCGCATCGGCTGGTTCAGCCGCGGCTGCTGCACCGACTGGTGTTCGATAGTCGCCCATCGCTTCGTACCATCGGGGTTGGCCGCGCGGTACGCCACCCCCAGTTCACGAAACTCACCGGGCAGTGCCGCAAACCCGGGCTGCAGAATCCACGTCGTCATCGCGGCGGTTTCGGGGGTGCCTCCAATCGTGGCCGACAGCACCAGGCTTCTCAGCCGCTCAGGATGGTGCGCGGCGTAGTCGATCGCGACCGTTCCGCCGGCGGCGATGCCGACCAGGTGAAACCTCCTGAGCTGAAGCCGCTCGACCAGGGCCTGCAGGTCGTCAGAGGCCACACCGGGCTGCGGCCCGGTCGTCGGGTCCGTGACGCTCTTCCCCCAGCCTCGGCGGTCGTAGGCGATGACGCGATAGCCCGCCAGGGTAAAGGCCGGTATCTGCCGTTCCCATGCGGCAACCTGACCGGAGCCGGCGTGAAGCAGGATGAGCGGCTCGCCATCGCCCCCGCTGTCGGTCACCCAGAGGCGCACGCCCGGCACGTCGACAAACCCCTCCATCGGCGCCGCCGCACCAATCGACACCGTGGAGAGAAGGACCGCGACAAGCAACCAGGTCACGCGACTCATGGCGGAGCGCATTATAGGCGAGCGGGCACGCCATCTGTCACGGTTTTGCACCCGCCCGCTGTCACGTGGAATTCATGCCCAGCCGGTCACAGAAACGCCACAAGCTCGCGCAGAGTCGCACCACCCGACGCTCAGCCGTGAGGATCAGAGGCGCAGATGTCACTCTTCGGCCGCGACGACGCATTGATTCCTCCCGGCTCTCTTCGCCTCGTACAGGGCCTCGTCTGCCCGCTGCACGAGCGCAGCCCATGACGAAGGGGATCGGGTGGTATGCGCGAGGCCGAAGCTCGCTGTGACAGGGATATCGTGTGCCACGCCCATACGCACCGCGGCCAGCACGCCGCGGAGGCGTTCAGCAGTCTGCAGGAGCTGATCTTCCGTCGTGTCTGCCACGACGACGAGAAACTCTTCCCCTCCATACCGGCCGCAGACGTCGCCTTTCCGCAGCTGGTCGGCTACCCTCCTCACGACTTCCCGCAGCACGGCATCGCCAGCTGCGTGCCCATAGGTGTCGTTGACAGTCTTGAAGTGATCGATGTCCAGAAGTGCCACACCAAAGGGCGTGCCGCGTTCGACGTGCTCCTTCCAGGTGCGCTCGAGGCGACCGTCGATCGCGCGGCGCGTGAGCGCGCCCGTCAGGGGGTCCACATCGGCCAGCGTCTGCAGGTCGCGAGTCCGTTCCAGCAGGACTCGATTGTCGGCAACGAGGCGCTCGTACACCTGGCTCTTCGCGAGCACCGCGGCGACCTGATGCGAAATCTGCTGGAAGATCGACTGGTGCGTGTCGTCGTAGACACCCTTTTCGCGGCTCGTGAAGAAGAGGAATCCGAGCGGACGATCGTCGATGATGAGCGGACAGGTGAGGCTGGCGCGTCCGCCCTCTGACACGATACGCCGCGTCGCGTCAGAGTCTGGTTTGGCGCGCAGATAGGCCTCGAGGTCGTTGAGAATCCTCGGCTGGCGCGTCGAGAGAATCTGCTGCAGGCTGCTGCCGGCCAGTGGACGACCATAGCCGCGTTCGAGTTGCACGGGCCCGAGTTCGGTTCGCTCCCAGTAGGACACGGCGTCGCGTCCGTTGTCCGAGAGGAATGCGCACCCGATGCGATCAAACGGGATGAGGCCCTTGAACGCTTCGAAAATCTTCGACAGCACGTCGTCGAGCAGAATCCCGCGCTCGACGGTCTGGACGAGGTCGAGCAGCCCGCGAAGCTCGGCTTCTCGCTGGTTTAACGTGACCGAGAGCAGCTCCAGCTCTCGACCGAGACGGGCCAACGGATCGGTCGGGTCGATGGGCAGCGTGGGCGGATGATGCCCGGTGCGCAGTGTCCGCACCCAGGACGCATACGCGTCGACGCGGTCCTGAAGCAGTGTGGGCTCGTTCAACGCTGCGCCTTCGTGCTCGGACACTTGCCTCCTCAGCGACTGCACGGGGGTTGCGAGCGAGGGTAGCAAGACCCTCTGACCGAGTTATCGGCGTCAGGGGGGCCCGTCCATAGCGACGCCTTCAGGGGTTGCGGACTTGGCTGTACCCTACGGGGGTGACGCTCCTCGACGGATACCTGCCGCCCCTCCTGGTGATTGCCGCAGCGCTCATCTTCGGCCTCGTCTTCAAGGCCTACGAGCGACGGCATCGGATTCGCACCTCTGCCATCGTCATTGCTCTGGTGATCGGCGTTATGGTCGCACTCGAGCTTGGGATGGGTCGACCAGTCAGCTACCAGAACGGTCCGGTGCGTCTGTGGTCCGGCGACGTCGCGAGCGATGAGAACTCGCAGCAGATTGCTGACGCCTACACATTCACCCACGTCATACACGGTGCTCTCTTCTATGGACTCACACGCCTGTTGATCGGCCCGGCGCCGATAGCACTGAGGGTGGTTGTGGCTATCACGCTGGAAGCGGCGTGGGAGGCGCTCGAGAACACCGACATGGTCATCAACCGGTATCGAGCCGCGACGGTCTCGCTCGGCTACTACGGCGACAGCGTCACCAATTCAGTTGCCGACGTACTCGCGTGTCTCGTTGGATTTCTGCTGACGTGGAAGCTGCCACGGTCTGCCACGATTACCTGGGTGGTTGCCACAGAGGTGATTCTGGCGTGGTGGATTCGCGACAACCTGACACTGAACATCATCATGCTGGTTTATCCCATCGAGGCGATCCAGCGATGGCAGCTCGGCGGGTAGGACTGACAGCGGGAGCCAGACCGCCCTGGAGCGGTAATTGATCGTCAAACCGCTCTTTGAGTCGTACAATCCGTCGCGTCGTCATTCAGCTCCGGTGCAGGCGCCACGTCGGCTGGACGATGAGCACATCCCGAACTTCCACACGCAGGGCGCGCAGAGAGTGTTTGTATGTTGTTCATGATTAGCTACGTGTTCGATGCTGCGGACCGTGACGTGGTCCAGGACCGTTTCAAGAAGACCGGCGGGTTGCCGGGACCCGGCGCGAAGATGCTCGGCCGGTGGCACGCCGTGGCCGGCCATCGCGGCTTCGTGCTGGCCGAGAGCGACGACAGCGTGGCGATTGGCAAGTGGATGCAGGACTGGACTGACCTGCTCGAGTTCGAAGTCACGCCAGTCAACAGTGACGAGGATGTGATGAAAGTACTGGGTGCCTGAGTAGCAGGCACCCAGTCGGCACGAGGCGGCGCGCCTGCAATCTGCACCAGTAAGCATGGCCACCCTGGTCTACAAGATTGTGCCGGCTGCGCTCTGGCGGGAAGCCGAACGAAGCAGCGCGTTCGCCGGATCGCCCGTGGACCAACGTGACGGCTTCATTCATTTCTCGACAGCCGAGCAACTGGTCGACACGGCGCTGAAACACTTCGCGGGCCAGCGCGACCTGCTGCTCGTGACCGTCGACGCTGAACGGCTGGATTTGCGCTGGGAGCCGGCGCGGGGAGGACAGCTCTTCCCGCACCTCTACGGTGCATTGCCCCTGTCGGTCGTGCAGTCGGTAGAGCCCTTCGACGAGCCGGAGCAGCAAGCTCGCCCCGGCCTGGGCTGATAGCGCGCAACTACCGCTGTTCGAGCGGTATGAAGCGCTGCGGGTAGGCTGGGCCTGTGTAGTCGGCGCGCGGGCGAATCAACCGGTTGTTCGCGTACTGCTCGAGCACGTGAGCAGTCCAGCCGGACACGCGGCTCACGGCAAAGATCGGGGTGTACAGGTCCACCGGGATGCCGAGCGTGTAGTAGGTGGACGCCGAGTAGAAGTCGACGTTCGGGTTGAGCTTCTTCTCCGACTTGACCAGCGCCTCGATGCGCTCGGACATGTCGTACCAGGCGGTCACCCCGGCACGCTTTCCAAGTTCCTTCGACATCTGCCGCAGGTGGGTCGCCCGCGGGTCCTCGGTGTGGTACACGCGGTGGCCGAAGCCTGGAATCTTCTCCTTGCGCGCGAACTTGCCTCTGATCACATCGTCGATGCGTTCGCCCGTCGCGTTCTGCCCCAGCTCGAGGAGCATCTTCATCACCTCGGCGTTGGCACCGCCATGCAGCGGTCCCTTCAACGTGCCAATGCCCGCGACGATCGCCGAGTAGATGTCGGTAAGGGTCGCCGCAGCCACCCTGGCCGCAAACGTCGACGCGTTGAGTTCGTGGTCCGCGTGCAGCGTCAGGGCAATGTCAAACGCCTTGATCGCCGTGGGATTGGGCCGCTGCCCGCTCAACATGTAGAGGAAGTTCGCGGCGTGGCCCATGACCGGGTCGGGATCGATCGGGCTGCTCCCGGCCTGCAGGCGGCCCCATGCCGCCACGATCGTGCCTATCTGCGCGGTCAGACGCACGGCCTTGCGGTACTGCGCCTGAGGGGTCGTCTCGCCAGCTTCGCGATCGTAGTGCGCCAGGGCAGATGTCAGCGTCCGCAGCGCGTCCATCCCGTCGGACGGCGGCAATTGCCGCATCAGCCTGAGGACGCCGTCGGGCAGCGCGCGCTCCGCAGCCAACTGTGACTGCAGATCGCCCAGCTCGTATTTCGTCGGCAGTCGACGATGCCACAGCAGATAGCAGACTTCCTCGAACGTCGCCGATTTGGCGAGGTCGTGGATGTCGTAGCCGCAATAGGAGAGAACGCCGCGGTCCCCATCAATCCAGCAGATGGACGAGGCGGTTGCGACGACGTCTTCCAGTCCGCCCTTGGGCTTCGCTTCAGTGGCTGCCATGAGGCGATTGTAGTGGGCGGTAGGCGGTAGACGGTAGGCAGAAAGGAAGGCGTACACTCAACGCGCCGATCCGTGAGGACCGGCGCGTCACAACTGCCTACTGTCTACTGTCTACCGAGTTCAGACTTCTTCTTCTGTGGCCGGGCTTGCAAACACGTCGTCGCCCGCGTACTGCTGGACGATCGAGGTGAGGCCCATGTAGAGGAAGCCGATCTGGAAGAGCATCAGGAACGGGAGCGTGCCGTAGATGCCGTTGGCGAGGGCGTAGAAGATGGTCGCCGTGAAATAGAGCCCCAGCGCCATCTCGATCATCGGCTGGACGACAAAGGCTTGCCGGTACTTCTTGCCGATCCACTCATCAGCCTGCCCTTCGATCCCGTACTTCGGGGTGCGGGCAAACTCGCTTTCCTTGTTCAGGAGCGCCTCGAACACGGCCTTCGTGTTGTTGACGGCCAGGCCGATACCGATCGACATCAGGAATGGCAGGTACTTCGCCCTGGTGATCCAGTCCTCGTGCAGCTCGCGCTGGCACACCATGTAGAAATTGGCCACCGACGCCGTTGCCGCGAAGAACAGCGGGACGTCGATCAGCAGCATTTCGTACCAACCCATGTTGTAGCGAATCACCATGGCCGGTGCCATCAGCACCGACAGGACGCACATGAGCGGATAGTTGAAGTTGGCGGTGAGGTGGAAGAAGGCCTCCACCTTGACCCCGAGCGGCTGATTTGACCTGAGGATGGTCGGCAGCAGCTTGCGACACGTCTGGATCGAACCCTTGGCCCAGCGGTGCTGCTGCGACTTGAAGGAATTCATCTCGACGGGCACTTCTGCCGGAGCTACCAGATCGGGCAGGAACACGAACTTCCATCCCCGAAGCTGCGCGCGGTAACTGAGATCGAGGTCTTCGGTCAGCGTGTCGTGCTGCCATCCGCCAGCGTCGCCGATGGCCGCGCGCCGCCAGATACCCGCGGTGCCGTTGAAGTTGAAGAAGTGGCCCGCCCTGTTCCTGGCACCGTGTTCGAGCACGAAGTGCGCGTCGAGCAGGATGGACTGCACCTTCGTCAGGAGGGAGTAGTCCTGATTGATGTGCCCCCACCGGGCTTGTACGAGCGCAATTTTGGGGTCGACGAAGAACGGCACCGTCCGCTGCAGGAAGTCGGTCGTCGGGATGAAGTCCGCGTCGAAGATCGCAACGAACTCGCCCTTGGCGGTCTTCAACCCAGCCTCGAGGGCTCCCGCCTTGTACCCCGTCCGGTCAGTGCGGTGGATGTAGACGATGTCGATGCCCCTGGCAGCGTTGCGACGAACGGCGCGTTCGGCCACGCTCGTTGTTTCGTCGGTCGAGTCGTCGAGCACCTGAATTTCCAGCAGCTCGCGCGGATAGTCGATTTCGCAGACGGCGTCGATCAGCCGATCTGCCACGTACATCTCGTTGTAGATGGGCAGCTGCACCGTCACGACCGGGAGCTTCTCCATCGGCCCTGCCGGAACAGGACGCACGTCCTTGTTCTTCATGTAGAGATACACCAGGTAGTACCGGTGCCACCCGTACACGGCAAGGATGACGAGAATAAAGAAATAGGTCGCGAGGACGAGTGTTTCGGAGGGACTCATGCGGCGCGAGTACTCATCTGCATACTACGCTCAAAATTATATGGCCCTCGCGCGCAAAGTCAAAGAAACTCAAGCCTTATGAATGATTCCGAACTCTCCGCGCTGCTCGATGCCGTAGCCAGCGGAGCAGTGGAGTCGCGCGAAGCCGCGGCGAAGATCCGGGGGGCGCTCGAGACGGCAGCGATCGAAGAACTCGGCTTTGCCCGTATCGACACCGACCGCGAACGCCGTCAGGGGTTTCCCGAAGTCGTGCTCGGACTGGGAAAAACTCCCGAACAGATCGCCATCATCGCCGCCCGTATCGTCGCGCGCGGCCAGGCGTTGCTCATAACCAGGGCTACTCCCGAAGCCTTCGAACGCGTGCGCACGGCAGTGCCCGCGGCCACCTATCACGCCGCCGCACGCGCCATCACCCTGGTACAGGGGCATGTTCCCCCCGGGACAGGCACCGTGGTGATCGCATGCGCGGGCACGTCAGACCTGCCAGTTGCGGAAGAGGCGGCCGTCACCGCCGAGATCATGGGGAATACCGTCGAGCGGATCTACGACGTCGGCGTTGCCGGGCTTCACCGCATCCTGAACACACGAGCCCGCCTCGAGCTGGCTCGGGCGATCATCGTCGTCGCTGGAATGGAAGGGGCTCTGCCAAGCGTGGTGGCTGGCCTCGTGCGCGTGCCGGTCATCGCGGTGCCCACAAGCGTCGGCTATGGCGCCAGCTTCGGGGGTATCGCGGCGCTGCTCGGCATGCTCAACAGCTGCGCCAACGGTGTCGCCGTCGTCAACATCGACAACGGCTTTGGCGCGGCGTGCATGGCCAGCCTCATCAATCACCCGGTAAGTGGTGGGTAGTGGGTGGTGGGTAGTGGGTGGTGGGTAGTGGGTGGTGCGTAGTGGGTGGTGCGTAGTGGGTGGTGCGTAGTGGGTAGTGGGTAGTATTGACGCTCATGTTAGAGACGCGTCGTTACAGAGCCGGCGAGCCGGTTGAGGATGTGTGCCGAAGCTGCAAGGCGGACCGCATGCACACCGTCATCGTCGTCGATGGCGATGGGCGGCCGATGCGCGTTGGATGCGACTACTGTCACAGCGAGCATAACTATCGCGGCGGGCCGGCAGCCGAACGCACCGACCACGGTACCCAGACCCATCGGGACAGTTCCCGGCGGGTATCGCCCTCTCCGACCCCTCTCGTCAGCGAACGTGAAAGGACTGCGCCAGCCGTGACTGTGTCAGACAACGATGGTGATCTTGAACTGCTGATCCGGCGGATTATCCGCGAAGAAGCAGGTGTGACCCCGGTCGTGCCCGCCGCCAAATGGCGTGGGGGTTCCCTCGTGCTGCGCCCGGGAACGCCGGGACTTCAGGAGAAGACCTGGCCGATCGAGACGTTCTTCAACAAGGTCGTCATGCTGCGCAATCGTCTCCGCACACTCGAGCAGCACGTCAACGCCTCCGAACTCCCCGCCGACACCAAGGTGAAACTTCAAACCTACATCAGCGGCTGCTACGGCTCCCTGACGAGCTTCAACCTGCTCTTCGCCGAGGAAGACGACCAGTTCAAGGGCAGCGGCGGGGACTGACGACTCAGCCAGCACCGCGTGTGCGCACCCGGGCGGGCACGCCGGCGACGACCGCACCTGCCGGCACGTCTCGAGTCACGACGGCACCGGCACCGATCAGCGCCCCTGCGCCGATGGTGACGCCGCACATGATGACGGCACCGCTGCCGATGGAAGCGCCGCGCTGCACCAGAGTCGGCACCACCTGCCAGTCGGCCTCGGTCTGAAGACGGCCAGGCACGGTCGCCCGCGGGTGTTTGTCGTTGATGAACATCACGCCGTGGCCGACAAACACCTCGTCCTCAATGGTGACGCCCTCGCAGACAAACGTGTGCGAGGAAATCTTGCACCGTCGCCCAATCGAGGCGTTCTTCTGAATTTCGACGAACGCACCGATCTTCGTCTCGTCTCCCACCTCGCACCCATAGAGATTGACGAGGTCCGGGTGGTGGATGGTGACGTCGCGTCCGAGTCTGACGGTAGGGGCGATCGGCAAGAGGATGCGCTCAGCTTGGCGAAGCGCGACGATTATACGCATACTGTCTACCTTCCTCCCTGTGACAACCATCAGTTCCGGCGCGCTTCGCGCCCTCGAGTTCGCACGCGTGGTTTCGGTCCTCGAGGCCCTCGCTGTCACGCCTCCTGGCCGCCGGGCGCTGGCAGCCATCTCCCCGCTGACCACCGCGACCGCCGTGATCGCGGCTCAGCGTGCAACGACTGAGGGCGTCCGGTTCCTGACCATTCATCCGGGCTTCCCTCTTTCCGCCCCGACCGATCTCGATACCATCCTGGCAGGGCTGACGGTCGAGGGCCGAGCCCTCGACCCGTTGCACCTGCTGGCGCTCTCCGAATACCTGGAGTCGGTCGACAAGTGTCGCAGTGCCATCAGGAGCGCGTCCGGCAGCTTCCCTCTGCTCGAGCGCATCGTCGGACCGGTCGCCTCTTTCACGCCTGAGATCACCGATGTCAGGCGGAAGATTGACGGCTCTGGAGACGTCGTTGACAGCGCCACCCCGGCGCTCGGCTCGATTCGCGCGCGTCTGCGCACGCAGCGAGGACGGCTGCGAAGCACTCTCGAGGGATTCATCCGCGGCCGAGACACCGCCAAATACCTGCAGGATCAGGTCATCACTGACCGAAATGGCCGCTACGTCCTGGTGGTACGGGCCGAGCACCGAGGCGCCATCCCCGGCATCGTGCACGGCGCCTCGTCGAGCGGAGCCAGCCTGTACTTGGAACCGCTGGGGACGGTCGAGATCAACAACGACATCGTTGGCCTGGAAGAGGAGGAAGCCGAGGAAGTCCGCAGAATCCTTCTCGCCCTGACGGACGCGTTTCGGGTGCGCTCCGATGATGTCAGCTCCACCAGCAACGCAGCAACCGAGCTCGACGTAGTCCAGGGACGCGCGCGCCTCGCGGAAAAACTGCAGGGCATCGAGGCCGACATCAGCCTGGACGGGACCTTCGAACTGCGGAGCGCCCGTCACCCGCTCCTGGTGCTGAGACGAAGCGGCACGGTGGTCCCGGTCGACATCCTGCTCATTCCCCCTGCTCGAATCCTGGTGATCGCCGGGCCCAATACCGGCGGCAAGACCGTGGCACTCAAGACGGCCGGACTGCTGGCGCTGATGGCCCAGGCCGGGCTGCACATTCCGGTCGAGCACGGGTCCCGCCTGCCGGTCTTCGGCTCCGTGTTTGCCGACATCGGCGACGATCAGTCGATCGCGGCCAGTCTCAGCACGTTCTCCGCGCACATCACCAACGTGGTGTCGATGGACCGGGACTTGCGGCTTCCCTGTCTCGTGCTCCTCGACGAGGTCGGCGCAGGCACCGACCCGGTCGAAGGAGGCGCGCTTGGTATGGCGGTCATCGATCACTTCCGGCGACGTGGCTCCCATCTGGTCGCGACGACTCACTACGAGGCCCTGAAGTCCTATGCGACGACGACCGACGGCGTCGTCGGCGCCGCCTTCGGCTTCAGCCCGGAGAACTTTGCGCCTACCTATCGTCTTCTCTACGGAACGGCTGGACGCAGCCTCGCCATCGAAATGGCTGCCCGGCTGGGCATGCCGGCCTCAGTGATCGCTGCTGCGCGGAACAACCTCACTGAAGAACAGAAGCAGCTCGCTGACCACTTGAAGCGGATGGACGATGACCTGCGGGCGCTCGAAGCAGAGCGACGTCTCCTTCACAAGGAACGGGCAGAGGTCGCAGCCTCCGAGAAGCAGCTCCGTGGGCGCGAGGAGGGACTGCGAGAACGCGAAGAGGCGCTCAGGAAACGCGTGAGCGCCAGAGTCGATGATCAGGTCAAGGAAGCGCGCAAGGAGATCGACGCGATCATTGGCGAGCTGAAGGCCAAGTCAGACGCGCTGGCCGAATCGGCTGCCCGCCAGCTTCGCGAGGGTCCACGCCTGCGACCGGCTATCACGACCGGCGACACCGGCTCGGTTCGTGCCAGCGCGCAGAGTGCGGTCGACCAGATCGCGGCGCGGCTCAAGCGATCCGCCTCCGCCGAACCGGCTCGCCCGCAGGAGGAGGCCGCAGAGGCTGTTCCGGTGTCGGTCGGCGCCAGGGTGAGCGTGGGTGGCCTCGGGCTCGAGGGCGTGGTGATTGAACTGCACGGCTCCCAGGCCGAGGTGGACGTTCGCGGCAAGCGTCTGCGCGCGCGCATCACCGACCTCCGCGTCGTTGGCGGTGCGACGGCACCAAAAGTCAGCGTCAACATCGACCTCCAGCCGCGAGAGTCGTCGCTGACGGAACTGAACGTCATCGGGTGTACCGTCGACGAGGCGGTGACACGCACCGAGCGCTTTCTCGACGAAGCCTCCGTCACCGACATCCGGGGGCTTCGGATCGTGCATGGACACGGAACGGGCCAGCTCCGCCGCGCGATCGCCGAGCTGCTGAGATCGCACCCGCTCGTCGCGCACTTCGAACTCGCGCCGCAGAACCAGGGCGGTGGCGGCGCAACCGTTGTTGAACTGAAGGACTGAGTGGCTCTGTTCCCGGCGAACTTCGTTGAGGACCTGAAGCATCAGGCCGACATCGTCGTCGTCATTCAGGACTATGTGACCCTGAAGAAGACAGGCGCGACCTACAAGGGCCTGTGCCCGTTCCACGGCGAGAAGACCCCTTCCTTCCATGTCAACCGCGACCGCGGGTTCTTCCACTGCTTCGGGTGCGGGGCAGGCGGAGACGTCATCAAGTTTCTCGAGTTGCACGAAAAGGTCAGCTTCGTCGACGCCATCAAACTGCTCGCTCAGCGGTTCGGCATCGCCCTCCCCGAACCCGAACAGACAACGGATGAGCAGCGCGCCCACGCTGCCGACCGCGAAGGACTGCTGAAGATCCACGAGGTGGCGGCAGCCTGGTTCCGGCAGCAGCTGCAGGCACCCTCTGGGGCCAGGATCCGCCAGCAGCTCGACGAGCGTCGGATCACGCAGGCTACGTCCGAAATCCTGGGGCTCGGCTTCGCACCTCAAGGTCGCGAATCACTGACGCAGGCCCTCTCGAGCGCGGGCTTCTCGACCGGTCTCCAGGTTCGCGCCGGGCTGGTCTTTCAGCGTGACGATGGCAGCGTGGTCGATCGGTTCAGGAACCGGCTCATGATCCCGATTGCCCGCGACACTGGTTCGGTTATCGCGTTTGGAGGCCGTGCGGTCGAGGACGGGCAGCAGCCGAAGTACCTCAACTCGCCTGAGACGCCGATCTACACCAAGAGTCGGACTCTTTATGGTCTGAACCTGAGCAAGGCAGCGATTCGTCAGGGCGGGTTCGCCGTCCTCGTCGAGGGGTACTTCGACTTTGCACAGGTCTATCAGTCCGGATTCCAGGCGGTGGTCGCCTCCTGCGGGACGGCCCTCACGCCTCAGCAGGCGCAGTACCTCCGTCGGTTCTGCGGCAAGGTGGTGCTGAACTTCGACCCCGACGCGGCCGGCCAGGGCGCCGCAGCCAAGTCCTGCGAAATGCTTGTCAGTGAAGGGTTTGAGGTGAATGTGGTGAGCCTTCCCGACGGGTCGGACCCAGATACCTTCGTCCGGCGTCAGGGTGGACAGGCCTACCTCGGCCAACTGAAACGTTCGCAGCCCTATCTGGAGTATCTCCTCTCAGAGATCGCCCGGCGGCACGACCTCAATGCCCCCGAAGGGCGGGCACAGTTTGTCGACGAGGCGCTCCCCATCGTCAATCGCATTCCAGACCGGACAAGGCAGGAGATCTTCGTCAAAGAGGTGGCGGCGAGGGCTGGGGTGTCGGAGGGGGCTGTCTGGCCGAGGATTACGAAAGTGGTTACCTACCGCTCGGCGGGTCCCAGCAGCAGCCAGCTACCGGCTCTTGGACAGGTGACCAAGGCTGAAAAGGCCCTGATCTGGTGGCTGGTGCATCGTCCAGACGAGGTTGGCACGACGCTGGTGTCCCTGGCGACCGAGGATCTTGCCGGTCTGGCGGCGCGTTCGGTGCTGGATCTGGCGCGCCAACTGAACGAAGATAGGGAGTTCTCGCCATCATTGCTTCTCGAGCGTCTAAGTGATCGGGACTCACAGCTGGTGACCGGAGTGGCCACCGAGCCAGAGGCCCCGGCGCTGGACCTCGACTGGTGTGTGCGGGAGTTGCGCCGGGCCCGGTACGAGCGGGAACGGGCTGAAGTTCAGCGGGCAGTCGAGCAGTTGCAGCGGGGTGGCGAGGGGCACAGCCCGGCCATGGACGAACTGCTCACGCGCAAAGGTGAATTGGGACGCTTGATACAGGCCCTCGCGGAGGATTGACCTTGTCGATTGAAGAACGCTACGACGAAGTACGCCAGCTGATCACCGTCGGCAAGGAAAAGGGTTACCTGCTCTACGACGAGGTCAACGAGCTCCTTCCGTCCGAGATCACGTCAGCCGAAGACCTTGATGAACTGTTCAACGCGTTTGGCAGCGCTGGCATCGAGGTCGTCGATTCAGACAAGGCATACCGAGGCGACAAGGATTTCGATCGCGACGGGAACGAGGACGGCCCCGAGCTCGACCTGACCCCGGGCGCGCTCGACAAGACCAACGACCCGGTCCGCATGTACCTGCGGGAGATGGGCACCGTTCCACTCCTGACCCGCGAAGGCGAAGTCGCTATTGCCAAGCGCATCGAGCGCGGCAAGCTCGCGGTGATCAAGTCGATTTCCCGCACGCCGACAATCGCCAAGCGAATTCTCATCACGGGTGATCAGCTTCGTGCCGGTGAGCGCACGATTCGCGAGCTGGTGACCTTCAGCGATGAGGAAATCACCGAAGAGGTGATCGAAGAACGCAAGGAAGAGGTACTCGCCCAGATCGAGGAAGTGCGCAAGGCACGCGGCGGCTACGCGAAACTGGCCGAAAAGCTCGAGCTCATCCCGAAGACGAAGGACCGCAAGAAGTACCGACGGGCCCGCTGGAAGACCCTGCGCGCCCGCATCGAAGTGTCGCGCCGCATCCGCGAGATCGAGTTCACCGAGACGATCAAGCGCCGCCTCATCGAAGAGGTGAAAGAAGCGGTCGACGGCGTGTCACGCGTGCAGCGGGAAGCCGACGGCATCGATCGGACCCTCAACCCGAAGATCAAGCTGCGCGGACCGAAGCTCAAGGAAGAGGACAGGAAGAATCTCCAGAAGAAGCTCAAGGACATCCGTCTGCACATCAAGACGATGACCGACGATCTGGAGGAGACGACCGACCGGCTGCGCCGGACGATCGAGGTCATCACGCGCGGCGAAGCACAAGCCGAACAGGCCAAGAAGGAGCTCGTCGAAGCCAACCTCCGCCTGGTCGTCTCGATCGCGAAGAAGTACACCAACCGCGGACTGCAGTTCCTCGACCTGATTCAGGAGGGCAATATCGGCCTCATGAAGGCGGTCGACAAGTTCGAGTATCGCCGCGGCTACAAGTTCTCGACCTATGCGACGTGGTGGATTCGGCAGGCGATCACCAGGGCCATCGCCGACCAGGCGCGCACGATCCGCATCCCGGTCCACATGATCGAGACGATCAACAAGCTGATTCGCACCTCGCGGGCGCTGGTGCAGGAACTGGGCCGCGAACCGACGTCCGAGGAAATTGCCAAGCGGATGGACATTCCGGTGGCGAAGGTGCGCAAGGTGCTCAAGATCGCGCAGGAACCCATCTCGCTCGAAACCCCGATCGGCGAGGAGGAGGATTCGCATCTTGGCGACTTCATCGAGGACCGGAACATCGTGTCGCCTGCTGAAGCGGTCATCAACCTGAACCTCAAGGAACAGACCGAGGCGGTCCTCAAGACGCTGACGCCACGTGAAGAGAAGGTCATCAAGATGCGTTTCGGCGTGGGCGACGGCAGCGAGCACACGCTCGAAGAGGTCGGGCAGAACTTTGCCGTGACCCGCGAGCGTATCCGTCAGATCGAGGCGAAAGCGCTTCGCAAGCTGCGCCACCCGTCGAGGTCGCGTAAACTCAAGGCGTTCCTGGAAGGCCGGACGTAGGAACAGATTGCAAGTGTGAAGTTCGAACTTCGAGCTTCACACTTCTAACTTCGCCCCGGGGGCCCGTAGCTCAGCGGTTAGAGCGGCCGGCTCATAATCGGTTGGTCCCTGGTTCGAATCCAGGCGGGCCCATGCCCCTCGTTCGTAACCACTATGCGTGATCTGAACCAGCTCTCCGAGGACGTCACCCGCTGATGGCGCCGGAACTCGAGCGACTCATCGAGCTCCAGCGCCTGGACACCACCATCGCCGACGCACGCGCGCGCGTCGCCGCCCACCCCCAACGACTGGCCGAGGCCGACCAACGCCTCGCCGAAGCCACTCAGGCTCTCGACGCCGTCAAGCAACGGCTCAAGGACAGCCACTCGGCACGAAGTGAGGCCGAGAAGAACGCCGGGATTTATCAGGCACGGCTCTCCAAGTTCAAGGACCAGCTCGCCGCCGTCAAGACCAATCGCGAATACACCGCGATGCAGCACGAGATCGAAACCGCCCAGAAAGACCTGGGCGTAGCCGAAGAATCCGTGCTCGAGCGGATGATGGAAAGCGACGGCATCGCCGCCGAGATCAAGCAGGCGGAAGCCGCTCTGGTGACGAGACGCAAAGAGACCGACGCCGAGAAGAAGACGCTCGCCGACGAACTCGTCGTGGCAGAGGCGGCACTCGAAGCGGCCCTCGCCGCAAAGGCCGGCGTCGTCGCCGGCCTCGAACCTCGCGTTCTGAAGGTATTTGAACAGGTCAGCAAGCAGCGCAAGGGCATCGCGCTCTCGGAGGCGACGCGGGACGGCCTGTGCTCGGTCTGCCACGTGCGCCTTCGCCCGCCGGTCTTCCAGCAGATTCGCCAGAACAGCGGCATCGTCCAATGCGAAAGCTGTCAGCGGATCATGTATTACATTCCGCCGCCGGCGCCCGTCGAGCCGCCGACCATCATCACCTCGTGAGTCAGCCGGCGATCAGCTCGAAGAGATAGTCGTCGCCAACCTGCCTGACGAGTCGGCACCCCGCACTTGCACGGGCCGCCGCGAGGATCTCGCGTCCATGGTTGGGGTATCGCTCGGCGTGCACCACCACATACTGAAGGCCGAGCAGTCGCAAGGCCTGGGCGTTTCCAGGAAAGTCACGGACCTTCGCGACAAGCTCGGCATAGCCCGCGGGCTCAGTGCGTCCGAACCCGTTGACGATCGGACGCCAGTGCGCCATCGAGTAATAGAGATAGTCGCCGCCCTGAACCCAGTCGGGCGTGCCTGAGTACTCAGGCAGGGAGACGAGCGATTTCGCCTCCCTCACTTCGGCCGACTGATAGATCGGCGGAACGGCATGCGGCGCGGGCTTGCCGGCCGGAAACCCCACCACGAACCACTCAGACAGCATCAGCGGCACCAGGACGAGCACAGCCCACGGGCGGGCAAGCACACCCCTCCGCATCAGCGTCGAGGCGCCGATCGCCCCGAGGCCAGATACGCCGAGCATCATCACCGCACCGAACCGCGCTGGCGCCCTCATCCCTTCAAATCCGGGAAGTCCCGACAACCATGCAAACGGCGCCCACGTTGATCCTCCGAGCAGACCCGGGGATGGCCCGAGCGAGACGAGGAAGCCCACCACGATGAGGACTGGGAAGATCCACGCCCGTTGCGAGTCGCGGCGCTCGACGAGAAGTGCCACGAACCCGACCAGTGCAAGCCCCAGAGCCAGCCATCCGGCAAAGAGCGTCTGCTCTCCCCAGATCGGTCCCGGTCGCGCGTCGACGTTCGCCAGCCACCACTGCCCCACGAGGGTGTTCTGGGGCGGCACGAGATAGGAGGCAACCGTGGCGGAGTTGGCGGCCGCCTCGCCTGGGGCACCACGCAGACCGACATAGTGCCGGGCAAAGGGATAGAGCACGGCCGCAACGACAATGGCGGCGGCAGTCAGGTGGATCAGACGCTGTGTCCAGGCAGACCGTGAACGGTCACCAGACAGCGCGTAGATCAGGCCCGCGATGCCGTTGACCATGAGCATCATGACTGCGACATACCACGACGTCAGGGCTCCCAGCACGAAGACCACCGCCCACAGCGCCAGCCGTCGCCATGCTGGCGCGTCGAACCAGCGCTCGAGCAGCAACGCCGACAGGGGCAGCGGCCACATCCAGATCAGGTGCAGGTGCCCGTGCGCATGCGACATGACGTAGAAGGAGCACACAAACGCCAGGCTCCCGACAAACGCCGCCCGGACGTCGCGGACGTAGCGTCGCAGGAACACGAAGGTGGCGACACCGTTCAGGAGCCACGCCAGCCACCACGTGATGCTGTAGGCAAGGACCGGCGAAGCGCCGGCGGCTGCCCATGGGAGGGTGAACAGGCTGACGCCGAACAGGTGCTCGTTGTAACGAAGCGAGTCGACGGCTGGAAAGAACAGGTTCGACTGGAAGAGCGGCAGGCCCGACAGTACGGCGTGGTTGTCCCACGCCAGCGTCCAGATGATCAGACGCGCGTCACCGCCGTAGCTTGCGCTGGCGAAGTTCGAGTAACTGACATAGGGCCAGCTCATGACCACGGTCAGCGCGGCGTAGGCCGCTGACGTGAGCGCTGCCGTCCGAATCATGACCCGGAAGACGGGATGAGCAACTGCTCCAGGGTGCCTTCGTAGATCCGCGAGAGGGGACCAAGATCTGCCAGGCGCAGGTGTTCGTCCACCATGTGCATCGAGCTGTTCAGTCCGCCAAACTCGACCACCTCGTGAGCCACGGCTGCTATGAACCTGGCGTCAGAGGTGCCGCCACCGGTTGAGAGCTCCGGGCGGACACCGCACTCCAGGCTGATCACGCTGCTGAGCACGTCTACCAGCCGCCCGCGCGGGGTGAGGAACGGCTGACCGGATACCCGCCACGAGATCTCACCGTCAACCTGATGCCGGTCCAGAATCTCGCTGACCCGCGCCTGCAGACTCTCGACTGACGATTCCGGCGAACACCTGAAGTTGAATACCACCGTCATGACTCCGGGGATCACGTTGTCTGCGCCGGTGCCAGCGTGGATGTTTGAAATCTGAAAGCTCGTCGGCGGAAAGTACTCATTGCCCCCGTCCCACGACGTTCCCGTCAGCTCGGCAATCGCCGCCGCGGCATGATGAATGGGGTTCTTTCCCAGGTGTGGGTACGCGATGTGGCACTGTTGCCCGCGGACCGTGAGGACGCCGTTCAGCGAGCCGCGACGTCCGTTCTTTATGCCATCGCCCAGCTGCACGATCGAGGTCGATTCGGTCACGATGCACTGCGTGATTCGATCGCCCCTGGCAATCAGTGCCTCGACGACCGCCAGCGTACCGTCACGGGCGACACCCTCTTCGTCAGAGGTCAGCAACACCGCGACCGAACCGGGGTGGTGCGGGTGCGCCGCCACAAACCTTTCGACTGCGGTGATGGCGGCCGCCAGTGGACCCTTCATGTCCGTGGCCCCGCGCGCGTAGAGATAGCCATCACGCTCGGTCGGTGTGAACGGGTCTGACGTCCACTGCTCCACCGGCCCTGTCGGCACCACGTCCACGTGTCCGGCGTAGCACACCACTGGTTCGGCTGTGCCACGACGCGCCCACAGGTTCACGACGCCGTTGCGATCCATGCGCTCGCAGGTGAACCCGAGCACACGCAGGCGATCCGCCACGAGATCGACGCACCCGCCATCGTCGGGGGTGACCGAGCGGCGCGAGAGCAGCGCCTTGGCGAGCGTCAGGGTATCGTCTGCAGTAGCCGTATCCATGGCGTTGGCGTCCGGGCTGGTCAATCGCGAAGCAAGTCGTTGAGTGACGTCTTGGCGCGCGTCTGCGCGTCCACTCGCTTGACGATCACGGCGCATGCCAGCGTGTGCGTGCCGTCAGGCGCGGGGAGCGCACCAGGCACGACAACAGAGCCGGAAGGGACGCGGCCGTAGATCACCTGTCCCGTCGAACGGTCGTAGATCTTCGTGCTCTGTCCGATGAAGACACCCATGGAGATCACCGAGTGTGCTTCGACCACCACGCCCTCGACGATTTCAGAGCGGGCGCCGATGAAGCAGTTGTCTTCGATGATGGTGGGATTGGCCTGGAGTGGCTCGAGGACGCCGCCGATACCTACCCCGCCAGAGAGATGCACGTTCTTCCCGATCTGGGCGCACGAGCCGACGGTCGCCCAGGTGTCGACCATCGTGCCCTCGTCCACATACGCGCCGATGTTCACATACGACGGCATCAGGATCGCGTTTGGCGCAATGAACGCGCCTCGGCGGGCAACCGCGGGCGGGACTACCCGGTAACCTCCAGCACGAAAATCGTCGTCGGTGAAAGACGCGAACTTGGTCGGCACCTTGTCGAAGTAGCGCGCCTCTCCGCTGGCAATGACCTGATTGTCGTGGGTGCGGAAATACAGGAGAACGGCCTTCTTGACCCACTGGTGCGTCACCCACACGCCATCGATCTTCTCAGCCACACGGAGACGGCCGGAGTCGAGTTCGGCGATGACTTGTTCGATGGCGCTTGCCGTTGCCGCGTCGACCGACTTCGGAGAGATGTCGGCACGACGCTCGAAAGCAGCGTCGATGACGGCTTCAAGAGGATGCTGGGGCATGCAGGGTCTCGTTGCAGACGTTGATGATCCGCGTGGCAGCGTCCACGCACTCGGCCAGGGTTGCGACCAGGGCAATCCGTACGTAGCCCCGGCCTGGGTTCAGCGCGTGCGCGTCGCGCGCCAGGTAGCTGCCGGGCACCACGGCGACGTTCGCGTGCTCGACAAGGTCTCTCGTAAAGCGTTCATCGTCGCCTTCCCATGCACCTGGAGCCTGTGCCCACAGGTAGAAACCGCCGTCCGGCTTGGGCGCTTCGAGGGCAGGGGCGAGGAGAGGAACGACCGTATCGAACTTGAGGCGATAGAGGTCACGGTTCTCGCGCACGTGGCCCTCATCGTTCCAGGCGGCAATACTCGCCTCCTGCGTAACCGGACTCATCGCGCACCCATGATACGTGCGATACCTGAGGAACTCTCTCAGGATGGCGGCGTCGCCGGCCACCGCCCCCGATCGCAGGCCCGGAACGTTCGACCGCTTCGATAAGCTCGTGAACGCGACAAGTCCCCGATAGTCGTCCCGTCCAGACACCCGAGCGGCCTCGAGAATGCCCAGTGGTGGTGCGCTTTCGTCGAAGTAGATCTCCGAATAGCACTCGTCAGAGGCAATGACGAAGCCGTAGCGATCGGCAAGCCGGAAGAGTTCCTGCCACTCGTCAAGGCGTACGACGCGACCGGTCGGATTGCCTGGCGAGCACATATACAAGAGCTGAACCTTCGACCACTCGTCAGCAGAAAGGGTGTCGAGGTCGAGGCCGAAGCCGTTCTGCAGGGTCTGGTTGAGGAACACCGGACGCGCACCAGCCAGAAGCGCTGCGCCCTCATAGATCTGGTAGAAGGGATTGGGACAGGCGATGAGAGCGCCCGGTCGCGATCCATCGACAACGCACTGGGCAAATGCGAACAAGGCTTCGCGGGAGCCGTTGACAGGAAGGACCTGCGTCGCCGGGTCAAGGTGCTTCAGCTTGAAGCGTCTGACATACCAGGCTGCTATCGCCTCCCTCAACCTGTCGCTGCCAGCCGTCAATGGATAGTGCGCCAACCCGTCGAGATGCCTGACCAGTGCGTCGCGGATGAAATCAGGGGTGGGATGCTGCGGCTCCCCCACCGACAGCCGGATGGGCCTCAGGGCGGCCGGCTGTATCCCTGTCAGCAGGGTGCGAATCCGCTCGAACGGATAAGGCTGGAGGTCGGAGAGACGGGGGTTCACTCGTCTCAGGATACCTGAGGCTTGAACGTCCAGCGCTTGAAGAGGACGAAGGCCGCCGGGGTCACCACGAGCAAGGCGATAGCCTGCCCGAGCCTGGGATCGACGCCTGACCACTCCACGAGTACCGCGAGAATCGCCGCGGTCAGCGCCACGACAACGCTGCCGACCAGCATGTAGCTTGCGTACGCACGCCAGAATCCGCGATGCCCGAGCCCGAACGTGAAGTAACGGTTACCGATATACATCAGGGCATTCGACAGGAAGTACGAAGCCACCGATGCGGCGAGATAGGACAGCCCGCGACCGAACAGGACCGCGAACATCCCCACGTTGATCAGGTACCCTCCTACCCCGACGATGAGGAACCGCGCCGGTTGAGCCAGGGTCGCCATCAGTGGTCGCCCTTCAGGTAGCGACTGACCACCCTCGCGAGTCGTCGCGAAGCGCGATTCGACTCATAGAGCACACCTCGGGTGGTTTCGTCGTAGCCGATGAAGAACAGGCCCGGGATCGGTGTCTGCTGTCCGGATTGGAACCGCGGACGACCGTCTGCGGCGATGGCCTCGGGTAGCCTCAGTATCTTGTCGAGCGCAGTCCGATAGCCCGTGGCTGCAACGATCACATCGAAGCTGTCTGCCTGGCCGTCGGCGAAGACAACGCCGGTACTGGTGCAGCGGTCAACGGCAGGACGAACAGTAATGTGCCCTGCCTTCAACTCCCGCACAAACCCCACGTCAATGACTGCGGGACGACGGGACGTGAACGGTCCCCACGCCTCTCGGCCAAGGCCGTGTCGCCGCAGGTCACCGGTTCCGAGGCGACGAAGGACCGCGCCGCCTCGGTCGAGCAGGCGTGGAGCGGGAACGGGCGTGAACAGCAGACCGAGCACCTGGGCCGGAACGAGGCCGAAGAGATCACGCGGCATGATCGGTGGCGGGGTCCGGACGGCGATCGTCACGGTCGCCGCACCTTGCTCGGCGAGATCCGCTGCGATCTCCGCACCGCTGTTACCGATTCCCACGACAAGCACCCGTTGACCGGCGAAGTCGGCGCCAGACCGATAGGCGGCCGAGTGGAGCACTCGCCCCTGGAATGAATCCATCCCCGGCCATTCCGGCGTGATGGGCTCCCGGTACCGTCCGGTAGCAAAGATGACGGCTCGCGCACCAAACGACTGCGGCTCGGCCTGGATGCGCCAGCTCACTCCATCCGGTCGCACCTGGCTCACATGTGTGCGCAGGCGCACGTCCAGTTTCATCGTCCTGGCGTAATCCTCGAGGTAGCCGGCGAACTGGTCCTTGGGAACGTACTGAGGGTAGCTCCGCGGAATGGCATAGTGCGCAAGCCCTGAGAACGCGCGCATGGTGTGCAGATGGAGACGCTCGTAGCGGCGGACCCAGGTGCCCCCGATACGTTCATCCTGCTCGAGTGCGACCGCCTTGACCCCCACATGGCCCAGCGCACCGGCTGCCGACAGTCCTGACGCGCCGCTGCCGACGATGATCACGTCGGCGGTTTCCACCTCAGACATGAGCGCCCCCGAGTACCAGCAGATAGGAAGCCAGCACCCAGTGAAAGAAGATCGGGATGGCTCCCCCGAACCATCGTTGGTCTGCGCGACGGCTCATCCGCCACCCGTAGCGAATCGCCATCGTCGCAGCATAGATTCCACTGAACCAGAGCATGCCGTTGCCAGGGCTCACAGCCAGTTGCGCCCAGCGCCCACGCCCGAGCGCGACGTCCACGTCAATCCAGACCATCAGTGCAATGAGTGCCAGTTGCACGGGCAGGAGCACTCTGTAGGGCGTCAGCGCCCACTCCCCATTGGGAGGCAGCCAGGTGGGACGACGGGCCTGCACGAGCCCCTGTCCTGCGACACGGAGGGCGAAGAGCAGCGTCAGGATCCCAAGGCCTGTCGGTCGAGAGAGCGGTGGCGCCGGAAGCCCCAGTGTGCCGACCACAGCGGCCGTGATCACCAACGTCGTCACCAGCCAGACTCTGGTCGGCAGGGGCGTCACCGAACTGCCTCGCGTGTCAGTGAACGCAAGAGCTTCACGGGGCGGAGTGTCGCACACCTCGGGCGCGAATCGCTCCGGCAAGTCGACCGGCGTGTTCCCGCTCGGCGCGAAACGAGGTCAGGACATCGAGATGATTTGCCGTGCACAGCCCCGACAGGTGGACGTCACCCTCGGCCAGTCCGGCAAGGACAAGCTGATCTCGATTTGCGCCGGCGAGGTCGAGGCGGAGCGTCGATACGCCGCGCTCACCTCGTCTCGGGGGCGGCGATAGGAACCAGCGCTCGATCAGGTGGCGTGCGTGGCCAGCCGCTGCAAAGGCGTCGACCAGGTCCGTTCCCACCTCATAGCAGCACGTCCCGATCGCTGGTCCGATGGCGGCGACCAGATCGGCCGGTCTGGTGCCGAAGGTCTCCTGCATGGCAGTCACCGTCTTGCCGACAATACCCGCCGCCGTGCCTCGCCAGCCGGCGTGGACTGCGCCGACACTTCCGGTGCGGCGATCGGCAAGGAGGATTGGAGCGCAGTCTGCCGCCTTGACCGCAATCACCACCCCGGGATCGTCGCTGATCAGCGCGTCGCCCTCCGTCATCGCCGACCGATGGAGCCCCTGGTCGGATCGCACGATGACAACCCCGGTTCCGTGCACCTGGTGAAGCCACGTGACACGTCCAGGCGACACGGCAAGGGATGTCGCCAGTGCGTTCCACGCCTCAGACATCTCCGGACCGTCACCCGACAACCGGAGTTGACGGCTCGTAAAGAGGTGTGGAGCCACGGCTCCAAGTGATCGACAACACAGCGCCGGCCCCCAGGATGCTTCAATCCACTCGAATGTCGGTCCGACGTCAGGCAGTGGTGCCATTCACCTATCGTGAACCGGATGTCGCCTCCAGGCAACGTGTCCGGTATCCTTTCGGCATGACCATGCGCACTGTCCGGCGTGAGGGACTGACCACGTGACCATTGTCGGTACCGGCATTGACGCCACCGACATCCCACGGATCGCTCAATCGATCGAGCGATATGGCGAGCGCTTCCTCAACCGCGTGTTCACTGAGGGTGAGATTGCTTACTGCCGGCGGAAACGGGATTCGGTGTCGTCGTTTGCAGCCAGGTTTGCGGCAAAGGAAGCAGCGATGAAAGCGCTCGGCACCGGTCACTCCCGTGGAGTGTTCTGGACCGGCATTGAGGTCGTGCGACGCCACGGTCCTCCGAGTCTTGCCTTCCACGGTGGTGCGGCTGCGAGGTTCATGGCGCTTGGGGCGACCAGTGCCATGCTCACCATCACGCACTCCGACCACCTTGCCATCGCACACGTGCTGCTCGTCCGCGACTGACCTGACCGCAACCCTTGTTCACAGTTCGTGACGGGCCGTCGGGGCCCGGTTTCCGCTTCGACGTCCAAGCCCTGCCGAATCACTGATTTCCGGACCCACCTCACGCTCGCCACCTCTGGCGGTCTCCTTGCCTCCTCTGTGACACACGAACGGGCGTGCGCAAGGAGCGGCGCCAGCGAAGGAGGCCACCGTGGAAGTCAAAATCACTCCGAATGACAAGAGCAATCCCCCGGGTTGCTTTGCCTTTTTGCAGTGATTTCAGAACGAGAAGGAACATACGCGAGGTCGATGGAAACCTCGCCTTTCCCTATGGTTATGCGCTCAAGCACGTTCTCCACAATCTGCCGCTTCTCTTCCGGAACGAGGTCTGACCAGCGTCCGTAGAGGTCCTGGGCCTCAGCGATGATTTCGTCGCGAGATAGATTTTGAATGCGCAGGAAGTCGAGATCGGCCTGAAGCAGCGGGAGTTGGCCGTCGAGGGCCTTCAGACGCTCTTCCAGCGGCTTGTAGGTTCGGCCGAAACCGTCTGGGCTGATCTGGTCGGAGACGTAGAGCTTGTAGACCTTCTCCATTTCGGTCGAGACATTCTGACGCTCCGTCTCCAGGGATTCGAGAAGCTTTCGCCTCTCGACAATGGATTCGTCGGCCTGCTCAAGGTAGTTGGCAAGGTCCTCCGACGACAGGAAGAACTCTCGCAGCTGCTCCCTGAAGATGGCTTCGAGGTCATCTGGAGGAATCTTGTTTCGGCACTTCTGGCAGGTGTATTTCGGATTGGAACTCGGAACATACATCTTGCTGCCACAGTGGCAAAAAGCCAGACCGGCAAAGAGGTGGACAGCCCGCTTGGTCGGACGCCGTTTGTGACTCGCTCGGCGTTCGTCGAGCAAGGCGTTGCACTGGTCCCACAACTCCTCGGAAACGATGGATTCGACCTGCGACAGAACCCAATCGGCCTCTGGCTTGACTGTCTTCTTGTTCCCGACGACCGTGGAGTAATTCGCACGGCGAACACCCTTAGCAGTGGGATCTCGAAGCATGATGTCGACGACGGTGTCAGAGAACTTCAATCCTCGACGGGTTCGGTGGCCAGCTTCGTTCATGAGCCGTGCGACCGTCTTCTTGCGGCGATGCTCGAGGAACATCTCGTAGAGCAGTCGTCGGACCGGTGCCTCGGCAGAATCCGGGACGAGCTTCCGACCCTCATAGCGGTAACCAAAAGGGGCCGCACCGCCCAGGGACTTCCCGAGCTTGGCTCGAATGGGGATGGAGGCGGCCACGCGCTCGGCGATTTCCTCCCGCTCCCACTGAGCCATCGCGGCAATCATCGTGTAGAAGAGACGTCCTGCAGGACTTGAGGTGTCGATCGATTCCTGAAGGGACACCAAATCGGCGCCTTGCTCTCTGAAGATGTCGGCGAACTCCAGAAGCTCGCGGGTGTTCCGCGCGAGGCGTGCCAGCTTGGAGAAGATGATGCCGGTGATTCGACCAGACCGAATATCTTCGAGCATCTGTTGCGTTTCAGGGCGCCCCATGACGGACTTGCCGCTGATCGCTTCGAGCTTGTAGAGCGTCTCGACCTTCCAGCCCTTCGACTCGGCGTAGTGACGAGCTCGTCGCTCGTGATGTTCGGGGCTTTCGCCCTTGACCTGGTCTTCGGTTGAAACGCGGACCCAGATACCGACGCGCTTCTCGGCAGCATCCACACTTCGTCGAGTAGTCAGCTCTCGCTTCACCGCGATACCTCACAAGGACGACGAACAACCCCGGAGTCTCTCATCATCCTCGGGGTGAACTCCAAACCATCAACTCGACAGCGGAGTGCAAGGATCAACAAGACTATTTCAGAGACTCGGCAACCGCCTTCTCGAGGCTCGGCACGTAAACTGGCGTCGGCGAGCCGGACTTCACTTTCCAGACCGTGAAACCGCCCTTCATCACTTTGCCACGTAGCTCCGACTGCTTACCTTCCGTGACGAATCTGACCTGAAGCTTCGTCATGCCGTCTTCCTTGATGTCGAACAGCTTACGTGCGACGGCATCCGACAGCAGGTGTCCTCCTTTGGTATCGACACAGTAAATCAGGCTCTTCCTCCAAACGACGAAGTCCGGATAGAAGGAAGCTGTATCACCTTCTGACAGAAGAGGGATAAAGAAGCCTCCGCTCGAAGGATTGCGGTGCCACGTCGCCCCTCCTGCATCTAACGCCCTCGCGAAGGCCAGTTCAAACTTGTTGAAGCCGCTGTAGCGTTCGTAGAGTCCATTCGCGAATGCGGGCGAGCCTTTCGGCACGCGAAGCGTCCCGAACTGGAACGGATTAACGCTTTCGTACACCAAGTCCGACTGGTCGTAAAAGGCTTCGACAAGAGCGGGCGCGTTCGTTCTTGTCCCAATAGCTCGTCAGAAGGAGGTCGATCATCTCCTCGCGGGCGAGGGCATTGACGGCGTCGGCATCGATCTTCTCCCGGCGCAGTTCCATGAAGCGAAAGCCAGCTGGCATAGGGTCGCGTTGACCGGACACCCAGTCGCCGGTGATGACACGGCGAATGCGGTCGGCGGTCAGCGTGCGGGCGTAGTGGTCTCCCTTGTCAGTGTTGCCTTGCTCAATGAGGACGAACCGCCGAGACGCGCCCGTCTGCTCGTTCAGCTCGAGAAGGGCGTGGCCCGTTGTGCCGGAGCCCGCGAACGGGTCCAGGACGATGCCATTCGGCTTGCACCAGATCTGGATGATCTTCTTGAACAGCTTTAGCGGCTTGACGGTGTCGAATCCATGGCGCTTGCCCACGACATGGTCGAGTTCTTCAACGCCGTCCCGTGACCGGCCACTCATGGCGCGCAGCCACGAAACGTCATCCAGCTTGGAGGGACCTTCATCCTCTTCCAGCCAGAACGACGTTGGAACTGCGCCTTGTTTAATTAGCGCCCGCCGCTGCTTGCATACCGGCTTCTGCTGTCCGTCCAATCCCCAGTACAAATGGGGCCAGTTCCCCGCCTGCCATCTTTTCATCGCCTTGGTTCGCGCCGCGGCGAGGACACTTGCGCGCTTGGCTTTATTGGTGGCCGCACTCCAGCCCTTGAGAGCCAAGGCTTGGCCGCGCCCGTCCTTGAGATCAAAATCCTCGTATTTCACGGCCCATTCTTCGAGCCATGCCCTCATCTGGGAGCGCTTGTTTGCCCAGTGGCGATCGCCCGAATGACAAAACTCTCCAGTGAATGGAGACTGGACGGCATAGTCGGCCGTTTTGCTTCGGCCCTTCCCGGTCAGATCGCCTCTCTTCCAATCGCTGATGAGGTCGTTATCCGGATTATGGAACCTGGCGTCGGCCAGTGCCGTCCGGTCTGTCTCACCCGTCTTTGCGGCAATCGCTGATTTTGCGTAGATGAGAACGTACTCCGTCGTAAGCGAAACATGCGTCGCCTGATTCTTCGAGGTTGTCTTTTGCCAATTGATAAGGGCGAGGCGATTCTCCTCGTGGAAGATCTCGTCCATCAGCATGCCAAGCCGGAACAGTTCTCGGTGGTCAATGCAGATGGCGACCACGCCGCCTGGCTTGAGCATCTCGCGCATCATCCAGATCCGCGGCGTCATGAAGCGAAGCCACTTGCTGTGCCGTGAACCGTCGTCCTTCGCGACAAGCTCACCCAAGTCCGGATCGTTCGGGTCCTTGTCCCACTTGTCGTTGTAGCGGAAATCCTCGCCGGTGTTATACGGAGGGTCGGTGAGAATCAGGTCAACCTGCCCGCGATACTTATAGAGAGTCACCATCGCCGACAAGTTTTCCCCGTCCCAGATCTCGTTCTGGCTTTGAAGCGTTTCGTCGCCAACGGAGAGCTTCTTGAGGATGCGACTCAGCTTGGGTTTGACGAGACGGATGATCTGCCACGGAGCCGTGCGCCCGGTGTAGCTCATGACGATACCGTCCTTACCAGCTTCTAGCAGCGCGGCGTCGTAGTCCTGCAGCATCCGGATCAGTCCGGACCGTGGAATGTGGTCGTACGGCGTCGGGCTGACGGACACGGCAGCAGTGTCAGCAGTTGCTGAGGAAGCGGGTTTGACGGAGCTCATCGGACTTCTCGCTGGATGGCCTGGACAGGAAGGGGTGCCGGAGCGCGTCTCTTACGCTGGCGTTCGAGGAATTCGATCAGCGCCTGGCGGGCCAGCCACGCCATTGAGATTCTGCTGTTCGCAGCAACGTCGGAAAGCTCTGTATATTCGTCGTCCGCAAGGCTGATGGAAATACGGTGTTTGGAAGTGGGCATAGCTGGCTCAGATGGCGAATGTACGGCGAATATGCAGCACGGTGGTGCACTTTGCTACAGCTCGGCCAAAGATGTCAACTGCTGCGAGACGATCGAGTTCTGCGCGGGAAATCACGGCCGCAATCACCGGCGCACTTGGACGTTCGGAAACGTTTCATCCCATTTCAGAACACAGACTAGGAATGAGCGTCACGCGTCTGCACGTAGCAGAGGGTCTATGCCCTGTATGCGGTCTCATTCCTAGTCTCTGCACTGAACGGTTTGGACACCTGACCGTCAATCATCAGTCGAAGGTAGATGTGATGGTTCGGTAGCTGAATCAAGTCGACGGGTTCAAACACTGGCGCCATTTCACGAGCCAGGTGCGCGGCGTCATCGGCGCTCACTCTGAAGCACACCAACGTACCGACGTTGCCGAGCACGGCATCTCGAACATCTGCGTCAAGCTGACCCAGATACTGGTTGGCCAGAATGAGTGGCACTCGGTACTTTCGAAGCTCGGCAAGCATGGTTGCCAGCGACATGGTTGCAAACATCTGGAACTCATCGAGGTACAGATGAAAGTCTCGGCGTTCTGTTTCCGGTCGATCGGCACGAGCTAGTCCGGCAAGTCCGATCCGGGCTGCGAGCAGTGCACCGAGCATCATGGCCGGCCCCTCACCGATCTGCCCTCTGGAGAGATTGACCAGGAGAATCTTTCCTTCGTCCATGACTGCGTTCAGGTCGAATGACGTTTTCTCGGCGCCGATGATGGCGTGCATCCGAGGATCCGTCAGCATTGCACCGAGCTTGTTTTGCAAGGGGGCCGTGACGACGGCTCTGAACGCAGGACTGTAACCCGAGAATTCCCGCAACCAGAATTCACGCACGTCGGCGTTGGTCAGGGTTCTGGCAGTGCTTTGGTTGTAGTCGCGATCGGTCAGTAGGCGATTAATGTCGGCCAAGGTCGCGCCGGGTAATTCCATGAGGGTGAAAAGAACGTTCCGGAGAAGATGCTCAAGCCGTGGTCCCCAGTCGTCGATCCAAATCTTCTTGAAGGCCTCGATCAGTTCAGCGGTGGCCAAGGCCTCCTGTCCAAGCTTCACGCCACTCAGCGGATTGAAGGTCCAGCTGCCGCGTGGCGTGTCAAGGTAGACCACATCCTCTCGTCGATGCTCAGGCACGCAGCTCAACACCTCCTCCACCAAGTCACCGTGCGGGTCGAACAACGCCAGGCCGCGTCCATTTCTCACGTCCTGGAGCACCATGTTCTTGAGTAGGGTCGACTTTCCCGTGCCTGTTTTTCCGATGGCGTACGTGTGAAAGCGGCGGTCGGCCTGTTTGATACCGAAAGGGCGTCGAGTATTCCGAGCATTGGTCACGGCGAAGTATGTGATGTTGGATGATGAATCGTGCGCCTTCACAGTGAACATGATGAGGCACGCAACCTTGCTTGTGTAGACGGCTGAACGCGCCAGTGACTCAGCGGTAGAGTGGTGGAGTTCTGAATCCCTTCCACGCGGCCACGGCGGTTGCCAGTGCCATGAAGACGCCGATGCGATCGTCTTCGCTCTTCCACGCATTACGCTTCTCAGGCAGCACATGCGACAGTTCAGGAAACTCAGTGGCCATTGCTTTGGCAATATTCCACTTGGTGAGCTCCAGTCTTGCCAGTGCCACAGCGTTCTTGCTTTGCGTGGGTAAAATCATGACGCGTTGGGAAAGACAGGCTCTGTCGAGAAGGACGGAGAACAGGCGACCACGTAATCGCTTTCGCCGAGCGGCCAACTTGTCGAATCCCACGAAGAGTGGACGTGAACGATGTAGGAGTCTGTCGAGTGACGCCGATATCGTTGTCCCGCGACCCTGTTCCATTCCCCAGAGAACAAGGCGCCGTGGTCCTTCAGTCACGGCATATGCGAAACCCTTGGTGGTTGAGGCGACACCGAGGATTCTGACCACTACCGCGCTTCCCATATCGGAACAACGTGAGGCTCGTCGGGATGAGCGAGTCGGGCTAGTAGTTCGAGCTTCAATGCCAGCTCTTTGGTCGGCGTATCACCGACCTTCTCCAGGAGGATTCTGGCTCGCTCGGCGACCTCATTCTCGATGCGTTCACGAACCCCGGCATACAGTTCGGCCACGGGTTGACCGAGGACAATCTCGAGGGCAAGAAGAGTCTCTAGATTCGGGAGTCTCACA
>JBEBGV010000077.1:0-19800 GCA_040081265.1 Vicinamibacterales bacterium
CGGGTGGGTGGGTGTCCGGGTGGTCGTGGGCCGCGACCTGGCGACGGCCCGTCAACGGGTGGAAACGGAGGTGCGCACCACCTTCACCGGGCTCGCGACGGTTCTCAGCGCGCGAGCCACTCCCTTCAACCGGCCGGACGTGATCGATGCCGCGGCACGCGGCGACAGCAGCGCCGTTCGCACCTTGTTTGATCAGGCCGCCGCCGCCAATGCCGATGCCGGGGATGCGCGCGCCGTGACCATGTACGACAGTTCGGGGCAGGCGGTGGCCTGGGCTGGGCGTCCTGCCGACATTCCAGTGGAGCGGCTGACCGGGCCTGAATCATGGTTCCTCGTTCAGGGCGCGCTGGGCGTACGTCTTGCGCTGGTTGCCCCCGTCCTGACCGTCGACGGCCGACGCGTCGGATCGGTCAGCGTTGAGGAGTCGCTGAACGTGGCCCCTGCGGGTCCGGCGGACCCGGGGGATTTCGTTCTCCCCACGACGACACCGGTCGCCATCACCTTTGGCTTTGAGGGTGCGGGGACGGTCCCGGACCCCGACCGGTTTGACATCCTCGACCCCGCGGGACGGGTGCTCGCGTCGGCAAGAATCGCCGACGCGGATCTGGCACGAACCGCTCGACAGTGGACGCGTGCAAGCGTATCCGCGGCACTCATCCTGACGTCGGTGACGCTCCTCCTGCTGTGCGGGCCGGTCCTGGCCTGGCATCACTTCCGACGATCCATCACCGGGGTGGCGCAGAGTCTGGGCCTGTGTGCGCTGGCCGTGATCGGAGCCCGCGCGCTGTTTCGGCTGGCCTCGCCGGCCGACTATGTCTCGGGTGAGGTGTTCTCCGGCACCGCATACGCGTCACTGCTGGCGGCACCGCTGCTCTCATCGCCGTTTGACTTCCTGATGACGGCGCTGACCGCGGGCGCGCTGACGGCGCTCCTGTTTACGCTGTTCGAAAGCATCCGGACCAGGCGACTCGGATCTCGACTCGCGGTGACCGGCATGCTGGGCGCAGGGTCCTACGGGCTCACGCAGCTGATCGCTGGCGTCTTCGCGCTGATGGTGATGATCACGCACCGCGCACTCGTCACCGACACGATCGCCAACACCGCGCTCGATCTCCTTCAGTTCTCCCTGCACCCGTGGAACACCGCGAGGATCGCGCTGCAGGTGGGCCTGGTGATCTGGCACGTCACCGCCGTGGCGCTGGCCGTGCTGGTTTTCCGATCAGCGGTACTGCCGTGGCGAGTCCCGATGCGCGGGAGGCGGCAACTGGTCACGATTGCCCTCTGGATCGTTCCGTGGGCTCTATGGGTTGTCAGGACAGGGACGCCCCTCACCACTGACGTTGTCCTCCTTGCCACGGTGCTCACCGCCGCCTGTCTGGCCGCGCTGTCAACCCGGGTCAGTGCGCGGTATCGCCACGGTTCTCAGGCACTTCGCGTTCGCCTTGCCGCGGTCGCGGTGATCGTGCCGGCGCTGGCCGCCTATCCGGTGGTGTTTGCGCAAGTGTCGCTCGCCAAGCGCTATCAGGTGGAAACCCGCTATGCGCCCCAGGCAATCAACCAGCGGCAGACGATTCAGCGCGTACTGCAGGACAGCCTGATTCAGATCGACGGCATCACCGCGCTTGACGACCTGGTCACGAGCCCGCTCTCCCCAGACGATGTCGACGCGGCCACAGAGCGTGCCTTTCAGATCTGGCGCAGTACCGGCCTGGCAGACTACCCCATCACCTCATCGGTCGAGCTGTTCGCAGGTGATGGCCGCCTGGTGAGCCGTTTCGCGTTCAATCTTCCCGATGACCTCACCACGACGCCGCGCGCTGATGAAGAGCAATGCGCGTGGACAGTCTATGAGGAGGTGTCTCCGTTCTTTGCGGAAGAGCGGCGTGTGCTTCACGCCGGTCGTGCGATCTGCCGGCCGGACGCCGCAGGCTCGATCACGATGGTGGGGGCCATCGTGGTCCACGCCATTCTCGACTACGCCAATCTTCCCTTCATCGCCTCGCAGAGTCCGTATGTGGAACTGCTCCGTCCCGGGGACCAGCTGGCGGGCGAAAGCCTGTCCGGGAGAGACCTCGAGTACGCGGTCTACGGCTGGAGCGGTCGTCCCCTCTACTCCTCCCCGGGGACAGCGTGGCCGCTTGGGCAGGAAAATCTGACGCAGATCTCGAACTCGCGAGTCCCCGTCTGGACGACCCTCTCTCGGGGCGACGCCCGCTTCAGCGTCTATCTCCAGAACGACCGCGGCGGCATCTATGCCCTCGGGTTTCCGGTCCTCTCTGCGCTGGGACACCTCGTGAACCTGGCCGAGGTCACCGTGCTTGCGTGCGTGGCCTGGCTGCTGCTGGTCGTCGTGGGCCTGGCACTCGACGTCGCTCGCGGGCGAGCCACAACGGGACGCGCGCTTCTGCGGGAGGTGCGGACGAGCTTCTACCGGAAGCTGTTCCTGGCCTTTGTTGCCGCCTCGGTGGTGCCGGTGGTCACGCTGGCAGTTCTGACTCGCACCTACATTGCCGATCAGCTGCGCACCGGGGTCGAACAGGAGGCCGTCAGGACGGTTGCGGCTGCCAGACGCGTCGTCGAGGACCTGGTCATTCCCCGCGCGGCCGGCACGCGCGAGACCGTCGACGACAACCTGATGGTGTGGGTCAGCCGGCTGATCGATCAGGATGTGAATATCTTCCGCGGCTCACGCCTGCAGGCAACGAGCGAGCGCAATCTATTTGCCTCCGGCGTGCTGCCGACCAGGACGCCCGCCGACGTCTACCGCGCACTGGCATTGCGGCGGGATGCCACGGCGATCATCACCGACCGCGTCGGCGGACTCACCTACCTGGTGGCGGCGACTCCGCTCGCCACACGGCAGTTCGAGGGCATGTTGACCGTGCCGCTCACTCTCAGACAGCAGGACATCGAAGCGCAAATCGACACGCTCAACCGGCTCGTGCTGCTCGGTGCCCTGCTCTTCATTCTGGGCGGCGCCGGCATTGGCTACTCAATGGCGGAGCGGATCGCGGATCCAGTCAGCCGCCTGACCCGGGCGACACGACGAATCGCCAGCGGCGAGCTCGACGCGCGCATCGCGGCGACGTCCTCTGATGAACTGGGACGTCTGGTCGATGACTTCAACCGCATGGCGGCCGATCTGCAGAGTCAACGAACTGAACTCGAACGCACGCATCGACTCGAGGCGTGGGCAGAGATGGCCCGGCAGGTGGCCCACGAGATCAAGAACCCGCTGACGCCGATTCAGCTCAACGCTGAACACATCCGCCGGGTGCACGCCGATCGTGGCAAGCCGCTCTCGCCGGTTCTCGACGAGTGCGTGGCCAACATCCTGACGCAGGTCTCCATCCTCAGAACCATCGCGTCCGAGTTCTCAAGTTTTGCCTCGTCTCCTGTCGTGCGTCGCGTGCCGACCTCGCTGGCAGACCTTGTTCACGCCATCATCACACCCTACACGAGCGCGCTGCGCGACAAGGTCATGTTCAACGTGGACGTGCCGCAGCACCTCCCGCCCGTCGTCATCGACCGCACGCTGCTGACGCGGGCCTTCACCAACCTCATCGAGAATGCACTGCACGCGATGCCGGCCGGAGGCACGGTGACGGTGGCTGCGGCCGACAGTGCCGGCGAGGTCGTCTTGCAGGTTTCCGACACCGGCGTCGGCATGGACAGCGAGGCCTTGACCCGGGCGTTCGAACCCTACTTCTCAACGAAGGTGACGGGCACCGGGCTGGGTCTTCCCATCGCCAAGCGGAACGTCGAGCTGAGCGGAGGCACGCTGGCGATCAGGAGCACTGTCGGGCAGGGCACGACGGTCGTGCTGACGCTGCCGACGATTTAGCGCAGAGGAGGCTCCGGCGCGGGCGCCGGCACCGGCGCTTCGCCCTCCCCGGCAGGCGCGGGCGCCGCTGGTGGCGGCGCCTCCTCATGACGCCGCAGGCGTGACCACGCCATCCCGATGAATGCCGAGGCAAGGTAGGTGTACGCCATCGCTACCAGCACCAGCTGCGGGTGAGAGGCCAGAAGGGCGAGCCCGACGGCCACCAGGAAGAGCACCGAGTAGCCGCGACGCATCTGCAGGTCGAAGGTCTTGAAGCTGCGGAAGCGAACCGTGCTCACCATCAGCAGGGCCGGCACGATGACCATGGCCAGGACCGGCAGGGCCTCACTGTAGGTCTGGAAGGCATAGGGATACGCGAACACTGTCGCGGCGGGCACCCCCGCGGCAGCCGGGCTCGGCATGCCGACGAAGTATCGCTTGTCGTGCGACCCGGCCTGGATGTTGAATCGGGCCAATCGGACCGCGGCGGCAGCCACGAACAGGAATCCGGCGGCCCAGCCGAGACGACCGAGCGGCTGCAGGCCCCAGGAAAACGAGAGAATCGCCGGCGCGACCCCGAATGAAATGACGTCCGCCAGCGAGTCGAACTCCACGCCAAACGCACTCGTGCTGCCGGTCATCCGAGCGATTCGTCCGTCCAGCATGTCGAGGACGATCGCAAAACCAATGAAAGGCGCGGCCGTCGCGAACTCCCCCCGCATCGAGTAGACGATGCAGGCGTAGCCGCAGAACATGTTCGCCATCGTGAACAGGCTGGGCAGCAGGTAGGCACCGCGACGCAGTCGGCGGGCACGAAAATCCGCCTGCCCGAGGGGTGTGAGAATCCGGAGCCTGGACCGCCGTGAACGTGTCTCGAGGCGTGGTTCGGTGCTCACGGTGCGGTCCTCAGCGCGAGTTCAGCCAGGGGGGTCATCCCGGCAGTGACCCGGTCCCCCACTGCCACCTTCAGCGTGGCATCGGTCGGGATGAACAGATCCATGCGGGATCCGAACTTCATGACGCCATACCGATCCCCTGCGCGGACCACCGCCCCCGGAAGGACGCGGCACACGATGCGACGCGCAAGAAGGCCGACAATCTGGCGCACGACGATGGTCTGCGCACCATGTTCGAGCCGGATCTCAGTGTACTCGTTCAGGTCCCCGGCCTCGCGCTTGTAGGCCGGGAGGAAGCGGCCGGGGTGATACTCGACCTGCGTCACGCGGCCAGAGAGAGGAATCCGGTTGATGTGCACGTCAAGCGGCGAGAGAAAGATGCTGATCTGCTGCCAATCGCCGGCGGGCACGTTGGTGCCGATCGGCGGGCCAGCAATCATCACCCGTCCGTCGGCTGGCGAGAGGACCGTCTCGGCGAGACTGGGAACCTGACGATGGGGGTCGCGAAAAAACAGCAGGCAGACGATGGCGAGCAGGAGACCGGGCACGGCCCACGGCCACCCGAAGGCCACTCCGCCCGCCACACCAACGCCAGACGCACCCAGAACGAACGGCCACGCGGCCGGATCAATACGCATGCAGTGAAAGGACCCGGTTCATTGTCCGCCAAACGGTGCCGGAAAACGAACCGGATCCCGGTCCAGGCCTCGGGAGGAGGCGGACCGCCGCGACTACGAGGTCGAAGTGTGCGCGGAGAGGAAGAGGTCGCGGGCCAGCTGCTCCATCCGGTCTTTCAGGACCAGCTTGCGCTTTTTGAGGACCACTTCTTCAAGTTGTTCTGAGGTTGAGAGGTAGTGCTTGTCGGTGAGTTCGTGGAGGCGATGGTCGAGGTCGTGATGCTGCTGAGAGAGCTCGCGATAGCCGTCGTGTGAGCTTGCGAGCTGAGCCTTTATTTCCTGCGTGTCTGTTGCGTTCATAGCCGCCCCTCCTTTGCGTTGAAAGGTCTGACCGCCACGCCGAATAGGCGCACCATAGCACAAGGCCAGACTCGCCTCAATGGTGAACATCCTCGCGCCACAGAATCACCGCGTCCTCGACCGGATTGCTGTAGTAGCGTCGCCGAACCCCGGCCGGGGCGAAGCCCAACCGTGAGTACAAGCGCTGAGCTTCACGATTGGAGGCGCGCACTTCGAGCGTTGCGCGGCGGGCACCGAGGCGCCGGGCCTCGACGAACACGCGCCGCAGGAGCGCGGTGCCGAACCCCCGCCCGCGGTAGATGGGCCTGACGGCGACGTTGTTGATGTGGATTTCGTCGACGACGAGCCAGAAGGCGCAGAAACCCGCCACCCGGCAGTCGGCGGTCCGAAGCACATAGATGTGGCACACCGCGCGATTCTGAAGTTCCCAGGCGTACATCTCGCGCGTCCATGGATTGGTGAACGACTCCGCTTCGACCTCGAGGACTCCTGTCAGATCGTCGTCGCCATCGAGGGGCTCGACCTGAATGGCCGGCGTGTCAGCGGCCACGCCTTGCCTCCCGCGTGAGTTCCACCTCCGGTCGGCGGACATACAGGGGACGGATCGCATGCGGGGTCGGGAGGTGCCCGCGGCCCGCCTCCTCCAGAGCAAGGCGTCCAATCGTCGCAGCAAGCGCTGGACTCGCCGGCTCATGGAAGGATGCTCTCGAGCCCAGCGCCTGCGCAATCGCCTCGCGATACGTCTGGGTGGCGTCACCCACGAAGGTCGTCGCGCTGTCGATGTCGCGCAGAAGGTCGTCAGGGTGACTGACGACTGGCGACGCGATCGCCATCCCGTTCTGGTAGCGAGAGGCATACACCTCACCGCGCCATGCGTCGACCCACGTAGTGACCTGCTCTCCCCCGGCAACGCTCGCCAGCGCGTCGAGCGTCGAGATGCCGATGAGCGGCCGACGCGTCGCAAAGGCCAGCCCCTGCATCGCGGCGATACCAATGCGCAGGCCCGTGAACGATCCTGGCCCGATGGCGACCGCAAACACGTCGATGTCACTGAGACGGAGATCCGTGCGCGCCAGGAGCACCATCAGGTCGGCAGGAAGTCTCGTCGTGTGCGCGCGTTCGGGATCGCTGATGTCCTCACGCAGTACACGGCCATCCTGTACGACGGCGCAGCTTCCCCGCCGGGTCGTCGTGTCGAGCGCCAGCACGAGCATGGGTGAACGATAATACCAATGCTGATGTCCACGGCGACCGTTACCCCGGCCATGCGGCAGTATCTCGACGCGAAACGCCAGTTTCGCGACGCGATCGTCTTCTTTCGGATGGGTGACTTCTACGAGATGTTCTACGAGGACGCGCTGGTCGCCTCGAGAGCGCTTGAGTTGACGCTGACCTCCCGGTCGAAGGACGCCGCCGGCAACGGGATTCCGATGTGCGGCATCCCGTACCACGCCGCCGACGGGTACCTGACGAGACTGGTCAAGAAGGGTTTCAGGGTCGCCATCTGTGAGCAGGTGGAAGATCCTAAAAAGGCGAAGGGGCTCGTACGACGTGAGGTCGTGCGGGTGGTCTCACCTGGGACCCTGACCGACAGCGCGTATCTCGACGCGCGCGAGCCTGCACTGCTGATGGCGATCGCCAGCGTGCCGACATCGGGTGGTACGGTGCTGGGCGTGGCCGTCGCTGACGTGTCCACGGGCGAATGCACGTCGGCCGAATACTTCGGAGATCAGGGGCTGCGCGCCTTCGCCGATGAGCTGGCCATCCTGCGTCCCCGCGAAATCGTTCTGCCGCTGGAGTCCTCGATTGGAGACCTGCTGCCTGAGATTCAGCAGCTCCACATTCCAGTCACCCGCACCGAGGGGTGGACCTTCGAGCAGGATTCCGCCCGGCGCACCCTCCTCGAGCAACTGCGCACCCACAGCCTGGAGGGGTTTGGTCTCGAGGGCCGCAGCGCTGCCATCAGTGCGGCCGGCGGCCTCGTGGCCTATCTGCGCGACACGCAGAAGGCCGATCTCGCCCACCTCCGTTCGGTGCGATACAAGGCAGCCGGCGATTGCCTGCTGATTGATCCGGTCACGATGAAGCATCTCGAAGTCGTGTCCGGCACCGAAGGCGGCACCGACGGGTCACTGCTCAAGGAGATCGACCGCACGGTGACGTCCATGGGCGCCCGGATGCTCCGGGGCTGGCTGCTCCGCCCTCTGGCTGCGCTCGAACCGATCAGGGATCGACTGGACGCAGTCGAGGAACTGGCGGTTCAGACCACCGACCGCGGCAAGCTGCGGGACGGGCTCAAAGCGGTCCACGATATGGAACGGCTGGTCGGCCGGGCCGCGCTCGGCACGGTCAACCCGAGAGACCTCGTCGCGCTGCGCACCTCGCTGTCGGCCATCCCCCGGCTCAAGACAATTCTCAGCGACCTGCGTGCCCCACTCACCGTCAGCCTGGTGGCATCGCTCGACGATCTTGCCGACCTCCGTGACGAAATCGAGCGCACCCTCATCGACGAGCCGCCGGCCCTGGTCCGAGAAGGCGGGTTCACGCGCGACGGGATCGACCCTGGCCTGGACGAGATCAAGCAGATCAGCCGATCTGGCCGCCGGGTGATTGCTGAGATGGAAGAGGCCGAGCGCACCCGCACCGGCATCAACTCGCTGAAGGTGCGCTTCAACCGCGTGTTCGGCTACTACATCGAAATCTCGAAGTCGAACCTGCATGCGGTGCCCGACGACTATCACCGCAAGCAGACCATCGCCGGCGGGGAACGGTTCACCACGCCAGCGCTGAAAGAGTATGAAGAAAAGGTGCTCGGCGCGGACGAGCGCATTCTGGCTCGCGAACTCGAGATCTTCGAGGCGCTGCGCGTCCGCGTCGCCGGCGACTCAGGTCGCGTCCAGGACACGGCCCGGGCTCTGGCGACCATCGATGTGCTGGCGGCCCTGGCTGAGACCGCGACGATCGCCAACTACACGAAGCCTCACGTTCATGAAGGCGATGAATTCGTCGTCACTGATGCCCGTCACCCTGTCGTTGAGCGCGTGGCCGACGCCTTCGTGCCCAACGACATCGATCTCAACTGCGGCACGCGGCAGCTGGTCATCATCACCGGGCCGAACATGGGTGGCAAGTCCACCTACCTGCGGCAGACAGCACTCATCCCCGTCCTGGCGCAGATCGGATCGTTTGTCCCGGCCCGGCAGGCCAAAGTGCCGCTGGTGGATCGGATCTTCGCGAGGGTCGGCGCGTCGGACAATATCGCCCGCGGCCACTCCACCTTCATGGTCGAGATGCAGGAGACCGCCAACATTCTTCATACGGCGACCTCACGCAGCCTGGTCGTCCTCGATGAAATCGGGCGGGGCACCGCCACCTTCGACGGTCTCAGCATCGCCTGGGCGGTCGCGGAGTTCCTGGCGACCAACCCTGCGGCACGCCCGAAGACGCTCTTTGCCACGCACTACCACGAGCTCACCGATCTCGGAGACTCGGTCCCGGGAGTCGTCAACGCACACGTCTCGGCCCGCGAGTGGAAGGATGAAATCATCTTCCTGCGGAAGATCGTTCCGGGCCGATCGGATCGCAGCTACGGGATTCAGGTGGCGCGCCTGGCAGGTCTGCCCCCAGCCGTGGTCTCACGCGCGAAGGAAATCCTCAACGGGCTCGAACGTGACGAGTTGACGCGCGGCGGCCGCCCCACGCTGTCCGGCGCGCAGGCTGATGCGACCGCGGGACAGCTGGGGTTATTCGCTGCGCCGGCGCAGCCATCAGCGGCGGAGCAGGCCTTGCTCGACGCACTCAAAGCCATCGACGTGGACGACATCACGCCCCGCCGTGCCCTCGAAGTTCTGGCCGACCTGCAGCGCCTTGCGGGTGGAACGTGAGAGCGGCGCGTGCCGGTGTGGTGCTGTGCGGCATGCTCCTCTGGTCATGCACGAGCACGGACAGCGCCATCGCACCGGGTTCGCTGGTCGTGGCCATCCGTGTCGCGCCCAACAACCTCGATCCCAGATTCGGCAACGACGAAGCGTCCCAGCGGGTGGCGCAACTGGTGTTTGGCTCGCTGATGGACATCGGCGACGACCTGCGCGTTCACCCGACGCTCGCTGAGCGCCTCGACAACCCTGATCCGCTCACCTACCGGGCCGTCCTCCGGCGCGGCGTGAAGTTCCACGATGGCCATGAGTTCAGCGCCGATGACGTGGTCTTCACCTATCGGCAGTACCTCGACCCGGCCTTTGTCTCGCCCTGGAAAGGTGCGTTCCGAGTACTCGAATCGGTTACCGCCCTCAGCCGCTACGAGGTTGAATTCAAGCTCAACGCGCCCTTCGCGGCGTTCCCGATTCAGCTGGTGTCTCCACCGATTGTGCCCGCAGGGGCAGGTCCGGAGCTGGCGCGCCACCCCATTGGCACCGGGCCGTACAGGTTCGTTCGCTACGACGTCGACGACAAGGTGGTGCTCGCGCCGTTCAGCGAATGCTTCACCGGCGCTCCGAAGAATGCCGGGCTCGTCCTGCGCGTGATTCCCGACGACACCATGCGAGGCCTCGAGCTCAGAAAGGGAACAATCGATGCCGTGGTCAACGACCTTCCGCCAGACATCGTGCATCAGCTCGAGGAAGAAGGTCGCCTTCGTCTGACCAAGGCAGCCGGCCTCGACTACATGTACCTGAGCCTGAATACCGTCGATCCCGTCCTGCGGGACCCACGGGTGAGACAGGCTGTCGCGTATGCGATCAACACCGACGCGATCGTCGAGTACCTGCGTCGCGGACTCGCCCGACCCGCTCGGGGACTCATTCCTTCACAAGCATGGGCCTTTGATCCGACCGTCCGGCAGTATCGCTACGATCCGCAGCGCGCACGCGCGTTGCTCGACCAGGCCGGTTACGGCGACCCGGATGGCGCCGGGCCAGCCCCCCGGCTTCGTCTGGTGATGAAGCTCGGAACCGTCGATGAGTACCGATTGCAGGCGGCCGTCATCCAGGAGCAGCTACGTGACGTGGGCATCGAGCTCGAGGTGCGCTCGATCGAGTTCGCCACGCTGTTTGCAGACGTCGTGAAGGGCAACTTCCAGATGGTGCAGATGCAGTGGTCAAGCGGTGCGCTGGTCGATCCCGATATCCTGCGGCGGGTCTTCCACTCCAACCAGGTTCCCCCGGCTGGCTTCAATCGCGGTCACTACAGCAACCCAGAAGTTGACCGCCTGATTGACATGGCGAGCGAAGCGACCGACGAGATGCAGCGAAAGGGCTACTACGGCGCGGCCCAGCGGCTCATCGCCGATGATGCCCCGTATGTCAGTCTCTGGAATCGGACCAACGTCATCGTTGCGCAGCCCGACGTTGTCGGACTGCGCATCAATTCGGTTGGAAATTTTGAAGCGTTGAAGGACGCCACGCGGACCGGGGCAACGCCCGGCCCTCACTAGGACTTCAGCAGCTCGAGTTCCGCCCGCGCCTCGGCCACGTACGGGGACGTCGGATGCTGGTCAACGAGCTGGGTGAATGTCTTGCGGGCTTCCTCGACGTTTCCTTTGGCCTGATAGGCCTTGGCCAGCTCCATCAGAATCGCGTCTTCGGGGATGCTGGCGTCCTTCTGATCGACAAGGGACTTCCAGCTGGTGATGGCCTGGTCAAGCTGCCCCGCTTTGGTCTGCGTGTCGGCCTTTCCCAGGGTCGCCATGCGGCCGTAGATCGACCCGCCCGCTTTCGCGGTCACTTCGTCGAAGGCGGCAATCGCGTCCTGATGCCTGCCAAGGGCCGCCAGGGTGCCCGCATAGTGATATCGGGCCGTGATGCCGGCAGGGCTGTCGGGGAAGGCGTCAGCCGCGGCCTTCAGCTTCGGCAGGGCGGCCGTGAGCTTGGCCTCCTGGCTCGAGTAGGTGCCGAGGGCGCCCATCGACGCCGCCGCCGGCAGCTCGCCGGGCGTCGTCGCGGTAGCGGGCGTCGCCGGGACGACCCTGGCGTTCAGGGTCGTCATCGCGTCTGCCAGCAGGTCCTGCCCGCGTGAGTCGGTGCGGGCCCGCCAGGCGTAAATCCCGCCGGCGATCAGTGCGACGACGACGATACCGCCGACGATCGTCATCAACTGCTGCCGATTCGACTCCACGAACTCTGTGGCCGCCGTCAGTCTCTGCGCCAGTTCGTTTTCCTTGAGGTGGTGCCGCTCTGTTCTCTTCATCGGTGTCTCGCTGCAAAGTCTTGCGCCTTTCCGCGCAAGATGGCGTCCCCGGGCAGGGTCGAACTGCCGGCCTAGCGCTTAGGAGGCGCTCGCTCTATCCAGCTGAGCTACGGGGACGCGAGCCCCCATTGTATTCGACCCCCGAGCGCCCGGTTATACACCGCCAGCGTCTGGCGCGCCGTCCGTTCCCAGGTGAAGGCTGCGGCGCGCGCCCGGCCCGCCGCGCTGAGCGCGGCCGCCCAGCTCTTATCGGCAGCAAGCTTCGTCAGGGCCTCCGTCCACTGAGACTCGTCATGGGGATCCAGTAGAACGCCCGCGTCACCGAGCACCTCAGGGATCGATGCCGCTTGTGCAGCGACCACCGGCAGCCCTGCCGCCATGGCCTCGAGCACAGGCAGGCCGAACCCCTCGTAGAGCGACGGGTACACCAGCGCCAGGGCCCGACCGTAGAGCCCACGCAACGTCGCATCGTCGACCTTGCCGAGCGTGACCACGGCGTCGGGCATCCCGTCAGCGGACGCGAGTTCGTGCAGGGCCGCGCTCACCCCCCGATCGACTCCCGCCAGCACAAGGGAGAGGCCTGCACACCCCGCGGACCGCTGACGCGCCGCAAGCACGGCCCGCATCAGCATCGGAAGGTTGCGCCGCTCGTGGAGATCACCGACATGCAGCACGAAGGGCACCTTGACGGTTGTCGGCAGGACAATCCGGGCATTCCCGGTCTGTGTGAAGGCAGCCACAACGCCCAGCGGGATCACTTCAATCTGGCTCTGGCTGATGCCGTACGCAGCCTGGATCTCTCCGGCCGAAAATTGCGAGTCGGTGATCACCAGCGACGCGCTCATCGCTGATTGACGGTAGAAGGCGCGACGCAGCCAGTCTCGTCGGTAGGGAAACCATTCCGGGTGCCTCGCGTAGCTGACGTCGTGAATCGTCAGCACGATGGGCGCCGGGCTCCAGAAGGGTGCGGTGTAGGCGGGCGCGTGGAGTACCTCCACTCGCGCCCGGCGCGCAGCCAGCGGCAGGCCCACGATCATCCAGCCGGCGTTGGTCGGAGGATGCGCAGGTTCCCGCACCCATTCGACGTGGTCGGGTACCACGGATCGAGTCCCGCCCAGCATCACCAGCTCAATCGGGGCCCCGAGTGAGTTCAGGGCCGAAAAGAGTTCGCGCGAATAGCGACGAATGCCCGCTGCCGGCGAGGTGAGCGCCCGTCCGTCGAATCCGACTCTGACACGTCCGGCGCTGACACGGCCCACGGAGGGTCCAGTCACCCGCGAACCGGCTCCGCGCCCGCCGCCACTGCCGGTACACGCCAGTGATGAATGCGCAACGAGCGGCGAAGCCACGCAAGCCAGTTGCGCATGCTGTTCGTGTGACCGTAGTCGTGCAACGTGATCAGCAGGAAGAACAGGTAGACGCGGCGCGGATGGATCCGGCTGTTGAGCTGAACCATGGTGAACATCGTGGTGCCCAGATCGCCAAAGTGTCCGTACTGGACCGCTTCCTTGAGCGCCTGCGCCGGCACGTGCAACGCGAAGTCCCCACCCGACTCTCCGCGCGTCATGGCACCAGTCCAGGGATTGAAGTGCAGAGACGACTGACCACCAAAGCCGATGCCTCTGGGAAAGAGAGGCGCCAGCAGCAAGCGACAGTGTGACAGCTTCCGCCGAAGACGCTCCACATCGTCCTCATTCAGCTCGGTGGTGGCGTCGAGATTCTCCTGCGCGGCCACCTTCGGCGCGATGGCATCATCCTCATGGCGGTAGCGCTCCTCGGGGATGAACGAGTGCGCACCGCTGGCGAGGTCGAGTCGAGTGTAGGGCGGATGAAGACGCGTCTCGGCGCCCCAGTGCTCTCGAAGGTCGCTGTAGGTCACCTTGAACGCATTGGCCCACGCCGAGTCTTGCCGCTTGAAGATCACCTGACTGGCAAATGGCATGAAGTCATCGATGCGCAGCGACCTGCAGTGAGCCGAAATCGCCTGGACATACGACGCCTTGTGGCGAAGGCTCACACGCTCCCGCCCGCGCAGGAAGCTGTTGACGATGCTCGCCGGCGAATAGCTGCTCAGCAGGATCCGCCTCTTGCCAGGCGCGAGCGCGTCCAGTCTGCCAGCCAGCTGCCGAAGCTGCGACGATCGCGGCTTGCTGTCGTTCACGTTGATGATGATTGCAGTCGGCGTGTGAATCAGGAGCACGCTGTCGTCATTGAGCAGCGGAATGCTGAGAATCTGGACGTCAGGATGGATCGACACCCAGCGGAAGGCCGGCACCACCGAGGCGCGGTAGCCCTGGCTCGAGAGATACGGCACCACGTGACCGTGCTGGAAATCCGGACTCAGGTAGTGAGTGGCTTTGCCGAGGGCGCGGATGCTGGCGGTGTGGAAGTGGTCGGGATGCTCGTGGGTGATCAGGCAGTACGGCACGGCCCGCAACTGGTCCAGCAGCCCCTCATCCGGATAGTTCTGCAACCACCAGCTGCGCCAGTAGCAGGAGCCGGTGACCCAGGGATCTGTGAACAGCAGCGGGCGGCCGTCGTCGTCTCTGAGCAGCAGGCCGGCGTGGCCTACGGTCTCGATGTCCATCTGTTACGAGAATTTTACTCGATGCATTGAGGCGGTACCGTCAGCTTCGGCGTTCTTCGCCGCTCACCGACCGAACCCAGGCCGGCAGCCTGGACGCCGGCTCGTCGGGCGACTGGCGGGAATAGCGGAGATACGCCTTCAGCGTGTGGTAGCTGATATCAAGCAGCCTGCAGGTGCGACGTTTGTTGCCACCACACCGCTCGAAGACGAGGCGGGCGTAGCGACTGCCCCAGGCGCGCATGGTGTCGCCAGCTTCGACGGCCGGCTCGAGGATGGCGGAGTATTCCCCGCGGACCTGAGCGGGCAGATCGCTCAACTCGATCCTGTCGGATTCGGTGAGGGCAAGGGCCCGTTCGACCACGCGCTCGAGCTCCCGGACGTTGCCAGGCCATGGGTACAAGAGCATGGCGTCGAGCGCCGGCTCCGCGATCTCCGGCGGCCGGGACGGTCGGTGCAGCCGCAGGAAGTGCGCCGCGAGTTGACCGGTGTCATCGCGACGAGCCCTCAAGGGCGGCACCGAAATTTCCACGCCGCTCAGCCGGTAGTAGAGGTCGGCTCGAAAGATCCCCCGGCTGACCATCTCGCCCAGGGGCCGATTCGTGGCGGCGAGGACGCGGATGTCGACGCGTCGTGTGCCCGTAGTTCCGACCCGTTCAACTGACAGGTCCTGAATGGCTCGGAGCAGCTTGGCTTGAGCCGATAGCGACAGGTCGCCGACCTCGTCGAGAAACAGTGTGCCCCCGTCCGCGTGTTCAAACTTGCCTCGCCGACCGCGCACGCCCGTGGCAGTCCGCTCCTCAATGCCGAACAGCTCCGCCTCGAGCAGGGTGTCCACGATCGCGGCGCAGTTGACCGCCACGAACGGTCCGCGCCGTCGACGGCTTCGATCGTGGATCTGGCGTGCGACCAGTTCCTTCCCCGTCCCGCTTTCGCCCTGGATGAGCACCGTGAACGCCGTACCCGCGACCCTGTCAATCTGATCGCGCAGCGCCTCCATCACCGGGCTGGAACCGATGAGTGCGACTGGACCGGAAGGCACGCCACCGCCTCCAGCGACCTTGCCTGGGCGACTGCAGTCGAGGACGAGCGCTGCCAGGTGCGAGAGCGCGACGAGTACTTCGACGACGGTGTGACTTGGCGGGGCCTCCGGCTCGAATCCAATCTCGAGAACTCCCTGCATCCGCGGGTCGCGTGTCGGCACGTCAAGGACGAGGGACTCGTGTGTTCGCAACGGCGCCCCCAGTCGACCCTTGGACCTGGCCGGCACTTCGCGGAGTCGAACGGTCCTCAATGACAGCGCGCGACCGACCTCCTGCTCGAAGAGGGCCGCGATGTCCACATCGTGGGGCTGCTGGAGTGCGGCTCCAAGCGCCGGCAGCACTCGCATGATGCAGTGTGCGGCAGCCGCTGGTTGCACAGGCCGAACAGGATCTGGTCGATTTACGGGGCTCGGTGACATCGGGTCTGCTCAGGAGGCGGTCAGGTGTTGAAAGCGTCAGCTCCGTATCAAGCGCGGTGCCAGGCCGTGGCGACCCTCCGCGATTGGCGTTTTGAACGGCCCGGCTGCCGAGACGAACGCGCACCAGCACGTCCCCGGGTAGCGAGTGCTCGGCAGCCCCGATCCCTGATGCAGGTCCGGGCAGGGATTACCCGCGCGGGCGTCACCGAACCTCGATCCAGTCGCTCGTGGCGGGGCGGAAGCGGAGTAAGCGCACGCGCCCCGTTGCACCCAGCACCCGCACCGCATACTGCCCGTTGCCTCCGGCGCCGAGATACACCGTGCCGGAGCTGGCAGTGCCGGTGGGGGCGAACGAAAACATGGTGATGTCGGGTGAACCGGACGCGGCCGGTTCGGTGCCGGAAGCCGTGCTCACCTTCACACCCGGAAAGAGCTCTGCCAGGCCGACCTCCGCGTCTGTGCGCGGGTCGACACCGCTGGCGACCTCTGCTGCGCGGATCCCGTTGTGATTGCCGTCGCGGAACCCGCCGACCGCGATCTCACCATCAAGGACGGTTACGCGCAGACCCGCAAAGGCACCTCCGGTTGCCGCCTGGACACGCGCGGCCTGCATTCGTCCGGCGAGATAGCGTCCGGCCGCCAGGGCCCTGGCTTGAGAGAGCGCCACAAGAACCTGTGGCACCGAGATGCCCATCAGTGTGGCAAGCAGCACGCAGACAGACAGCAGCTCCACCAGCGAGTAGCCAGAGCTCGCGCTGAGGGGCTGGCCCAGCCAGCCCCTCCAGCGGGTTACTGTGACGCCCTGGGCGTGGCTACCGTAATGAGCGGCTTCAGCTTGAGGAAGCTCTTCTCCCCCACGCCGCGCACGTTCATCAGGTCTTCGATCTTCTTCCGGAGGATAGTTGGCGTAGTGTTTACGCGGGTGAACGCGCAGTGCGCCCACCAGGTGCGCCCACCACGTTAGCTCGCGGACAACGAGCGAGGATCAACGGAACCGGGGGACGACGTCAGACTGCCGCTCCTGGAGTTCACGCGCCGGCGGCGTGCGCCATCGCAGAAGGCGTCTTGCAGCCGACGATTGCCGGGGCCACGTGAACGAGCTCGTCGTTCTCGAGGGCCGCCACCATGAAGAGAGCGAAGTCCACGCGGCGCGTGATGTTGCTCTCGAGGATGGGATCGCCCACGTGCTGGCTCCATATGGGCAGGCTCTGGCTCTCGCCTTCCTCGAGGTCACTTCCGCGCACGACGGTCCACCGCGTGTTGCTTGCAAACACTCGCCGGCACGCCTCCACCTTGGTCGTCGAGGTCCACGACGCGCGCGAGGAATGCGAGCCGGCAGACGACGTTCACGAGCACTTTGATCTTCCACGAGTACACGTCCTGACCGTCGCGCGTGATGTGCCACCCGCATGAGAAGACGAGGCGCGTCCCCGGACGCGCATAATCGAGAACCGCCTGGGCGGTTCCCGACGCGTACTGCTGGACCCCCATCGGAGCGAGCACGACGAGCACACCGTCGCACCCCGCTACGGCGCGCTTGACGACCTCGCGGCTGTTCGTGTCTCCCGGAATGACAGTGATGCGCCCCTTGAAGGCATCAAGCTTCTCCACGCTACGCTCGCGGCAAACGCCAACCACCGTGTAGCCCCGATCCAACGCGTGCTGCACCATGTACTTCCCGAGCTTCCCGGAGGCCCCGACGATGCAAACCCTCATCATGTGCGACAAGCCTACTCCTGGGTGGCGCCGCTGGGTGAACAATGGCCGCCCCGCGATCGCTATCTCCAGTCCCTCCTCGGCCCGATTGCCTTGGCCAGAGCTGACGGATTCCCGGACGACGTCAGGGCCGCCGATCCACCAGACTGATTAACACCGGCTCGATCCGCGGCCACACGAATGCGAGCAGCAGGATTGACGTCGCCACCGCCATAGCAGTCATGGTGCTCCGCGACGGCGAGCGCCGCATGGTGTAGCTCTGTGCGCCGACCGAGACCCACGCCACGGACACCAGCGCCAAGGAGAGGTAGGTGGCGGGTTTCAAACTCCCGGCGAACCACGCGATAACGCCACCAAGACCCGCTGCCGTTACGGCGGGAATGGCAAACGGCAACACGCAGCAGACGCCACACGCCACGGCACCAGCGGCCGACGTGACGGCAGCGGCAGATGCCATCTTTGAGGGGTCGCTATTCAGGAACACTTTCAGCGGGCGGACGGTCATGACGCGGTGCTCCCAGTGGCGGGCTCGCAGCAGGGCTGGCTCCCGGATGCCATCGGCATGACGCGCGTAGGCGACACGAACTGTTCGAACACGGCGTCCGCCACGTTTCGTGCTCGTTCAGGCGCCGCAATCGTCACGCGGATGTCGGTCGCGCCTTCGGTGACTGCAAACTTGAGAAACGCGCAACAACTCTGTTCGCGAGCGACCAGTTCAGTCACCTGCGCGCGGCATTCCGGGCGGTAGTGCAGCGTCAGCGTCAGGCCGGTGCGGGCATGGCCGGTCAAACCCTGTCGGTTGAGCTCAGCGATCCAGCGCATACGTGCCTTGTAGTCGGTCCCCATCAACGTGCAGGCAATCGGTGCCCCGTCTTCTTGCTCCATCGTGAACCCCCTTGGCGAATTGGCTCGTCATAGGGCACTGTAGACCTTCAAGTAACTTGAGGGTCAAGGACGATTCTTCCGAGGAGACGGACCGTGGGAGCTATCAAGATCGGCGAGCTGGCTGCGCGCACAGGAACCTCTGCTCCGACGATTCGCTACTACGAGCAAATCGGTCTACTCCGGCGGCCTGAGCGCCAAGAAAGGGGACAGCGCGTCTATGCCGGTGACGACGTTGAGCGATTGACGTTCATCCGCCGATGCCGAGAGTTCGACTTCTCCATCGATCAGGTACGTGCGTTGACCGCGCTCGTGCAAGATCCTCGCAGCTCCTGCACCGATGCACGTGATCTCGCGGCGACCCACCTGTCGGCAGTCCGCGCGAAGATGCGAGAACTCAAGGCGCTGGAGCGCAGTCTGGTCCAGTTCGTCAAGACGTGCGATACCGCATGCGCAGGCGGTCCCGGTCCAGACTGTGTGGTGCTTGGTGACCTCGGTAAGTCCTGCGGCTGCGGCGTGGGTGTTCGGTGACGCTCAATCTTCTGTTCTTCGCCGCTGCCTCCATCTTGGAGATCGCTGGCTGCTTTGCGTTCTGGCGGTGGCTACGTCATGACCAGTCACCTCTGGAAGCCGTGGCGGGCGTCGTCAGCCTTGTGGGGTTTGCTGTGATGCTCACCCGGATCGAGGCACCCTTCGCCGGTAGAGCGTATGCGGCCTACGGCGGCATCTACATCGCGGCGTCGCTCGGGTGGCTGTGGGTGGTGGAGGCGCAGCGGCCGACCGGGTCAGACCTCGTCGGGGCCGCGCTGGCGATACTCGGAGCCGTAGTGATCATCGGCTTCGCGGGACGGTCCTAGTCCCCTAGCCGGTATGGTCCGCAAGCGGCGCGACCCTCAAGTGGTCGTCGAACCCCAAGTCCAGCTACCAGCTACGACGACGAAGATTTCGGATTTCAGTCAGCGAGCCTGGAAGGCAGACTTCACCTTTTCTCGAACGAAGTCGCGAACTGACGTCACGCTCTGACCGGTAAACTCACCCATCGTCATAGTTGTCGGGGCCACCACGCTCGACTCTTCACCCACGACAGTCTTCTTGAGCCCGATTTGAGCGAGATCAGCGTACGCATTCTGATAGTCAGCCTGCGACGCGTTTTTCAGGTCGCTCGCCAAACCGGCCGGCAAGTCTGAACGGACGATTGAGGATTCAACGCTACCGGCAGACTCCGGCGGGGAGAAACAAACCGCGGAGTAGCATGCGTCCCCGTGACCAATGGTATG
>JBEBGV010000078.1:0-19726 GCA_040081265.1 Vicinamibacterales bacterium
GCAGCCGCAGCAAGCGCAGACGGCAACTACAGCGGTCTGAACCCGGCGAATGTGGCCGCGACCAACACCGACGACGACGCCTCCGGCATCACGGTGTCGGCGATCAGCGGGACCACGACCGAGACGGGGAGCACGGCCACGTTCACGGTGGTGCTGGACGCGCAGCCGACCGCCGATGTGACCGTGGGTCTGAGCTCGAGTGACACGACGGAAGGTACGGTCAGCCCGGCGAGCGTGACGTTCACCTCGGCAAACTGGAACACGCCGCAGACAGTGACTGTTACAGGCGTGAATGACAGCCTGGACGATGGTGACATCGCGTTCAGCCTCGTCACCGCAGCCGCAGCAAGCGCAGACGGCAACTACAGCGGTCTGAACCCGGCGAATGTGGCCGCGACCAACACCGACGACGACGCCTCCGGCATCACGGTGTCGGCGATCAGCGGGACCACGACCGAGACGGGGAGCACGGCCACGTTCACGGTGGTGCTGGACGCGCAGCCGACCGCCGATGTGACCGTGGGTCTGAGCTCGAGTGACACGACGGAAGGTACGGTCAGCCCGGCGAGCGTGACGTTCACCTCGGCAAACTGGAACACGCCGCAGACAGTGACTGTTACAGGCGTGAATGACAGCCTGGACGATGGTGACATCGCGTTCAGCCTCGTCACCGCAGCCGCAGCAAGCGCAGACGGCAACTACAGCGGTCTGAACCCGGCGAATGTGGCCGCGACCAACATCGACGACGACGCCTCCGGCATCACGGTATCCGCGGTGAACGAGAACACGACCGAGGCCGGGGGGACGGCCACCTTCACGGTGGTGCTGGATGCGCAGCCGACAGCGGATGTGACCGTGGGTCTGAGCTCGAGCGACACGACCGAGGGTACGGTCAGTCCGGCGAGCGTAACGTTCACCTCGGCGAACTGGAACACGCCGCAGACAGTGACTGTCACAGGCGTGAACGACAGTCTGGACGATGGTGACATCGCGTTCAGCATCGTCACGGCAGCCGCAGCAAGCGCGGACGGCAACTATAACGGCCTGAACCCGGCGAACGTTGCCGCGACCAACACCGACGACGACGCCTCCGGCATCACGGTGTCGGCGATCAGCGGGACCACGACCGAGACGGGGAGCACGGCCACGTTCACGGTGGCACTCGACGCGCAGCCGACGGCCGATGTGACGCTCGGCCTGTCGAGCAGCGATACGACGGAAGGTACGGTCAGCCCGACCAGCCTGACGTTCACCTCGGCGAACTGGAACACGCCGCAGACGGTGACTGTGACGGGGGGCAACGACAGCGTAGACGACGGCGACGTGGCGTTCAGCATCATTACGGCGGCCGCAGTCAGCGCCGACACCAACTACAACGGGCTCAACCCGGCCAACGTCGCGGTGACCAACGTCGACGACGATACGTCTGGCATCACGGTCTCGACGATCAGCGGGAACACGTCCGAGACGGGAAGCATCGCCACGTTCACAGTGGTGCTCGACGCGCAGCCGACGGCTGATGTGACGATTGGCCTGTCGAGCAGCGATACGACGGAGGGCACGGTCAGCCCGGCGAGCGTGACGTTCACCTCAGCGAACTGGAACACGCCGCAGACGGTCACGGTGACCGAGGTCAACGACAACGTAGACGACGGCGACGTGGCGTTCAGCATTATTACGGCGGCCGCAGTCAGCGCGGATACCAACTACAGCGGGGTCAACCCGGCAAACGTCGCGGTGACCAACGTCGACGACGATACGTCTGGCATCACGGTCTCGACGATCAGCGGGAACACGACCGAGGCTGGTGGGACGGCGACGTTCACGATGGTGCTGGATGCGCAGCCGACGGCGGACGTCACGATTGGTCTCAGCTCGAGCGACACCACGGAAGGCGCGGCCAGCCCATCGACCCTCACCTTCACCTCGGCGAATTGGAACACGCCGCAAACGGTGACGGTGACCGGTGTAAATGACAGTCTGGACGATGGCGACGTCGGGTTCAGCATCATTACCGCAGCCGCGACGAGTGCTGACGGCACTTACAGTGGACTGAACCCGGCCAACGTCTCGGTGACCAATGCCGACGATGATGCGTCCGGCATCACGGTGTCGGCGATCAGCGGCAACACGACCGAGGCTGGCGGCACGGCCACCTTCACCGTGGTGCTGGATGCGCAGCCGACGACGGACGTGACGATTGGCCTCAGCTCGAGCGATACCACGGAAGGCACGGCCAGCCCATCGACCCTCACCTTCACCTCGGCGAACTGGAACACGCCGCAATCGGTGACTGTGACCGGTGTGAACGACAGCCTGGACGATGGCGATATCGGATTCAGCATCGTGACGGCCGCGGCGACCAGCGGGGACGCCAGCTATAACGGTCTCAACCCGGCAAACGTCTCGGTGACCACCACCGACGACGATGCGTCGGGGATCACCGTCTCGGCGATCAGCGGGGCGACCTCGGAAGCCGGCGGGACGGCCACGTTCACGGTGGTGCTCGATGCGCAGCCGACGGCTGATGTGACGATTGGCCTCAGCTCGAGTGATACCACGGAAGGCACGGCCAGCCCATCGACCCTCACCTTCACCTCGGCGAACTGGAACACGCCGCAGACGGTCACGGTGACCGGTGTGAACGACAGCCTGGATGACGGCGACATCGCCTTCAGCATCGTCACGGCGCCGGCGACCAGCGTGGACACCAACTACACCTCTGTGAATCCGGCGAACGTCACCGTGACCAACACTGACGACGATGCGTCGGGGATCACCGTCTCGGCGATCAGCGGGGCGACCTCGGAAGCCGGCGGGACGGCCACGTTCGCGGTGGTGCTCGATGCGCAGCCGACGGCTGACGTGACGATTGGCCTTAGCTCGAGCGACACGACCGAGGGCACTGTCAGCCCGTCGAGCCTCACGTTCACCGCGGCAAACTGGAACACACCGCAGACGGTGACCGTGACCGGGGTGAACGACAGCCTGGACGACGGCGACATCGCGTTCAGCATCGTCACCGCCGCCGCGACCAGTGCCGACAGCACCTACAACGGGCTGAACCCGACCAACGCCGCCGTGACCAACGCCGACGACGATACGTCTGGCGTCACGGTCTCGGCGATCAGTGGGTCTGTGTCAGAAGCCGGCGGGACGGCCACGTTCACGGTGGTGCTCGATTCGCAGCCGACGGCTGACGTGACGATTGGCCTTAGCTCGAGCGACACGACCGAGGGCACTGTCAGCCCGTCGAGCCTCACGTTCACCGCAGCAAACTGGAACGCACCGCAGACGGCGACGGTGACCGGTGTGAACGACAGCCTGGACGACGGCGACATCGCCTTCAGCATCGTCGCGGCGCCGGCGACCAGCGCGGATACCAACTACAGCGGCGTGAATCCGGCGAACGTCGCGGTGTCCACCACCGACGATGACACCGCCGGCATCACGGCGGGGGCCATCTCGGGAGCGACGACGGAAGCTGGCGGAACGGCGACCTTCACGGTAGTCCTCAACAGCCAGCCGACCGCGGACGTGACCGTCGGCCTGAGCTCGAACGACACCAGTGAGGGTACGGTCAGTCCTTCGAGCCTGACGTTCACGGCGGCCAACTGGACTACTCCCCAGACGGTGACTGTGACGGGCGTCGACGACAGTGTGGACGACGGGAACATCGTCTTCAGCATCGTGACCACATCGGCCACGAGCGCCGACTCGAACTACAGCGGCATCAACGCGGCCGATGTGTCGGTGACCAATACCGACGACGACTCAGCCGGAATAACTGTCAGTGCCATCTCCGGTGCGACCAGCGAATCAGGAGGCTCTGCGTCGTTCACGGTCGTGCTTGATGCCCAGCCGTCGGCCAGTGTGACCATCGGTCTCAGCTCCGGCGATACGACGGAGGGCACTGTCAGCCCCAGTACTCTCGTCTTCACCACCGCGAACTGGAGCACGCCTCAGGTGGTGACGGTGACGGGTGTGAACGACGGTCTGGATGATGGCGACGTCACCTTCAGCGTGATCACCACTGCTGCAACCAGCAGCGACACGAGCTACAGCGGCATGAACCCCGCTGACGTGTCGGTGACCAACGTCGACGACGATGCCGCTGGCATCACCGTCTCGGCCATCAGCGCCAACACCACCGAAGCAGGCGGGACTGCCACATTCACTGTCGTGCTCGACTCGCAGCCGACCGCCACGGTGACGATTGGGCTGAGCACCAGCGATCCCAGCGAGGGCACTGTCAGTGCATCCAGTCTCACGTTCACGACGGCGAACTGGGGCACGCCGCAGACGGTCACCGTGTCCGGCGTGGACGATGGCGTTGACGACGGAAACGTGACGTTCTCCATCATGACCGCGCCGGCGACCAGCGCCGACTCAAACTTCAATGGCGTCGACGCTGGCGACGTCACGGTGATCAACACCGACAACGACTCTGCAGGGTTTGCCATCACGCCGACCAGCGGGTTGGTCACATCGGAATCGGGCACCACGGCGACCTTCACCGTGGCGCTGACGGCTCAGCCATCAGCTAACGTCACCTTCAACCTGACCAGCAGCAACACGTCGGAGGGCGTCGTGAGCCCGTCCGCGCTGACCTTCACACCGGGCAACTGGGGCACCCCCCAGACGGTGACGGTGACCGGCGTCAACGACGCGGTTGACGATGGCAACAGGACGTTTGTCATCCAGACCGGGACCGCGTCGAGCGGGGACGGCACGTTCTCGGGCCTCGATCCGGCCGACGTGTCCGTGACCAACACTGACGATGACACGGTGGGCATCACGGTCACACCGGTGTCGGGCCTGACCACCAGTGAGTCCGGGACTGCCACGACGTTCACGGTGGTCCTGAACACCCAGCCGACCGCGGACGTCGTAATCGGCCTGTCGAGCAGCGATACAACTGAGGGCGCAGTGACTCCGGGCAGTCTCACGTTCACCTCGGCCAACTGGAGCACGCCCCAGACGGTGACGGTGACCGGCGTCAACGATTCGGTCCAGGATGGCGCCCAGGCGTATTCGGTCGTGACTGCGGCGGCGACCAGTACCGACCTGCTCTACAGCGGGGTTGACCCCGCCGATGTGACGCTGAGCAATGCTGACGATGATTCAGCTGGCATCACCGTCACGCCGACGAGTGGTCTGACGGCGACTGAGAGCGGCGGAACCGCGACCTTCACGGTCGTCCTGACATCGCAGCCGACCGCGACTGTCACGATTGCGCTCTCGAGCAGCGACACGACTGAAGGCACGGTGGGCCCGGCGACGCTGACGTTCACGACGGGCAACTGGAATGCACCGCAGACGGTCACCGTGACTGGTGTGAGCGATGCGATAGACGACGGCGATGTGGCCTTTACGATCGTCACCGCCGCTGCCGTGAGCGCCGATCCGGTGTACGGGGGTGCGGATCCCGCCGACGTCAGCGTGACGACGATCGATGACGATTCAGGCGGCATCACGGTCACTCCCACCAGCGGCCTGACGATCGCTGAAACGGGTAGTTCCGCCACGTTCACGGTGGTGTTGAACAGCCAGCCTGCGGCGAATGTCACCGTCGCCGTGTCGAGCAGCGACACGACCGAGGGCACGGTCAGTCCGGCCGGCCTGACGTTTACGTCGGGAAACTGGAACACCCCGCAGACGGTGACGGTGACGGGCGTCAACGATGTCATCGACGATGGGAATGTGGTGCTGACGATCGTGACCAGCGCGGCGTCCAGCGCCGACCCCGTTTACGACACGGTGGATCCGGCGGACGTCACGGTGACCAACGTTGACGATGACATCGCGGGCGTGACGATCGGTGCGGTGTCTGGCCCGACCAGCGAGGCTGGCGGCACAGCCACCTTCACCGTGGTGCTGACGTCCCAGCCATCGGCGGTCGTGACGGTCGGTCTCTCATCGAGCGACACCACCGAAGGAACCGTGGCACCGGGGTTACTGACGTTCACCGCCGGAAACTGGAACACGCCTCAGACCGTCACGGCCACGGGGGTCGACGATGTCCTGGCCGATGGCAACCAGGTGTTCTCGATTGTCACTGCGGCCGCGACGAGTGCCGATCCGTCCTTCAACGGTCTGAATGCGACCGACGTGACTGTGACCAATACCGACAACGACGCCGCGGCGATCGTGGTCACGCCGACCTCGGGCCTGTCCACGACCGAGGCGGGTGGTTCCGCCACCTTCACTGTGGCCCTCGGCTCGCAGCCCACTGCCAGCGTCACGATCGCGCTGTCGACCAGTGACGCGACCGAAGGCACGGTCAGCCCGGCAGCCCTGACCTTTACGACGTCGGACTGGAACTCTCCGCAGACAGTCACGGTGACGGGCGTCAACGACGCCATCGCTGACGGGGGACAGTCATTCTCTGTCGTCACGGCGGCGGCCGTCAGCGCTGACACCGGCTTCAACGGCGTTGATGCCGCGGATGTGTCGGTGACCAACGCGGACGACGACGCCGCGGGGATTACAGTCACGCCCAGCAGCGGGTTGACGACGACCGAGTCCGGCGGAGCGGCCACATTCACGGTGGTGCTGACATCGCAGCCGGCGGCAAACGTGTCGGTCGGCCTGTCGAGCAGCGACACCTCTGAAGGCATCGTCAGCGTGTCGATCCTGACGTTCACCACCGCGAACTGGAGCACCCCTCAGACGGTCACCGTGACCGGCGCCGACGATGGGCTTGCCGACGGGACCGTGGCCTACACTGTCGTGGTCGCCGCGGCGTCGAGCAGTGATTCGGCCTATAACGGGCTGAACCCGGTTGACGTGAGCGTCAGCAACAGTGACGACGACAGCCCCGGCTTCATCGTGACGCCGACCAGCGGCCTTGTCACGTCGGAGTCCGGGACCTCGGCAACATTCACCGTGAGGCTGACCGCCGTGCCATCAGCCAGCGTGACCATCGCGATCAGCTCGAGCAACGTCAATGAAGGAATTGTTTCGCCTTCGAGCCTGAGCTTCACAGCTGCGAACTGGAGCACGCCGCAGACGGTAACGGTCATCGGCATCAACGACAGCGTGGCGGACGGGAGCCGGGCATTCGTCGCGGTGACGGGGGCGGCCTCCAGTACGGACCTGGCCTACAGTGGCGTGGACCCGGCCGATGTCAGCGTGACCAATGCCGACGACGACGTCGCAGGCGTCACGGTGACGCCGACGAGCGGATTGCTGACCAGCGAAGGCGCGCAGTCGACCAACTTTGCCGCCGTGCTCAACACGCCGCCGAGTGCCGACGTGGTCATCGTCTTCGCGAGCAGTGATGAGACCGAGGGCACGGTGTCGCCGTCGCTGCTGGTCTTCACGGCACTCAACTGGAACGTTCCGCAACTGGTGACGGTGACCGGCGTCAACGACAGCGTGGCCGATGGCAGCCAGACATTCACGGTTGTCGGCTCGTCGACAACGAGCACGGACCCCGCCTACAACGGGCTGGACGTGGCCGATGTCACGGTCACTAACAGCGACAACGACACCGCAGGCATTACCGTCACGCCGCTGACTGGGCTGATCACGTCGGAACAGGGGGGCGCAGCCACCTTTGCGCTGGCACTGAATACGCCTCCCACCGCGACCGTGACCATCGACCTGTCGAGTTCCACGCCGGGTGAGGGGACCGTGGCTCCCGCCAGTGTCACCTTCACGCCCTCCAACTGGAGCACCTCACAGACAGTGATGATCACTGGCGTCGACGATGCCATCGCCGATGGTACACGCGCGTATCTGGTGCTGACCGCGCCGGCGAGCAGCAGCGATCCGTATTACGCGGGCCTCGACCCGGCAGACATCGCCGTGACGAACCTTGATGACGACGCGGCCGGAATCGAGGTGGTGGCCAGTGATGTGCTGACGACCAGCGAAACAGGCGCGTCGGCGACGTTCAGGGTCGTCCTTCGGACCCGACCAGCTGCGACTGTTCAGATCCCCCTGCGGTCATCAGACACGGGGGAGGGGGTGGTGGCTCCCACCCTGATCACGTTCACCCCCGACAACTGGGATATCCCGGTGGAGGTAACCGTGACTGGCGTCGACGACGCCCTGACCGACGGCACGGCGACCTACTCTGTGGTCATCGTCGCAGCCGTCAGCGGAGACCCGGCGTATGCCGGCGTCGATCCTGTGGACGTGAATGTCCGCAATCTGGACAATGGCGCCCGGCCCGTGACCACTGGCGGGACCAGTGCCATGCCCGGCTCTGGGAGTCCGACGCCGGGCACTGTAGATCCCCCTGTGGCGATGCCCGACGCGGCGCCCACGCCGTCGACGTCGAACCGGACCACCACGGTTGCGGGGGCCGGCACCTTCTTCACCGCCGGTGGGAGCAACCCGGGGCAGGCATTCTCGGGCCCGATCAGCGAACGCGCTGAGTCGCCCATTGCTGGCGGCCCACTTGGAGGGGTCTCCGGGTTCGGGGGCGACGTGTCACCGGCAGAACGGGTCGCCCCCACCCCGATCCAGTCGTTTGGTGGTGCAGCGACGCCGCTCGCGCCGAGCCAGACCGGTGGTTCGAGCCAGACCGGTGGGCCGCGGCCGGCGGGGGAGGTATCGAGGGCCGTTCGTGGCCTGCCTGAAATTCGGGGCATCGCCTCACGTTCGACCGCGGAGGATACGCCGCTGGTGCTGTCGAGCACGACCAGCACCGCAGTGTCTCTCGTCGACTCCGAGCGACGCTCGCAGCACCTGTTGATGACTATGGTGGCGACCCACGGCTCCATGTCGCTGGCCGGGACCAACGGCCTGCAGTTCCGTGAGGGTGGGCGGGCAGGCGCCATCATGATGTTCACTGGAACGATTGAGGCCATCAATGTGGCCCTCGATGGCCTCAGTTACACGCCCGATCCGAACTATGCGGGCGATGCCACCATCTGCCTGGAGCTTGACCGTCCCGAGCGGCGCACAGACGCGTCAAGTGCCTCGAGCCTGTGTGTGACGAGCGTTTCGGCCGTGTGGCGGGAATCAACCACGGACGAGCGACTGGCCGTGTCCATTCCGATCACGGTGACCGCGGTCAACGACGGTCCGGTCATCGCCGAGATTCCTGATCACCGCGTCATCGTGGATGCCCTCGCCCAGGGAATTCCGTTTACGCTCGAGGACATCGACACGCCGCTCGGTGCCGTCTCGCTCCGCGTGACGTCATCGAACGAGAAGCTCGTGCCGGGCACCGGCATCGTGGCCATCGGCCGCGGCGCGGAACGACTGCTCACCGTCATCCCGCGTCCGCGTGTTGTCGGCAGCACGGTGATCACGCTGACGGCAAGTGATGGGGTCGAAACAATGACCCGCCAGTTCCAGTTCGACGTGTCCTGTTCCTCGGGGACGGTGCCCGACACGCGCGGGCCCAACGGTGAGCCCTACAGGGTGCCGCCAGGCGAGGTGGCGTCCTGCGTGGCGGCGCCACGCTGACGACAGTCTTGTACGAACGCGTCCAGTCACGCGGGTGAGCGCTGAGCTTCGCTATACTGAAGCGACACGTCCCAGCGAACCTCTTCACTCAGCCGCTCACTTCATGGCCACAATCAAGAAAATCGGTGTCCTCACCGGAGGCGGTGACGCTCCCGGGCTCAATGCTGTCATCCGTGCGGTCGTCAAAGCGGCCACCAACGCCGGCGTCGAGGTCCTCGGTCTCGAGGACAGCTTCGATGGGTTGATCTACCCCGAGAAGTCGCGGCTGCTGACGCCACGAGACGTGACCGGCATCCTTCGCCTGGGAGGCACGATTCTCGGAACGGTCAACACCGGCAATCCGTTCCTGAAGCCAATCGTGACCCCGGAGGGCACGTTCAACTACAGCGACCGCGTGATGGACCTGTTTCAGCGTGACGGTCTCGACGCGCTTGTCTGTATCGGAGGGGATGGGACGCTCGCGATTTCGTACGAGTTCTACAAACGAGGCATCCCGCTTGTCGGCGTGCCCAAGACCATCGACAACGATATTTTCGGAACCACCAGCTGTTTCGGATTCGACACAGCGGTCAGCTTCGCCACTGACGCGATCGATCGCCTGCACACCACCGCCGAAGCCCATCGCCGAATCATCGTCGTCGAGGTGATGGGTCGTTATGCCGGGTGGATTGCTCTCCATGCGGGAGTGGCCGGTGGCGCCGACGTGATCCTGATTCCGGAAATCACCTACGACGTGGAGAAGGTTGCTGCGGCCGTCATGCAGCGTGATGCCAAGGGTGCCCGCTTCAGCATCGTCGTCGTCGCCGAAGGAGCCAAGCCAAAGGGAGGCTCGGTGTCGCTGATCGAGTCTGCCCACGGAGGGCACGCTGAGCGTCTGGGTGGCGCGGCCATGGCCGTGTCGAACGCGCTCGAGAAGCTGACCGGCAAGGAAACGCGGTATGTCGTGCTCGGACACCTGCAGCGCGGCGGCGCCCCGACGGCGTTCGATCGGACGCTGGCGACGCGATTTGGCGGCAAGGCCGTCGAACTGATTCTCAAGGGACAGTTCGGCAAGATGGTCGCGAACCATCCCCCCGACATCGTGCCGGTTCCGCTTGGTGAGGTCGTGGGGCGTCAGAAACTCGTCCCGCTCGACTACGACCTGCTGCTGACGGCACGGTCGATCGGCGTCTCCTTTGGCGACTGACCGTCGTTGGAGTCGTCTCCGCTCCTGATCACATTCGTCGCTCCGGCCAGGCTGATTCGCGAGCAGCACCGCGGGTCGGATCTGCCGATCATGCGCAATGGCCCGCCGGGCACCTTCGTCGTCTTTCCGCACGGGCTGCGCGTCTCCCTGCCAACCGATCAAGTCGTGTACGCGAATGACGCCGAGGGGGTGGTGACCGTCGGTTTCGGAGGGATGGCATTCAGCGGCGTTGAAGACGGCCAGCTGGTGTGCCTTCGCGTGCGCGACCTCTTGCCCGAGGCGCAGTTGTCGCCCGATCGCAGTCACCGGATGCAACTCGACCCGACGTGGGTAGCGTCGATCGACGAGCACGCGCACCGCGTCTGGCCTCCGCTCCGCGATCAGGTCCTGCAATTCCGTCGACCAAATCCGTAGCCCGCACAATTTCAGGAGCCCTGCTGGTCGCGACGGTGCTAGATTAGCCGTCACACGGAGGTGTGATGGCAGTATCACGACGACAGGCAATCTCGATGTCCGGCGCCACGCTGGCAGGACTCACGCTCGGGGTCGGACAACTCGAAGCCGCGCAGGCTCCTGCGGCCCCCGCCGCCCCGGCTGCCGCGGCGGCCTGGCCCGAGAGCCTCGTTGAAAGCCCGCTCAGAGCGGGGTTTCCTGCAGAGCTGCCGCTGCTGGCAGACGGTTCCGCGCCCGAACACGCCGCGAGCGAGGCTGGCCCGATTACACCCCCGCTCTTCTGGCGCACACAGGGACGGGTGACACCGCCCAATCTGGCGACGCCGCAGACGATGGCGATTCGCGTCGATACGCGCGGGCTGGGGAAGCTCCGAGGTACGCTGCGTTTTGCTGACCTCGAGAAGCTGCCACGTGTGACCGGCACCTACCTGCTCCAGTGCGGGGCGGCCAACCCCCGGGGAGTTGTGACTTGGACAGGTGTCCGCTTCTCTGACTTCGCCGACATGCTCGGCCTCAACCCCCGGGTTCACTACGCTCGATTCGTCTCGGTCGACGGCATGATCAACGACGAGGATATGGCGACGCTCCGGCACCGGCAGGTGATGCTGGCGTGGATGATGAACGGGCAGACGCTGTCGGCGGATCACGGAGCGCCCCTTCGCCTGATCGTGCCGTTCCGTTACGGGAACCGCAGCATCAAGGCGATTAACGAGATTTCATTCGGCACACCAGGCCTTCCCGGACTCGTGCTCCCCACCCCGGCACCAGCCGGTGGTCGCGGCGCCTAGGGCGATGCGCCGGCGGGGCGGGCGTGCGGTAGGTCGCAGAGCGTTCCTCAGCGCCGCTGGCATGTCGGCGGCCGCAGTCGCCGTCTCTGGCCGCGGCCAGGATTCGACGGCTGGTGTCAGGGGTCCCTCTGTCTGGATGGACATGGACCAGAAGACGCTCGACGACGCCTACGACCAGACGGTGTGGGCGCCCAATCGCCCGTTGCTTCTTGCCAGGTACGCCAGCAACAGCGAGGTGGTCCGTCGCCGCCTCGGCTCACCGCACCGGATGGCGTATGGACCGACGCCCATCGAGCAGCTCGATGTGTTCGTCAGCAATCGCAGGAATGCGCCCATTCACGTCTTCATCCATGGCGGGCAGTGGCGTGGCGGTTTCGCAAGGGACTACGCATTCCTCGCCGAGAACCTCGTTCGCGCCGGCGCTCACGTGGTCATTCCAGACTTCGTGAACGTGCTCGAGACCGGCGGGCACCTGGGGCCGATGGCCGACCAGGTGAGGCAGGCGATCGGCTGGGTCTACAAGAACGGCAGGTCGTTCGGCGGGGATCCCGAGCGGCTGTTTCTCTCAGGTCATTCGTCGGGCGCGCATCTGGCCGGCGTCGCTCTCGTCACTGACTGGAGAGCACAGGCCCTTCCCGAGGACATCGTCAAGGGTGCGATGCTGTGCAGCGCGATGTACGAATTGAAGCCGGTCGCTCTCTCGGCCAGGAGCTCGTATGTCAAGTTCACCAGCGACGTCGAGGACGCTCTCAGCTCGCAGCGTCACCTGATGCGGCTTCATTGTCCGGTCGTCGCGGCGTATGGCACCGGCGAGAGTCCGGAGTTCCAGCGGCAATCTCGCGATTTCGCGGCTGCGGCCAGGGCAGCGGGGAAGTCGGTGGACGTGCTCGTTGCCGAGAACTACAACCACTTCGAGATCCTGGAGACGATGGCCAACCCCATCGGTCTCCTCGGGCGGGCCGTGCTCGACCAGATGAAACTGGGCTGATCCCGTTCAGTGGCCCAGGAGGTCCTGGTCCTTCTTCTTCTGCAGCTCGTCGATCATCTTGACGTGATCGTCGGTCAGCTTCTGCACCTGTTCCAGCCCGCGCTTTTCATCGTCTTCAGAAATCTGGCTGTCTTTGAGCAGCTTCTTGAGCCGATCGTTGGCGTCGCGACGGACCTGGCGGACGACGTTGCGCCCCTCTTCGGCCTGCTTGTGGACGTGCCGGGAGAGCTCCTTGCGGCGGTCCTCGGTCAGGGAGGGGATTGGGATCCGTATCACCTTGCCGTCGTTGGCAGGATTCAGCCCGAGGTCAGAGGTCTGGATCGCCCTCTCAATGGCCTTCATCAGCGACGCGTCGAACGGCTGGGCGACGATCATCGACGGCTCGGGAACTGAAAGGGAGGCCACCTGGTTGAGCGGCATCCTGGCGCCGTAGGCTTCGACGTGGATGTTGTCGAGCAAGCCGACCGTGGCGCGCCCAGTGCGGACGTTCGCCATGTCCTTGCGGACGCGATCGATCGCGTGATCCATGCGCGTCTTCATCTCGCCCATCATGCCTTTGAGATCGTTGAAATCCATAGCGTCCGTCGAGGTGAAGGGCGGCGGCTGCCGCCTCAGATACTGACTGTGGTGCCGATCGGCTCACCGAGGACCACGCGGCGGATGTTGCCGGGCGTTCTCAGGTTGAAGACGACAATCGGCAGCTTGTTGTCCATGCACAGCGATATCGCCGTGGCGTCCATGACCTTCAGCTGCCGTTCGAGCACCTGCAGGTACGAGATCGTCGGGAACTTGGTGGCGTCGGGATGGAGCATCGGGTCGGCGGAGTAGATACCGTCGACCTTGGTGCCCTTGAGGATGACCTCCGCCTTGATCTCCATGGCGCGCAGCGCGGCCGCCGTGTCGGTGGTGAAGTAGGGGTTGCCTGTGCCGGCGGCAAAGATCACGACGCGACCCTTCTCGAGGTGGCGGATCGCCCGGCGCCTGATGAACGGCTCTGCGACGGCGCGCATTTCGATCGCGGTGACGACGCGGGTCAGGACGTTCTGCTGTTCGAGGGCATCTTGCAGCGCCAGGGCGTTGATGACCGTCGCCAGCATGCCCATATAGTCAGCGGTCGCGCGATCCATCCCTCGCGCGCTGGCCGCCAGGCCCCTGAAGATGTTGCCGCCCCCGATGACGATGGCGGTCTGGACGCCAATGCTTTGCAGGTCGCCCACGTCACGCGCAATCCGGTTGGCGACCGCCGGGTCAACCCCGAACTGCTGGTCACCCATGAGAGCTTCACCGGAGAGTTTGAGGAGAACGCGCTTGTAGGCAGGAGAGACGGAACCCGGCTCGGAAGACATCGGGACAAATTATAGTCGGCAGTGGGCAGTCGGCAGTAGCCAGGGGAGTCGGCAGCAGGCGTCTGGCCCCGGAGCTCTTCCTGCCCACTGCCGACTGCCCACTGCCAACTGAACGCTACCTACTCAGTCCCCTCGCCCAACCGGAAGCGCACGAAGCGCGCGAGCTGGATGTTCTCGCCGGTCTTGGCCGTGGCCGCTGCGACGAGCTGGCCAATGGTGACGTTTCCGTCGCGGATGGACGGCTGATCGACCAGGACGAACTGGGAGTAGAACGTGCCGAGCTTACCGTCGATGATCTTCTCGAGCACATTGGCGGGCTTGCCCGAGTTCTCCATCTGGGCGCGATAGATGCCCTTTTCCTTCTCGATGGCTTCAGCGGGCACGTCTTCGCGGCGAACCCACCTGGGATCGGCGGCGGCGATATGCATCGAGATCTCGCGGGCGAGGTTCTGGAAGTCGTCGGTGCGGGCCACGAAGTCGGACTCGCAGTTCACCTCGAGCAGCACGCCGATGCGACCGCCCAGGTGAATGTAGCTCGTGATGAGGCCCTGCCCGGTGGACCTCCCGGCGCGCTTGGCGGCCTGAGCCAGCCCGCGCTTGCGCAGCAGGGTGATGGCCTCATCGAGGTTCCCGTTGGCCTCAGTCAGCGCGGCCTTGCACTCCATCATGCCCGCGCCCGTCTTGTCGCGGAGTTGCTTGACCTGGTCCGCAGTTATCGTCGCCATGTGCGTGTTGCTCCGTCCGTACAGAAAAACGCCGGCTCACCTCGAGCCGGCGCATGAATCAACCTTGGGGCCGTCCCTTATGCGCCGGCGGGCGTCGGGGCGGGTTCACGCCGCTGCGGGCGCACGGTGCGCGTGAGCCTGGCGGCAGCATCCGCGGCAGCCGATTCCTCGGCCTTGGCGGCTTCCTCTTCGGCAATGCGCGATTCGCGCATCTGTCGTCCACCGAGCAGGGAATCAGCGATCTTTGATACGAACAGACGGATCGCCCGGAGGGCATCGTCGTTGCCCGGGATCACGTAGTCGACTTCGTCGGGGTCGCAATTGGTGTCGACGATGCCGATCACCGGAATCTTCAGCTTGCGCGCCTCGTCGACGGCAATCTTTTCCTTGCGGGTGTCGACCACAAAGATCGCGTCGGGCAGTCGGGCCATGTGGCGAATGCCTTCGAGATTCTTGAGGAGCTTGCGCTTCTCCTTCTCGTTGCGGGCGATCTCCTTCTTGGAGAGGGTGTCGTAGCGACCGTCGGTCACCATGGCTTCGAGATCCCGCAGCCGACCGAGACTGCGCTGAATCGTCGTGAAGTTGGTGAGCAGGCCGCCCAACCACCGCTGATTGACATAGAACATGCCGCAGCGCTGGGCTTCCTCCGAGATCACGTCCTGAGCCTGTCGCTTGGTGCCCACGAAGAGGACCGTGCGGCCGTCGGCCGCGAGCTTCGTCAGGAAGTCTTCGGCGTCCCGAAACTTCTTCACCGTCTTGTTCAAGTCGAGGATGTAGATGCCGTTCCGCTCCCCGAAAATGAACTCTTTCATCTTCGGGTTCCACCGTTTCGTCTGGTGGCCGAAGTGAACGCCCGCTTCCAACAGATCCTTCATCGCGATACCGGACAAGCTTCCTCCCTCTCTAACGCTTACTGAACTGGAAGCGCTTGCGCGCGCCAGCCAAACCGTACTTCTTCCGTTCCTTGACGCGGGAATCCGACGTCAGGAGCCCGTCCTTCTTGAGCGACTTGCGCAGTTCGGCGTCGAAGAGCACCAGCGCGCGAGCGATGCCGAGGCGAACCGCGCCGGCCTGCCCGTTGACGCCGCCACCGGCAACGGTCGCCAGGATGTCGAACTTCTCGGTGCTCTCCGTCAGCACGAGCGGGCGCTTCACGTTCATGCGAAGCGTCTCGGTGGGGAAGAAGCGCTCGAATTCGCGGTGATTGACCGTGATGGTGCCGGTACCGGGGCGGAGGAACACGCGCGCGGCGGCGGTCTTGCGACGACCTGTTGAGTAGTATTCGATGCTGGCCAAGCTAGGCGACCTCGATGCTCGTGGGCTGCTGCGCCACGTGTGGATGATCCGGGCCGGTGTACACCTTCAACTTGCGGTACATCGCGTCCCCGAGTTTGGTCTTTGGCAACATGCCGCGGACAGCTTCTTCAACCAGTCGCCCAGGGCGACGCGCGCGCACGTCGACGGCGCGCTCTTCGCGCAACCCGCCTTCGTAGCCGCTGTGCCGGCGATAGAGCTTCTGCTGTTCCTTCCGCCCGGTGAGCTTCACCTGCGCGGCATTGATGACGATGACGAAGTCACCGGTGTCGATGAATGGCGTGTAGATCGCCTTGTGCTTGCCCTGCAGCAGTCGAGAGGCGAGCGTGGCGACGCGCCCGAGAACGGCGCCATTCGCGTCAATGACGTGCCACCGGCTGTCCGCGCGTGTCGCGCTGGCTACAAACGTACGCATGAATGAGGGATTCCTTCGGTTGCACCAGCGATCACTGACCGCGGGTGCGCTAACTGGCTATCTTCCGGTCGGACACCTGCCCTGCCGATGCCCAGCCCCCTAGCCGCAAACCCTGATGATACGGACGGTTGTGGGAGTTGTCAACAGCCTGGCGGGGTTTGACGTCCCGTCCGCCCTGAGGCCCAGCCAGATCTCGCCAGCTGATCCGTCAGATGGCCCCCCTCAGCTTGCTGCCAAACCGACCGATAACCCCTATGGCACAGGTCCCGCCGGTTCCGTCCCTCTGACGGAACCGTAAAGGTTGCACGGTTCTGTAACCGCAACCCCGGCAGGAACTGCAAGCCGACCAGTTGGATCCGCAGGTCGGCGGCCGGTTTTCGGGCGAAAACGTAGAAACCGCACAGCTGGTACAGCGGTTGCCCTGAAAGCCGATTGACCTAAGTCGTAGGGGTCAGTGAGGAGTGGGCGTGTTCCGTAGATCAAAGTCGGTAGCCGGACTCGACATCGGGTCCAGCGCTGTGAAGGCCATCGAACTGAGGGCCAGTGGCAAGGGGTTTCGGGTGGCGGCCTATGGCCAGGCATCCCTCCCCCCAGACTCGATCGTGGATGGAGCCATCATCGACGCCGGGGCCGTCACAACGGCCATCCGGGAGGTGTTCGAGAGCCACCCCCAGTTCAAGACCAAAGAGGTGTGCGCCTCGCTGTCCGGGAACGCGGTGATCGTCAAGAAGATCACCCTGCCGGTCATGACCGAGGCTGAGCTGGCCCAGTCCATTCACTGGGAAGCGGAGCAACACATCCCCTTCGACATCGAGGACGTCAACCTCGACTATCAGATTCTCGAGAGCAGTGGCGGGTCCGACGCCAAGGGCAGCATGGATGTGCTGCTGGTCGCCGCAAAGAAAGACAAGATCGGCGACTACACCAGCGTCATCGCTCAGGCGGGTCGCTCACCCGTCATCGTCGACGTGGACGCATTTGCGCTGCAGAACGCCTACGAGGCCAACTACGGTCTCGAGCCCAACTCGGTGGTGGTGCTGCTCAACGCCGGCGCCAGTGCCATCAACATCAACGTCCTGCGCGGCGGCCGCTCGGTGTTCACCAGGGACATCTCGATGGGCGGCGCGTCCTATACCGAGGCCCTGCAGAAGGAACTCGGCATTCCCTACGAAGACGCCGAACAGCTGAAGAAAGGGACGCCGGTAGACGGCGCCACCTTCGAAGAGGCGCTGCCCATCATGCACGCCATGAACGAGAACGTCCTGCTTGAAGTGCAGAAGACGTTCGACTTCTTCAAGGGGACGGCCGACTCCGACCAGATCGACCGCATCGTCGTCAGCGGTGGCGCCTCACGCGTCGATCGCTTCCAGGAAATGCTCGCCGAGCGATTTGGCGTCGCTGTCGAGGAATTTGATCCCTTCAAGGCCATCGCCTGCGACGCGTCGATCCTTGGCGCGCAGCCGAGTGACTTTGCGGCCAGCGCCGCCGTGGCTGTGGGACTCGCGCTGCGAAAGGTGGGCGACCGATGATCCGCATCAATCTCCTGGGGCAGGCGCGCGCGAAGAGGTCGCCAGCCCTGACGTTCCTCGACCCGAGCCAGCGCGTTCCGCTCGGTGCGGTCGCCATCGTCGCCCTCGCCGCCAGCGGCGTCGGTGGCTGGTTCTGGATGCTCGACGGCACCTCCAAACGTATCGACGCCGACACGATCACGGCCGAGCGTCGGGTGGAAGAGCTGAAGCCCGTACTCAACGAGTTGAAGGTGCTCGAAGAACGCGGTCAGCAGCTGCAGCAGCGCGTTGCGCTCATTCAGCAGTTGCGTGGCGGTCAGCAGGTGCCGGTGCAGCTGCTCGACGCCGTCAGCCGCGCCGTGCCGGAGTCGCTCTGGCTCACCGACATGACCGAAGACAAGAACGAAATGACCATCCAGGGGCGGAGCAGCACCCTCATCGCCCTGTCCGACTTCGTGGGTAACCTCGGGTCCACCGGCGTGCTGCAGAAGCCGGTCGAGATCGTGAGCAGCCAGGTCGAAACCATCCAGCCGGTCAACGGGCAAGGCGTTGCGGCGGAGGTGATCAAGTTCACCGTCAAGGCGGCGGTCACCCAGCCGGCGGCGCCGACCCCAGCCGCGGCACCAGTTCAGGCACCGGGAGGCGCGCGATGACTCTGGGTCTCAGCAAACTTCCCTGGCACGTCCAGCTCGGACTCGTTGCCGCCTTCGCCCTCGGTGGCGTGGGCGCCTTCTGGAACTTTTACGTCGTCCCGACGCAGGCGAGCATCGACGCCCGTCAGCAGAACCTGCAGGTGCTGCAGGCGCAGGTCGCCCGTGGCGAGGCGGAGGCCCGCAGCCTCCCGCAGCTGAAGCAGAAGGTGAAGGACCGCGAAGCGGAACTGATCCGGATGCGCGCCATGCTGCCGGAAGAAAAAGACGTCGCTGATCTGCTGCGCAAGATTCAGGCGATGGCCACCCAGTCGAATCTGGTCATCCGCGGGTTCACGCCGCAGGCAGTCGCCAACAAGCAGATGTACGCGGAGTGGCCCATCGGCCTGCAGCTCGAAGGTAACTATCACAACCTCGGCGACTTCCTCGAACGCGTCAGCAAGTTCGACCGAATCATCAACGTCACCGCGTTCAAGATCCGCACGAAGGACAAGCAGACGACCAGCACCACGATCGCCGCCGACTGTACGGCGACCACGTTCGTGCTGACCGAACCTGCGCTGCCCCCGAGCGGCACCTCACCTGCGGCCGCCCCTCGGACGGAGTAATCACCATGTCGCCACGATTTCTTGCTCTCGTCCTGCTGGCCGGCATCGTGCCGGCGTCAGCCCAGACCCCGTCCGCGGGCACTCGTCCGGCAGCCCCGGCGGCGCCGGCGGTGACCGCGGCCCCCCCGGCTGGCGGATTCACCTACGACCCGCAGGGTCGGCGGGATCCCTTTGTCCGCCTCCTGCAGCGCGGCACCGACGAAGAGGTCGATCCGTTCGACGCCATCAAGGTCTACTTCGCCGACGAGGTGGACGACGCACTGCGCGGCGCGATCTCGGCCGCGCGGTCGATGCCCGCGCGCTGAGCCGCGAGCACCAG
>JBEBGV010000024.1:0-62390 GCA_040081265.1 Vicinamibacterales bacterium
GTCCGGACCCGCCCTACGTATCCCATCGTCCGGACCCGCCCGACGGGCGATCAACTGCGAGAGGTCGTCGCCCTCGACGAGTTCCATCACGAGCGCCGTGAGCTCGGGCGTCCTCTCGAGCCCGTAGATCGCGGCGATGTGCGGATGGTTCAGCGCGGCGAGCACTTCGGCTTCGCGCTGGAAGCGCGCGAGCCGCTCGGTGTCGCCCGCCACAGCGGCGGGCAGCACCTTGATGGCGACCTGCCGCTTCAGGTTCGTGTCGGTGGCGCGATAGACCTCGCCCATCCCGCCTGCGCCGAGCGAGCCACCGATCTCATACGGGCCGATTCGAGAGCCAGTCGTCAGTGCCATCTGCCGCGCAGATTCTGTCACGTGTCGAGGATCACCCAGGCAAGGTTTCTTCAGCGGTTCGCATCGAAAGGAGCGAGGATATGGCTATGGTGCTCCGCCCGACCTCGTGGCTCATGCGCCCATGGAAGATAGCGACGCTCTGGCGCGAGATGCGCCTGGGGACGCGACTGCTGCGTGAGCCGGCCGTCCCGCTCTGGGCCAAGGCCACGCTGCCGTTCGCACTGCTCTATCTCGTGTCGCCGGTGGACATCCTGCCCGACGTCATTCCCGGCCTCGGCGAGATGGACGACCTCGTGATCCTCTACGCCGCGCTCCAGTTGTTCCTGCGCGTCAGCCCGTCGATCGCCGTCCGTTTTCATCAGAGCGCGATCGAACGACGCCAGAAGTTCTCGGCGATGCCGCCCTCCGACGTCGTCATCGACGCCGACTTCACGCGCGAGGGGTGAGGAGGGTTGCACAGACCCATGGTAGTCATGTAAGATGACCATCGTGGCTGAGAAGCGCTACGCTCAATACAACATCGCCGACGCGAAGTCGCGCTTGTCGAGCATTGTTCGCGAAACGTTGGCCGGAGTCGAAGTCGTGATCGCCAAAGACAACAAACCGCTCGTGACGCTGGTGCCAGTCAAAGGGCACGGTCGTCGGACGCCTGGATCCGCGAAGGGACAGGTGACGATGGCGCCTGACTTCGACGCACCGCTCGACGACTTTGCCGGGTATCGCTGATGCGGGTGCTGCTCGATACCCACGCATTTTTGTGGTGGGTGTCTGACAGTCCTCAGCTGACCCCGCGCGCCCGGACGACCATCCAGGGCGCGGACGACGTCTTTCTGAGCGTGGCCAGCTGCTGGGAGATGGCGATCAAGATCAGTCTCGGCAAGCTGCAACTGGCGCAGCCGATCGAGCGGTTCGTCTCAGAGCAGTTGCTGGCGAATGACTTCACGTTGCTGTCGATCGGTCTGGACGAAACGGGTCGCACGGCGCGCTTGCCCTTCCACCATCGGGATCCCTTCGATCGACTGCTTGCCGCCCAGGCTATCGAACAGAAACTGGTGGTTGTGACTGCCGACCCGCTCTTCCGCAAGTACGGCGTCAAGCGCGCCTGGTAACTCCGGAGCGCTAGCGCCCGCCGGTCGTGCCTGTGTCGATCCGGCCTGCGCGCCCTTCGCCGACACGGGGACCGAGGTTGTCCCGCGCGGGCGCATGATCGAGATTCGCCACGCCGGTGGCAGTGGCGTAAATCAGGCTGGCAATCCGTGCCATCTTCGGGAACTCGATCTTGTCGATCTCGTCGGTCACGTAGTGATAGTCGCGGTGCAGGCCGGTCGTGAAGAAGATGATCGGCACGCCCCTGGACGCATAGCTGAAGTGGTCGCTGCGCGTGTAGATCGACTCGAGGTCCGACGGATCGTTGCGTGAGTAGTTCAACGTCAGGGGCGCGGCCAGCCTGGCGTTGGCGTCCTCGTTGAGGTTGTGCAGCTCGGTGCTGATGCGGTCGGAGCCGACAACGTAGACGGTGTTGGCCTCGGTCGGGTCGTCGCAGTTGTTCCGGCCGACCATGTCGATGTTCAGCTGAGCCGACACCCTCTCGAGCGGCACGACCGGATGATCGGCCATGTAGCGCGAGCCTGACAGTCCGCCTTCCTCGGCCGTGTGCCAGACAAAGAGCAGTGATCGGCGCGTCTGCGGCCCTCTCGCGAACGCCTGCGCCAGCGCCATCAATGTCACGGTGCCCGACCCGTCATCGTCGGCCCCGTTGAGGATGATGTCGCCCGGGCGTGGCGTGGGGCGCGTCTGCCCGGTGCACGAGGCGATGGCGTTCAGCCGCTGATTGATGCCGAACTGCTCGTAGCCGAGATGGTCGTAGTGAGCGCCGAGCAGCAGGTAGGTGTCGCGCAGCGCGGCGTCGGTTCCGGTGATGCGGCCGACGACGTTGCGGGTCAGACGGGTCTGGACGACGTCGTAGTCGGCGTCGACGTTGATCGAGATTGAGACGTCGCTCAGGGTGGCGTCAGGCAGCGTCCCCTGTGCATCCCCGGCGTCCTTCAGCGTTTTGTAGGGGACGCCTGATGCGCTGAACAGGAACGTGAAGAACTCCTCGCCGGCGGTGATCTGCGGTGCGATCACCGAGTCGAGTCGCTGCGCCGTCTGAAAGTCCACGCGTTGAGCCTCGGGCACTGGAGGGGCTGCCGGCACGGGCGCATCCGTCGTCGGGGCCGGCGCGCTTTCAGTGATGAACGCGAGTGCATGGTTAGTGTCGATGGCGAGGCGCCCGCGTGCGGCGAGGATCCGGTTGTGCGCGTTGGTGAAGCCGGCAGGTCCTCGCCTTCCGAGGGCGACCACGATTCTATCGGTGACGTTGCGGGTGGCGTAGTCGTTCAGATTGAGCTTCGGGAACACGACGCCGTAGCCGGCGAACGTGGCCTCGGCGGCGACAGTCTGCTTGGCGCCCTGGTTCCTGGGGAAGGTGACGCCTTCGCCGTCCTTGAATGTGCGGGTCTCGCCCTTTACCGTGACGGTGACGCTCGACCGGCTCCGTGTGCGGATGCCTTGCACGCGCACACTCTGGAAGTAGGTCCCGTTGTCCCCGGCCGGCTGGACGCCCCACGCCTTGAGGTGGTCGGCGATGTAGACGGCGGCCAGGCCAAGTCCTTCGGAGTAGGCGAGCCGTCCCTGCAGTTCATCGGAAGACAGGTAGGTGAGCCATGTGCGCAGGTCGTCCTGCGATACGGGTTGAGGTGCCGGCGTCTGAGCTGTGCCGGTGAGTCCCAGGCCGAGGACGCCGATGGCCACGACGGTTCTGAGCGCGAGCCGCTTCCACATGAGGCGATTCTAAACCCGAGTCAGGCGGACAGGATCGGCGGGTCCTGCGGACCCGCCCTACGTACGTGGGCCGGGTTCGCAATCGTACGTGGGCCGGGTTCGCAATCGTACGTAGGCCGGGTCCGCAGGACCCGGCGTTCAATGACGAGCTTCGTGGAGGATGGCGCCGACGACGAAGCGCAGGTTCTCCGGGCGCTCCCCCAGCCGACGCATGAAATACGGGAACCACTCGCGGCCGAACGGGACGTAGATCCGGACGCGATGTCCGGCTGAGGCGAGCGAGGCCTGCAGATCACGCCGGATGCCGTACAGCATCTCGAATTCGAAGCGGTCGGGGCCGAGGCCCCTCGATGCAGCGTAGGCGCGCGCGGTGTCGATGAGCGCCGGATCGTGCGTGGCAATGGCCGGCATCGTGCCGCCATCGATCAGCAGGTGCATCAGGCGGAGGTAGGCCGCATCAACGTCGCCCTTCTTCTGCCACGCCACCGAACCCGGTTCCTTGTACGCACCCTTGACGAGTCGGACATGTGCGCCCAGCGCGTTCATGCGGATCGCATCGTCCTCGCTTCGGTGCAGCGCCGACTGCAGCACGACACCGAGGTTGCGATAATCCTGAGCCCAGAGTGTCTCGAAGACGTCGAGGGTGACGGCGGTCCACGGCGAGTTCTCCATGTCGATGCGCACGAAGAACCCGTGTTCGCGCGCCGGGTCGAGAATGGAACGCAGGTTGTCGATGCACGTCATGCGATCGACGGTCAGCCCGAGCTGGGTCAGTTTCAGTGACAGGTTGCGTTCGATGCCAGACGCCACGATGACGTCCATGACGTGGAGGTACTCGCGGACGGCTGCGGCGGCGCCCTCTGCCGTGCTGACACTCTCGCCGAGGTAGTCGAGGGTCAGGTGGAGTCCCTGTGACTGCAGGGCCCGAGCGCTGACGATGGCCTCTTCGACGTGTTCGCCGGCGATGAACCGCCGGGCAAATCCCTCGGGCTGCATGCCGTAGGCGGAGGCGAAACGTTTCAGCCGCGCGCTGCGTGAGAGCGCGTAAAACAGCCCTTTCGCACCCGCATACATCGTCGTGTGGCCTGTTCTAGTGAGTCCGCCGTGACGGCGACGTCAGCAGGTGATCGATCGACCGCGCGTAGTAGCGCAGCACGTGCCGGTCGCGGACGCGCAGACGCGAGCGCTCGGACACGATGACCCCGCGAGTGACGAGCGCCTCGACGCCCAGCTCGACGGCCTCACGACTGTCAGCCATGCCCAGGTTGGCGTTGCCGGCCCGGAGCGTGTCGATCAGAGCTTCGGCCAGGTCCTTGAGTTCGCTCTTCGTGATGGACGGACGCATGGCGGTGGCGATGAGCGGAGTCGGCAGCACCTTGACGACGCGACCGACCGCGGTCATGACCGCGTGCGTGAAGGCCAGCACGTCGCGGCGGGAGTTGGCGTCGACACCGTCGGCCGACATCGGCGTGCCGAAGCTGACGTAGGCGCGCGAGCGGTAGCCAACCGCGTAGCGCACCATCTCGGCGAGCTCGCGGCTGAACGGCCGCTGCGAGCGCTTCACACCCTGCCGCGCCAGGATGTGATCCTCGACCACCATGTCGTAGGAAATCGCCGTGGGCACGACAACCAGATTCGGGTGGTCCGAGAGCAGCGCCGCGTGCATCAGGCCGGTCTTCGGGTTCTTGATCTCACCGCTGTAGCTGCGTCCGCCTTCCGGATAGAAGAACACGTCGTGCTTGCGGAGCATCTCGGCCACATACGCCTTGAGCGTCATGAGATAGGCCGGGTCCTTGGCGTTGCGGCGGATGGGGATGGCGCCCGTGACGTGACGGTGGATGAGGCCGAGCGGGCCGCCGAAGAGGTTGATGCCAGCGGCGATGACCGGAGGACGAATGCCGTTGTCGTCGAGGACGAGCGGCTCGACGAGGTAGTCGGTGTGGCTGCGATGGTTCGATGCGTAGACGATGCGTCCGGCGCGTGCCGCCGCCTTGACCGGCTCGTAGAACTCGCCGATCCGTTCGATCTTGCGAAGGATGGGGTAGAGCGGGTGCCTCAGCGCACGGTAGATCTGATAGCGCTGTGTCGTGCGCAGCTCTTCGAGATAGCCCTCGATCCGTTCCCGGGCAGCTGGACCGCGCTCACTGTCCATGTACGCCGCGATTTCCTGGCGGGCCAGAACAGCCTGGGTCATCTCATCGAGCATCGATTGGACTATAGCAGTAGACAGTAGGCGGTAGGCAGCAGGCGGTGGCACCTATAATCGCGGGTGTGATTGTTGTGCGCTATCTCTACGCCCTGGGACTGGCCATCTGGCTTGGTGGCATGGTTCTGCTTGGTGCCCTCGTGGCGCCGACGACCTTCCAGGTGCTGCAGTCTGCCGACGCCACCAACGGGCGGGTTCTGGCCGGCCAGCTCTTCGGCACGACGCTCGCGCGTTTCCACCCCATCGCCTACGGGCTCGGCGGGCTGCTGCTCGTGCTGCTCATCGCGATGCGCGTGCTCGGGCCCAAGCCGGCGGCCTTCGGCATCCGCGCGCTCATCGTGGCTGCCATGCTGGCCGTGGCGCTCTATTCGGGACAAGTCGTTCTGACCCGCGTTGATGCCATCCAGGCCGAGGTCGGAACGCTGCCCTCTCGACTGCCGGCCGGGGATCCGCGGCGTGTCGAGTTCGACGCGCTCCACACGCTCGCCACGCGCCTGATGATGATCAATATTCTCGCCGCCCTCGTGTTGTTCTACTGGGAAGCGCGGGAGTAAGAGTGATGCCGGGTCCTTCGGACCCGGCCTACGTACAGTCGGCGGTCGGCAGTTGCGCGGCCCCACTGCCGACTGCCCACTGTCCCAGGCAACCGGCAGCTGATAGAATCGTCGTCTTCTCTGTTCGGAGGTATCTTTGCCAGTGCAAGCGTCGCCGCGCGTGTCCGCGCTCGTCAACATCGCCACGCAGCTGCGAATTGACTCGGTCCGCGCCACCTCGGAGGCCGGCAGCGGTCACCCGACCACCTGCTGCTCCGCCGCAGACCTGGTTTCGGCATTGTTTTTTGCCGAGATGCGCTACGACCCCTCCGACCCGCAGTGCCCGGACAACGATCGCTTCGTCCTGTCGAAAGGTCACGCGGCGCCGCTGCTCTACGCCGCCTGGGCCGAGGCCGGCTATCTGCGCCGCGACGACCTGCTGACGCTGCGCCGGCTGGATTCGGACCTCGAAGGCCACCCGACCCCGCGGCTGCCCTTTGTCGACGTGGCAACCGGTTCGCTCGGTCAGGGGCTGTGTGCCGGCGTCGGCATCGCCCTGAACGCGGCTCGGATCAAGTCGGACTACCGCACGTATGTGCTGATGGGCGACGGCGAATCCGCCGAGGGGTCGGTGTGGGAAGCCGCCGACGTTGCCGCGCACGAGAAGCTCGATTCGCTCTGCGGGATCACCGACGTGAACGCCCTCGGCCAGAGCATGCCGACCCAGTGGGGCCACAACATGGAGGCGCTCGCCGTACGCTGGCGCGCCTTCGGCTGGCACGCGCTGGTGGTTGACGGCCACGACATCCTGGCGATTCTCGCTGCGCTCGACGAAGCCCGCCGGACCAAGGGCCGTCCGACGATGATCCTGGCGAAGACGCTGAAGGGAAAGGGCCTGTCCGGCATCGAGGGCAAGAACGGCTGGCACGGCAAGGCGCTCAAGAAGGGCGAGGAACTCAACGCCGCAATCGCCGAGCTCGAGCGGCAGTACGTTCCAGACGATGAGCCGCGTCCGCGTCCGGCCGCGCCCACGAAGGTGTCACGGCCCGCGCCGGTCCGGGGTGGCGTGGGCACGCCGGCCTACGCGCTGGGCGAATCGGTTGCGACCCGCGAGGCCTACGGCACGGCGCTCGCCAAGCTCGGTGCGTCCGACGAGCGCATCGTCGCGCTCGACGCCGACGTCAAGAACTCGACCTTCAGCGACAGGTTCGAGCAGCGCTGCCCGGAGCGGTTCTACCAGAACTTCATCGCCGAGCAGGTGATGATCGGCGCGGCGATGGGTCTGGCGAGCCGCGGGGCGATTCCGTTTCCATCAACCTTTGCCGCCTTCCTGACGCGTGCCGCCGACTTCATCCGCATGGCCGCCATCAGCGGCGTCAGCGTGAAGATGGCCGGTTCGCACGCCGGTGTGTCGATTGGCGAGGACGGCGCCTCGCAGATGGCGCTCGAAGATCTCGCCATGATGCGCGCGCAGCCGAACATCGTCGTGCTGTATCCGTGCGATGCGATGAGCACCGAACGGTTGCTCGAGACGGCCGCGTATCACGAGGGACCGGTCTACATGCGCACCTCGCGCCCGAAGACGCCGGTCATCTACGGGCCAGACGAGACGTTCCCGATCGGCGGGCTCAAGGTGCTGCGCCAGAGCGCCAACGACGTGGCGACAGTGATTGGCGCCGGCGTGACGGTGTTCGAGGCGCTCAAGGCCTACGACGAACTCAAGGCGGCTGGTATCTCGATTCGCGTTGTCGATCTCTACTCGGTCCAGCCAGTCGATGCGGCGGCACTGACGCGCTGCGCTCGTGAAACCAAGGGCCGCATGATCACGGTCGAGGATCACTACGCTGCCGGCGGTATCGGTGATGCGGTTGCCGGGGCTGTCACCGGCGAAGGCGTGACCGTGACCCGGCTCGCCGTCCGCGAGATTCCCCACAGCGGCACGCCAGAGGAACTACCGGAGCGCTACGGCATCTCCGCGAAGCAGATCGTTCAGGCTGTTCGCGGCTGACCGAAGACCGATGCGTGCGACCCTCGCGCGTCGGTCGCTTCGGCCCCGCCCGCCGGACCTGAAGGTCCGGCCTACGTACAGATTGCTCCTGGCGGGCAGCGCGCTCATCGCGCTGTTGCTGGGTTTCACAACATTCGCACAGACTCCCCGCGGAGAACCCTCCGGTGGCAGTGGGCTGCGTGAGCCCGCCTGGTCGCCGGACGGTTCGCGTCTGGCGGTCGTGTATCTCGATCGGCTGTGGACGATGGCTGCCGATGGGAGCGACGCGCGCGAACTCACGACAGCAACCGGTGTCGAGCGCGAGCCCGTGTGGTCGCCCGACGGCCAGCAGGTGGCATTTGCCGCCAGCCGTGGCGAGTCGTTCGACCTCTACATGGTCGATGCGCGTGGCGGTGATCCGCGGCGCGTGACCTCGCTGGTCGGAGACGAACGGTCCCCGTCGTGGACGCAGGACGGTCGCCTGGTCTTCAGCTACAACGCGCAGACCACTCCGCGCTGGACGCTCTATGCGGTGGCAGTCGATCCCTCCGCGTCAGACGCGGCCCCGCGTGCGCTGACCGACGGTGGCGACAACGAGCTGAGCCCCCGCGTGTCGCCCGATGGATCGCGCGTGGCCTTCGCCTCGGATCGCGAGAGCGACTCCGGCGACTTCGACATCTGGTGGATGCCGCTGCCTGAGCGCACCGACTTCGGGCCGGTCCGTCGCCGTACGGCCGTCCGCGTGGTTCAGGGCGCCGGTGTCGATGGCTGGCCGGCGTGGTCGCCTGATGGTGGACGCGTGGCGTTCTATGCCGTGCGCGATGGCATCGGTGCCACCTGGGTCGCCCTTCTCGGCGCATCTCCCGGCTCGCCGCCCCAGCTTGTGTCGCGCCATGGCGGCTCGCTCTCGTGGTCGCCCGATGGCCGCACGCTGGCGATTGGCGAGGTGCCTGAGCCCGAGCCGTTCTACAACGGCAACCCGCGTCGCGACAGCGGCGATCGGCCGCCGACTTTTGGCGCAGGGCCGGCGTTTCAGTTGTGGATGGCGGCTGCACCGCTCGCGGTGGATGCCGGGTCGCGCGAGCTGAAGCCGGTGCTGAGCGGCGGCGCGGCGCTGCTGGCCGTGTTCGACGATGTGTGGGGCACGCTCTCTCGGTTGTATTACGCCGACGGTCCGGCGCGTGCGACGTGGGAGGCCCGACGGACGCTGCTGCGGCCGCTGGCCGAGCAGGCGCGCAGCGAGTCGGCGCTCGAGTCGGTGGTGGACCGGATGGTGGCCGACCAGCCGCTCATCAAGGCACCGGTGACCTCGTCGCGCGCCATGGTCGTGTCGGCGCATCCGCTGGCGTCGGAGGCCGGGCGGCTCGTGCTCGAACGCGGCGGGAACATCGTCGATGCCGCGATTGCCGTGTCGTTTGCGCTCGGGGTGGTGGAGCCGGACGCGTCGGGTATCGGCGGCGACGGTCAGGCAGTGCTGTTCCTGAACGGCATGACCGAGCCGACGGCGGTCGAGTTCAAGGACGAGACGCCGCGTGCGGCGACGCTCGACAACCCGCGCGTCATGCGCGGTGGTCGGCTGGTGGCCGACGGTCCGGCGTCGATGAATGTGCCGGGCCTCGTGGCCGGGCTCGACTATCTGTATGCCAAGTACGGCAGTGGACGGCTGACGTGGTCGGAGCTGATCGACCCGGCGATCCGGTATGCGGAGAGCGGGTTCATACTCGACGAGACGCTGCCCTCGACCATCGCTGAGGCGCGGGCGATGATTCGGCGGTATCCGTCGGCAGCTCGCATCTACCTCCCGGGCGGGGACGTGCCCAGGCCCGGGGACCGCTTCTTCAACCGCGACTACGGCACGACGCTGCGCAACATCGCGCGCAACGGCGCCGACGTGTTCTATCGCGGCGCGGTCGCTCAGCGCATGGTGGCCGACCTGACCGCGGCCGGTGGCGTGATGCGCGCACCGGATCTCGACCAGTACCATCCCGTCGAGCGGCCGGCGGTCTCGGGCCGCTACCGCAACCACATCCTCTACACGGGTGGGCCGCCGGTCGGATCCGGCGTGTCGATGCTCGAGGGTTTGCAGGTGCTGTCCAACTTCCAGCCCGTGGCTGGTGCCACTGCGGCGCGTGACGCCACCTACTGGCACTACCTGATCGAGTCGTGGAAGGCACGCGATCGCCTGAGGCGTCCCGCCGATCCGGAGCGTTGGGCTGCCGACTACGCGCGGCACCTGCTGCCGGCGCACGCCGCCGAGCTCTTTCGCCGCATCGAGCCACGCCGGGCCTCACGTTATGCGGAGGATGCCGAGGACGCGACTGCTGCGGCGGTGGAGCGGATCGGTACCGGTACCAGCGCCTTCACCATTGCCGATGCCGACGGCAACATGATCTCGGTTACGCAGACGCTGAGTACCTGGGGCGGTTCGTTCTATGTGACGCCCGGTCTCGGCTTTCTCTACAACAACCACCTGCGCTCGAGCCGCACGACCAGTGGCGCGACCGGCGCGCTGCTGCCCTCGTCGCGCTCGAACACGTCGAGCGTCCCCACGCTGGCGTTCCGCGAGGAAGGCGGCCGCCTGGAGCCGGCGTTTGCGATCGGTGTGGCTGGCAACGCCTGGATTCCGGCCTCTGCGTACTCGATCGTGGCCGCGCTGGTGGACGGACGGCTCGGGATGCAGCAGGCGATCGAGGCGCCGCGCTTTCTCGTCGAGCGCGATCCGGCTGATTCCTCAGGCGGCAGTGCCCGTGTTGAGGTTGAAGATCGCTTCCCTCGCGCGGTGCTCGACGACCTGTCGGCTCGTGGACACCGGTTCCAGAAGATCGGCCGCAAGGGCGAAGTGCGTTACGGCTACGCCTCAGGAGTGTCTGTGGACGTGCTCAACCGCGTCCTCGAAGGCGGCGCCGACCCGCGCCGCTCCCACGCCGCCGTTTCGGTGAACGCCGTTCGCCAGTTGACGCAGTAAGTGCGCATGTGCGGCGGGTCCTATCGGACCCGCCCTACGAATGGACGTACGTAGGCCGGGTCCCGGAAGGACCGCGTGTGCACGTTGACGGTACGTAGGCCGGGTCCGCAGGACCCGGCGTGTGCGTGTTGACGGTACGTAGGCCGGGTCCGCAGGACCAGGCGTGTGCGTCTTGACGGTACGTAGGCCGGGTCCGCAGGACCCGGCAGACCCGCGCAAGTACAATAGAAGACAGTGCGAATTGCGCTGGCTCAGCTCAATCTGACCGTTGGCGCGTTCGACGGCAACTTTCAGAAGATTGCAGGAGCCGTTGAGCGCGCGAAGGCGGCCGCCGCCGACCTGGTTGTCTTCTCCGAACTCGCGACCACCGGCTACCCGCCGCGCGACCTGCTCACGCAGCCCTCCTTCGTCGATCGCAACCTGGCGATGCTCGATCGTGTGGCCGCGCTCTCGACCGCCAGCCTCGCGATCCTGATCGGCTACGTCGATCGCAATCCATCGGCATCCGGCAAGCCGCTCTACAACGCCGTGGCCCTCTGTTCGAACGGACAGGTGGTCGAGCGCCGCCACAAGCTGCTGCTGCCGACCTACGATGTCTTCGACGAGGACCGCTACTTCGAGCCCGGCTCCTCGGTGCAGCCGATGACGCTTGCCGACTGGCACATCGGCGCCAGCATCTGCGAGGACGTGTGGAACGACCCGTCGTTCTGGCCCCAGCGCCGCTATCACCGCGATCCGGTCGCCGAGCTCGCCTCGTCGGGTGTGGACGTGATGATCAACATCTCGGCGAGCCCGTTCGAGCTGCAGAAGGCCGACCTGCGCCGCCGGCTGATCAGGCAGGAAGCCGTCAAGCACAAGGCGTACTTTTTCTACGTCAATCAGGTGGGTGGCAACGACGAGCTGGTGTTCGACGGCCACTCGATCGGCATCGATCCCGACGGCAATGAGATCGTGCGGCTGAAAGACTTCGAAGAGGACTTCGCCGTCGTCGATGTGCCCGATGCACGTAAGCCAGGTCCAGGGGTAAGTAGGCCGGGTCCAGAGGTACGTAGGCCGGGTCCGGAGGACCCGGCGTTGGCCGACACTACGTCCCTCCTGCGTCCCGTCAGCACGTCCGACGAGGAGACCGCCTACCGCGCGCTCGTGCTCGGCCTGCGCGACTACGTCAGGAAGTGCGGGTTCAGCTCCGTCGTGCTCGGGCTCTCGGGCGGCATCGACTCCGCCCTCACCGCGTGCCTGGCCGTGGACGCACTGGGCAAAGAGCACGTCCACACCGTGGCCATGCCAGCGCGCTATTCGTCGCAGCACAGCCTGGACGATGCGGCGGCGCTGGCGGCGGCGCTGGGCGTGCACCACACCGTGATCCCGATCGACCCGGTGTTTCAGCGGTATCTCGACGTGCTGTCGCCGGCCTTTGCCGGACGTGACGAGGATGTCACCGAACAGAACATCCAGGCGCGTGTGCGCGGTGGTGTGCTGATGGCGCTCTCCAACAAGTTCGGTCACCTGCTGCTGACCACCGGCAACAAGTCGGAGCTGGCGGTAGGCTACTGCACGCTCTACGGCGACATGTGCGGCGGGCTCGCCGTGATCAGCGACGTGCCGAAGACGCTGGTGTATCGGCTGTCGCGCTACGTGAATCGCGAGCGCACGATCATCCCCGAGTCGACCCTGACCAAGGCGCCGAGCGCCGAGCTTCGGCCCAATCAGACCGATCAGGACACGCTGCCCCCTTACGACGTGCTCGACCAGATCGTCGAAGCCTATGTGGAACGCAACCTCGACGCCGACGCCATCGTCGCGCGCGGCATCGACGCTGCGGTGGTACGCGACGTGATCCGGCGTATCGACGGCAGCGAGTACAAGCGCCGCCAGGCGGCTCCGGGCATCAAGCTGTCAACCAAGGCCTTCGGGGTCGGCCGTCGCTTCCCGATCGCCGCGGAGTACAGCCGGGGCACGTAGGGCGGGTCCGCATTGCGGTACGTAGGGCGGGTCCGCATGGACGGTACGTAGGGCGGGTCCGCAGGACCCGCCGAGCAGTCGGTACGTAGGGCGGACCTTCAGGTCCGCCGAGCACCAGTCCGCCGAGAGGAATCATGAACGTCACTCGGAACATCATCGTGTCCACGGCGCTCGTTGCCGTGATGGTTACACCGGGCGGAGCGTGGGCGCAGGAAGGGCAGCTTCCCGCCAATAGTCCCTTCCGCGGCGGGGTGCCAGACGGCCTCGCGACGCCAGACACGTTGCCGCTGTCGGTGGCTGAGGTCATCAAGCGCGCGCTGGAGCACAACCTGGGCGTGCTGACGTCGGAAGACGCGGTGGAGCACGCGCGTGGTTCCAGACGCCTGGCGCTGGCGGACCTGCTGCCCAATGTCGGCGCGTCGCTGCGCGAATCGCGCCAGACCGTCAACCTCGAGGCGTTCGGCTTCCCGCTGCAGGGCACCGGCTTCCCGGCGCTCGTTGGTCCCTTCAACGTCTTCGACGCGCGCGTGTTCCTGTCGCAGACGGTGTTTGACGCCTCGGCCATGCGTGACGCGAGGGCCGAGACGCACGGCGTGGCCGCCGCGCGGCATTCATATCAGAGCGCACGCGACCTGGTGGTGCTCGTCGCCGCCAATCTTTACCTCCAGACCGTGTCGGCCGACGCACGCGCGCAGTCAGCACGGGCGCAGCGCGACACCGCGCAGGCGCTCTTTGACCAGGCCGGGAGCCTTCGTCAGGCCGGTGTCGTGGCCGGCATCGACGTCATCCGCGCCGAGGTCAGGCTGGCCACCGAGCGCCAGAACGTGACCAGCGCCGAGAATCAGTATCAGAAGTCGAAGCTGCAGCTGGCGCGCGTGATCGGCTTGCCCATCGGTCAGGCCTTCAACCTGAGCGAGACCGTGCCGTTCGTGCCCGCGCCGACGATGGCGCTGCCAGACGTGATCGAGCGCGCCTACCGCGAGCGACCTGATTACCTTGCCGCGCTCGACCGCGTGCGCGAGGCCGAGGCACGACGAAAGGCGGCCAGCGGAGAGGCGCTTCCCGCCGTGCGTGTGAACGCCGACTACGGCGCGATCGGGCTGACCCCGGGCAACGCCCGCTCGACCTTCACCGTGGCCGGCACGGTGGTTGTGCCGATCTTTGACGGCGGTCGTCGGCAGGGACGCGTGCTCGAGACCGACGCCGACCTGCGCAGCCGTCGAGCCGAGGCCGAGAACCTGCGCTCCGAGATCGACTACGACGTGCGCATCTCGTTCCTCGACCTGCAGGCCACCGGCGAGCAGTTGCAGGTGGCCACCCGCGCTCGTGAGCTGGCGGCGCAGCAGTTGACGCAGTCGCGGGATCGCTTCGCGGCCGGCGTGACCAACAACGTGGAAGTGGTGCAGGCGCAGGAGGCCGTGGCGCTCGCCAGCGAGCAGTACATCGGCGCGCTCTACGCCTTCAACGTGGCGAAGGCCGTGCTGGCGCGTTCCATGGGGACCGCCGAGCAGACGGTCCAGCAGTTTCTCAGCGGACAGGGCGGAGTGCAGCGATGAGTACGAGAATCAAGATCGGCCTGGCCATCATCGTGGTGGCGCTTCTCATCACCGGCGGGTGGATCTATGCCACCTCCGGGCGCGAGGTGACCGACGATGCCCAGGTGGATGCGCACATCGTGCCGATTGCGGCGCGGGTGGGTGGCACCGTGGTGGCCGTGCCCGTGACCGACAACCAGCAGGTTGAGGCGGGCGCACTGCTGGTGGCCGTTGATCCGCGCGACTACCAGATCGCGCTCGACAAGGCTCAAGCCGAACTCGCCGACGCCGAAGCCGCGTTTGCGGCCGCGCGCGCGAACGTGCCGCTCACGTCCACGACGACCTCGAGCGGGGTGTCCACCGCGCAGGGCGGGGTGGAGCAGGCGCAGGCCAGTGTGGAGGAGGCGACACACGGCATCGAGGTGGCCAGGGCCAGGCTCGTGACCGCGCAGGCACGTCAGCGCGAGGCCGAAGCGGTGGCCATACGCACCAGCAAGGACGTCGAGCGTTTCCGCGGACTTCTGGCCAAGGACGAGATTTCGCAGCAGCAGTTCGACGCGGCCATGGGCGCGTCAGACGCCGCACGCGCCGGCGCCGACTCGGCGAAGTCGCAGGTGGTCGAGGCTGAACTCGGGATTCGCGGGGCCGAGAGTCGTCTGGCCCAGGCCCAGGCATCATCGATGCGCGCGGCGTCCGAACTGCGCGGCGCGCAGACCGGTCCCGAGCAGTTGACGATGACGCGGGCGCGCGCGTCGGCCGCCGAGGCGAAGGTGCAGCAGATGAAGGCCGCCGTGAGCCAGGCCGAGCTGAATCTCGAGCATGCCTCCGTGAAGGCGCCGGTTGCCGGCATCGTCTCGCGCAAGACCGTCGAGGCCGGGCAGGTGATTCAGGCCGGCCAGCCGCTGATGACCGTGATCCCGCTCGAGCAGGTGTGGGTGGTGGCCAACTTCAAGGAAACCCAGCTCCGCGACATGCGCCCCGGCCAGCGCGCCGTGATCGAGGTGGACGCCTATGGCGGGCGCGAATACACCGGCAAGGTGGAGAGCCTGGCCGCCGCCACCGGCGCCAGGTTCAGCCTGATTCCGCCCGACAACGCCACCGGCAACTTCGTGAAGGTCGTGCAGCGCGTGCCCGTGAAGATCGCCATCGACTCAGCCCCCGGCGAAGCCGACGTCCTCCGCCCAGGCTTATCCGTAACAGCGACGGTGTACACGGACGGTCGGCCGTAAACACCACTCACTACTCACTACTCACCACTCACTACTCACCACTCACTACTCACCACCAACCACTTGACCGCCCCTCGCAACATCAATCCCTGGCTCATCGCCACCGCGGTGATGTTCGCCACGTTCATGGAGGTGCTCGACACCACCGTGGTCAACGTGTCGCTGCCGCACATCGCAGGGAGCCTGTCGTCGACCATCGACGAGGCGACGTGGGCGCTGACCTCGTATCTGGTGGCCAACGCAATCGTGTTGCCGATGACCGGCTGGCTGGCCAGCATCTTCGGACGCAAGAACCTGCTGCTCTGGGCGACCGCCGGCTTCACCATCACGTCGTTCCTGTGCGGTATCGCGCCGACGCTCTGGTCGTTGATCCTCTTCCGCATCCTGCAGGGCGCCACCGGTGGCGTGCTTCAGCCGCTGTCGCAGGCGGTGCTCCTCGAATCCTTCGCGCCGCACGATCGGGGCAAGGCCATGGCCTTCTGGGGCCTGGGCATCGTCGTCGCCCCGATTCTCGGCCCCGTGGTCGGCGGGTGGCTCACTGATACCTACAGCTGGCGGTGGGTGTTCTACATCAACCTGCCGGTGGGCATCGCGTCGATCATCATGACGCGGCTCTACGTGTTTGATCCGCCCTACATCCAGGCCGTCAAGCGCGGCATCGACTACTGGGGTCTGGGGCTGCTGGTGCTTGGCATCGGCGCGCTGCAGATCGTGCTCGACAAGGGGCAGGAGGACGACTGGTTCAGCTCATCGTTCATCCTGGCGCTCGCCGTGATCGCGGCGGTGGCGCTCATCTGCCTGCTCGTGCACGAGTACTTTGCCGAGGACCCGGTGATCGACCTGCGCATCTTCCGCGAGCGCACCTATGCCGTCGGTGTGTTCATGATGACCATCGTCGGCTTCGTGCTTTACGGGAGCATGGTGCTGCTGCCGATCATGCTGCAGACGCTGCTCGGCTATCCGGCGCTGCAGGCGGGCATCGCCATGGCGCCGCGCGGCATGGGGTCGTTCCTGATGATGCCGATCGTCGGCATCCTCACGAGCAAGGTGGACACGCGCAAGCTGCTCGCCGTGGGCCTGGCCGTGGGCGGGACGACGATGATCTGGCTCGGGCAGTTGAGCCTGTCGGCCGGCTACTGGGACATCTTCTGGCCGCAGTTCGTGCAGGGGGCCGGGATGGCGTTGATGTTCGTGCCGCTGACCACCGTGTCGATGTCGCTCATCCCGCGCGAGAAGATAGGCAATGCCACCAGCCTCTTCAACCTGATGCGCAACATCGGCGGCAGCATCGGCATCGCCGTCACCGGGACAATGCTGGCGCGGCAGCGACAGTCGTTCAGCGCCGTGCTTGGCGAGCACGTGTCGGTGTATGACCCGACCACGCTGGGCGTGCTGGAGCAGGCAAAGGCTGCGTTCATGGCGGCGGGTGCGGACGTCACCACCGCCACGGCGCGGGCCTATGCCGCGGTGAACGGGATGCTGATACGACAGGCGACGATGGTGTCGTTCGTGACGCTGTTCCGCCTGCTGGGCGTGCTGTTCTTCATCGTGATCCCGCTGGTGCTGATCATGCGGCGTCCGAAGGGCCCCGGCGGTCCTGTCGGTGCGCACTGACGGTTGCCAGTTCCTGGTTCCTGGTTCCTAGTTGCTGGTTGCTGGTTGCCGGCTCTGGTTGCCGGCTCTGGTTGTACGTAGGGCGGGTCCGGAGGACCCGCCGATCCCCCTGTTATAGAGGCCCGCTCGATTGTTGCAGCGACCCTTGCGGTTGTTGCAGGGAGCCATCCAGGTTTTGCAGCGAGCCATTCGGGTGTTAGAACAACACATTCACGTTCTAGATCGTCGTGCGCTCGTGTAATTCGAGCACTGCTACGGTTATTTCCTCACCGGCGCGAGTTACAGCGAGGCTGCCTGTCATTGCATTGACACGTTGGGCCTTTGTACCGCCATGGTCAGCCGCAACACGGTGGCTGTCAGCGGGAATATGGACCCGACCGCGTTTTGTACGCACCCTGTACGTCATTGCATTGACGCCTGCGGCTGTAATTTCCTCGCTGACAGTCGTAACAGCGTCACGTCCGGTCTGAACTCGACCTCTGCAGATGAAACATCGTCGTTCGCGGCGCTGCAACGGGCAGGTACGGCGCCACAACGGGGTGGTACGCATGCACAACAGGGCGGTACAGCTCGCGATGGAGAGGTACGGCCGCACAACGGGGTGGTGCGGGCCCTCGACGAGGTAGTACGGCACTTCAACGCGGTGGTGCGGGCCCTCGACAAGGTGGTACGGCACTTCAACGCGGTGGTACGGCACCGCAACCGGGTGGTACGGACTCAGAACGCCCGGTACGACCTGGCGACGAGGGTGTCAGGGGACTGTCAGCGATTCTGTGTGTGGGGCATTTGGCCGCCCGGAAAGGACTGTGCGCTGGCGCACATCTGCGTGTGTGTCTGATCCGCACGTCTTCGCCTGCGCGGCGTGCATTGGCGCGTCAGCATGTGCGGCGGTGTGATGACCGGAAGCCGGCATGCGGCGTGCTGATGAAGCAGATGTCAGACGAGTGTCATGCAGATTGTGATTGTGGACGACGACCCCGTGGCGCGGCGGCTGGCGCAGTTTGCGCTGGCCGGGTTTGGCGCGTCGGTGACGACCGTGGAGGACGGCGAGGCGGCGTGGCCGATCGTGCGTCACCGGGTGGGACCGATGCTGCTGGTGCTGGACCGGATGATGCCCGGGGTGGACGGCGTGGAGCTGTCGATTCGGGCGCGTGCCGTGCCGAACGGGCCGCCGCTCTACATTCTGATGGTGACCAGTGCCGGAGCGCCCGAGGACATCGCGGCCGGGCTCGACTGTGGTGCGGATGACTACGTGGTGAAGCCGTTCAACCAGTCGGAGCTGCGGGCGCGGGCGCGCGTCGGGCTGCGGATGCTCGGGTTGCAGGACAGCCTGGCGAACCGGGTGGTGGAGCTGGAAGAGGCGTTACAGAAGGTGAAGCAGCTCAAGGGGCTGCTGCCGATGTGTTCGTATTGCAAGAAGGTGCGTGTGGACGAGGAGTACTGGCAGCAGGTCGAAGGCTATATAGCCGAGCACACCGACGCCACATTCACGCACGGCATCTGTCCCGCGTGTTTCCCCGCCGCGCTCGACCAGGCGAACCCCGACCGCCGGTGAGCGCTCGAAGATCCCGCCGATTCACTTGAGCAGCGAGAGCCAACGTTTGGATTAGTTGTTAACTGTCGTAGTGACACTACGACTACGTTGACTAAACAAAACACTTAGTTTATAATACTCGCAATAATCGTAGTTTCATTACGATAATTATGAGCAAGATAAACGATCTCTTCGGCCAACTCCGGCCGGGTAGCCCGGTGACATCAGAGAATTTGGCGCGCCTGGGCGTATCCGCCGACCTCGCCGTTCACTACGTGCGCGCGGGCTGGCTCATGCGTCTCGCGCGTGGTGTCTTGGCTCGACCCGACACGCCGCTCGAACTGCACCCGAGTCTGAGGTTACTGGAGCGCCGACTGAAGGGACTACACGTTGGCGGCAAGTCAGCGCTTGACTGGCATGGCGTTCGGCACAACGTCGCCCAGCAGCCGAAACTACAGCTCTACGGGTGGGCATCTGGCCCATTGCCGGCCTGGTTCACCGGACGTTTCCCGAGCAGCTACCACCGCCTCCGCCTCTTCGACGAAGCGCCCGACGCCCTGCTCCGAGTGTCGTCGTTTCAGCGCACGCCTGACGGCCCGCTCCTGTCCGATCCAGAGCGCGCAGTCCTCGAACTGTTGAGTGACGTTGGCGTTCGACAACCACTTCAGGAGGCGCGCGACCTGCTGGAGGGAACGCCATCTCTTCGAGCCACCGTCTTGCAGGAATTGCTCGAGCGATGCAAGCAGGTCAAGGCCGTTCGACTCTGCCTGACACTGGGGCGAGAGCTCAATCTCCCCTGGGCCGCGAAACTCGATCCCACGCGACTGCCCACTGGCAGCAACCAGCGATGGGTGGGCCGCTCGAAAGAGGGCCTGCTGGTGTTGAAGGCATGAACCCCACCTACATGGCTACCGCCCGGTTGCTGACGGAGATCGCGCCCGTCGTGTTCGAGAGCGGGATCTTTGCGCTGAAGGGTGGCACGGCGATCAACCTGTTCCTCCGGAACGTGCCGCGCCTCTCCGTCGATCTGGATCTGGTATTCACCGATCATCGGACTCCTCGCGCGGAAGCGTTGGCGGCAATCAATGAGGCTCTGCGAGCGGGGCGAGATCGTCTGGCGAAGCGCGGCTTCAAGGTCCAGGCCGTGTCAGCCGCCGACATGGGCGAGACCAGGCTGCTGGTTCAGCGCAACGACCTGTCCGTCAAGATTGAAGTCAATACGGTGATTCGCGGCACGGTGTACCCAACGCAGACGCGGGCACTGACTGCCGAGGCCAGCGACGCGCTGATGGCCGATCTCGAGATCCCGCTGCTGTCGCCAGAAGACATCTATGGCGGCAAGCTGGTGGCTGCCATGGATCGCCAGCATCCGCGCGACCTATTCGACGTGATGGAGCTCTTTGCGCACGGCGGCATCACTCGGGAGAGCAGACGCGCCTTCGTGGTGTACCTTGCAAGCCGGACGAGCGTCTGGGACGGTCAGGAAGCGCGACATGATGATGACGACGAAGACCGTAACGACGCCGATGACGATGATGAACATGACGGTCACGCCAACGAGCGAGTCTCGCGAACGGCGCCAGTCATTCGAGAACCGGAGCCGAACGCGGGACGTCGCTACGGTGTCAGGCTCGACGAGGGATCTGTGCCAGCGTCGAGGCCGAGGCGCTGGCGTTTCAAGTAGAGTCCTTTGCGCGACACCCCGAGCATAGCCGCGGTGTCTTCCATGTGACCCTGGCACTTCTTCAGTGCATGCTGGATCATCGCGGCGTGGAGATGATCGGTGGCAGCCGGCATGGGCTGATCGAGACGAACAACAACCTCGGTGGGTTCGAGGGCGCGTTGCGAGGGCGGGACGGTTCGGCGCGATGCGGCGATCGCAGCCGACAAGTGTTCTGGCATCAAGATCGCGCCGTTGTCAGCGAGGGTCGCCATCCGTCGCATCTCGTTGGCGAGCTGACGCACGTTGCCTGGCCACTTATACAACACCAGGTACTCGACGGTTTCTTCCGACAATCTCAATCCATGCTTTCCTGATTCGAGACTGAACTTGTCGAGGTAATGCTGCGCCAGCACGGGGATTTCCTCGCGTCGTGAGCGGAGTGGCGGTACGTGAAGAGGAATGATGTTCAGGCGATAGAGGAGGTCCTCTCGAAATCGACCCTGGGCGACCATGGCGTCGAGGTCGGCATTGGTCGCGGCAATCACGCGCACGTTGACGCGCGTGGGCTGGGTCTCCCCGATGGGATGCACCTCGCCGTTTTCCAGGAAGCGCAGCAGCTTCGGCTGGAGATCGAGCGTGGTCTCGCCAATCTCGTCGAGAAACAGTGTGCCGCCACTGGCGGCTCGAATCACTCCGGGGAAGTGTTCCGTCGCTCCCGTGAAGGCCCCCTTGCGATGCCCAAACAGCTGCGCATCGAGCATGTCGCGCGGCGTCGCGCTGCAATTGAATGGGACAAATGGTTTGCCGGCGCGGTCGGAGTATCCGTGGAGCGTCCGGGCGATCACTTCCTTGCCCGTACCGGTTTCACCGGTGATGAGTACCGGTGCGTTGGTCGGTGCGATTCGCCGCACCATGGCAAGCAGGGTCTGCATCTCTTCTGCGATGAAGAGGGCGCCCGCCTGCTCTTCGACCGGGCTTGCCGGCCACAAGGCTCCCCGCTGTCGTTCTTCGCGTCGGGCGGCCTCGAGGGCGACGCCCGCTCTGCCGAGGCGGAGCACATCTCCCAGCAGGACCGCCTTGACGGGCTCGCTCGGCAACGGGCACACGAGGGAATAGGTGAGGCCTGTTTGTTCTCCCAGGGAGAGGACGATCGTCTGCTCGTCGTCGGCCGGGGTAGTCTTGCTGTCCTCGACCAGGCGGGCGCCTGGCGAACAGTCGAGCGCGCGAATGATCCCGAGCAGTTCGGTGCCGGCCAGTCGCGGAGTGTGTGACAGGTCGATTGCTGCGGCGATTGCGTTCGTGATGGTTTCCGCCGTGCGCGGCAGCACGAGGGGAGCAGTCCTTGCGGCTTCAATGTCGCGACGGGCAGCCTCAAGCGTTATCCCTTCATCGTCCAGCTCCACGCGGGTCGAGAATACGCCCTGCGATTCCCACTGGCGCCGAGACCGGGCTAACGACAACTGCGCAAGGAGCTGGTCGAACGGTTCAACGACACGAGCTACCACGAAATACTGTTGCGGCTGGAACTCCTTGATTCGAGTGCTGCCGCTCGCTTCTGTGGCATGAAGTTCGTGCGCGACCGCCTTGGCGTTACCAAGCCTCGAGTGTACGAGTGCAGAGAGTTGCCCAAGAGCGACGCGGAATGGCCTGTCGCCAACAGTTGCAGTCTCCGTATCGAGTTCAGCCAACAACTGTGTGCAGTCGCGAAAACGTCTTTGTCGGAAGAGTAGCCTTCCTTTTGTTAGGCTCGCCCATCTCGAGTGGTACAGGGTTGGAAGCATTCCGTGCTTTGACGTTTGGACCGTTGCGCGCTCGAGCGTTTGCGCGCAGAGATCAAATGCCGAGTCAACCAGGTGTACCTTGGCCATTCCATCGAGTGCACCAAGGGCGTTAAGCCTTTTCGTCTGGCCCGCCAATGCTTTCTGAAATAGCGTCGCAGCTTCGCCTGTTTCACCTGCAAGCAGTCTAAAGTGTGCCAGGTTGATGTTGGCCGCCGATACTACTGCTCGGTCGCCATTGGTGAGCCCTAATTGTCGCGCTTGTTCAAGGGCGGCCACTGCATCGCCAGGGCGATAGTCCAGAATCGCTAGACAGCCCCGATTGACCAGGTTTGATGCCCTGAGCGAAGCGTTGTCCGCGAGCTCAAGCAAGGATTCCGCAGCATCACAATGCCTATTCCCTTCAGTTATGCCACCCGTCTCGCCTTCCAGGACGGCGGTGCACATGTGAAGGTAGGCGCTGATCTGTGGATCGCCAGCCCTCACGACCGAGCGCTTCAGAATCGGGAGCATGGCGAGCAACGCTTTGACGGAGTGCCCCTCGACAAGCAGCCTAAAGCGGTACAACTCGATCCATGCAAGTAGGCTCAGGTCCGAGGTTCCGCGAAGAAGTTCCAGCGCCTCTTCGTAGAAGCCAATTGCTGAATCGAGTTTTCCGGCTCTCTCGTCGGCTACGCCTAGCACGAAGCGAGCGCGAGCCCGAACGGAGTCTGGTGCCCCCTCAGTCTTGATTGTGGCAAGCCGCCTGGCGGTGTCGAGATCGCCAGTGACCGCAAGAGAATGTGCGACGGCCAGCCGTGTAATGGCATCGACCGATAGTGGTGCTCTGAGAATGTCAGCACTCAGCGCCAGGAGCTGCAGGTGCTCTCCGCGTCTGAAGTGAAATTGAGCGACTTCGTCGCGTGAAGCCATCGGGTCACCTCAAGTGAAGGGGAATGAGGATACCCAAACCGTCAAGCCATGTTCGGGCAACCGAGCCGCCTGCTTCTGCAGAGACTAGTCGATTGCTAGGCTTTGGGTCGATCAGCGTGGCTGGTAATCGGTTGACGAAACGGGAAAGGGCCGCAATCCTCGTCAGGATTGCGGCCCTTCGTTTTCGACACGCTCTGAAGTTATGGGGAGCTAGTCACCCCAGAGGATCTGGTCACCCCAGAGCAACTGGTCGCCCCAGAGCAGCTGGTCACCCCAGAGCAACTGGTCGCCCCAGAGCAGCTGGTCGCCCCAGAGCAGCTGGTCACCCCAGAGCAACTGGTCGCCCCAGAGGAGCTGGTCACCCCAGAGGAGCTGGTCACCCCAGAGGAGCTGGTCGCCCCAGAGAAGCTGGTCACCCCAGAGGAGCTGGTCGCCCCAGAGGAGCTGGTCGCCCCAGAGGAGCTGGTCACCCCAGAGGAGCTGGTCGCCCCAGAGCAGCTGGTCGCCCCACAGGAGCTGGTCACCCCAGAGCAGCTGGTCGCCCCAGAGGAGCTGGTCACCCCAGAGGAGCTGGTCACCCCAGAGCAGCTGGTCACCCCACAGGAGCTGGTCACCCCAGATGATCTGTGAGCTGGCCGTCGTCCGGTCGCCCCAGATGATTTGGTCGCCTCGGGTCCGGTCACCCCAGATGATCTGGTCCCCACTCGCGCGACGGTCGCCCCAGATGATTTGGTCGCCGCGGGTCCGGTCACCCCAGATGATCTGGTCCCCACTCGCGCGACGGTCACCCCAGATGATCTGGTCACCGCGCGTGCGGTCGCCCCAGATGATTTGGTCACCCTTCGCACGACGGTCGCCCCAGATAATCTGGTCACCCTTCGCGCCGCGATCACCCCAGATGATCTGGTCGCTACGCGTGGCGCGGTCTCCCCAGAGAATCTGCGCGGACTGCGTGGACGCGCTCGAGAACGCCAGGCCACCCGCCGCAACGGTCTGTCCCGCAATCTGAGGTGCCGCACTGGGCTTCGGCATCGATAGCGCCGCCAGCACGTTCAACCGGCCCGCACCCTCGATGATCACGCCGGTCCCGGGCACGTGCTCAGATGAATACTGCAGCGTGAACCGCACGCCCTCCGGCCCGAGCTTGAACTTGTCTACCAGCAACGCCGCCGCACCGCTCACCACGGCCGCCGACATGCTCGTGCCCGACAGCTCCAGCTTCCCGTCGATCACCTTCTCGGGATAGTCCTGCGCAATCTTCGCCCCGGGCGCCAGCAGGCCCTTGATGCGATTGCCCGGTGCCACCAGATCCGGCTTCACCAGGTGGTCGAACCGCGTGAAGCCCTTCGAGCTGTAGGTCGCCATCACATCATCGGCGCGCGAAGGCGTCTGCATCGAGTTCAACGCGCCCACGGTGATCGAGTAGGGGCAGTTGCCGGGCGCCGTGATGGCACCGTAAATCGGCGTGCCATCGGCAGCCTTGCCGAGGTTGCCGGCCGAGGCCACGACCACAACGCCAGAACGGTAGACGCGCTCAACGGCCTGGCACAACGGGTCGTCGCGCCACGACTGCAGCACGGGCCCGCCCATCGACAGGTTGACGACCTTGATCTTGTAGCGTCTGGCGTTGTCGGCGGTCCAGTCGAGCGCCTCAATCACGTCGCTCACCAGTCCGGAACCGTCGGCGCCGAGCACCTTCAGGCTGACGATGTTCGCGCCCGGGGCGACGCCGCTGGTCTCGCTGCGCCTGCTCGCCGGTGAGGCCGCGATGATGCCCGCCACGTGCGTGCCGTGGCCCCACTTGTCGAGGCCGTTACCGTTCTTCGCGGTGAAGTCGAGCTGCGCGAGCAGCCGGCCCTTGAGTTCGGGCAGGTTGGCGACGCCCGAGTCGATCACCGCCACGCCCACGCCCGCGCCGGTCACGCCCTGCCGGTTGCCGCGATAGCCACCGTCAACCGCCTGGTCGGCGCCGATGGTGACGTTGGTCACGGCCATCTGCGAGTGCAGCACCGCGTCGCCCGACAACTGGTCCACATCCTCATCGTCTGTGACGATGGCGAGGCGGCCGGCGGGCACTTCGAGCACGGCGCCAGTCTTGAGCCGCTTGGCGATGCGCAGCCCGTGGCGCGCGGCTAGGCGGTCAACCCGCTCGTCGCTCGCTGTGAAGATCACGCGAGTCGAGCCGCTGTCGCCAGCCTCGATCTTGTCGGCCAGGTCGCGCGACACGCGCGCCTTGCGGCCGCCCTGGGCCGAAGCCACGCTTGTCAGCCCGGGCGCGAGCAGCAGCGTCAGGCCGAGCGTGGCCAGGCGCGAGAAGCTGAAGGCGCTGGCGGTCCGGCTACTACCAATGGAGTTGATCACGATGTCCTCAGAGGGTTACGAGACGCCGAGTGACCGAGGGTTTGACGAAACGAGGGATGGAGGGCGATCGGCTGCGGACGCACTTCCTGGAGCAGCGAGGCCACGAGCACGCGCTGCGAACCACCGCGCGTCCGGATGGTTTCCAGACGGCCCTCGCGAATGCGGTAGTAGATGGTGCGTCGCGACACGTCTAGAAGCTCTGCTGCCTGGTCGATCGAGACGCTTCGACCAAGGCGCACATCAGCAGCATCAATGGATAGAGACATAGAGGTTCCCACCGGGTTCTCAACGCCTTCTGCTATGGCAGGGACGGTGCCACCATCGGCGGTGTCGGAGCGCCGGACACAAACTCAAGCGGGGCAGTGAGTTAGCGGTGGTGTAGTGACAGCGGGTTATGGGGGATGACGAAGGCGGGTCCGGCGGAGGATTGGCCGGATCGATCCGGACCGCCGGGTCCTGCGGACCCGGCCTACGTACGACCCGGTACGATCTGGCGGGATTGCAGGAACTGCATACTCAGTTCGCAGTTATTTCAACCCGGGATCGCAAAACCTTCGATCCGGCTCGTGCGGAGCGGTCAGAAACTTGGCCGCCGGGTCAAGATCCAAGCGGCGTAAATGGGGTCTGACCCCAATTAACCGCGAGCGTGCCCCGGGGTAGCATCGAGGGGTGAAGAGATTTGCCGGCATCCTGACCCCGATCGTCACGCCCTTCGCATCTGATCCCTCCGGCGTGCTGGACGAGGCGGCGATGCGGGCGAATGTCGCGCGCTGGGCAGCGACCAGTCTCTCCGGCCTGGTGGTGCTTGGTTCCAACGGGGAAGCGGCGCAACTGGACGATGCCGAAGCGGACCGCGCGATCGCGGTGGTGCGCGACGTCCTGCCGCGGGAGAAGTGGCTGCTCGCCGGCACGGGTCGGGAATCCACCGCCGCCACCATCGCCGCCACCGCTCGGGCGGCAGCCCTCGGCGTGGACGCGGTGCTCGTCCGCACGCCGTCGTTTTTCAAGTCGCAGATGACGAGCGAGGTGTTCGTGCGCCACTACACGGCGGTTGCCGATGCCTCACCGGTGCCGGTGCTCCTCTACAACGTCTCGATGTTCACCGGCGTCAACCTCGGCGCGGATGCGGTCGAGCGGCTCGCCACCCACCCGAACATCGTCGGCATGAAGGAGTCGGGGAGCGACATCGGCCTGATCGCCGAGTTCGTGGCGCGGACGCCTGATGACTTCACCGTGCTGGCTGGCTCAGCCACAACGTTTGTCCACGCGCTCGCGGCTGGTTGCGACGGTGCCATCCTCGCGCTGGGGGCGATCCTGCCGGACGAGTGCCGGCTGCTGGTGGAACTGGTGGCGGCGGGGCGGTTGAAGGACGCGCGCGCGGTGCAGCGTCGGGTGATGCCCCTGGCGCGCTCGGTTGGTACGACCTACGGCGTGGCGGGACTGAAGGCGGCGCTGGATCTGCTCGGCTACACCGGCGGTGCGCCGCGGCCGCCGCTGCTGCCGGCGACGCCGGAGGCGGTTGAGGTGATTCGACGGCAATTGACCGCGTTGGGGATCCTCGACGGCGGGTCGCAGGGCGACCCGCCCTACGTACGCCAGGGTCAGTGAGCGCATCGGCGTGAAGCAACGCTATTGTTCAGATCGGATTCGGGCGAGAATCTGACTGTGAGGCCGACATCGCTCGCCTAGCTCGTCCGGCGCTGTGGAAGAGCATCTGGAAAGGCGCCGTCGCGGTGGTCGCCGCGGGCTGCGCCGTGCTCGCCTACGTCTACCTCACGCTGCCGGACGTTCGCGTCCTCGCCACCACCAATCCCAAAGACACCGCGTTCATGCGCCTGCGCACGGACGAAGCGATGGAAGACGGGCGCACCGTTCGCCGCGTGCAGCGCTGGGTGCCCTACTCACGCATCTCGTCGAACCTCAAACGTGCGGTGCTCGTCGCCGAAGACGATGCCTTCTTCGAGCACGAAGGCGTGGATTTCGAGCAGATTCGCGCGGTGATCGAGCGCGATCTTGCCAGCGGTCGTACGGTGCGCGGCGCGAGCACGATTACGCAGCAGCTCGCCAAGAACCTCTACCTGTCGGAATCGCGCGATCCGCTCCGCAAGCTGCGCGAGTGGATCCTGGCGCGACGCCTCGAGGCGGCGCTGTCGAAGGCGCGCATCTTCGAGATCTACCTGAACGTGATCGAGTGGGGTGACGGCGTGTGGGGCGCGGAAGCTGCGGCGCGCCGGTATTTCGGCAGCCCGGCTTCGTCGCTCACGCCCAGTCAGGCGGCGCTTCTCGCCGGTGCCATCGTCAACCCGCGCGTGCTGACGCCGGCCAAGCCGACGCGTCGACTGCTCAATCGTCAGCGCATCATCCTGTCGCGCATGGGTGGGGTGACGCCGCCGACCCAGTCGGCGGCCGAGATCGAACGGCCTCCCGCTCTGGCGGCAGTAGGGGTGGACGCCGAGCCTCCCTCGAGCGCCGACGATGTGCACGAGCAGCGCGTCGAAGAGCTCGCGCCCGCACCCGCAGACAGTCCCTCAACGCCGTAACGGATACGCAACATCCTCACGGTGGGTCTTTCAGACCCGCCCTACGTACGACGGAACGGTACGCAGGCCGGGTCGGACCTGTCCGCCGTAGCTTTGGCGAAGGCGGAACGACCCGGCGTTTACGTCAACGCGTGGCCGTGGCGGAGACGATGCGGCGGGCGCCGATGAAGCGGGGATACCAGTAGGACGAGGTGTAACGCTCGATGCGGACGACGCCGCGTGAGTTGGGCGCGTGGATGAACTGGTCGCCGCCGATCGCCACGCCTACGTGCGACGCGCCACGCGCCACCGTTTCGAAGAACACGAGATCGCCGGGCTGGATCTCGTCGTAGGGCACGGCGTTGCCCTCGTGATACTGGCGGTCGGTGTCGCGGGGCAGCCGCCACGCGTGCTGCGCGAAGACGTACTGCACGAAGCCGCTGCAGTCGAAACCTGACGGGTCGCTGCCGCCGTTGCGGTACGGGACGCCGCGCAGCATAAGTGCCGTGGCCACCAGCTCCGCGCGCAGCGGGCTTGGCGTCGGCACGGCGCTCTCTGGCGGCTGGCCCGGCGTGTCAGTCGGCTGAACAGGGGCACCGGCCTGGGGCGGGGCGACCGCGCCGGGGAAGGGACGCGGCACGGCGGTGCCACCGCCTCCGGCGGACGCGCAGGCGCCGCACGCCAGGGCGAGGGCGGCCGGAATCAGGGCGCGTCGCAGGTGCACGCTTGCATTATCGACATAAGTCCCATGATTGCCCAGTCTTGTGGGCCGTCAGCTTCTTGACAGCATCTCAACCGTCCGGGCATCATGGAACATGGAGCAAGCGCTCCTCCTCAACGCGTCGTACGAGCCTCTCAAGGTAGTCGACTGGCAGAAGGCGATCACGCTCTGGTGCCAGGGGAAGGTAGAGGTGATCGCGGTCCACGACCGCGAGATAAGGGGGGTGTCTGTCAGCTTCAAGCTCCCCTCCGTCATCCGGCTCCTGCGCTTCGTCAGAATCAAACGCCGCTTCGACTATGTGCCGTTCTCGCGCGCCAATATCTACGCGCGCGACAATCACACCTGCCAGTACTGCAGCGATCTCTTCCCGACCTCCGAACTGACCTTCGACCACGTGGTGCCGGTGGCCCAGGGCGGACGCAAAGACTGGGACAACATCGTCACCTGCTGCGTGAGCTGCAATCGTCGCAAGGGCGGACGCACGCCGGTCGAGGCAGGCATGCGGCTGCATCGCCATCCGCGGCGGCCGGATTCCGCGCCGGCCCTGCGCATCACGATCGGGATCAGGAACGCGCCGGAAAGCTGGCGCGACTATCTCTACTGGAACGCCGAGCTGGATCAGGCGTGAGACGCCGGGTCCTTCGGACCCGGCCTACGTACGACTAGACTGGTCCCGCCGGGTCCTTCGGACCCGGTCTACGAACGACACGATGACCTCATCTGATCCGTCTGTCATTACGTCGGTGACGCCGGCACGCGCGGTCGCGGGCGGTCGCGTGACTATCCGTGGTCGCGGGTTCTCGGTCGATCCGCTTCCGCAGGTGCTTTTGGGCACGACTCCTGCGCGCGTCGCGTTCGCGTCGCCGGACCGTATCGTCGCCATCGTCCCGCCCGACTGCCCCGGTGGTCATCAGCTCGTTCAGGTGGCCGGTGCCGTCGACTCGGACGCCGTGATCGCGATCGGTGCCGAATGGGCGACGGGACTGCATCAGGTCGACAATCCGGTGTTCGATCGCGCCGGCAACCTGTTTGTGACCTACAGCGGACCGCGTGGCCAGGAAGCGCCGGTCTCGATCTTCCGGGTCAACCGCGACGGCTCGCGCGAGCCGTTCGCGTCGGGCATCGTCAACGCCACGTCGATGACGATAGGGCCCGATGACGATCTGTATGTGTCGAGCCGATTCGAGGGTTCGGTCTACCGCGTGGGCGCGGACGGGACGGCGCACCAGGTTGCGTCTGAGCTGGGTGTGGCCTGCGGCATTGCGTTTGACGCCGACGGCTGGCTCTATGTGGGCGATCGTTCCGGTACCGTGTTCCGCGTACGAGAGGGCAGGGCCACGGCGTTCGCGTCGCTTCCGGCGAGCATCGCCGCGTTCCACCTGGCGATGAGCCCGTCCGGTGACCTGATCGTGGCGGCGCCGACGCTCAGTTCCTACGACTACATCTACCGCATCGATCGCTACGGCAGCGTCCGGCAGATCGGCGTACCCATGGGTCGCCCTCAGGGCGTGGCCTTCGGCCCCGACGGCGCGCTCTATGTCGTCGATGCCCTGGCCGGCGCGTGCGGCGTCTTCCGCATGCCGACAGACGACGCGCCCCCTGAGCTGTATGTGAGCGCGGCCTCGCTCGTCGGCATCGCGTTCGGCCCGCGCGGTGAGCTGGTCGTGACATCCAACGAAACCGCCTACCGGTTCCTGTAGTCGTCGCTGCCTACCGCCTACCGCCTACCGCCCACTACCCACCTCGATGCTGTCCCGCCTCCTCGCGCGCAAGGTCATCGCTCATCACACGTCGGAGCCGTCGGAGCACGGCCTGCCCCGGGTGCTCGGCGCGTGGGATCTCGTGCTGCTGGCCGTGGGTGCGGTGATCGGTGCCGGCATCTTCTCGTCGATCGGGACGGCGGCGGCCGGCGAGATTCGTCCTGACGGGACGATTATCCGGGCGGCTGCCGGCCCGGCACTGGTGCTGTCGTTCCTGCTGCTCGGCGTCGTGTGTGGTCTGGCGGCGCTCTGCTATGCCGAGCTGGCGTCGATGATTCCCGACGCCGGAAGCGCCTACACCTATGCCTACGCGACGCTCGGCGAGCTGGTGGCGTGGATCATCGGCTGGGATCTGATCCTCGAATACGCGGTGGGCAACATCGCCGTGGCCGTGGCGTGGTCCGGCTACTTCAACTCACTGCTCAGCGGCTTCGGCATCACGCTGCCGGAGTGGCTCACGCACGGCTACAGGGCGGTGACGCTCAGTTCCGATCCCGCCGTGCAGGCGCTGATGACGACCGCGCCGCGTGTGGCGGGCATACCGGTGCTGGTCAACCTGCCGGCGTTCGGGATTGTCGCGTTCGTGACGTGGTTGCTGCTGCGCGGGGCGCGCGAGAGCGCGCGCGCCAACGCGGTGATGGTGGCGATCAAGCTCCTCGTCCTCGGGCTCTTCGTCGTGGTGGGCGCCGGGCACATCGACACGGCCAACTACGTGCCGTTTGCGCCCAACGGCTGGCGCGGCATCCATCAGGGTGCGGCGATCGTCTTCTTTGCCTACATCGGGTTCGACGCCATTTCTACGGCGGCCGAGGAAACCACCGATCCGCAGCGCAACCTGCCGCGCGGCATTCTCGGCGGGCTGGCGCTGTGCACGGTGATCTATGTGATCGTCGGGCTCGTGGCCACAGGGCTCGTGCCGTACACCGAGCTGCGTGGCGCCGATCCGCTGGCGCGCGCGCTCGACGTCGCCGGCCTGCAGACCGCGGGCTGGATCGTGTCGGCCGGTGCCGTGGTGTCGCTGACCGCAGTGCTGCTGGTGTTTCAGTACGGCCAGCCGCGCATCTTCTTCGCCATGGCGCGCGACGGCCTGCTGCCGCCGTGGGCCGCTCGGCTGAGCAAGAAGCGGCGCGTTCCCCACATCACCACCATCGTCACCGGCGTGGTGGTGGCGCTCGGGTCGCTCGTGGCTGACGAAAACGAAATCTACGACCTCACCAACATCGGGACGCTGTCCGCGTTTGCCATCGTGTGCGTGGGCGTCCTGGTGCTCCGTTACGTCGAGCCCGACCGTCCCCGGCCGTTCCGCGTGCCGTTTGTCTGGCCGGTGGCCGTGCTCGGCGCCGCGGCCTGTGTCTACACCATGGCGGGCCTGCCGCGCACCGCCTGGGAGCGCTTCGGCATCTGGCTCCTTCTCGGCGCCCTCGTCTACGCCTTCTACGGATATCGTCGCAGCGCGTTGGCAAGTCGGAAGTGACACCCGCCGGGTCCTGCGGACCCGGCCTACGTACCGCCTACGTACCGCCTACGTACCGCCTACGTACTGCCTACGTACTGCCTACGTACTGCCTACGTACGTAGGGCGGGTCCGCAGGACCCGCCGGCCGGTTCCCCTCGCGATATAATCGAGAGTTCAAACCCCCGGCGCGCTTCCGACAGTAGGGCTATGTTGCACGATTGGATTGCGGTGCGCGGTGCCCGCGTACACAACCTCAAGAACATCGACGTCGACCTGCCTCGCGACCAGCTGGTCGTGATCACCGGCCTCTCGGGGTCCGGCAAGTCGTCGCTCGCCTTCGACACGATCTACGCCGAGGGCCAGCGGCGCTATGTCGAGTCGCTCTCGGCCTACGCCCGGCAGTTTCTCGAGCAGATGGAGAAGCCCGACGTCGACCTGATCGAGGGGCTGTCGCCAGCCATTTCCATCGAGCAGAAGACCACCGGGTCCAACCCGCGCTCGACGGTCGGCACGGTCACCGAAATCTACGACTACCTCAGGCTGCTCTTCGCCAACATCGGCATCCCGCACTGCTACAACTGCGGTCGCGAGATCTCATCGCAGTCGCTCGACCGGATCCTCGACCTGGTGATGCTCTATCCACAGGAGGCGCGCATCAACATCCTCGCGCCGGTCGTCCGTGGACGGAAGGGCGAGTTCAAGAAGGAACTGCAGGGGCTGCGCCAGCGCGGTTTCACCAAGGCGCGCATCGACGGTCAGTTCCGCTCGATTGACGATGACGTGAAGCTCGACCGTCGGCGCAACCACAACATCGACGTCGTCGTGGACCGCCTGATCATCAAGTCCGGAATCGAACGCCGTCTCGGCGAGTCGCTTGAAGTGGCCCTCGGCCTGGCCGACGACATCGTCGTTGTGAATACCTTCGAGGGGGGCGACCAGCTCTTCTCGCGGAAGCTGGCCTGTGTGTCGTGCGGCATCTCCGTGCCCGAGATGACGCCGCGCGCGTTCTCGTTCAACTCCCCGCACGGCGCGTGCACCGAGTGTCAGGGACTTGGCGCCACCTACGATTTCGACCCGCGCCTGATCGTCCCCGACGAATCGAAGTCGCTGATGGCGGGCGCCGTTGCGCCGTGGGCGGCTGGCGACCGCAAGCTGGTGCGCGAGGCGGTGACGACGCTCGCGGCGACGTTTGGCATCGACCCTGAGTTGCCGTTCTCGAAGTTGCCGCGCAAGCATCGTGACCTCGTGCTCTTCGGTCCGTCTTCGGCGAGCCGTGCAGCGGCACCGACCCGCGTCGCGGTGGCGCGGGACGAAGAAGACGATGACGAGGAGGCCGAGTTCGAGCTGCCGAAGCGTAAGCGCGGGCGTGAGTCGGGCCGCGAGAAGGACCCGTTTGGCAAGGGCTTCGAAGGCGTCGTGCCCAACCTCAGGCGGCGTTATGAGGAAGGCTCCTGGGCCGTGCAGGAAGATCTCGAGCCCTATCGCACGCTGCGCGAGTGCCCGGGTTGCCACGGGCAGAGGCTTCGTCGCGAGAGCCTGGCGGTGCGCGTCAAGGGACGCGGCATGGCCGACTACGTCAACCTGCCGATCAGCGAAGCGGTGGGGGTGTTCGAGTCCTTCGAGCTGAACGAGCGCGAAACACTCATCGCATCGCGAGTGCTGCGCGAAGTTCGCGAGCGCGTGCACTTCCTGGACGATGTGGGGGTGGGGTACCTGACGCTCAACCGCAGCGCAGCGACGCTGTCGGGCGGGGAAGGACAGCGTATCCGCCTGGCCACGCAGATCGGTGCCAACCTGACCGGCGTGTTGTACGTGCTCGACGAGCCGTCGATCGGCCTGCACCAGCGCGACAACCAGAAACTGCTGGCGACTCTCGCCAGGCTGCGTGACCTGGGCAACACCGTCGTCGTCGTCGAGCACGACGAGGAGACGATTCGCGCCGCCGATTATGTGGTCGATCTGGGACCAGGCGCCGGCGAACTTGGCGGCCACGTGATCTTCCAGGGCCATCCGCAGGACCTGCTCAACACGCCGAACGACTCGTTGACCGGCGCGTATCTGAAGGGGGAGCGCTCGATCCCGACGCCGACGACACGACGGGCTCCGGGGCGCGGAGAGATCGTCATCCGCGACGCGCACGCCAACAACCTCAAGCACATCGACGTGCGTATTCCGCTGGGGATGCTCGTCGCCGTGACCGGCGTCAGCGGATCGGGCAAGTCCACGCTGGTCAACGACATCCTCTACAGGTCGCTGGCGCGCACGCTGTACAAGGCCGGCACCGAGCCGGGCGCACACGCCACCATCGAGGGGACGGCGCTCATCGACAAGGTCATCGAGATCGACCAGTCGCCGATCGGCCGGACGCCACGGTCCAACCCGTCGACCTACACCGGCATGTTCACGTTCATCCGCGAGCTGTTCGCGATGATGCCCGAGGCGAAGACACGCGGCTTCAAGCCGGGGCGGTTCTCGTTCAACGTCAAGGGCGGCCGCTGCGAAGCGTGTCAGGGCGACGGCGTGATCGCCATCGAGATGCACTTCCTGCCCGACGTCTACGTGACGTGTGAGGAATGCAAGGGTCGCCGCTACAACCGCGAGACGCTCGAGATCCAGTACCGCGGGCTGTCGATCGCCGACATGCTCGACCTCACGGTGGATCAGGCGATGCCGTTGCTCGAGAACGTGCCGCCGATCGCCAACAAGCTGCGCACGCTGCAGGACGTGGGGCTGGGCTACATCGAACTCGGGCAGTCGGCCACGACGCTCAGTGGCGGGGAGGCGCAGCGCGTGAAGCTGGCGCGCGAGCTGTCGCGGCGGAGCACCGGGCGCACGCTCTACATCCTGGACGAGCCGACCACGGGCCTGCACTTCGAGGACACGCGGAAGCTGCTCGACGTCCTGAACAAGCTGGTCGACCAGGGCAACACGGTGGTGGTGATCGAGCACAACCTCGACGTGATCCGGTGCGCGGACTACGTGCTGGACCTCGGTCCCGAGGGCGGGGCGGGTGGAGGCAAGGTGGTGGCGTCGGGCACGCCCGAGGAGTTGGCGGCCGCCCGCGCCTCGGTGACCGGAACCTTCCTGAAGCCCCTGCTCGCACCAAGAGCCAGCTAGCTCGCCGTGCCTGATGTGGCTCTAGAGCCACGGCTGAATCTCCATGCCTGTTGTCACAGTGATACACTGGCGAGGTTTTTCGCGGTCTGGCCGATAGTGCAGTGTGGCTGTAAAGTGTCTGTGCCGATTGTAGTTACGGCTACAGGTCATTGAGTTTCGGCTAACGGCATTCATGTTGCTTAGGAGAGGGACGGACCTCTAAGAGCCAACCCTGATGAATCCCCAGCGCACCCTTCGTCGAGCCATTACCTGTGCGGGGATTGGTCTGCACTCCGGTAAGAAGGTCACGCTCTCGCTCAAGCCCGCTCCCATCGACTCAGGGATCCGGTTCCGGCGTGCGGATCTGGGTGGTCTCGAGGTGCCGGCCACGGTCGAGCACGTCTGCGGCATCAGCTACGCTACCGGCCTGGCGCGCGACGCGGTAAGCGTCGATACGGTCGAGCACCTGCTTGCCGCGCTCGTCAGCCTGGGCATCGACAACGTGGTCGTCGAGCTGAACTCGCCGGAAGTGCCGATCATGGACGGCAGCGCGGCGCCGTTCATCTACCTGATTCAGGAAGCCGGCGTCAGGGAGCTGTCACGCCCGCGGCGCTTCCTCAAGGTGCTGCGGCCGATGTCGCTGACGCGCGACGACAAGCGCATCGCGGTCTATCCGTCGGATCGTTTCAAGGTCACCTACAGCATCTCGTTCGATCACCCGATGCTTCGCCATCAGGCGCGGACGATGCGCGTGACGGAGCAGACCTTCATCGACGAGATCGCCCCGGCGCGCACGTTCGGGTTCCTCAAGGAAGTCGAGATGCTGCGTCAGCAGGGTCTCGCGCTTGGCGGCTCGCTCGAGAACGCCATCGTCATCGGTGACACGGGCGTGCTGAACAACGCCCTGCGCTTCGAAGACGAGTTCGTGCGTCACAAGATTCTCGATCTGATTGGTGACATGGCACTCGTCGGGTTCCCGATCATCGGGCACCTTGTCGCGCATCGTGGCGGGCATGCCCTCCACACCGAATTCGCGGCGCGCCTGCTTGCTGACACCGACGCCTGGGAGCTGGTCGAGAATCCGGTCTCAGAGCCCGTTGGCCATCCCGTCGCCGACGCCGTCCGCGTCACGCAGTAACCGAGTCCGGCGGGTCCTCCCGCCTTCGCTGAAGCTACGGCGGACAGGTCGGACCCGCCCTACGTACCGTCCCCCGCCGGCGGGTCCTTCGGACCCGCCCTACGTACGTAGGCCGGGTCGGAACGACCCGGCGATTACTTCGCAAGCCTCCGCAAGTACGCTTCCAGCTTGTCGTTCTCGTACTTCACCGTATTCAGGAACAGGCTCTCGACCAGGTAGGCGCGTTTCTCGGCGTCGTCCATCTGGTCGATGAGGTGCGTGATCTCGCGCATCATGTCCTCGAAGGTGCGGTCCAGTTCCTTGCGGGCCGTGACCTCCTGATAGAGCGTTTCCATCATGGCGAGCAGGTCGCCATCGAGCGTGATCGCGCTTCCCGTGGTGGTCTGAATCGTTTTCATCGCGGCGCTCCGAAACTCTTGAGGGCCGAGGCTTCGTCTGCGTGGATTTCGAGGAAGTTTTGTGCGCCGGTCATCGTCAGCATCGTTTCGACGCGCTTCTGGACCCCGGAGAGCTTCAGCGCGCCGCCGGCGGCGCTGGCCTGACGATAGAGATCCATCAGGCAGCCCACCGTGGCGCTGTCGATGTAGGTGACCGTCGTCAGGTCCAGCAGCACCTGGCGGTCGCCGTTCCTGAACAGCGTGCCGACGGCGTCGGCAAGTTCGGCGAGGAGCGGATACATGACCCGGCCTTCGTTGATGCGGACAACCACGGCGTTGGGGAGGCGGTCGGTGGTGAGATTCATCCCAGGGCTCCAGTGCGGCCGAGCGGGTCACGCTCGCCGCGAATCTGCTGAACTTGCCGGGCCAGTTCGGCACGGCCGCGATTGATGCGGGACTTGACCGTGCCTTCCGGCACGCGGAGTTGCTCGGCGATTTCCTGATACGACAGTTCCTGGATGTCGCGGAGCACGACGGCCGTGCGCAGCGTGGGCGCGAGCTTGCTGAGCGCCTGGCGCACCAGCGCGACGCGGTCGGCCTGTTCCAGGATAGCGAGTGGGCCGGCGGTGGTGGCCACCGGCTTCAGATCGCTGACGTCCATGTCGCGACTCATGGTCTGTCGCTCCTTGCGGACGCTGCGGTAGTGATCGATGCAGAGATTGCGGCTGACGGAGATGAGCCAGGTCTGGAAGTTGGCGCGCCGGTCGAAGGTGTCGAGCGACTTGAACAGCTTCAGGAAGACGTCCTGGGTCAGGTCTTCGGCGGCATCGTGGGTGCCGACGAAGGTGTAGGCGATGTTGAACACCTTGCGTCGGTACAGCCGTACGATCGCTTCCCACGCGGCCTGGTCGCCGCTCAAGCAGCGTTGAATGATCTGATCGATCTGAGTCGTGGGGCGCGCCAAGTCAGGCTCGCCTGGGGGCGCGCCAGGCGCGGCGTCACCGGACATGCGCGATCTGTGGCGATGCTGTGGCGAGAATGCGCGCATGATAACATGCGATCCGCTCGTGTACCAACCGTTCCAGCCATCCGCCGCCGGTCTCACCTGCGACGGGCTTCCCGTTCAGTCGATCGTCGAACGCAGCGGAACGCCTGTCTATGTGTACAGTGCCGAGGGCGTTCGTCGCGCCTATCGTGCGATTGACGAGGCGTTTGCCTCGTACCCGCACGCGATCCATTACGCGATGAAGGCCAACTCCACGCTTGGCATCGTGCGCGTGCTCCGGGAGGTCGGCAGCCGCATCGACGCCAACTCGGTGGGCGAAATCCAGGTGGCCGAGCGTGTCGGCTTCGCGCCGGCCGATGTCGTCTTCACCGGCGTCGGCAAGACCCACGACGAACTGACCTACGCCGTGCTCCACAACGTCGGCACGATCAACGCGGAGTCGGCGGGCGAACTCGATCGCATCGCGGCGATCGCGCACGCCCATGGTCGGACGGCGCGCGTGGCGGTCCGTATCAACCCCGACATCGACGCGAAGAGCCATCCCAATATCTCCACCGGCCTCAAGTCGAACAAGTTCGGCGTGCCGATGGAGGAAGCGCTGTCGATCTACCGCGATCGCCGGAACACGCCTGGCGTTCGCTTCGTCGGCCTGCACGTCCATATCGGCTCGCAGATCACCACGCTCGAGCCGCTGACCCGCGCGGCCTCCACGCTGGTCGATCTCGCACTGGCACTGCAGGCGGACGGGTTCGCGCTCGAACACGTCGATCTTGGTGGCGGACTCGGCATCACCTACGACGGACAGGCGGTGATCGATCCGGTGGCCTATGCGGCCGCGGTGTTGCCGGAACTACGACGTATCGGCCTGCCAGTGGTGCTCGAGCCGGGCCGCGCGATTGTCGGGCACGCCGGCGCGCTCGTCGCGCGCATCGTCGACATCAAGCAGTTTCCTGATGGACGCACGTTCGCCGTGCTCGACGCGGGGATGGGGGAGCTGATCCGGCCGGCGATGTACGGGTCCTACCACCGCATCGTGCCCGTGTCGCCGCGCGAGGGCTTCGAGACGCCGTGGGACATCGTCGGACCCATCTGCGAGAGCAGCGATGTGTTTGCGCGTCAGCGCATGCTGGGCCCGCTCCAGGTCGGAGACCTGATGGCGATTCTCGACGCCGGCGCGTACGGATCGGTCATGGGCTCCAACTACAACAGGCATCTGCTCCCCGAAGAAGTGCTCGTCGATGCTGGCGCTGCCACAGTCATTCGCCGACGGCAGACGCTCGACGATGTGCTGGCGCTCGAGAGCTGACCGACAGCGTGACCAGCCCCATGCACGGACTCCTCGTCGCGTTCGAGGGACTCGACCAGAGCGGGAAGCAGACCCAGGCCGAGCGCCTGCGGGACATGCTGGCGGCGCGCGGCCGCACCGTCCGCCTGCTGTCGTTTCCGGACTACCGCACATCAATTGGCAAGGAAATCGGCCTGGCGCTGCGCGGCGAGCGGACCTTCGGTCCTGACGTGATGCAGTTGCTCTACGTGGCCAACCGCCATGAGTGGAAGGACGACATCCTCCGGGATATCGAGGCTGGTACCGTTGTCGTGTGCGATCGCTATCTCGCGTCGAGCGTGGCCTACGGCGAGGCCCACGGGCTGGACGGTGCGTGGCTGCGCGACATCCAGCGCTTCCTGCCGCAGCCTGCGCTCACGGTGCTCCTCGACATCGCGCCCGAGACCTCCGCGACGCGCAAGACGGCCGATCGCGACAAGTACGAGCGCGATCTGGCCCTGCTGGCGCGCGTGCGTGCCAGCTACCACCGCCAGGCCGAGGCACCCGGCTGGGTCCGACTGGACGCCGGGCGCGGCCGCGATGAGGTCGCCGCCGACGTGACTGCGGCCGTCCTGCCGCTGCTCTGAAACAGCCGCCCCCGTGAGAGGCATGAAGTACCATGTCGGCCTCTCATCGGTGAACTATGGCGGACTCTTCCGGCATTGCGGCTGGGACCTGGATTGGTCCCTACGAAATTCTCTCGTGGCTTGGCGCCGGCGGGATGGGCGTCGTCTATCGCGCGCGTGATACTCGCCTCGATCGCGAGGTGGCCATCAAGTTCCTGCCCCACGCGTATGCCGCTGACTCACATCGTGTCAGTCGCTTCGAGCAGGAGGCCCGAGCCGCCGGGCGGCTCAGTCATCCCAACATCCTGGCCGTGCACGACGTCGGCGTGTTCGACGGCGCACCGTTCATCGTGTCGGAACTGCTCGAGGGTGAATCGCTCCGCAGTCGTCTGCAAGGCGGTGCGCTGTCGATTCGCAAAGCCATCGATTTCGCGCACCAGGTTGCTGAAGGGCTTGCCGCCGCGCACGAGAAGAACATCGTGCACCGCGACGTCAAGCCAGACAACCTGTTCGTCACCAGAGACGGGCGCGTCAAGATCCTGGACTTCGGCATCGCCAAGCTGACGCGGTCGTCAGACGATGTCACCACCGATGCCCGTCCGACGGAGACCGGGGCGGGCATGGTGATCGGCACACCCAACTACATGTCGCCGGAACAGGTCCGCGGCGAGCCCGTCGATCACCGCTCCGACATCTTCAGCCTCGGCATCGTGCTCTACGAGGTGCTGGCGAAGCGTTCGGCGTTCGGTCGCGAGACGGCGGCCGACACGATGGTGGCCATTCTGAAAGAGGAACCATCGCCCGCGCTCCCTCCTGAGGTGCCCCCGGCCCTCGCGCTGATCGTGTCGCGCTGCCTGGAGAAGTCGCGTGAGATGCGCTTTCAGTCGGCTCGCGATCTGGCCTTTGGTCTGAAGGTGCTCGCAGACCCACGCGCGACCACCGTCTCTGTGCCTGCCAAGGCAGCGCCACGGCGCTGGGTGCTGGGGCTCGGAGCCGCGGTCGTGGCGCTCGGCGTGCTCATGCGCATCACGGGCATGCTGAGCCCGTCATCACCCTCGATCGAGTCCCGGTTCATGAACGCCACGTTCACGCCGTTCACGAACTTTCCCGGCAGTGAGTTCGACGCGGCCCTTTCTCCCGATGGGCGATTCGTCTCCTTTATGTCCGACCAGAGCGGCCCGTTCCACGCCTGGTTGAAGCAGGTCGGCACCGGTCCGTTCGTGGACCTGACACCTGGTCCTGAAGATCGACGGAATCCGGGGCCCAATCGGAACGTCGGGTTTTCTGCCGACGGATCCGAAATCTGGATCAACGGCATCGTCGACGGACGGCTCGGGATCATGCCGCTGACCGGCGGGACACCTCGCGTCTTTCTCATGGAGAGAGCCATCAACGCGGTCTGGTCGCCCGACGGCACGCAGCTCGCCTGCTTCACCGCGGCGCCTGGTGACCCGCTCTACATTGCCGATCGGAGCGGCAACGATGCCAGACAGCTTGTCGTTGGCAAGCCGGGGGAACACAACCACTTCCTGGCCTGGTCGCCAGACGGCGAGTGGATCTACTATGCCCACGGTCTGCAGGCGGTGGCCGAGTACGACGTCTGGCGCATTCCGTCCGCTGGCGGAACACCGGAGCAACTCACGACACTGAGGACCAACATCCGCTACCTGACGCCGATCGACGCCAGGACTCTGCTGTTTGTGGCGCCAGCGGAAGACAGGTCGGGCCCATGGCTCTGGGCGCTCGACGTGGAGAGCAAGGTCACGCGTCGGGTGAGCGTCGGGTTGGAACGGTACCTCTCTGTGGCCGGGAGCGCCGATGGTCGCCGTCTCGTTGCCACCGTCGCCAAGTCAACGGCCGCGTTGTGGCAGGTGCCGATGCTCGATCGGCTCGTTGAGGAACGTGACGTTACGCCGTACCCCGTGCCAGTCGCCCGCGCGCTGGCGCCACGATTCGGCGACGCGTCGGTGTATTTTCTGTCGTCGAGTGGTCCTGGCGACGGACTCTGGCGGCTGCAGGATGGAAAGGCGGTGGAAATCTGGAAGGGTTCGGACGAGCCGCTCCTGGAGTCGCCTTCGGTCTCGCCTCGTGGCGATCAGGTTGCGATCGTGCTCAGAAAGGAGCGACGCCTGCACCTGGCGCTCCTGCACATCGGCGGTGGCCCGCATCGCTCACTGGCAGAGGCGATCGACGTCCGTGGAACGTCCGCGTGGTCACCCGACGCCAGGTGGATCGTGACGGGCGGCAGCGACGCGCAGGGACCTGGGCTCTTCAGGATCTCGGTCACCGACGGTACCGCGGTCGCCCTCGTCAGGGGCGGCGCGTTCGATCCGACCTGGTCGTCCGACGGCAGCGTGATCGTGTACGTCGGTCAGCGGAACGCCTATGCACCGCTCCTGGCTGTTCGGCCCGACGGGAGCCCCGTCGGTCTGCCAGAGATTCTCGTGCCAGCCGGTGGAGGCGGGCGCGCACGCTTTCTGCCGAACGGTCAGGGGCTCGTCTACATGCAGGGCCCCGAAGGCGCTCGGGACTTCTGGCTGCTGGACCTCACCACCAGCAAGAGCCGCCGGCTCACCCAACTGACGAACCGGGCGACCATGAGCACGTTCGACATCACCCCTGACGGCCAGCAGATCGTCTTCGACCGCCTGCGCGAAGACTCCGATCTCCGCTTGATTGATCTGCCGCGGTGACGGGCCCAGCGGCTTCTACGGCGTGAACTTCCACACCTCACCAGCGCCAGCGGTGATGCCCCGGTTGGTGTAGTAGACGGTGCCGTCGCTCGTGACCATGACCGACGTCGGCCGATTCAGGTTGGACACCAGTACTGTTCGCTGACCGTCTGGCGTGATCTTGACGAGGTCACCTGGCGTTGCGAAGAACGCCGGGCCCTTCGAGTGCTCGATCACGTAGAGGCTGCCATCTGGCCCGAAGGCGAGATCGGTCACGGTCGTGAACCCACTCAGAAATACCTGTGGTGCCTGCCGTGGCACGACCCGATAGATGTTGGCGGAACCGGCGGCGAATGGCGTGCCCGTCAACTCGCCAACGTAGTACGCGCCGTCTGGCCCCACAGCGAGGGAGGTGGGCACCGAGTCGGTGGTCCTGGCTGGACGCGAGGGAAAGACGGACATCGTGTTGACCAAGCCGCTCGGGGCTACGGTCAGCAAGGCGTTCGCGCCGGCGTCGGCCACGATTCTGAGATTGGGCAACAGGAGGAGCCCGAACGGGTTGGTGTCAATCAGTCCACCGGCGGGATTGACGTCGGTCTCGTAGGCAGCCACGTCGGCGGCCTCAGTGATCTGGCCATCTGTCGCAATCTGCAGCAACTTGCCGAACATGTACCCGCCTGTGCCAAACGACGGCCGCACCGATGGGTTGGTGGCCAGGCCCATCAGGACCAGCATCTGTGATCCCTGAAACGCCATGTCGTTGGGCCCGATCGCCTGATCGCCGCTCGGCAACGCATGGGAGGAAAGGCCGGTGACGATGCGTTGCTGGACGCCGTTGAGCAATCTCGAGATGGCACCGGTTCGACCGTAGCAGCGATTCTCGATGCACGGGCCAGCGCCGCCGGTCCCCGCTTCGGTGACATAGATGCCCCCGTCGGGACCAAGCGTCAATCCCCGTGGGCTGTTCAGCCCACTCATGATCAGCGTGGTCGTTGCCGCGACGAGCCGAGTCGTCGATGTCAGTGCCACCAGGCAGGTGACACCCGCAATCAGTGCCGTAGTCGTTCGCAGTCTGGTCATCAGGCCTCCGTGGGACACGATAGAGACCGCACGCGCAGGAAGTCTCAGGGAAGTTTCAGGGATTCCGCAGGTTTCCAGGGCGCCCGTGTCGTGCAGTACGATGTGGCCCCGAGACCGCTCTGAACATCCGCTTCGGACCGTTCCTCATCGATTTCGATACGCGGCAGCTCACCCGCGACGGCCGCGTGCTCCACCTTGCGCCCAAGGCATTCGACCTGCTTGCGGCGCTGATCCAGGAGCGCCCGAATGTCATGTCTAAGGCTTCGCTGCAGGAACGTCTCTGGCCTGCCACGTTCGTTGCGGAAGCCAACCTCTCAAACCTGATCGGCGAGATTCGCGAAGCCCTCGGGGATCGTGCGCGCGCGCCCGACTTCATCCGCACCGTCCACGGACGGGGCTATGCGTTTTGCGGCGAGGCCACGACCGTCACTGGCACGCGCTCGAAGACTGCTCAGCCGCTCTGCTGGCTCGAGTGGGACCGCAAGCGCTATCCGCTCTCGGCCGGAGAGCACATCATTGGCCGCGACCCTGACGTGGAGATCAGCCTCGATGCGTCGACGGTCTCCCGGCGTCACGCGCGGCTGCTGGTGAGTGTGGAAGGCACGGTTCTCGAGGACTTCGGAAGCAAGAACGGGACATTTCGTGGTGCCGAGCGCGTCACCTCGCCGGTTGAGCTGGTCGATGGCGACACCATCCGCATCGGGTCACTCGTCCTGACGTTCCACACGCGCGGCCTGATGTCGACCGACACCCAGGTCTGAGGCCCTGAGCCGGTTTTCCCCCGCTTTGCACCTTCCTGATCAGAGGAGGAGTGCATGGCAGTTCCAATCACCAGTCACGTTCGTATCAACACAGGGGTACTCGCCAGGGCTGAGAAGCGGGCGCTGGTCCGGATTGCGGGGGGTCTGCCGGGGTGGGTCAACTCGGACCACCTGACCCTGCTGGCGCTGTTGTCCATGGCCGGCGCTGGCCTGGCGTTCTGGGCCTCGGCGTCGTGGCCCCCGGCTTTGGCGCTGGTGGTCGTGGCCCTGGCGCTCAACTGGTTCGGCGACAGCCTCGACGGCACCCTGGCACGGGTGCGCAAGCACGAGCGGCCGCGCTACGGATTCTACGTGGACCACGTCCTGGACATCGTCGGCATCACCCTGCTGGTCGGTGGGATGGCGCTCTCGGGTTTCATCACCCCGATCGTCGGCCTGGCACTGCTCGTCGCCTATCTCCTCGTGTCTGGCGAGGTGTTTCTCGCCACCGCCGTGAACGGCCAGTTCAGGATGTCGTTTCTGAACGTCGGACCGACCGAACTACGTATCCTGCTGGCGATCGGCACGCTGTCGCTCTACGTCCAGCCCGTGGTCCGCCCGTTCGGCTTCGGACCCTTCCTGCTGTTCGACGTCGGCGGCGTGGTGGCGACTCTTGGCCTCGTGGTCGCACTGGTGACCTCGTCGGTCAGGACAACGATCGCCCTCTACCGCGCGGAGCCGCTGCCGCGCGCATCGTGGAGGAACGTGGCATGACGCGCGGACGCATCACGATCGCAGTTCTCATCATCGCGCTCGCTACGTTTCTTCCACGCGGCGCCACCGCGGCGACGCTCGAAGCCACCACCGTCGCTGCCTGGAACGAGTACGTGGCGGCCGCGGAAGCGCGGATCTCGCGAGAGCTCGCGACGTCTCGTGGCTCACTGCGCACCGACCTTACGTCGGCGAGCACGTCCATCGACGTTCCAGGCGGATTGATTGTTCACGGCCGCGGCAGCGTGTTCGTGCCGGGTGTCACGCTCGAGACTCTGCTGCACCGCCTTCAGCACCCCCCGCAACAGGGCCCGCACCAGGAGGACGTGCTGGCGCTGCGCGTGCTGAGCCGTTCGCCGGACCATCTGAACCTGTACATCCGCATGACGCGAACCAAGGTCGTGACGGTGACCTATGACACGGAGCACAGCGTTGACTACCGGCGATCTACGCCGCAGCGCGCGTCGAGCCGCAGCGTCTCCACGCGGATCGTCGAGCTGGACGATGCGGGTACGCCGCGGGAGGTGGCCAGGCCTGAGGGTCGCGACAGGGGCTTTCTGTGGCGTCTCAACTCGTACTGGCGGTACGAGCAGGTGCCGGGTGGAGTGGTCATCGAGATGGAGTCGTTGACCTTGAGTCGGAGCATTCCGCTGGGTCTGGGGGTTGTGGTCTCGCCGATTATCGATAGAATTGCGAGGGAATCGATGAGCAGAACCCTTCAGACCCTCCGTGTTACGCATGCCCAGGCCCCAGGCGTCAGAGCCGAGGCGCGTCAGTGAGCCGACGCAGACGCTGGATCCGCTTCAACGCCATCGGCTTTGTCGGGTTCCTCTTCCAGATGGTGATTCTGGCGGCGCTGATCCGCTGGACCTGGCTCACGCCACCGGTTGCAATTTCCGCAGCGGTGCTCGTGACGGTGACGCACAACTTCCTGTGGCACGAGCGCGTCACCTGGCGCAATCAGTCTTCAGATGGCCGGTTAGGGCGATGGGTAAAATTCCAGCTCTCGACCGGCGTGATTTCTGTCATCACCAACGTGGGCTTGACCGCTGTGGTGGCGCGCCTCACGGGTCTGTCGGTCGTGTCGGCCAACGTCGTTGCCGTGGCCACTGCGTCGATCGCGACGTTCCTGGTCAGCGATCGCCTGGTGTTCCGTCAGTAGATCTGCGCAGGACGTGAAGCTGTCCGTCAGTCGTAGTACGCGGGGGCCTTTGCAACATCGCGCGAAACAGCCCGACGTCGCCGAACTCGGCATCGGCGAACACCCCGGTCACCGTAAAGCGCTCGCGCGGACTTGCCGCAACAAGGTCAGGGCCTGGCGCCACTTTTCTTGAAAGCCGATCGGGGACGGCACGCGTGCGCGTGTCCGGGCCGAGGCGGTCAACCACGCATCGGGCAGGTACAACGCGGCCCCCAAGCAGATAGGCGCGCGGCTCGGTCCACAACGCGGCCGTCACCGCCACCTGGCAATTGGCGATCTTGCCCAGCCCCCGCAGTACTGGCGCGCCACCCCGACCGAGTGGGGCCCCTGCTTGGGAAAGCTCGTGCCATCGAGGATCGGCAGCCCCATCCGCTCGGGGATCCGTGCGCGGAGTCGTCGCCAGACCCGTTCGGCGTCCCACGGCGCATCGGTGATGAAGTGCTGAAAGGCTTGGTAGGACCCCGGCTCGGTCACCCGCGCCAGCATCGCTTCCATCGACTTGCGCGCGCTGTCGCTGAGCAACCCCGGCACGTACCGGCGCAACGCGAGCACCTGCGCACGGTGGCCGAAGCACTCGGTGAAGGCCTCCAGGCAGGTCATCAGACGTCGCAGCTGCGCTACTGCGCGGCGATCGGCCACCGCGCGGCAGGATATCGGACTCGCTCAATTTGTACAATGCCCTCAAGAATGATCACTCCCGAATCCCTTCGGGAATTTATCCATCTGACAAAGTAGTATTAGACACCTTGGACCCCGGCCGCAGCCGTGGCTGGGAGCATTCTGACGGACTCCAGCCTATGACCTACGATCGCCACATCGTGACGCGCCCGCTGCTGATTCTGCTAGCGGCCTTGACCTCCGCCTGTGGATCATCGACGAGCACAGGTGTGCCGTCGTCGCCCACTTCGCCGACCGTCAGCACGTCGCCACCCAGTGTGACGAGGATCGATGTGACTTTCGAGAGCCCGGCGTTGATCCCAAGAGGTACGACCAGAGCGACCGGTACGGCCACGCTTTCCAACGGAACCACCCAGCTGATTACCACTGGATGGCGCAGCGATGCACCGGCCGTAGCCACCGTGACCGACTCCGGTGAAGTCACGGGCGTCGCACGCGGTCTGGCGAACGTCTACGTCGTGTACGGCGAGCGCCAGGGACAGGCGCAAATGAAAGTGACTCCAGGCTATGAGGGCATCTGGGGAGGCACGCGCACTTACCTCACGTGCACGCAGACGGCGGCTATCCCCTCTGGCTTCTGTCCGCGTTGGCTTCCCGGCCTGGGCGGGCGCTACCCGACAGGGTTTCTGGTCGCACAGAAGGCCGACTCGCTATCGTGGCAATGGTGGGAGGGGACGACGTCTGCCGGTGTGGACATCTGGGAGCCCGCGCTCACATTCCTCATCGAGGGCGACGGCACGGTCATAGCAACGCGCGAGAAGTTGACGGACTACAGCTCGTTCCGTTTGCCGATCATTTTGCAGGAGTCCGAACGCTGGCGATTCGACACCGCCGGCGATGGTTTCGTCACCGGTGACGGAGTGATCGTCTACCGACTCGCGGGTTCTTCTGCCGAAGTCGCTCGCGCCACGACGCAGATCGTGCGCATGCGGAAAGGCTGCCCGCCGACCTGCTAGTACCGCGGCCGTGAAATGACGGCAATAATTCCTTGACTTGACGCGTCGACGCACCCGGGTGATTGCCGTTGAAGTTGGAGTGACATCGGCATTCGTCATCCGCGCGGCGATTGCGGTAGTGGCCTCCCCCTGGCTGTCCGTCGTCGCTCTTGTGGCGCACGGCCTCAAGGACCTGTGGCAGCATCGCACGCAGTTTGTCAACAATACCCGGTGGTGGCCGCCGTTCTGCCTCGTCGTCGACTTCGTGGCGGGCGCCGTCATCGCGGTTGTCCCGCTCTCCGGAGTCCGCCTTCATGGAGAGAGGATCAGCAGACTTACGGTGCGGTCGCGCGACAGCCACAGTGAGGGCACGCACTTCGCGTGCCCCCGCTTCCTTCAGCACACGGGCGCACTGATCCAGCGTGGCGCACGTGGTCCGAACATCGTCGACGAGCACGACGAGCTGATTCCGGATCAGCGTCTCGCGCACGCGTCGCCCGAGCAGCGGTGAGACGCGGAACGCGCCTCTGACGTTGTGGTGTCGTGCCGCTGCGGTCAGGTGTGTGTGGCCCTGACCCTCCAGAGCGGTGTCACAATGGGCAGCGGCAGGGTCAGCGCAAGCTCGCGGGCCTGATTTAAACCGCGGCTGACACGACGCAGGGTGGGGCGGAACGGGGACGACGCAGGACGCGTCGCCGAGCAGATTCCCGCCGGCCGCCTGCAGCAGATTCCCGTCCTTCGTACTTATACGCTTGAATGATGCGTCTCAGAGGCCCGTGGTAGACGGCTGCGGCCCTGGTGGCGTCGACGGCGTGCGGCACGCGTCGGCAACGTGGGCACCACACTTCGTGGCGCGCCTCACCGGGCTGTCGGTCGTGCCGTCCAACGTCGTTGCCGTGGCCACCGCGTCGATCGCCACGTTCCTGGTCAGCGATCGCCTAGTGTTCCGTCAGTAGATCTGCGCAGGACGTGAAGCTGTCCGTCAGTCGTAGTACGCGGGGGCCTTCTTCCACCCGGCCGCCGCCGTCAGGTCGTGTTGAATCCAGAGACGCGCCCCGGTGCGCATCAGAAAGCCCTCGAGCCACACCCGCGACTGACGCGTCTGCTCGACATCGATATCGGCGGTCGGCAGGCGATTGAGCGTGCGCTCTTCCGGATAGTGATACAGGTCACCGGCCAGGACGACGCCACCGGCGTTGGCGAGCTTGACGTAAAGCGCCTGATGCCCGCGTGTGTGTCCGGGCGTTGGCAGCAACACCACGGTACCATCGCCGAAGACGTCGTACTCGCCACTCACCGCGATCGTCCGACTCGTGCGCAGCCTGGCGAACGTCGACGGTGCCGGCACCTCCGGCGGCGTCGACGGCAACATCGCATCCAACTCAACCTGGCGGGTCAACCATGTCGCCGAGGCAAACGAGTTGGCATTGGCCGTGTGGTCCCAGTGCGCGTGCGACAGGGCCAGAAAGGTCACCTGGGACGGCTGTATGCCAGCTTCGGCCAGTTGGCCGGTGATCGACTTGGTGAGGGTAACAGGCCGCTCTCGGCCGTCCGACAGGTAGATTCGCTTCGACACCGGCCGCCCCGTTGGCGTCCACGAGTCGTCTGGCACGGCCCCGGTGTCCCACATCAGCGTGCCGCGCGGGTGAACGACGAGGAATGCGGTAATCGACAACTGAGTGGCCCGGACTTCCTGCGGGGTCAGTCGATACCTGGTGGGATCCGACTCCAGCGCGCCCCCGTCCAGCACATAGAGGCGGATGGGTGATGTGCCCTGCGCGCGGCTCTCGACGACGAAAGCCAACGCGACGAGCAGAATCCCCACGGACAGCAACACCTTCTTCATGAGTCCTCCCAATCCCTGGCGGTGCCGTTCGGCAGCATCAGCCTGCCGTCATCGGCGCCACGGCGGCGACATCATCGAGCCGTTCGAGCGCCAGAATCGTGTCACACAGCCGATCCCGCGCCGGCGCGGACAGGAGGGCGCCGGCATTGTCGTTGAACTTCGCCCGGAGTTCTGCATCGCTCATCGGGTTCTGCGCAGACCCGCGATTGTATGGCTCCACCTCGGTCAAGACGCGTCCGTCGCGCAGCGTGATCGTGACCTCACCAGGAAAGTGGGTGAGCCCATCGAAACGCGGGTCGCGATGGTAGGACACGCGGCGCGCCAGCGCCAGAATGGCCGGGTCGTTTCGCGCCTGCGCACGGTAGGCATCCGTGCCGAGTCGACCGGTCGCCAGCGCCTCGGCCAGAGAAAACTGCAGGCTGACGCGCCCGTGAGAATCGGTGCGCGGTGCCACTTTCTCCTCCGTCGGCTCGCAGACGATGCCGACGATGAAGGCGGCCACCGGACAGTCGATGCGCTCCACATCCTCGACGCGAATCCCGTGGGCCTGGCGAAGTCGAAGTACTGCGCTGATGTACGGGTGCAGCACGTGCGCGGCCGGAAACGGTTTGAACGACGCACGACGACTTTCCCAGTCCTCCCCGAGCCCGTCGGTGATGCGTCCGAAGTCGCGCGGGGCCTCGCGGTCCTGGACATGCGACGCAAACAGGCCGAAGCGGCCTTCGAGAATGGCCGGGGGACCAGTCGTCCCCGCACGGGCCAGCGCCGCCGCCGTCAGTCCGGCACGGGCCGCCCAGCCTGCGTGCAGGAACTTCGAATCGGTACCGTCCACCCAGCACTCGAGAAGCCCGGCGGCGAAGCTGCCGACGATGCCGACAGCGCGCGACGTGGCCCCGACGTCGAGCCCCATCAGGAGGCTGGCCAGATAGGTGACGCCGAAGGGTGTGAAGAGCCCGGTCGGGTGAAAGCCGCGCTTGTGGAACTGCCCCACGGAGACCGAGCCGACGCGACACGACACCTCGTTGCCGATGGCGATCGCGCGGATCACCGCCCGCCCGGACATCGGCTGCACCTGCGAGAGTGCGAGGGCGGCCGACACGACGGGACCGCTCATGTGCACAATCGACTCGTTGTGGGTGTCGTCGAACTCCAGCGCCTGCACGCGGGCGCCATTGACGAATGCCGCTCCACCAAGCGGCAGGCGCTCGCCGGTACCGAAGACGGTGCACGGCCCCTCCGGCGACAGTGCGCGCTCGGCGTCGAGCACTGACCGGCCGAAACTGGTCCCGGCGCCGGCCAGCGCGAGCCCGATGGCATCCATCATCCGGAGTTTGGTCGCGTGAACGACGTCGTCAGGCACTCGGTCGTAGGTGGTGGCGGCGGTCCAGCGCGCCAGGCGCGTCGCCAGATGGTCAGTCACGGTGGTCAGTCCGAATCGGTGGCGGTGGGTTCGATGTCGAGGCGGACGACCCAGCCGTCGAGGTCAGGCGCGGCCGCGGGATACCGGAGGACGACCTGGGGGTCGTGTCCAGGTACGATGTGCGCCTCTGAATCAGCCAGTCGGCGCAGCGTCTCGTAGCCATTGAGCACGTCGCTGATCGAGTCGGCGATGGGGAACACGCGCCCCGTCATGAAATGCGAATAGAGGTGCGACGCATCGGAGGCGAGCACCACGTGCCCCCGTCTGGTCCTCACACGCACCGCCTGCAGGCCCTTCGAATGGCCACCAATCCGGTGCACGGTCACCCCTGGTGCAATCTCATCGTCGCCGTCGTGGAACACCACTCGGCCGTCATACACCTTGCGCACCATCGCAACCGTGTCGTCGGCCTCGAAAGGGACGCGCGCATGCGCGTGGCACATGGAGCGTCCGGTGGCATACGCCATCTCGGCATCCTGCAGGTGATACCGCGCGCGCGGGAACAGGTCGTGGTTGCCGGTGTGGTCGTAGTGCAGGTGTGTCACCACGACGGTCTCCACCTGATCGGCGCGGACGCCCAGGGCCGCCAGTCCCTCGCCGACCGGATGCAGCAGCGTTCTCCCCCGCCTCGTCGCCATGCGCTGGTCGAAACCCGTGTCGACCACGATGGCGCCGTGCGGACCACGGATCAGCCAGACGAAATACGCGAGCGGTTCAGGGGCATCATGCGGATCCCCGAACACATGGTTCTCCGACGCCCGCCTGGCGTGGTAGCCGTACTGAACGGCGTAGATCTCGTGGACGTCATGACTCATGTCGCGTCACCGCCTTCATGTCTGCATGCCCCAACGCCGAACCGTCCGCACTTCGATGGTGCGGAAGACGACATGCTCGACAAACAGCCCGAACAACGTCACCGTGAGCAACCCGGCGAACACCTCGGGAATGCGCAGCTCGTTCTTCTGCTCGTAGATGTACCACCCGAGGCCGCCCGACCCGGAGGTGACACCGAACACCAGTTCGGCCGCGATGAGCGTGCGCCACGCAAATGCCCAGCCCACCTTCGCCCCGGTCAGCAGGCTGGGAAACGCCCCTGGAATGAGCACGCGGGTGATAAGGCCCAATGTCGACAGGCCGTAGTTCTGCCCCACCATGCGCAACGTCGGACTGATGGCCTTTACGCCGGCGAACGTGTTGAGTGCGACGGCCCACAGCACGGCATGAACCAGGACGAAGATGACACCAGCGTTTCCCAGGCCGAACCAGATGAGCGCCAGGGGTAACAGCGCCACCGACGGCAGAGGATTGAACATCGCCGAGAGCGTTTCGAGCAGATCCGAACCCAACCGCGACGCCGCCGCACACGCCACGAGCACGCCGGCCAGCACCAGGCCGAGCAGGTAGCCTCGCAGGAGCAGGCTCATGGTGAAGACAGCCGCTCGGGGAATCTGCCCGGACGCGAGCCCGTTGAGCAGCGCCACCAGCGTGGCCGAGAACGTTGGAAACAGCAGCGGATTATCGAGCCAGCGCGCGTAGCCCTCCCAGGTGGCCAGCAGCACGACGAGCAGCATCGTCTTGCGCAACCCGCCGTTGTCCCAGGCGCGTGTCCAGACGCCGAGCGGTTGCTGCACGACGTCACTCGCCGGCAGCGGCGATTCCAGTCGCTCCGGGCGCACGAGGGGGATGCGCGCATCAGTCATGCGCCGCCCCACTGCTTCGCCACGCTGCTCCGAAGAGCAGTTCCTCGATGCGCGCCGACAGCCTCACGCCGTCGGCACCGACGACATCCTCACCGGTGCTGTTGAGTTCGGCGCGCACCTGTCCGGGGTGTGGCGTGAGCAGCAGGATGCGCTGGGCCACGCGGATTGCCTCGCTGATGGAGTGGGTGACGAAGAGCACCGTGAGACGCGCCTCCTCCCACAACTGCAGCAGCTCTTCCTGCATTCGCGCCCGCGTCAGCGCATCCAGTGCCGCGAAGGGTTCGTCCATGAGAAGCACCTGGGGCTCCATCGCCAGGCCGCGCGCAATCGCCACGCGCTGCTTCATCCCGCCCGAGAGCGTGTGCGGATAGCCGTGGGCGAACTCGGTAAGGCCCACTTTGGCGATGTAGTGCAGCGCTCTTTCTCGGGCTTCGCGCGGACGCCAGCGTCCAGCCGCCGTGAGCGCGAACACGATGTTCTCGCACACCGTCTTCCAGGGCAGCAGTTGCTCGAAGTCCTGGAACACGAACACCCGGTCCGGGCCTGGCGTGCGCCTGGGCTCGCCGGCCAGCAGAATCTGCCCTTCGACCGGTGCCACATAACCGCCAATCGCTTTGAGCAGGGTCGACTTGCCGCACCCGGAGGGCCCGAGGATGACGTAGCGCTCAGAACGATGCACGTCGAAGCTCACCCGATAGGTGGCCGTCACCACGTGCTGACGCGTGCGGTACTGCAACGTGACGCCTTTCACCTCGAGCAGCGGCGTCCCGCCGGTCACACGGTCGTTGGCGTCGGGAAGGGACATGATCGCGTCAGTTACCCGGCTCGTCGTGCACCTCCGGAAAGAACATGTCCTTCCAGGACGCGGGCCGGTGGGAGATCGATCCGATGTCGTGCATGAAGGTGGCGTACTTCATGGTGTTCTGCGGCGCGGCGGTGAAGTGTACGTCCGGGTCGGCCAGCACGGCGGCCATCTCGTCGACCGTGAACCCACCCTGCCCCTCGGCGCTGAGCAGGATGCCGGCGGCGGCCTTCGGATCCGCGGCAATCCGCGCCTGGGCATCGCGAAGCGCCGCGAGCACCGCGCGGTACACCGCCGGGTTCTCGTCCCGGAACCGCGCGGTGGTCGAGAGCATCACGAACGTGGTCGCACCACCCATCACCTCATCCGACGTCATGATGGTCCGCACCTGCGGGTCCTTCCGCTCGCGCTGATGGAACGGTGGGGAGGTGAAGTGAGCGGTGATCGCATTCGAACCGGAGAGCAGCGCCACAACCCCATCCGGATGCGTGATCGCCACCGTGTTCTTGTCGAATCGCGTGGCCTGCGACGCCCCGTATTTGTCGCGCGCATGCATCTGCATCACGAGCGAGGGAATCGAGACCTTGATCGCGGTGACGCCCACCTTGTCGGTGTCTCTCAGGTCATCGACCGACTGCAGGTGCGCGGCTTTCGTGTTCAGGTACATGGGTAGGGCCGCCACCGCAGCCGTCCCCATCACCTTGACTGACTCGACGGTGCGATCCCACAACGTGATGAACGCCGGTGGGCCGGCGGCGATGAAGTCGATAGACCCGGACAGCAGCGCGTCGTTGAGCACCGCGGGCCCGCCAACCTCCACCCACCGCACGGAGAGGTCGGGAATACCTGCCTCCCTGGCGTGCGCCTCGATGAGCTTCTCCTGCTGCATCACGCGCAGCGGCAGGAACCCGACGCCGCCAGCGCCTGTCGGCATTCGCAGCTCCGGTACGTCCCCTGGATTCGACGCCGAACTGCAGGCGGTCACCAGCAGGAGTATCGCCACGCATGTCGAGAACGGCTTCACGTCGGGCTCCTCTCAGCTCAGGGCACGGCTACGGCGAACAGGGGGGCGAGGGTATCGAGCGTATCCAGCTGCCAGCAACGGTCGAGCAGCGCCTCGACCTTGGCCTCGGGCAGTGCGAGCACCGCCTGGTCACGCAGCTTCTGATCGAGCTGCCGGTCGCTCAACGGTCGATGGACGTTACCGAGCGACTGGGCCACGAAAAACTCGCACGCATGGCCATCGCGCAGTGTCACACGCACTCTGGCCTGATCTTCGGTGATGCTGGAATCGCCCTCCGCCACGGCGAGCTCGCGCACTCGACGGATCGTCGGGTCGTTCACGCTCGCGTCGGAATATTCCTGCAGGCGGGCCTTGCCGCGCACCAGCCCCACGGCCGCGCCATGGTAGACCGAGAATCGTCCCTCGAGACCCGTCGAAATGAACTGCTTGTTGCAGAGGTCGAGCACGAGCGGCGCCACACGCAGGTTCACTGCCGCGATGGCTTCGCCCTGGAGGGCATGCGCGTCGTGGAGGTGGATGGCCGCCTCGATCGTGGGATGGTTGACGATGCCGCACGGGAACGGCTTGTAGGTGTTGGCGCGGAGATCGAAGTCCTCGCCCAGGCGCTCTGTGATCTTCGACAGGTCGGACGCGGCGGCGAGCACGGCGGCAAACCCGCGGGGTCCTTCGATACCGTGGACACCGGCCGAGAAGCCGGCCTGGGCCAGGAGCGCCGCCGTGTAGCCGTTCTGCGCCGAGCGCCCCGGATGGAAGGGCTTTCCCATCGAACCAAACATCTCCCGCAGGCCTGCCGCCTGCGTGGCTGCCAGCCCCAGGGCCCAGACCATCTGCGACACATTCAGGCCAATCAACTTGCCGATGGCGGCGGCTGCCCCGAACACACCCGCGGTACCGGTCATGTGCCAGCCGACGTCGTAGTGCGCCGGATACACAGCATTGGCTACCCGCGACGACGCCTCGAAGCCGAGCACGAAGGCGTGCATGAAGTCGCGACCGGTCACCGGGTGCACGCTGGCATACGCGAACAGTGCCGAGGCGGTTGGCGCAGTCAGATGGCCGTAGTTTTTCGGTGTGGTGTCGTCGTAATCGTGGACATGTGCGCTGATGCCGTTCATCAACGAGGCGTACAGCGGGTCGAGCCGCTCGGGCCGACCGAGCACAACCGCAGAGGCTGGGCCCGCGTACGGTGAGAGGGCACGCAGGGCGATGTCCACCGCAGGCTCGCGGCATCCGCCCACAGCACAGCCCACATAGTTGACCAGCGCCCGTTTCGCTTCATGCCAGACGTCGGCCGGGATGTCCTCCGGCCGACTGTTCACGATGTACGACGCGAGCGCGTGTGTTTCCGACATCTACTTCGCCTTGTCGAGCTCCGCGAAGGCCTCCTTCGCCAGACGGAAGGAATCGATGCCAGCGGGGATGCCGCAGTAGATGGCCACCTGCAGCAGAATCTCGCGGATCTCCTCGCGCGTCACGCCGTTCACGAGCGCGCCCTTCACGTGCAGCTTCAGCTCGTGCGGCCGGTTGAGGGCGCTGATCATCGCGAGGTTGATCATGCTGCGCTGCTTCCTCGTCAGCCCCTCGCGGCCCCAGACGTGGCCCCAGCAGTACTCCGTCGACAGCTCCTGCATCGGCAGGCTGAAGTCGTCGGCGTTCTTGAGTGAATTCTCCACGTACTCCTTGCCCAGCACTGCCTTCCTGATTTCCAGGCCCCGCTCGAACATCTCTCGGCTCATGACCGTCTCCTTTTCTATCCTTTGATCTCGACGCCCGCCCACTCCTCAACCACTTTCGCGATCGAGGTGAAGTCGGATTCCGGACCGAATCTCGCACTGGTAATGGCCAGCATCTGTCGAACCGCAGAACCCACGACCATCGGAACACCGAGCGCATCGGCCTGTTCCAGGCAGAGCCGCACGTCCTTGTGTGACAGCCCGGTGGCGAACCCGAAGTCGAAGGTACGCGTCAGGACCGACCGGGGGAACTTGTCGCGGCTGGCGGTATTGAGCCCGCTGCCCGCGTTGATGATGTCGATGAGCACCCGGGCGTCGAGTCCCGCCTTGACGCCGAGGGCCACGGCCTCGGAAGTGATGGCGATGGCCGCCGCTCCCAGCAGGTTATTGGCCAGCTTTGCTGTCTGGGCCAGGCCCGGCTTCTCGCCCGTGTAGAAGATGCGTCCGAAGGTGGCGAGCACCGATTCCGCTTCCTCGCGCACCGCGGCGGGACACGCCACCATCACCGCGAGCGTGCCCTCGCGGGCGCCTTTGACGCCCCCCGACACCGGGGCTTCCACCCAGGCGATGCCCTGCGGGGCGAGTGCCGACGCAATGCGCGCCGAGGCCGCCGGCCCCGTGGTGGAAAGATCGATGATCATCCGCACCGCTCGACCCGAGACCACCCCATCCGGACCGAGGACCACCGACTCCACGATGGCCGGCGTCGGCAAGCTGACGAGCACCACCGCGGCCTGCGACGCGACCTCCGCGGCAGAGGCCGCCGCTGTGGCGCCGCGTGCCGTCAACGCCGTGACGGCGTTCGCGTCCGTGTCGAACACGCAGACTGCGTGACCAGCGTCGAGGAGACGCCCGCACATCGGCCCGCCCATCCGTCCAATCCCGACAAACCCGAAACGACCAGCGGTTGCCACAATCAACCTCCCAACGAGCCGCACTCTTCCGTGCAGTCCTCACGGCCGTCGGACCACGTTAGTGCAGACGGGTCTGGGAAGGGTGACGCCGAGGGGGTCCCAGTTGAACGCGGGAGACGCGGGAATGCGAGCAGCGCAGATTGTGGCGTAGTCAGCGCCATTGGTAAAGGCCCGCGTCCTGAAGATCATCGACTGTGCCGGGGACGTGGCCGTGAAGGAGCCGTTGGAGGCTGCGGACTGGCGGCAACGGGCCACCCGCAGGCAGTGCTTCCCGCAGTAGACAGCGCTCCCACCCCTTCGTAACACCGGCAGCGCAAGGCGATCAACACCTTGACGTAGTCGACGCGAGTGCGGCGATGCGCGCGCGGGGCATCAGGCCGGCGCCTGACGCCCCGTCGATGGTGCGGATCAGCGTGTTACTGCCGATCCCAGACTTGCACCACGTTGGTCGTGGGCTGTCCGGTCTGTGGGTTGACGTTCTTGATCGTCGTCGTCATCGTCTTGCCGTCAGCCGTGATGGTTTCGGTGGCGGTGGATGTGACCTTGCCATCGAGCTTGGTGATGTAATCAGCCGCCCAGGGAGTGGTCGACTTCACCGTGAACGCAATCATCACGTACCCCGGCTGATTCATGGCAGCGATGGGATATTCTTGTCCATCGCGTCGCGCCACGATGCGGTTGCCCGTCCGTTGCCCCATCGCGTTGACACCGTCGTTGGTGACCCTGATGAGCCCGCCCCCGATGTCTTCCATCTTGCGTGTTGTTGGCACCTGGGGTGTCGCTGCGCATGTTCCTCCAGGGCCTGTGACCGTGCACGTCGACTTCGCCGTGTTCTGTTTCCACGCGGCGTTGGGACCGTTGTTCCCTTGAGCGCTGAGCGCGATCGCCAGGAACGGAATCGCCAGGACTGCCGCCGCCGTCGCGAATTGCCTACGCTTCATACGTCCTCCCCCTTTTAGCCTGTCGAGAATGACGAACGCCGACTGACGACCCGTGGGAATGGCAAGGCGCGGCCGATTGTGACGAAGGCTCCGGTGGGGCTGGCGCCTCCCCCGACCACGGCGGATGGTCAACCAGTTTCAGCGAAGCTGTCAACAAGAACCTGCGCCCCCGGCCTGCTCCGGGCGCAATTCTCCACGGTTCTCTTGGTTTCGGGTGCGGCCCACAGGCGAATGAACGACTCGAGGACGCGGTCACGCGCAAACATCGCGGCGTCGCTCGCGCCGCGCGTGGCGGGCGCGGGCTGTGCGGGCGGGGTCTGGGCGAGTGCGGGGAGCGCGTATAGACCAAGGAATCCGGCCGCCGTGTCGATGGCCACGTTCCTCGACACGGCCTCCGGCAGCTCACCCGCGCTGGCACCGAGGTGTCACCCTGCGCCTGATACTCTGTCGCGCAATGGAGCCACATGCGGATCCCGGGCGCGACATCGGCATTCGTCATCCTGGCGGCGATTGCGGTCGTGGCCTCCCCCTGGCTGTCCGTCGTCGCGCTTGTGGCGCACGGCCTCAAGGACCTGTGGCAGCATCGCACGCAGTTTGTCGCCAACACCCGGTGGTGGCCGCCGTTCTGCCTCGTCGTCGACTTCGTGGCGGCCGCCGTCATCGCGGTTCTCCTGCTCTCCGGGGTCAGCGGTATAGTTCCCTGAGGGAGCTCCGCTGATGACTCGCACCGTTCTTGTTTTCGCCGTCGCCCTCGTTCTTGGTGGGGTCTTGATTGCCCGGCAGGCGCCAACCCCGGCTCAGAATCCGGCGGGTCGCGGTGACGCGGCGGCACCGGCAGACGGTCGCGTGCCGGACGCCGCGACACCCCAGATCGGCCGCGGTGGGCGAGGCGGGCGGGGCCGCGCCGTGAGCATCGCGCCGGGAGAGGAATGTCCAGCCGGCATGACGCTGGTACGCGTCAACACCTGCCAACCCCCGGACTTCCCGCCTCCGTCCATCGTTGACTATCGTCCGAAGTCTTCGCTCGTAGTCGAGCAACACCCGGTCCCGCGCGCGAAGTTTCCGGTGGTGGACATCCACAGTCACGTGACGCCGACGGCAGAGAGCATCGGTCAGCTGGTGCGCGAGATGGACGCCCTGAACTTGCGCGTGCTCGTCATCAACAGCGCTTCCGGACAGCGCCTGAAGGATCTGCTACAGGTCATCCGCACCGCCGGCTATGCCGATCGCTTTCGCGTGATGGCGTCGGTCGATTTCAACAACGTCGGGCCAGGATGGGCGATGAAGGCCGTGGCCCAGCTCGAGGCCGACGTCCAGGCTGGCGCTGTCGGGATTGGAGAGATCGGGAAGCAGCTCGGGTTGACGCTCCGCAAAGCCGATGGCAGCCGCCTGCAGATCGACGACCCTGACCTGGTGCCTCTCTGGAACGCGATGGCTCGGCTGCGGCTGCCGGTCTTCATCCACACGGCAGATCCCGGCGAGTTCTTCAAGCCGCTCGACTACACGAACGAGCGCTGGCTGGAGTTGGCGCTGTTTGGCGATCGCCGGTGGTTCCAGCAGCCGATCCCGCTCGAGATGTTGAACGCCGAGCGAGACAATCTGTTCAAGAACAACCCTCGGACGCGCTTCATCATGGCGCATCTGGGCTGGCACGCCAACGACCTTGGACGCCTCGGCCGCCTGCTCGATGCCTATCCCAACGTCGTGACCGAGATGGGCGCCGTGCTCTATGACCTCGGGCGTCAGCCGCGCGCCGCGCATGACTTCTTCGTGAAGTATCAGGACCGGTTGCTGTTCGGGAAGGACGCCTATGCACCGGCGGAGTATCCGTACTACTGGCGGGTGTTTCAGACCAAAGACGAGTACTTCGATTACTACCGCGACTATCACGCCTACTGGAAGCTGTACGGCCTCGATCTGCCGGATGCGGTGCTGCGCAAGATCTATTTTCAGAATGCGTTGAGCGTCACGCCCGGCCTGCCGCGAAACAGCTGGCCCTAGCCGGCGCTGCGGTGTGGCCGCGCGAGGGCGACCGTGAGGGCCCGCACTTCGCGCGCCCCCGCATCCTTCAGCACACGGGCGCACTGGTTCAGCGTGGCGCCGGTGGTCCGCACATCATCGACGAGCACGACGACCTGATTCCGGATCAGCCTTTCGTGCACGCGATGCCCGAGCAGCGGTGAGACGCGGAACGCGCCTCTGACGTTGTGGTGTCGTGCCGCTGCGGTCAGGTGTTCCTGCGGCTGTGTGGCCCTGACCCTCCAGAGCGCGGTCACCGTGGGCAGCGGCAGTGTCAGGGCCAGCTCGCGGGCCTGATTGAAACCGCGGCTGACACGACGCAGGGGATGGAGCGGAACGGGGACGACGCAGGACGCGTCGCGGAGCAGGTCCCCGCCGGCCGCCTGCAGCAAATCCCCGAGCGGGCGGGCCAGCGAGCGGCGTCCTTCGTACTTATACGCGTGAATGATGCGTCTCAGAGGCCCGTGGTAGACGGCTGCGGCCCTGGTGAGGTCGACTGCGTGCGGCACGCGTCGGCAACGCGGGCAGCACGCTTCGAGGCCCTGAAGTTCCCTCCACGAGAGCCGCTCGTCTCCACACAGCGGACAGAGCGGAGGCCTGAGCGGCTGCACGGCGCTCCAGCAGGTGAGACAAATCGGCCCGTGTGACGGGGCGTCGAGAGGGAGGTCGCACGACGCGCAGCATGGTGCGAGGAGCACCGAGACGAGCGCGTCGGTCAGCGCGCGGAGGGTACTTTCTCGACGAACTCGTGACGCTCGGCGTTTCCCCAGAGCCGTTCGAGCCCGTAAAAGGCCCTGCAATCGGGACTGAAGATGTGCACCACGAAATTGAAGTAGTCGAGGAGCAGCCATTCAGACTTCTTCTTGCCCTCGGCCTGCGCCGGCCGTTCCCCGAAGTCTTCCTTCAGTCGTTCCTGCACCGCGTCGGCGATCGTCGCGATCTGCCTGGAATTCTGGCCGGTGCAGATCAGGAAGAAGTCGGTGAACCCGTCAGCGGTACGCAGGTCGAGTACGACGACGTCGCGCCCCTGTTTTTCCTGCACGGCCTTGACGGCAGCGGTCAGCGCCTTGGGAAACTTCGCCTTCGCCGCTGTCTTGCGTTTGATGACGCCGTCAGTTGAGGGAGCCTTAGCTTTCGCCATGCAAGTGGTCTACCGCTTCGTAAAGTTGGTGGGTGAGGATGTGACGTGCGACCGGCGTCGGCACGAGGTCGTCGACCGGGCGCCCGGCTCGCAGCCGCTCGCGAATGGTCGTTGACGACACGTCCCGCGTGTCGGCTTCAACGATGAGGATTCCTGTCGTGTTTCCGGCCATTTGCGTGGCATCAGGCGTCCGGACGCGCGACGCCAGTTCGGGCGTCCGTGACACGGCCGCGGCGGCGGAGGTGCCGGGTCTGGTGATCACCACGAAGTGAGCGGCGTCCAGAACATCCGGGTAGGCGCGCCAGGTGGCAATTTCCGCAAACGCATCTGTGCCAAGGATGAAGAAAAGCTGCGCGCTCGTCCAGCCCTGGGTGTGCAGCGCCTCGAGCGTGTCCACCGTGTAGGTGCGCCCTCCCCGCATCAGCTCCACGTCGGAGACTCTCAGCTGCGGGTGGTCGGCGACGGCGAGAGAGGCCAGCGCGAAGCGGTGGTACGGCGACGCCACCGGATCCCGGGGGCGATGCATGGGCACGTGCGACGGAATCAGCCACACCTGGTCCAGGGTCAGAGCGCGGAGCGCGGCGTTGGCGGCGTCCAGATGTCCGAAGTGCACCGGATCGAAGGTTCCGCCAAGCAGGCCCAGGCGGCGAGGTCGACTCATGCGTCCCGGCGCAGGTGCTCGGTGGTGAGCAGGTCGAGGCCCTGGTCCTGGTCAGCGACGTCGACCTCAGGCTCCGCCACCGGCGCGCTGGCGATGGCTTTCCACAGCGCTTCGAGCAGTTCGGGGATGCCCGCGCCGCTCACGCCCGAGATGCGCATGAAGGGCAGTCCCGTCTCCGTGACGTGACGTTCGAGCGCGTCCACGAGCGCGGGATCGTCCAGCGCGTCGATCTTGTTTGCGGCCACGATCATCGGCTTGGCCGCGACCTCCGGGCTGAAGAGACGCAGTTCGTTCTGGATGGTGTCGAAGTCGTGCACCGGTTCCCGGCCCGACATGCCCGAGACGTCCACGAGGTGCACGAGGACTTTGGTGCGTTCGATGTGACGCAGGAACTGATAGCCGAGCCCGATCCCTGAGTGGGCGCCTTCGATGAGTCCGGGGACATCGGCCACCACGAAGCTGCGATCGCCCGACAGCGTGACGACGCCGAGGTTGGGGACGAGGGTCGTGAAGGGGTAATCCGCGATCTTCGGCCGGGCGGCGGAAATGCGTGCGATCAGCGTGGACTTGCCGGCGTTGGGAAAGCCGATCAGCCCGACATCGGCGATGAGCTTCAGCTGGAGGCGGAGGTCGCGCAGCTCGCCGGGGTGTCCGGGTTCGGTGCGCCGCGGCGCGCGGTTGGTCGAGGACGTGAAC
>JBEBGV010000079.1:0-19618 GCA_040081265.1 Vicinamibacterales bacterium
GAAGGGCGGTGACCGAGCGGGTAAACGTCCCGACTGTCAGTCCGGAAATCGTGTCGAGGATGGTCCCGTTAACCGTGATCCCGGCGGGCGAGGCGGGCGAGGCGGCTGGCGTCGGGGCCGGGGCTGGTTGAGGGGACGGAGCGGGTACGGGAAGGCTTCCGGTCGACGCGGAAGGCGAGCTCTGGGCTGTCCCACCACACGCGGCGGCCAGCATAACGATCGCGAACAGTGTCGCCCCGTTTCTCCTCACATCCACCGTGGCTGCTCCTGCGTGATGTCCGGAAAGAGGTCTCGCGCGGGCTCGCCGGCGAGGGCGGACCACCGATGCGGTAGCTGTGGACCGACGCCGACCGCGGACGCGACAACGAAGCGCTTCGGCACGGTGAACCGTTCGGCGAGCGACCGCTCGCGTGTAGGACGCCCGTCCACCGGAACCGCTCGGAGCACGGGCGTGCCTGACGCGACCCATGCGACCAGGCAGCCGTCGTCCTGCACGACGCGCACGGGCATCACTTCCCGACGGTAGCACCACAAGATGACGTCCCCAGGCGACCAGCGCGACACCATCGCTTCTGGTCGCGCAGTCTAGCAGCTTGCGAGCCCCCGCAACCAAGTCCCTCTTTCTTTCCATCCAGGAATCCCGGGAACTTCGTCCTTGTGGTCAAGACAGGCACCGGCTGGAAGGGCGTCACGGGGGGATGTGCCACAAGCCGATGGACGACGCCGCAGCAGGACTCAGCCAGCATTCTCCACGAATGGCGCGACATCAGCTGTGAGGGATACCTCCATCAACACCAGATTGGGCGGGTCGTGCTGGGGAAGTGCTATGTGTGGATGCTTTCTTACGGCATGAGGGACAAGGAACTGTCGGCGGACGAGAGGGCAATGCGTATTCAAACATTGCTGACGGCAAAGGTGGCCGAGTCGTAGTGCGTCCAGGGAAATGAGGGCGGCCTGAGGCCTTAACGCCGCGTCGCGGTGAAGCGAGTGTTGATGACGAGCGTCCCGACAGGTGAAGAGGACCCCGACACCAGGACGTTATAGGTCTGCGCGCCGGTGCCGTTCGCGGCCGCGCCAGTGACGTTACCGTTGTATGCGCCCGTCACAATGCGCACGTCTCGTCTGGCGCCGTTCGGACAGGTCGCTCCAATCAAGTCAGACGCGGTGCAGCTTGTCAGGTTCAGAACGAACGACGAAGAGCCCGCCGTACCCGTGTAATCACAGGACGCACCAGTGGACCCGGTGCTGGCCCGGACGGTGAGCGCACTCCCAGATTGCGTTATCTGGAGGGTCCCGCCTCCTGTAGTCCCGACACTTCCCTGTAACGCTGCTCCGAAGCACTCACCGCCAGTGATGGAAGTGATGGTTTCGGAGAGGTCCCAGAGTCCGGCCAGCTGCGCGCTTGGCGGGGTCGGCGCGTTTTGGTTCTTCGAACCCCCGCACCCGATGCTGGCAAGCGCTACGACGGCGACCATCAAGACAGTGCGAATCATTCAAACCCTCACAAACTGGCTTCACCTGGCTGAAGCGTTCGCGCAATTAGACTCGCCGACGCGCGCCTTGGCAAGAAAATGCTGGCGGCGAAGCGCTTCCTTGCCTTGCGCCCCCAGAATGTCCACGCTGGAGGGGTTGCGGGGGAAAAGTCAGCGGCCAGCACTGGCCGCGAGGGCGTCGAGTTCGTCGCCGAGCAGCGCGCCGCGGAAACCGCCGAGGGCAGCGGCGAGTGAGCCCCGACCGGCCCACGCGTCGAGCGCACGGTCTAGCTGCCGGCGCGATAACACCAGTTCGGGCGCAAGCGAGAGCTCGCTCGCGCGGCGGGCCACGAGCGCGCTACACGCGTCCTCGATCGCCCGCCTCCGGTCGAGATCCGCTTTCGATGGCGCGGGCGGCTCGACTGTCGTTCCAGTCTCAACCTCAGCGCGTGCCGCGGCCAGCGCCTCGATCCACTGTGAGGCATAAGACGCGTGGCGTCGCGCGTCGTAGCCGGGGAGCCGGACGATCTCCTGGAGAGAGACGCTGTCCCGTCGCGCCAGGGCAATGAGCGTCTCGTCTCGCAGCAGGAACGGGCGGGCGACGTCGAGCCGGGCGGCCTCTCGTTCGCGCCAGGCCGCGAGCCCTCGCGCGACCGCACGAACGCTGGGCGGGTATCGATCCAGGCCTTTCACTCGGCGCCACGCGTCAGCGGGGGCGGGTCCGTCCGCATCCATCGCGGCCAGCGTGGCCGAGTCTTCAAGCGCCCATTCGAGCCGGCCCAGCGTGACCAGTCGACGCTCGAGCTCGGCGGCGGCCTCGTGCAGGTACTCGACGTCATCGGCTGCGTAGCGCAGTTGCGCGGGCGACAGCGGTCGGCGCAGCCAGTCGGTGCGCGTTTCATCCTTGTCGAGGTGTACGCCGAAGAGCGCCAGAATCAGCGCCGCGTAGGAAAGGGACGGGCCGAGCCCGGCGAAGGCGGCGGCGATCTGCGTGTCGAACAGTGGCCCGAGCGACGCGCCGGTTGCCCGGCGCAGCACCGGCAGGTCCTCCGAGCAGGAGTGCAGGATCTTGCGGATGCCAGTGCTGCCGAGAATGGTGCTGAGGGGGGAGAGGTCGGTGATCCGAACCGTATCCACGAGCGCCACCTCGCCCGCGACGGCCACCTGCACGAGGCCGAGCTTCGCGCGGAACGTTCGCTCGCGCACGAACTCGGTGTCGAGCGCAATGCTCGGCGCCGTCTGCCAGCGGGCCACGGCTGCGGCAAGCTGGTCGGGCCGGTCGATTGGAATCGTCCTCGTCACACGGCAGTGTACCGCGAGGACAGGCTACTGGGTCCCGTCGACGCAGGCGATGGCGCAGGACATCGTGTCGAGGATCACGTTCGCGCCGGTGTCGTGCAGAATCAACTGCGCACCAAGAAAGCGATACTCGAGTCCGACGGGGAGGGTGGGCAGCACCGCCAGGAAGATTGCGGGCATCGTCGACAGGGTTCTCCGTTTCGGATAGTCGCCATTGATCCGATGCGAGAACTGCCCCGGGTTGTCGTCCTTGATGGCCGCCAGGACCTCTGGTGTCGTTTCAATCAGGAGGATCCTCCTGAACTCGGCGCTGATGGCCGGAGTAAATATCTCGCCGCGCTGAGCGCCGGCTCGTGCGCGCCGGATTCGCCGCGCCAGTGCCTGTTGGATCTCGATATTCTCGGCAGGATGTTCCGTGACATGCTGCGCCGGCAATCCAACCAGGAGCGTCGTCCGCAGAACGAAGTAGTCCAGCACACGCGTATCGAAATCGGCGCGCACCAGCGGTCGAACGACAACTAGTTCAGTGAAGCGGGGTGTGGCCGACTCGTCCGTCGGCGTCTGTGCGGCGGCGACTGACGCCACGCAGACCGTCAGGACGATGGCCAGAACGATGTTCCTGGGTTTCATGGGTCATCGTATCTGGGCACCGCTTCTCGGTCTGCCCTGTTTGGAACACGGGCTCTGCAGCCGCAGGCTCAACCATTAGAACCGCCACGAAAGACCCGCCCGCAGCGGTACGAGTGCATACAGGTCATCCGCTTCGGTGCCAACAATGAGCGCCAGCCGCACATCGGCGAAGAAGGTCGCGCGCGATCCGAACGGCACGTGAACGCCGCCACCGGCAAACGGCGCCCGCACGCTGTGGACCACCGGCGTCGGAAAGACGTCGTTCACATTGGGCCGCGATCGGCCAACGCCGAAGCCGGCCAGCGCATACGGACTGATCCGGTCGCGTCCGAACAGCGACAGGCGCAGCTCTGCGGAGGCCAGCGTGAATGTTCCCCCGCGGAAGTACGAGACGCTGCCGGGATACTCCTGGCGCCGACTGACAAGATGCGAGCGCTCGACATTGCCCGTGATCGTCACGCGCGGCGTCGGTGAGACGCCCATGCCAGCGGCCACGCTCCAGCCCGAATCGCCGAGCGTCGGCCCCGCGGCGGCATCCAGCACGACACTCTGACCGCGAGCAGGCGTGGGACCCGTGAACAGGACGACGAAGAGAACGACAGGAATGAGCCGCATGTAGCCTCCGATGTGCGTATGCAATCATCCTGACCTGAGCCGTCCCTGGGCGAATCTCTTGACTACGGACCCGGAATGACGAACGTCTTGAACGCGGCATCACCGATCGCCGGCTCGAAGAACGATGACCCCGCCGCGTAGTAGAAACCTCCGGCATAGTGATCCGTGAAGATCGACGTTCGGACCGCCCACAAACTGGGCAACTCGGCGTTCACCTGCAGGCGAATCGCCAGCACATCGGCGACCTGAACCTGGATTCCCAACGATGACAGATCGATATATGTCGCGTTCATGGAAGTCAGAGCAAGGTTGATGGGGGCGGCGCCCTGGCTGCCGACGGGAAGCAGCACCGTTCCGAGCACCGGCGCCGTCCGCGGATCTGTATGACCGGACATACTCAGGACGCTGATCTCCAGCGAGCCGGGAACGCCTTCCGCATAGAGCGACAGTTCCACGCCCGCGAGCAAACCCTGCTTCCCCACCGTGAACACCTGGCCTCTCTGGAGGAGCGGATCGGACGTCGCGCAGCACACGGCCTGGTTCTGTTCGCTGCCGACGAGCTGATACTGATCGACCACCGGTCTCTCGGCGGACCCGGTGAGGATCAGCAGGGGTGGATGGCCGCCTTCGCGGCTGCTGAAATACGCACTCGTTGACGTAGTGCCGACGAGCACCAGCGTGTACAGCGTGTCGGCATCGAACACACTCGGATCGAGCGGGATGTTGATCCAGGTGTCGTGCACGACTGGATCGCTGCTGCCGAGGAGGGCCGCATTCACTGCCCCGGCAGTATTCCAGGTGATACCTGTTTCCATCCATCCGGTGTCGTCCGAGGCATACACCTGAATGCCTGGCGCGTCAGCCGTGGCGTAGAGTCGTAGCGTCGCGGCGGCCACCGCGACACCGCCGGTGCCCGTCACGTCGAACTTCAAGTAGCTGCGATATGTGGGATCGCCCAATCGGCTGCGCAAGGTCGGAAGCTCGCCGTAATTCGTGTTGGGAGAGGAATCCTTCACCTGCGCATCCGCGATCAATGCGGCTGACGTGCCGACTTCTGCGGCCGGTGACGGGGCGGGCATCTCCATCGTGTCCAGCCGGATGTCGTCCACGGTGACGTTTACCCCACCAGTCGACGTGTTGCCGATGCGCAGTCGCGTCGCGGCCGTCGTCCACGTGCCCAGCGTCGTGGCTGCGAATGGCGCTCCGAACGGGGTGTCGTCCGACGCGAGAAAGGCCTCGAGGATGGCGTTGGCGCCCGTGCCCTTCTTCTGATGCACGCCGACGCGATACAGCCGTCCGGGAATGAGCGGCGCGGATTCGACGCCAATGGTGGATGAACCCCGCAGCCGCAGCCGTCCCTGGTTCGTCAGCATCAGGCTTCCCATCGTCGTGCCGGCGTTGGAGATGAGGACAATGCGCGGGGTGCCGGAGAGAATCCCGTTGAGCCGTAAGTAGAAGCTCACATAAAGTTCGGGAGCTGGGATGATGTTCTCTTCCAGATACGCGGTGGACTCATCGTCCACCGTCGCGGAGGCGGCGCCTTTGAGTGCCGTTAAGGTGTCAAGCAGAACACCGCCCCTCACCAGATCCACGCCGGTTGTGGAGTCAGTCAGACCCGTACCCTCGAAGGTGATGTCCTTGATCCGCGTCGACGCGGCGAGGAGATGCCCATCGCCGATTCCCCCTTCGTGCAGCATGGCGCTGGCGACGAAAGCGCAGACAAGGAGCGAGGGCGGAATCCACCGTTGAGCGGGCAGCATGGCGCAATCTACCAGGAAATGACAGATGTCGCAGCGTTCGTTACGCGGCGCCAGGCGCCAACAACGACTTTTGACGCAGGGGTTATCCCCCCAACCGCCGAGCGGCTATTACGCGTGGCTCTTGGGCGCACGTGGGGATTAAGTCTGCCAAACGGACCTGAATGTCCGCCGGCCGTACGTACACAAACGGCGGTCACGCCGGGTCCTGCCGCCTTCGCCAAGGCTACGGCGGACAGGTCGGACCAGGCCTACGTACCAATCACGAGCCTACTCGACCGGCAACTGGCGACTAACAACTAACAACCAGCAACCAGCAACTCGTCACGGTCTGAGTGCTACGTGAACTCGATCATGGATGTAATCGCCGACCGATCGGCAGCCACCTGCAGCGCTTCTTTCATCTTGTCGCTGCGGAAGGTCTGGCCGACCAGCGACGTGGCGTCGAAGAGGCCCTTCTCGACCAGTCGTACGAATCTGGGCAGGTCGCGCAGCGCCTCCACGCCAGCGTAGTTACCTGGTACGTGCGTCTTGCCGGCGTTGGCCCACTGTCCGCCCGGGAACGTCACGTTGGCACCGGCCGGATGACCGATGCTGCAGGTGCGCACATATCCGCCGTTGCGCACCACCGTCCATGCCTGCTGCAGCGGCTCGATGCCGGTCATGTCGGCAGGCGCCTCGACGCCTGAGGGCAGCGGAAAGCGGGTGCCACCGACCGCTTCGAGCGCATAGAGCGGCCCGGGCTGGCGCTCACCCGCGTAGCGTCGGCCGGCGGGCACGACGTCCGGCGTCAGCGCACGAATCCGGTTCAGCAGATCGTTGCCGCGCAGCTCGTTCGAGTCGAGCACGTGCGTGGCGCCCACCTTCAGCGCGAGGTCGCGACGGTACCTGATGGGATCGATCCCGATGATCGTTTTGGCCCCCTGAATCCTCGCACCCTGCACGGCACTGGCGCCGATCGGGCCGAGCCCGAACACCACAACGTCCGACCCGGCTTCGATCGGGAAGCGGCACATGGCCAGGCCGAGTCCGGTGCCGGCCACGCACGACAACAGCGCCAGTTCGGCCGGCGGCACCCTGGTGAACACCGGCACGCACCAGTCCTCGTCGAGGACGATGAACTCCGAGTAGCCAGCAGGCCCGACCGGCGGCGCGTCCATGTACACCGGCGTGTTGTCGGACATCGTGGCATTGGGAATCGCCGGCAGCCGCGTGTTGCAGAGGTCCCCACGTCCGCTCAGGCAGTTCTGACACACGCCGCAGTTGGGCGTTGTCGCGAGGATCACCTGATCACCGACCTTCACGCGCTTGACGAGCCGACCGACCTCTTCGACGATGCCGACCCCGCCGTGACCGGTGACGAGCGCGTTCGGCGCGTTGCCGGTCATCTGCCCGGTCGTCGAGTAGCACGTCTGGCATACCTGCATCCGCACAACCACGTGGAGAGGGTGGAGGGGGAGCAGCGTCAGCGTTTCGGTTGTGAGGTTCGTGCCGTAGCGGACGAGCGCCTGGAACTTCAGGCCAGTGGTCCTGGTCGGTCCCTGGCGTTCGGCGAGGATCGACTGCGGATCGATGCCGGCCCCGGTGTTGCCCCAGAAGATCGGGCCACCGCGGGCGTTGCCGCCTGCGCCCGGCACGCCGCCCTGTGGAGCACCAACCGCCTGCCCGGCCGGGGGGGCCTGCGCGGCTGCCGCGCGACCGGAGAGTATGGCGGCCGTGGCCGCGGCCGCGGTGACGCCATGCTTGAGCATCTCGCGACGAGAGACAGTGAGTGAATCGCTGCCGCCGGCATAGATATGCCGACCGCTGACTACGTCATCGTGATCATTGCCGCACGAACACATGGCATCCCTCCGGCACAAGGATAATGCCGCCGGGGAAGCGCTTACAATTGCCGCGGTCACTCAGCGCCTCCTCAGGAGTATCATGCGCCGACGCTCCATGCGGATTCCTTCTCGCCGGTGTTTGCGATTGCTGGTCCTGGCGTGTGCGCCGGTGGCCCTGCTGGTAGTCGCCGAGCGCGTGGCGTTGGCGGGTCAGAGCTGTGCACTTCGCGCCGCCACGGCTGAAGAACAGCGGTTCTACGCCGACGCCTACGCCCAATTTCAGAAGTTTGCACCCCCGGCGCCGGCCGGCTGGACGGCCACGGACGAACTCCCGAACCGCTCCTCAGGTGGCGTAGCGAAGGAAGTGTGCGCGGCGCCAGGCAAGAGTGTCTTCTACGCGTCATTCAGCCGGAGCTACAGTGTCCCCGCGCAGGTGCTTCGTGCCCGCGAAGAGGAGCTGCTACGCAAACTCGGGGCGCTGATGAACGAGAACCTCGCGGCAACGAAGGCCGGAAGGCCGGTCGACTGGGTGGCGTTCGAGGCCGCAAAGAAGAGGTTCGGAGCTGAAGCGGAACGCGACACAACCGCCCAGTTCAGATTCTTGATGGGCCACGACGCTCCCAATGTGTCAGCGGCCTTCTCGCCGGTCCAGGTCCCCCTCGGCAGAGGCTACCGACAGCTGTTTACTACTGACAGCGGCCTGCCGCACCAGGACTTGATCGTCGTGCTCAATCCGGGCAGGCCGGCGAACAGCGCCCTGATGTACGTGCTGATCAGCGGCGATTCCGCGCGCGTTGAGGCGCTGCACAAGGCGATGCCATTGCGATAACGAAACGCGAATGCGGGTCTGCTCGGCGTAGTCGCCAAAAGACGCTCCGCGTGGTGGCGGTGGGCGCGGAGGGTTACTCCGACCCGGTCAGCGAGGCCTGCAGGATGCGGAGTCCCTGCGCGAACAGATCCTGGATGCGAGTGCTCGTGCGGAACTCCTCGAGGATCGCACCACGGCGGGTGCGCAGATCGTTGAGCACGTAGGTCAGCGTTGAGGCCATGACGAGTCCCTCGTCAGTCGCGGTCCCACGGAAGCGGCGTTCAAATCCCTGCAGGACTGCCTGGAACGACGGGTCGTGCCATCGCTGCACGCCCGACTCGAGGCGGAGAAACTCGTTGAGGAGAGAGGCGTACTCGGGCGAGGCCGCCCGATGCCAGAACGAGACGTCAGGGCCGAAGGCGGCGACGGGCGACGGGAGGTACAGGTCTGCCCGGGCTGGCACTTGCCGGATGATTGCCGGGTTGAAGCGCTTCACCTGATCGGCCGAGAGCCCCGTCTGGCGGGTAATCTCCGCCAGCGACCAGGCCCGAGACGTCCGCATCGCAAAGATGCGGACCTGTGGTGTGGTCTCTGCCAGACGCGTGACGGTGAGCGCGTTGCCAAAGACCATCTCGGCATAGCGAAACGAGCGCGGACCGTAGGTGCGGTACAGGTCTTTGTACTTGTTCAATGCGATGCCACGAAGGCCGCGGGCAAAGTCGGAACCCAGAAAGTACTGCTCCCGCGCGTCGCCACCGCCGAGACGCTCGCCGTTGATCACGACGCGGCCGACGTTCACGCCCCCCGAGTGGTGCTCTGAGAGCGCTGGAATGTAGCTGCCATACATGGTCGCCAGCACCGAGAGGTACGCGGCGCAGTAGGGCGCCTGCGTGGTCTGATTGAAGGCCTCGATCGTGTGCGTGGTAATGCGGTTCAGGTGCGCCCAGTTTCGCTTCAGGAACTGACAGAGGCCGAGCGCGCTGGCGCCCGAGCGGGCCTGGCCGTTCAGGCCCGATTCGAGGACCGCCTGCGACAGCCCGACGTCGGCCGGTACGCCGAACCGCTCATAGATGGTTGCCCACTCAGAGAGAAAGGGTCCGTATCGAGCGACGTTGGGCAGCAGAAAATTACCCCGTGTCGGGTTGTGCACGAGCGGTCCCGTGGTGGGTTCGAGCAGCCGTACCAGCTCGTCGCGACGGTCGCTGAGTCGCCTCGGCAGGGGTTTTCCGACCACGAGCGCTCTGAAGGAAGCGTCCTGCCAGTCGGCCTCCCGGGTCCAGTCACCCTGTAGTGGAAGCGTGGCCAGGAGCCGTCCGTCCTGCGCGCTGCCGAGAATGATGCGTCCGTCAGGGATGGCGAAGAGGTGTTGCCAGAAGGCGTAGGCTGGCCGGAATGCTCGCACCGTGGCCAGGTCGGCATCGCGGCGTGCCTCCGCGAACGCCTGAACCGCCTGCTCGGCCGGCGTCACTTGAAAGGAGGAGTTGCCGAATCGCAGGGACGGGTCGCCTGCCTGTGCCCGTGCGTCCCGTGGCGAAAGCCCCAGGACTACGAGCGCCACGATCATGAATGCGCGTTTCATCGCAACCCCAGGACGACCGGTCAAAACCGCCGCTCGACTCCCAACTGTACGTCGGCAAGAGGGCGATGGTTCTACAGATCGACGGGGTTATCTTCCGCGCGCAGCAGGTGCGGTCAGCGGCCGCACGTCGCCGCAGGCGGCACTGACCCAGGTGCCCTGCACGATACGCGTCGATGTCGTGGGCTTTCCCCGGACGTTGACGGTTGTCGTCATCCTGGTGCGATAGCTGGATGACCCGTTGAACGTGGTCTCGCCGTCGGATACGGACTTGAGTGCCGCGCAGCTGGTGTGCCACTTCCACGCCGCGCTCGATCGGGCGGAATACGTCGTGGTGCAGCCGGACTCGGTCGCCACCTGCTGCCACGCACCCGAGTTGAGGCTCTCGGCGGTGAGGCAGGTGTTGATGATGCCGTTCTCGTCGGGCAACTGAACGCCCCGGCCCCGCATGATTTCAGCCATCCTGGCGCGCATTGCGGGCGCCATCCTGGAATACGCCGCCAGTTCCGGTGACGGCACTTCCTTCCCGCTGGCGTCGAGCTGCGACATCTTCGTTGCCCAGAGTCCCGGCTTCACCGGTGGTGACGGCGTCTGCGCGGTCAGTGACCCGTCGCCTCCGAGGCTCAGGACAACGAACGACACGGTGAGAATTCTGGCGATCATCGGCACGCAGGCTCCTGGGTGAGAGGAACACGGTAGCAGATGTCGCCAGATTGTCGCGCCTGTCAGTCTCCGCAGCTGGCGGCCAGCTGCTTGACCGACAACACGGTCAGTCGCGCGTTTCCACGGCCGCGCTCGAGGTCGATCTTCGTCTCGCTGCTGCCCTTCGAGTCGCGACCGTTCTCGCGTTCCACCTTGGTCTCTTCCTTGATCGTCACATTCGCATCACCCTTGCCGCGATCGAGCATCACCGCCGTCAACTCGACCCGGTGGCCAACGTGTGACGCCAGCTCGACGCCTGCCCGTGGGCTGAGATCGAACAGTGTGACCCCGCCCGCCCGCACGCGTTCGCGGTCGCCGTCGGCCTTGGTGCTCGTCTCGGCCTTGACGCGGGTCTCATCCTTGTCGACGTTGGTCTCGACCCTGGACGTGGTGGTGACCTCGTTGCCTCTGGCGATGACGCCGCCGCGCAGGGCGAACGACCCTGGCACCACACCGGCGATCAGGCAGCCTGTTGCGGACACCGCCGTCGCATCGTCGGCCTTGACCTGCGTGCGTGTGGTCGCCGTCGTGTCCTGCGCGTGCGGCGCTGCGACAACCGCGGCCATGAGCACAAAGGTTGAAATGAAGTGTTTCATCGTGTGAGCCTCCCGTTGAGCTTTACGTGCTCGCAACGGGTAGTGCAGGCGTCATACCAAGACCAGCTGGGCGGGCAGGGATCGCCGTATTAGCGGCACATTCTGCTCGCACCTGGCGCGAAAGCTCAGCCTGGTGCGCAGGAAAGGCGTGCACTAACTACATCATTCGACTGACCGTGCCGCTGCGCCGCAGCATCCACCCGTAGAGCCAGACGATCACGCCGATGAAGCCGGCGACGCCGAGCCACGGCTCGAGCGCGAAGCCGTCAGCGACGAGCCTGATCGGTGCGTCGTTTGCGAGGCCGACGATGAGCCCGGCGTTGAGCACGCCCCAGAGACTTTCGCCCACGATCAAGCCCGACGCGACCAGCGTGCCCAACCGTTCAGCCCGTTCCGGATTGGGCATCGTCTGCACCCGCTTGTCGTACCAATGCGAGAGCACGGCGCCGACAATCACGGCGAACGTCGCCGACATGGGCAGATAGATCCCGATGCCGACCGCCAGCGGCGGGATGCGGAGTTTCTTTATCGCCGCCAGCGTGGTGTCGAGCAGGATCAGGCCCACGCCGACGAGTGCACCGATCCCGATCATCCTCCACTCGAGGTTGCCGCCCACCACGCCCTGCGCGAGCGCGGAGATGAGCGTGGCCTGCGGCGCGGGCAGGGGATCGGGCGCCAGCACGCCAACATTTGCGGCGCCGGCAAATCCATAGGCCCTGGCCAGGAGGTTGAGCACCGAGGGAATCACCGATGCACCGGCGGCCACGCCGACGATGAGCGCGATCTGCTGACGCATCGGCGACGCGCCGACCAGCTGCCCAGTCTTCAGGTCCTGCAGGTTGTCGTTGGAGATCGTCGCGCACGCAAAGACGATGGCGGTGATGAAGAGCGCAACGGCGACCAGGGCCGGACGGTTCTCTGGTGTCGGCGGCACGACGAGCACGAGCGCTGACGCGCTGATGACGATTGAGAGGATGCCGATGCCGGAGATCGGGCTGTTCGACGCGCCGATGAGCCCGGCCATGTAGCCGGACACGCCGGCGATGAGAAAGCCGACCACGAGCACGAACGGCACCGCAATCAGCGTCACGGTGAGCGCACTCGGCGCGAGCACGGTCGAGCGGGCGAAGGTCCAGGCCAACCACCCCGCGATGACGAGACACGCGGCCGCAAGACCGAGAATCCACGATGGGTGTATGTCCCGATCCGTGTCGTCGCCGCCTGTTCTGTCGGCCCTGGACGCGGCGAGCGTGCTCACGAGTCCGCCGACGACCGGCTTGGCCAGCCTCGCCAGCGTATAGATCGCGGCAACGCCAATCGTGCCCGCTCCGATGAACCGCACCTGCGTGCGCCAGATGTTGGTGGTGTGCGCGGCCAGCGTGACGCCGTCGAGCGCCGGCTGCATCGACGTCAGGATCGGGACCGCGATCACCCAGGAAATGATCTGACCGACCAGCATCGCCATCCCGACCGAGAGCCCCACGAGGTGCCCTGCGCCGAGGAGCGCGAGTGACCAGGCGAAGTTGTAGCCGGTCGAGGCGGTCCCAGATGCCACTGCCCCGAGGCGGATGAAGCCATTCAGTTCTCCGCCAGCAAGGCGTGTGGCCGTCACGATCGCCAGACCTGCGGAGGCCACCGAGCCGAGAATCACCGCGGTCAGTCCTTCGCCGGCTTCACCGGATGCGTCCTTCGTCTCGCCGCGCGTCGCGGATCCCACCTTCAGCACTTCGGCCGCGGCAACGCCTTCGGGGTAGGGGAGATCTGACGTCGTGACCAGCGCGCGACGGAGGGGGATCGTGAACAGCACGCCGAGCACGCCGCCGCTCAGGCAGATCAGGAACGACTGCCAGAACGGAAACTCCGTCCACCAGCCGACGATGACCAGACCTGGGAGGACGAAGATGATCGCCGAGAGCGTGCCGGCTGCGGAGGCAACGGTCTGGACGATGTTGTTTTCGAGGATCGACGAGTCCCTGACGCGCGCCAGGATGGCCATCGAAATGACCGCCGCCGGTATGGACGAGGCGAAGGTCAGGCCGACCTTGAGGCCAAGGTAGACGTTGGCCGCGGTGAAGACCGTGGTGAGCAGCGCGCCGAGAATCAGGCCGCGTATGGTCAGTTCCCGGGTGTGCATGGGACCTGATTCTAGCCGCCCGACGAGACCGGAGGTACAGAATCCGCCGGCAAGGAGGGAGTGATGTTCAGATCGCCAAGCGGCCCGCCTTCCTCAGGCCAGTGCCTCCGCGTAGTATGCCTCGTACATGGCGATCACCCGTGTGGCGTCGAACCGCTCCTGGGCAATGCGACGCGCCTCCAGGCCCATGCGCAGCCGCCGAGGTTCATCCCGCAGCAACGCGATCACGCTTGCCGCCATGTCGTCGAGCGCGCCGGGTGGGTGCAGCAAGCCGCTTACCCCATCTTCGATCACCTCTGGCAGCCCTCCTACCCGGGACGCAACGACCGGCACGTTGCACGCCGTCGCCTCGAGCGCAGCCAGGCCGAAGCTCTCTTCGGCCGAAGGCAGCAGGAACACGTCCGCAGCCGAGAGCAATGGCAGCACCGCCTCCTGCTCACCCACGACGTGCACGAGCGACCCGATACCCAGTTCGCGCACCTGGCGTTGAGCCAGGCTCAGCTCTGGACCATCACCCCCGAGCACCAGGCGTGCCGGCACCGCGCGCCTGACGCGGTCGAAGATCTCGATGACCGCCGGCACGCGTTTCACCGGCCTGAAGTTCGACACGTGAATGACGACCTTCGCCTCGGGGTCGTCGCCGACGAAACGTCGCCGGAGCTCCGGCACCTGCATGCGTCGGTGCTCATCACAGTCCACAAAGTTCGGGATGACGCGTATATCGCGCGTCACGCCGAGCTGCTCGTAGGTGGACTCCCTGAGGTTGTTCGAGACGGCGGTCACCCCGTCGGACTGCTCAATCGAGAACGCCACGATCTCTGAATACGAGGGGTCGCTCCCGACAAGGGTGATGTCGGTCCCATGCAGCGTCGTCACGACTCGCGGACGCCCTCGGGGCGTCGCCCCGTCGAGCACCTGCCTTGCCAGGAAGCCGGCCGTCGCGTGCGGAATGGCGTAGTGGGCATGCACGATGTCGAGCTGGAACTCGCGCGACACCTGGACGATGCGATTGGCCAGCGACAGGAGGTACTGCGGCTCGCGGAATAGCGGATAGCTGGGCGTCAGCACCTGGTGGAACCTGAGGCCGGCCTGAAAGTCGCCCAGGCGAAAGGGGCTGTCGGTGCTGATGACGTGCACCTGATGGCCGCGCCGCGCAAGGCCTTTCCCGAGTTCGGTTGCGACGATGCCGCTGCCGCCGACCGAGGCGTAGCAGACCAGGCCGATGTTCACGGCCGATCCATGTCCTTGAGCAGGTGCGGACGCACCACCGGCTGCGTGACGACGAGTCCTTCGGCAAAGGGGACGCCTGCCAGCGCGCCGAACTGTGCGTCGCGGCTTTCGATGAGCTGCCTGAACGTCGACGAGGTCAGCCGCGTGGACACCGCCTGTGGGTGCGCAGGGGCGAACTGGCTGGCATAGCAGGCCAGCGCGCGCCGTTTCGTCTCGTAATGCTCGCTGACGTCCACGACAAACGACGGTGGCGCCGAGTCGTTGATGAAGAAGTAGCAGGCCCAGGCCGGACGCCAAGGAACCCCCTCGGCGTCGTACCTTCTCAGGCCCGCGTTGAAGACAACCTCGGTCAGCACCCGGCTGGCCGTCACGTGATCGGGGTGCCGATCGGACCAGTATGGAATGGCCACGGCCGCCGGGCGCGCCTTCCGGACCAACTCGACAGCCGATCGCATCTGAGCCGCGTCACCGCTGAAGCCGCGGTCCGGCCATCGCAGGTTCTCGCGCCAGAGCGCGCCGAGCACGATGCGGGCCTTCTCGGCCTCGAGCAGGCGCTCGTCCACATCTCCGTTGCTGCCCATCTCGCCGGCCGTCAGATCGCAGAGGCCGACGCGGTGACCAAGGGACACGTGCTTGGCGACCACTCCCCCGAGCCCGATCTCGATGTCATCAGGATGCGGGCCGAAAACGAGCAGATCTACCGGTTCAATGCGGTCTCTCATCGCGGGCGTCCTCGGCGTGCGTCACGGGGCCGATTGTACTGGCAAGGAGGGTGGTGATGTGGCCGCCGACCGGGCTCCGGGCTCCTCTACTTTTTACTGCGACACGTGTCATCATCGCGCTGACGTGCAGACCGCGCTGCTCGCTACCTTTCTCCTCCTTTTCTCACTCGCGATCGAGGCCCAGGCGCCGGCCTGGCTTGGTACCTGGCGGTTCCAGCCCGCTCAGTCTTCCTTCACGCCGGAACAGCCCCCGTTCGTGCGCGCGACGCGTCGCGTTGAGCCTTCACCGGACGGCATCCGCATCGTCGAGGATCTCGTGCGGCCGCGCGGCGGCGTCACGCACCTGGAGTGGACCGGCGCCCTCGATGGCGTTGATCGGCGCGTGCACGGGGTCGATCTGTTCGTGACCTATGCCTACCGCCGGGTGGACGACCGGACGCTCGAAGGTGTCGTGAAGGTGGACGGCATCGTGACCTCGCGATCGCGCGAGACGGTTTCCGAAGACGGACGGACGCTCACTATCCAGACAACCGGCGAGAGCGCCCAGCAGGGGGTTCGCTCGACGACGATCTTTCAGCGCGAATAGCTGAACCTAGGGCCGGATCCAGCGAAAGCCGCTGTTCCGCAGCTTGAACGTGTCGAGCCCGACACGGGTCAGCGTCGCCTCGACCTCATGTCCTTCCATCACGCCAGACAGCGTCAGCCCATCGTCGCTCACGCGCTGCAGAGTCCACTCGCCCTGGAAACGCGTGCTGCCGCCCTTGCGCAGCGTCACGCGCTGCCCGCTGTCATCGAACGCCGACACGTAGTGGAGGAATGAGTCGTCGGTCCGCTGAATCACGACCACGTCAGGGGTGTCGAAGATGACGCGGCGCCACCGATAGTCGTAGGCGTTTGGTGCCGGCAGCTGCGTGTCACCGCCGATCGAGAGTCGCTCCACATTCCAGATGCCATAGGCAGGCGACCGCGGACGGCCGCCCGAGATGGCAAACCAGTTGTTCCAGCTCAGACTGGTGAACATCGCGAGAAGATAGACGCCGAACACGAGCTGCGCCACGGTCGCGCGCCGGCTGCGCGTCGCGGGCGGTTCGAGATCGGGACGCGGACCGCCGCCCCGGTTGAGGACCACCACTCGCCACAGCGCACTCGCCTCCGGCGCCAGCAGGATCACGCACATCAGGATCAAGTGTGCCGAGATCTGCTTGAGGCCGAAGTCGTAGGTCATGTTCAGCAGAAACACCTGGACCATGTCGAAGAGCGCGAGTATCGCGCCCAGCGTGGCTGTCTGTGGAATGACCAGCAGGGCGCCGGCAGCAACCTCGGCGACGCCGGTGAAGATCTGGTACGGCGTGGACGCGCCGATGAAGGTCCACAGCAGGTCGTCGAGCGACAGGTTGCCGACGTGCTCGACCAGCGTCACGAGCGACGGCGCCGGGAACTGCGTCGGAATCACCTTGGCCATGCCGTAATAGAACAGTTGCGCGGCCACCGCCCAGCGGACGAACACGCGGAACCAGCCGTGCAATGTCGGGTAGGCACGCCGCCGGTCGAGCTCGCTCCACACTGCCGCGATCAACGCGGCGAGCAGGAGTAACCAGAACGTCTGCGCCCAGTAGAACGCGGTGTCGCCACTGTTGCCGGTGACGATGAGGGGCGAGTCGAGGCGCAACGCGCGGGTTGCAAACCACGTGGTGATGTCGCGCATGGGCCAGCGCGTGCCCAGGGCGGGGAAGGAAAGGCCGGGGAAGAGGAGCAGTCCGCCGAGGATCTGCGTGGCGGCCGCGTAGACTAGGATGTAGACGAAGACGAAGCGGAAGGCGACGCGGGTCGTCGCCTTCCATGGTTCGACGTTCACGCCGCGGTGCAGGGCGTCGGGCGCCACTTCGCCGCGTCGGGCTCCTTGCGGTAGTGCCAGTTCGACACGTATTCGCCCTGAATGAAGCGCGGATCGCGGACCAGCTGCGTCACCGTCAGCCACTGGTTCCCGTCTGGCGTCCGGTGCGTGTTGAAGTACTCCGTCATCGTCGCGTTCTCACTGTAGGGCAACCCGTTCTTGCGCAGGTAGCCCGACTTCATGTTCGTGGTCCGGATGAGGAGCGTGCCGCCGCGCGGGACCGGAGGCGCCGCATTTGGCGCGCCCGCCCCGCCGCGCCCGGGCGCCGCCGGCACGAAGGCGCCGAATGCACCACGTCCCCGAGCCTGGGCCGCCGCCGGGTCCAGGCCACCGGGGCGCAGCCACCTTGCGGCAGAGAAGCCCTGCCAGTCGCCGCTGCCAGCGGGCGCCTGCAGGTCGCCGAACCGGAACAGCCGCGTCTGCTGTCCGGCATCCACTTCCATCTTCAGCGTGTTGGGGTCCTGCCAGCTGAAACGGAAGCGCGCGGGGATGCGCATGATGCCGATGGCGCCGTAGGCGCGACACGCGTTGCCATCGGCCGTGTCCTTCGCTGGATCCCACGTGTTGCCGACGGTGCGTGCTTCGTCGGTAATCGGAATCGTGTCGAAGTCTCCCTTGGGTGGCGTCACCATCCGCCACCGCCACTCCTCGGTCACGATCGAGACCCACACGCCGGTGAGGTCGAACCCCGCCTGCGACTGCGCGGTCGGCGGCGGCGCCGCCGGTGGGGGTGCCTGCTGTGCCTGGGCCGGGATGTAGGCCTGTCCGAAACCGACGGCGAGCGCCATCGCGCCCGCGAGAATCATGGCTCGCTTCATCGTTATCTCCCCGCCGGGCGTGCCGTCGGCTGCTGCTTCATCAGTTCCTGCAGCTTCAGCTGATACTCAGGGTAGAGCGTCTCGGCGCCACCAAGAGTCGCCTCGAACGGAATCTTGAACCGATCGGCATATTCGGTATGCCGCGTGCCGAGGGTAAAGAACGGCACCCAGCCAAGCGGCTTGTCGCCAAGTTCATCGACCGATTCGAACACCCCGCCCGCCTGCGTGTTGCCAGCCGGGTTCCACCGCAGCATGTAGGTCCTGACCATTGGTTCGTCCAGCGTCAGCGGATCGTCGATCCAGATGAAGACCGCGATGTCGTCTCCCGTACGGAAGTAGTGCTCGACCATCTTGGCGTACGGGCTGGTGTAGGCGCCGTTGCGCCGGATGAACCCGGTTTTCAGATGCGTGGTGGTGATGACGAACACGCCGTCCTCCCACGCGCCTGTGGAGTAGCCGCTCCACGTGTGCTCGGAGTACTCCGACGGATGCGGCCGGCCATCAACCCAGACGATGCGATCGGCGCGCCCGAAGCCGCCGGCGAGCGCGTAACCGATGTGGCGCTGCGTGACAGGCTCGAGGATCTTCGAGATGCGCGCCGGTCCACGGTTGTTGCCGATGTACTGCGCCGGATGTGTCTGCGTCTGCCGTTCCGGCTGCGAGAGGCTCGACGCGTCCCAGGAGATCGCCTTCTGCCGCGAGTTCTCGTTGATTGGGAGCCCCGCGTAGTCTCCCAGTTCAGGGCCCGGCGCGTAGTTGGGCGTATCTTCCTGCGTGACCACTTGCCAGTCGCCGGAGATATCGACTCGCTGCACTGGAGGGGCGTTCTGGGCCGTGAGCTGGACGCCCACCAGTCCCAGCACAACGGTGAGCGCTAGAACGCTGAGGCGGATGCGTGAATGAATCGTCATGGGTTACCTCGCCGTTCCACGCGCCGGCGGGGCGGCCGCGCGCGACAACTCGTTGTAGATCGCCTCAATGAACTGATCGCCGGTCCATCCCGGGATGGTGTAGATCCGCTCGTAATCGAGCGCCGGCTTTGCGGCTCTGACCTGGGCCAGGGTCATCTTCTTGCCCACCATGTCCTTGATGCGGTCGCGGATGATCGTCACGCCGTCGCGATACTCGACGATGTCGGCTTCGTTGGTGATGCGGCCATGACCGGGCACGATCAGGGTGCCGCCCTGCATGTTGTAGGCGGCGACCGCGATATCGATGATCCTGTTCAGGCTGTCGATGGCGCCGTTGATGCTGCCGCCGCGTGCCGCATCGAACTGCGGGAAGCGATCGCTGCTGTAGGCATCACCAGTCGCGATGACGTCCGAGCTCCGGAAATACACCAGCACGTCACCGTCGGTATGCGCCGCGGGCTGGGCCAGGATCTCGATCGGCTCGCCGTTGAAGTACATCGTCTTCTTCGGCGTGAAGAACGTGCTGGTGGGCCATGCGGCCACAGGGATCGCCTGGGGCGTGCCGGCGGTGTCGTTCATGCGGTTGAGCACCGTCTCGTGCGCCACGATCGAGGCCGCCTGCGTGGCG
>JBEBGV010000025.1:0-61890 GCA_040081265.1 Vicinamibacterales bacterium
GAAGAAGCAGATGGAGAAGGCGCAGAAGGAGTACTACCTCAACGAGAAGATGAAGGCGATCCAGAAGGAACTGGGCCGCAAGGACGAGAAGGGCAACGAGATCGACGATCTGAAGAAGAAGATCGAACAGTCCAAGATGCCGAAAGATGTCGAGGACAAGGCCGTCCAGGAGCTCAAGCGCCTGGAAGCCATGCCGCCGATGTCGGCCGAGGCCACCGTCTCGCGCAACTATCTCGACTGGCTGATCGCGGTGCCGTGGCACAAGAAGACGCGGGAGAACCGCGACCTCAAGCACGCCGAGGCGGTGCTGAACGAAGACCATTACGGGCTCGACAAGATCAAGGACCGCATCCTCGAGTTCCTCGCCGTGCGCACCCTGGTCAAGAAGCCGAAGGCCACTATCCTGACGCTCTCGGGCCCTCCCGGCGTCGGCAAGACGTCGCTCGCCAAGTCGATCGCTCGCGCCATGAACCGCAAGTTCGTGCGGCTCTCGCTCGGGGGCGTGCGTGACGAGGCAGAGATTCGCGGGCACCGTCGCACCTATATCGGTGCGTTCCCCGGCCAGATCATCCAGATGATGAAGAAGGCCGGCACACAGAACCCGATCTTCCTGCTCGACGAAGTCGACAAGATGTCGATGGACTTCCGTGGCGACCCGTCGGCGGCGCTGCTGGAAGTACTCGACCCGGAACAGAACAACGCCTTCCTCGATCACTACCTGGACGTCGAGTACGACCTGTCGAACGTCATGTTCATCTGCACGGCCAATGTCCTGCACACCATCCCGCAGGCGCTGCGCGACCGCATGGAAGTGTTGCAGCTGGCTGGCTACACCGAAGCCGAGAAGGTCGAGATCGCCAAGCGCTTCCTCGCTCCCAAGGCCGTTGAGGGCGCCGGTCTCACCGCCGAGAACATCATCATTCAGGACGACGCCATTCAGGCGGTCATCCAGCGCTACACCCGCGAGGCGGGTGTCCGTAACCTCGAGCGCGAACTGTCGTCGATTTGCCGCAAGGTCGCACGCAAGGTCGTCCAGGAGGGCAAGACCTTCAAGGCCGAAATCACCAGCGAGCGGGTGACCGAGTATCTCGGCGTGCCGCGCTTCCGACCCTCGCTGGCTGAAGAGCAGAACGAGATCGGCATCGCCACCGGGCTCGCCTGGACCGAAGTCGGCGGCGAGCTGCTGGTGAGCGAAGCCACGCTGATGCCGGGCAAGGGCAAGTTGACGCTCACCGGGAAGCTCGGCGACGTCATGCAGGAGTCCGCGCAGGCGGCACTGAGCTACGTGCGCTCACGCGCCAATGATCTCGGCCTGCCCGAGGACTTCCACTCCAAGCTGGACATCCACGTGCACGTGCCAGAGGGCGCCATCCCGAAGGATGGTCCGTCGGCCGGCATCACGATGGCCACGGCCCTCACGTCGGCGTTGATGAAGATTCCGATCCGTCGCGACGTCGCCATGACCGGCGAGATCACCCTGCGCGGCAAGGTGCTCCCGATTGGGGGCGTGAAGGAAAAGCTGCTGGCGGCGCATCGCGCCGGCGTGACCACGATCATCATGCCGAGGGACAACGAAAAGGACCTCGCCGACATCCCGAAGAACGTGCTGGATGTACTCGACGTGCACCTGGTCTCGACGATGGACGAAGTGCTGAAGATCGCGCTGGCCGGACCGCTGCCGACACGACTGGCTCCGGAGGCCGTCGTCGCCGATGTGACCGACGCCGGAGACACGCGCACGCATTGAGACGGCCGGCCTGACGCGTCTGTCCGAACGACACTGTGCAGATCGCGGCCGAGTTCATCACCAGCGTCGCCAGTGCGTCCGGACTGCCGAGGGACGGGCTTTCCGAGCTCGCCATGGTGGGCCGCTCGAATGTCGGCAAGTCCACGCTGATCAATGCCCTCGTCCGGCAGAAGATCGCGAGGACGAGCGCGGAGCCAGGCAAGACCAGGCTGGCGAATTTCTATCGCGTGCGGCGTGGCACGTCTCCCCCGATGTATCTCGTCGATCTTCCGGGGTATGGCTACGCGAGGCGCGCCAGCGGGACCGAGGTCCGAGGTGCAGCGGCGATCGAATTTGCCAAGCTGACCGACGCCTTCTTCGACCAGGGCCGAGGCGGGCGAAACCCTGACGGTACAACCGGCACCAAGGCCATCGGGGTGTTGCTGCTCGTGGATTCGAGGCACCCTGGCCTGGAATCCGATCTGGACGCATGGGCATGGCTCAGCAGCACTGGAAGGCCGTGTCGAGTCGTAGGAACCAAGGCTGACAAGTTGTCGCGTGCCGAGAAGGTTCGGCATGGACGTGAACTGGAATCGTTGTTTGACGGCCCTGTGCCGCTGGTCTCAGCGTCAACAGGGGAAGGAATGGATGAACTGTGGACGCTGATCGCCCGACTCCCAAAGCCAACGGCGGGGTAGGAACCGCCGCCGCAACGGCCGCCCCCGAGAAGGTCTCCCCCGAAAAGGCTCCCGCGGAAAAGGCGGAGAAGGCCGAGAAGGCTGAGAAAGCCGCGCCCGCCGAGAAGGCCGAGCGTGCCGCGCCGGCGGACAAGGCGCCTCAGGCAGACAGGCCTCCCCAGAGCGAGAAGCCGCCACAGGGCGAACGGCCACCGCAAGGTGATAAGCCACCGCAAGGTGATAAGCCACCGCAGGGCGAGAAGCCGCCGCAGGGTGAGCGACAGCCGGCGGCTCCGGCACAGGCCATCTCACTCTCGGCGATGAAGGAGATGAACATCTCCGCGCTGACCAAGATCGCCAAGGACCTCGACATCGCCGGCGCGACCGGCATGCGGAAACAGGAGCTCATCTTCGAGATCCTGCGCGTACGCGCCGAGAAGAGCGGCAATATCTTCTCCGAAGGCGTCCTCGAGACGCTCCCCGACGGATTCGGGTTTCTCCGCGCCCCTGACTACAACTACCTCCCCGGCCCGGACGACATCTACGTATCGCCGTCGCAGATTCGCAAGTTCGACCTGCACACCGGTGACACCGTCTCGGGCGTCATCCGTCCGCCGAAAGACGGCGAGCGCTACTTCGCCCTGATCAAGGTCGAAGCGATCAACTTCGAACCGCCAGAGAAGACGAAGGAAAAGATTTTCTTCGAGAACCTCACGGCGCTCTATCCGCAGGAAAAGATCGCCCTCGAAACCGACCCCGACAACCTGTCGGGCCGTGTCATGGACCTGCTCACGCCGCTCGGCAAGGGTCAGCGCGGTCTGATCGTGGCACCGCCACGCACCGGCAAGACGATGCTCCTGCAGAGCATCGCGAACAGCATCACCAAGAACCATCCTGAGGTCTACCTGATCGTGCTGCTCATCGACGAGCGGCCGGAAGAAGTCACCGACATGCAGCGCTCGGTGCGCGGCGAGGTCATCTCTTCGACCTTCGACGAACCCGCACAGCGTCACGTCCAGGTCGCCGAGATGGTGATTGAGAAGGCCAAACGCCTCGTTGAGCACAAGAAGGACGTGGTCATCCTGCTCGATTCGATCACGCGTCTGGCGCGCGCCTACAACACGATTGTCCCCGCCTCCGGCAAGGTACTCTCTGGCGGTGTGGACAGCAACGCGCTCCAGCGGCCCAAGCGCTTCTTCGGCGCCGCGCGCAACATCGAAGAGGGTGGCTCGATCACGATCATCGCGACCGCGCTCGTCGACACCGGCTCGCGCATGGACGAAGTGATCTTCGAGGAATTCAAGGGCACCGGTAACTCGGAAATTCACCTCGACCGGAAGCTCGCCGATCGTCGCGTCTTCCCCGCCATCGACATCCAGAAGAGCGGTACGCGAAAAGAAGAACTGCTGCTGCCGAAAGACGAGCTCAGCCGCGTGTGGGTGCTGCGCAAGGTGCTCACGCCTCTGTCGCCGACCGAGGCGATGGAACTGCTCCTGTCAAAGATGGGCAAGACGAAGAACAACAACGAGTTCCTGTCGGCGATGGCGCAGGGCAAGAGCTAGACACGCGGCGGGGTGCCGGCGACGGACAGGCCATGACCACGGTCTTCCTCCTCTCGCCGGCCTACTGCGGCGGGCGTCGCGCCTCAATCATCCTCACACCGGACTCGACGCTCCCGGTCGCTCAGCGCCTGCGCGCCGGCTCACTGAGCCTCGGTGAGGCGTTCAGTTTCATGAGCGGGCTCTACTTCCGCGGCAAGCTCACGTATGCCCGGAGGTTCGCCCGCGACTCAGGAACAACCCTCGTCATCACCCCGACGCGCGGCCTTCTGCCGCCAGACACGCTGGTCAGTCCGGATCTGCTCCGCGAGTTTGCCGGCATTGATATCGCCTCGGATGACGTGCGCTATCGGCAACCCCTGGAAAGAGACCTCACCACCCTTGCAGGACAACACGCCCTGGGACCCGTCGTCCTGCTGGGCAGCGTCGCCACGGGCAAGTACGTCGACGTGCTCGCTGGCCAACTGGGAAACCGGCTGCACTTCCCGTCTGACTTCATTGGTCGCGGGGACATGAGCCGCGGCGGGCTGCTGCTCAGACACGCCGCCAGCGGGGTCGAGCTGGCCTACAAAGTGTTGGAACCGGGCATGCCTAGACGTGGCTCACGGCCGCCGAGGCTCGATCCGCAGACGCGGGCAGGGCTCTGATGCTCTCTACTGCCTGAAGGCGACAATCATGCCGTCGCGAATCGGTACCAGCGACGAGATCCAGCGCGGGTCCTGTCGAAGCTGCGCCGTGAACTGGCGAACACCTTCGGTGTCGGGTGAGGTATCCGCGGGGTCGAAAATCCTGCCGCTCCAGAGCATGTTGTCGATGATGAGGACCCCGCCCGGCCGCAGCTTCTGCGCGATAACCGACAGTGACGCAGGATAGCCGCGCTTGTCGATGTCGTTGAAGATGATGTCAAAGGGACCGTCGGTGCCCTTCAGGCGCTCAACCGCCTCGCCGATGTGAAATTCGACGGCCTGGTCCAGCTGCAGGGCGCGCAAGTGTCCCCGGGCGCGTGTCGAAAGGTCGTCGTCCCAGACGACGTGGTGCACGGTGCCACCGCCGTTCTCGATGACCGCCTTCGCAAAGAACGCTGTCGAGTAGCCGAAGCCAGACCCAAGCTCGAAGATCCGTCTCGCCCCGGTCATGCGTGCCAGCTGATAGCAGAGGTGTCCACACGCCGGCCCGATGATCGGAAACTTATGCTCGCGCGCGTACGCCTCCATGGCGAGCAGTTCTGACGGGCGCTCGGGAACGAGGGACTCGAGATAGGCCGCGACTTGCGGAGAGATGAGCTCGGCCATGATGTGTGAGGTGGCGCACCTGAAGGTGCGCCCTACGTGCCGTCTTCCGACTGCCGACTGTCTACTGTCCAGCGGGCGTGTCGCCCTTGCTGATACGAGTCCGGGCCTTGTCGACGTCGCGGTGGAAGACGAACAGCCTGTCGGCGTTACCCTCGGGGTCCGAGAAGTTGAACTGCTTGCCCCGCCGGACTTTGACCTTCAGGGTCTTGTCCAGATACTCCACCTGGAACGCTTCGAGATCTGCCAGCGTCGCGGTGAAGGCGTCGTCTTTGTCCGTCGTGTCGTACCGGATACCCTGCGGCGTCGCGACGAGTTCACCCTTGCACGAGCCAATGCGGTGCTTGTGGATGACGGCAATCTTCGCGTTGAGGCGCACTTCCCTGAACCGAACGGTGATGTCGCGAGGCCCGGGGCTGACGTCGATGGTCTGCGCGATGCCCTCGAACCCTTCGGCCGACACGTTCAACTGGTGACTGCCCGGCTTGATGTTCTCAGCCGTGACCGGCGCTGCGCCGACGAACTGGCGGTCGAGGAACACCTGGGCTCCGGGGACGTCGCTGTCGATGCGGAGCGTCGCCACATCGGCTGCCGGCTCCGCTGGTGCCTCGGCCACCGGCGCTGCCGGCTCGGGCGCTGCCGGCGCGTCGGTCGTCGGCCGCCGCGGCGTTCTCGGCGTCGAGGGCGCAGCAGCGCTGGTCGAGGGCTGGGGCTCCGGCGTGGTCACCGTGGCTTCAGGCGGCACGCTGGTCGATACGTCTGATTCCACGGCGGGACCGGGGCGCTGAAGCACCAGCACGACAACCAGGGCTACTGCCGCCAGGCCGGCGGCGATGAAGATCACCGTACGATTCATGGCTTGTCCCCGATGAAGGTCACCTTGTCCAGATCGGCCCTGCTGGTGCCGAGCGACGAGGATGCGGAAGGCGGCATGGCATTGCGCTTCAGGATAGCTGCGACGATGTCGACATAATCCTGGTCCTTGAGGCTGCCTGCCTGTCCCGGCGGCATGTTCTGCTGGATGAACTCGAACAGGCCGCCGAGGGATTTCTTGTCCCAGCCAAACGTGAACTCGGGACCAGCCAGGCTCGGGGCGCCCGCACCGGCCTTCATCTCGGCGCCGTGACACGAGGCGCACTGGTCGCTGTACAGCTTCGCACCACGCTCAGCCTGCCCGTCCGAGTAGACGCCGTCCCACACTGTGCGCGGGCCCGCGTCCTGAGCGCGCGCGACACTCACAAGCGCCAGGAGGCCGGCGCAGATCAGAACGTATCGATTCTTCACGCTCTGCACTCCATCAGTTCGGCAGGGCGAACACGAACAGATTGTTCGAGTTCCCGGTTCGCAATTCCGGCGTCAGCCGGCTGGTGCCGCCGGTCGCCAGCGAAGCGCCCGTACTGACGGCGATGAACTGCCGCCCGTTGACGCTGTAGGTGGCAGGGAAACCGGTCACCTGGGAGCCCAGGTTGACCTCCCACAGCACGCGGCCCGTGTTCTGATCGAGGGCGCGGAAGCGGCCGTTGACGTCGCCGAAGAACACCAGCCCGCCAGCGGTTGCCATCACCGACGACGTACCGGCGCGCTGCTCGAACTTCCACGTCGTGGCGCCGGTCTGGACGTTGATCGCGTACACGGTTCCAACCTTGTCCGTCCCGGTCGCAATGGTCGGCTTCGAGTTGATGCCGTAGAGCGATTCAAGCGTCGGCTTGTCGAGGGCGGCGGTCATCTCGGCACAGGTGTTCTGGAGCGGCATGAACATCGTATTGGTCAACGGGCTGTAGGCGCCGGTCTGCCAGTCCTTGCCGCCGTTGGCGTTGGGGCACACGAACCGCTGGTCGCCGCGCTTGGTGAACAGCATCTCCGGGTTCACCGATACCTTCCCGGTCGCGCCATCGATGCTGCTGATGACCGTCTGGAGGATGGTGGGCGTCGCCCACAGGAACTCGCCGGTCTTGGCGTCGAGCGTGTACACCACGCCGGTCTTGCCGGGGACGCCAGTGATCACCTTGCGGCGCTCGCCAGCGCGCAGCCGTGGATTGATCCATCGCACCGCTGCCGGGTTCGGCGACACGGCGGTTTCGACGATCAGGCGCTCGAAGGGATGATCAAGGTCCCAGTGATCGACCAGATGCTGGTAGTACCACACCACCTTGCCGGTGTCCGGATCGATGGCCAGCGTGCAGTTGTGATAGAGGTGCGTGTTGTTGTTCCCGCCCAGCAGATACTTCGGCGCGGGTGAGGTCACTGACGTGCCGATGAAGATCAGGTTCAGTTCCGGGTCATAGCTCGGCACCATCCAGGTCCCGACATGCCGGCGTTCCTCGTACGGAATGTCGCCCCACGAATCCCCCCCTGGTTCGCCCGGCCTGGGGATCGTGTGCAGACGCCACAGCTCTCTGCCGGTCTTCGCGTCATGCGCGGTGACGACACAGGCTTCGGGACCACCTTCCGGCTCGCACCCACGTCCCGAGATCACTTTGCCGTTGACGATGATCGGACCCGACGTCTGCTGCGCGCCCTTCGAGTAGTCGAGGATCTTGGTCTCCCACGCCAGCTCTCCGGTCGTCGCCTTGAGTGCGTAGGCGAAATCGTCTGCGCTCGTGTCGATGATCAGATCGTCGTAGATCGCCAGGTTCCGGTTGATCGACGGCACTGGAAAGTACTTCCCGAGATCCTCGGGCAGTTTCCGGCGATACTCCCATTTCAGGTCGCCCGTTGCGGCATCAAACGCCTGCACGACGTCAGACGGGTTCGGGAAGTACATCGTCCCCCGGTATACGAGCGGCGTACCTTCCTGGATACCGGGTGACAGGCCGCGGGCCCAGACCAGCGAGAGCTGCCTCACGTTGTTACGGTTCACCTGGTTGAGCGGGCTGTAGCCCCAGGTGTTGAGGGTCCGCCTCCACATCAGCCAGTCTCCAGGATCCGGATTCTGGAGCATGCGGTCGGTGACGGGCACAAATGGCGCGCTCGGAGCCGCCGGAGCGGGCGCCGCACCCTGCTGCGCCGACATCGTGAGCGAACAGAGCGCGAGGGTGAGTACTACGCCCGTCAGAACAAAGCGCTTCATGGACATCCTCTTTCCGGCCCGCTCTCGGAAGGTTCGCGGGGCCTGTACGTCCGGCTATCTTCCCACAGGACCTCGATCTCATACAGCGTCGGCCACAGCTTGCCGGTGACAAACAGTCGGTCCCGGCCGGCGTCGTAGGCAATGCCGTTGAGCACGGCGTTGGTGATGGCCGACGAGGGAGGACCGAGTCCCGCGAGATCGAGCCACCCGGCCACCTTGCCGCTTTCGGGTTCGATGATTGCGATGCGGTCCGTGAGCCAGACATTGGCGAGCACAAACCCCCGAACGAACTCCAGTTCGTTCAGCCGCTCAACCCCCTTCCCGTCGTCTTCGACTCTGAGCCGGCCGGTGACCTCGAAGGTTGACGGATCCAGGAAACGCAGGGTGTCCGAGCCGTCGCTCAGGATCAGACGTGTGCCATCGGTTGTCAGCCCCCAGCCTTCGCCTCGGTACCTCATCGTGCGACGAAGGTCGAACGTCTGCCGGTCATAGACGAAGGCGAGACCCGATTCCCAGGTCAGCTGGAACAGCTCACCGCCGTGTTCAGTCAGACCCTCCGCAAAGTAGCGGCGCGCCACATCGCGCTTCTGCAGAACTTCGCCCGTCTCGAGACGCACGCGGCGCAGGCTCGAGCGGCCGTTCAGGCCCGTGCTCTCGTACAGCTGGCCGTCGCGGACGAGCAATCCCTGTGTGAACGCCCTGGCATCGTGCGGATAACAGGCAATCAGGCGATACGGCCGAACTGGCGCCTCGAGCGCCGTGGCGATGTGCGGCATGACAAGGCTTCCAGACAGCAGCACCGCCGACGCCCACCTGACGTGAGACGACAGCCTGCTGATCACATCAGTTCGCGCCGGTGACAATGCGCCAGTTGTTGGTGGGAGCAGTCGGAATCTGCCCGCCCTTTTCGACCCAGTCAATGATCATCTCGCGGATTTCCTGCGAGGAGCGCAGCAAGACCTTTGCGTCCTTGTACATGTCGTACCCGCCGCCGCCGCTCACCCGATAGTTGTTGGTGGCCAGGCGGAACGTCTGCGCAGGGGTCACCGGCTGACCCTTGAAGCGAAGGTTGCGGATGCGCTGCCCCAACGGCCGGGTGATGTCGATGTCGTAGGTCACGCCCTCGGCCTGATCGAAGTTGTAGTCAGGGATGCGGTCGTCAACGAGCTCTGATGGGCTCCGGCCCGGCACGTATTCCCTGAAGAACCGCGCGGAGTGTTCCAGCGCCGCCAGCAGCTGTGCCCCGGTCACTTCGAGCACGACCAGCGTGTTGTCGTAGATGTAGAGACCAGCGATGTCGCGAACCGACACACGGCCCTTCGGGATGCGCGCCTGCCGGTTGAACACGGCGGCCATCGAGACGTCCGCCTGACCGCTTTCGAGCTGCACGCGCTGCACCAGGTCAATCAAAGCCGTGTCGCCGACCCTGGCCTCGAGAGCCGTCAGTTCCTGACCCGACTCACCGATCGGTCGAGACAGCCACGCTCTGGCCTCGCGATCGTAGGGCTCTGCAATGGCGGCGATCTCGGGATCCACCCGGGTGTCTGCCTGCACTGGAATGGTCCGCGACTGCTTCGCCGAGACGCGCCACACGTTGTCGCTGCCACGTTCGAGGTAAACGTCAGCCCTGGCCAGGTGTCTGCCCCAGAGGTTCGCCTGCGCCAGCAGCACGCCGTTGACCGTGACGCTCGGGATGTCCCGATGGGTATGCCCCATCAGGATCAGATCAACGCCGGGCACCTGGCGGGCGATGGCGAGGGCTTCATTCTCGAACCGGACCTGTCCTGGCGTCGTCACACCGGTGCGCAGGTCCTCTTCAAGGCCCATGTGCATCGTGATGACCACGAGGTCTGCCCGCTCCTGCGTGCGCAGGAGACTCACCCACTTCCGTGCCTCGAGCAGCGGCTCGCGAAACTCGAGGCCCTGATAATTCGGGACGTTCTCCCAGAACGGCACGCCGGCGGTCGTGAGACCAAGCACGGCGACGCGCACGCCGCCGATGTCCTTCACGATGTAGGGGCGATGGTAGGTGTCGTCGGTGCCAGCGCGATAGGTATTGGCAGACAACCACGGGAACGTCGCCTCGCTTCTGGCCTTTTCCAGAACCTTCAGTCCGAAGTTGTACTCGTGGTTGCCCACCGTCATCGCGTCGTAGCCGAGCGCGCTCATCGCCCGCATCATCGCGTCCGGCGGGGTGTTGTTGCGGGTGTTGTGAAGGTACTGGAGGGGCGAGCCCTGAATCACATCGCCGGAATCGACCAGAAGTGTTCCAGTGGGATTCTCTGCGCGGGCCTGACGGACCAGCGTCGCGATCTTCGCGAGACCTCGCGCATCGGGCTGATCGGTGTAGTAGTCCACCGGCAGGAGATTCCCGTGCAGGTCGGTCGTCGACAACACGGTGATCCAGGCCCGGTTGGCATCGCGGCCGGAGCCCTGCGCCCAGACAACGCCCACGGCGACGCACGCGCCGAGGACCGCCAATAGCCACCGGCGCGCTGTGGTCATCACTGCCCTCGTCGAACGGCGTGTTCTTTCGCCAGGTAGACCATCTGGCCAAGGTGGTGGTGAAAGTGGTGCGTGCACCGGAGGACGATCGAGAAGCGATCGGGATCGTCGCTGCCCTTCGCCTCGTACGGCAGGCTCCAGTCGGCGGCTGACTGCGCAGCAATGGCGGCCTTGACCATGTCCACGGCCGCGGTCAGGTCGCGCAGCACATCAGCCTTGGGGCGCCGGGCCGGGTCGGTGAACTCCAGGTCCCGGTGGCGCACATAGCCCGTGCCGGCAATCTGGGTGCCGACGTAGTAGTTCAGGTTGCCGGTGACGTGCAGCAGGAGGTGCCCGGCGCTGTTGCCGTACGGATACGGCCGCGTCCAGAACTCCGCATCGGTCATCGTCGCCGCCAGGGTCTGCGCCTGTTCGAGGAAGGCGTCGAAACGGCGAATGAACCCGGTGGCCACAGTTTCTGTGAGGGAATCCACGCGTTCCGATGCTACCTTCTGGGGCTGGACCGTGCAACGTCCGGGGCGAGCTAAAGGTGAACCGGCCTGGAACCGACATCAGAGCAGGCGTCCTTCTCCAATGCCACCCTTCCGCGGCCTGTTCGGCGTCCTGCTCGTGGCCCTGCTGCTTCCGCAGGCAGCCGGTGCCCAGGACCCTGCCAGCCTTCCGGTCTTCCGGTCACAGGTGAACCTGGTCTCGCTGGCCGCTGTGGTACGCGACCGGCGCGGACGGTTTGTTTCGTCGCTGGGAACGACGGACTTCCAGATCCTCGAGAACGGCCGGCCGACCCCCGTCCTCGAAGTCCACTCCGAAGGCGATGCGCCGGCGAACATCGCGCTCCTGGTTGATGGCAGCGGAAGCATGCGCCTCAACGACTCGTTCGCCCTGGCGCGGGTGGTCTCCGGGCTGATTCTCGACAGCCTCAAGGCCGGACGTGACGAGGCAGCGCTCTACAGTTTCGACACGCGTGTGCTGACCCTGCAGCCCTTCACGGGCGATCTCGCCAAGGTCAAGGACTCGCTGGTCTATCTCCAGACGTGGGGATCGACCTCGCTCTGGGATGCCATCACCGGCGTCGCCGGGAAGATTCACGAGAAGAGCGAGAGCCGTCGCGCCATCGTCGTCTTTACCGACGGGAACGACACCGCCAGCACCGTGACACCGGCAGAGGTCGCGACGATCACGAGCGCACTCGACGTGCCCGTGTATGTGTTCGCGCTGAGTCCGTCGGCGCCGCAGGTCAAGGACGCCGGGACGCATCAGCCGCCGCTGGCCGAACTTGCTTCTGCGACGGGCGGGATGTACTTCGTGGCCACCGACATGACGTCGCTGGTCGCGCAGGCGACCACCGTCATCGAGGAACTGCGGCACCAGCACGTGCTGGCCTTTGAAGCGTCCACCGAACCTGGATGGCGCTCCCTGGAGCTCCGGGTGCGCGGCCGCGGCTACAAGGTTCGCACACGCGGCTGGTATTGGGCCGGTGACGCGGCCATGCCGCCCGCCGCGTCACGATAAGCGCGCGTTCCGGCACGCGCCGGGTCGCTCCGACCCGGCCTACGTAGGTAGGGCGGGTCCGCAGGACCCGCCGACTCAACCCGGCTGATTGATCAGCATATTGGCCACGCCATCGAAGAACTCCCGCAACAGCGCATCCGCGTCGGCCTGAAGCGCCGCTTCGTCAAGCGCGCGGTGCATGAGCTGCAGCCACCGATCGCGTGCCATTGGCGTCACCGCAAAGGGCATGTGGCGCATCCGCAGTCGGGGATGTCCACGTTGCTCCATATAGCGTGGCGGCCCCCCGAATCGCCCGACGAGAAAATCCCGCAGGCGCTCCTCCGCACCGGCCAGGTCGTGCGGCGGGTACATCGGCCCAAGTATCGAATCGGTCGGCACCTGCCGGTAAAACGCGGCCACCAGTCGGCGGAACCCGTCTTCGCCGATCGCCGCGTACAGTTCGTAGTCTTCCACTCCCAGCATCTTACCCTCGGCCTCACACTGCTTCCGCGGGTATCATTCCGCCGTGCGCATCTCAGTGGTCATCGCCACCGTCGTCTTCGCGGGACTTACGCTGCTGCATGCCCAGCAGCGCCCACCGCTGATGCTCTCGCACATGACCTGGTTCGATCGAACGGGCAAGAACCTCGGGACCGTCGGGCCCCTCGGCGACCACGGCAACATCGAGTTGTCGCCAGACGGCTCTCAGATTGCCTCGGCGGTCAGTGACCAGACCGTGGGGACGCGCGATATCTGGGTCTACCGAGTGGCTGGCGGAAGCGCGACGAGGCTCACCTCGTCACCGTCGGACGAGAACTGGATGGTCTGGTCGAGCGACAGCCGACGGGCGATCGTCAACGCATTCAGCCGCGACTCGCTGGCGCTCTTCGACATGCCAATCATCGCCGATGGACTGAGGCGCCCGATCGGCGCTGACGATGAAGCCCGCTGGCCGGTAAGCCTGTCGCCGGATGGCAGGTTCCTTCTGTATGTCACGAGCGGCGCGCGGACAAGCAACGACATCTGGGTGCTGCCCATGACTGGCGGACAGCCGGCGTATCCCTTCCGGCGCACCGCCGCGTCGGAAAACTGGGCAGCCTTCTCACCGGACGGTCGCTTCGTCGCCTTCAGCAGCACCGAGTCGGGTGCACCGGAGGTCTTCGTCACGCCGTTCCCCGGCCCTGGGCCCTCGTGGCAAGTCTCCCCGGACATTGGGACACAGACCCGTTGGCGTCAGCCGAATGAACTCGTCTACATCGACGACGAGCGGCGACTCACCGCCGTGTCCCTGCGCATCGCCGACGGCACGGTCACAGCCACCAGCGCCAGGTCGCTGTTTGAAATCACCTTCCCGTACGGCGCCTACCATGCCTTCGACCTCAGTCGGGATGGCCAGCGCATTCTGGTGAACACCACGGTCGTCTCTGGACGCGAGCCTGCATCGATTGCGCTTGCGTGCGGCGTGAACGCCGAGTCCTGCGGACCCGGCCTCCGTACGTCCGTGCAGGGTGGCATGTAGGCCGGATCCGCAGGACCCGGCGAGAGACACGATGAAGACATCCGCTTTCGCGTGCACACTCCTTGTCCTGGCGTCTCTGTCGGTGACCGACGCGCAGATCGCGGTGTCGTCCAACGATCGCAAGCAGGCGCTCATCAATGGCGTGATTACGCAGATTGCGAACCCGCCGCCTGACACCGTCACCATTGTCGACCTCGGCGTCTACCCCCCGCGCGTGATCGCCGAGATCGACGCCCCCGGAGGCGTCACAGGTCCGCCACAGGCCGTCGCACTGACACCCGACGAATCCCTGGCGCTTGTGGCCTCGTCCACCCGCGTCGATCCGACGACGCCGGGTCGCAGTGTCCCGAACGACGTCTTGAGCGTCATCGATCTGCGGGCGACTCCTCCAATTGTCATCGCCACGTTGCATGCGGGAGGTCGTGCCGGAGGCGTCACGATCAATCAAGCGGGTACCCTGGCGCTGCTCGGCACTCGAAGCGATGGCGGTGTCGCCGTCTTCTCGATTTCGGGCAAGACCGTCACGCAGGTGGGCAAGGTCCACATCTGCGACAACGATTGCGACCCGTCAACGCCGGCCTTTACGCCAGACGGCCGGACGGCGCTCGTGACCCGCTACAACGATCACAAGGTGTCGGTTCTCTCGGTTGCGGGGACAACGGTGACCTATGGCGGCCAGGACATCTCCGCCAATCTGAAGCCCTACCCGATGGTGATGTCTCCGGATGCGAGCGTTGCGGTGGTCTCCAACGTCGGCAACGGGTTGGTGGGCGGCGCAGACACCTTGAGCGTCATCGACCTCACTGGGCGGTTTCCGCGCGTGGCCAGTTCGGTGTCGGTGCCACCCCTGCCAGAGGGCATTGCGTTCTCGCCGGATGGACGGTTCCTTGCGGCCGCCTCGATGAACGGCTCGAATTCCCCACCGACCTCGCCGCTCTTCAACGACTTCGGCATCCTGACGGTGTTTGGCCGGCAGGGTACGACCCTGACACCGGTAGCCACTGCGCGAATCGGCCACTGGTGCGAAGGGATCGCGTGGAACCGCGTGAGCACGGTGCTCGTGGTGCAGTGTGGAGAGCAGGAACTACAGATCTTCAGGTTTGACGGCCGTACCCTCGAGCGCGACGGGGCGATCCCGGTAAAGGGCGTGCCGAGCGGTATCCGCACGGCACGCTGACGGGAAGGGCGACGGCTGGCTACCGGGGCACCGGCTTAGCGTAGAGCTCGAAGGTCGAGACGTTGGCCCAGCCAGCGTTGCCATGGCCACCGCTCGGCGCAAGATCAACGAAGCCCACCTCATCAACGCGACTCAGGTTTGGATCCTTGACCTCGACTGTGGTCACCACCTTGGCGGGATCGACCTTGAACCAGCGCTGTCCCGTGAACGCCACTTCAGCAGAGAGAAAGTTCCCCTCGGTGTCAATCCCGCGGGTGCCAGCGATCATCGTTCCGTCCGGCAGCTTCACGATTGGGTGCAGCGTGTGCAGCGCCTGCGTGCGCACGAGCGCGCGCAGGCGCGCCAGGCCAGTCAGATCGACGACGTTGGCCTTGTCGCGCAGCGTGATCGCCACGGGGGACGTGGCCATGCCCGTCCACAGGTCAAAGCGCCCCTCGTGGTTGTAGACGCCAATCTCTTTGGCCGCGGTGCCGTAGACCTTCACTTCCAGGCGCGGGTTGGTCACGGCGTCCTGCGTCACCACACGATTGGCGTCGTTGAGCGTCCCGGTGTACGGGGGCTGCTTCCACTCCTCTTTGTAGAGCAGAGCCGGGCGTGTCACCGCGTCCGCGGCGGCCGCCGCCGGCCCGCCGGCTCGGCCCGCAGGCGCCTGCTGCGCCGCGACGCCGCCCGACCACGCACCGAGTCCGAGGGCAATCCCGACGACGGTGTATGCCATGTGCCGCTGCATTCAAAGCCTCCTTCCAGCCGTCCGAACCAAAGAAGCTGGAGCGGCCGGAACTATACCACCGGCTGGGAGTCCTGTGTGGACCAGGGATCAACGAGAATTGACGTCACCCCATTGCCTCCGCCCCACGCTTCCTGCTCCCCTCCCCTGGCCTGTTCGGTTCGCGCGTGCGGCCAGCCGCTCGAACGCACGAGTCAGACATGGGCGTGTCCGGCCGGACATTCCTTCGACATCGCGCGCTCCGGATACGTCAACCTGCTGCAACCTCAGGACCGTCGGTCGGCGCATGCAGGCGATTCACCTGCGGCAATCGAAGCGCGGCAGCACCTGATCGCGGCTGGCGTCGGCGTCGGGCTGCGGGAGATGGCCATTGATCTGATCGCCGGGCTGGCACTGGGACGCTCGCCGGTGGTTCTCGAACTCGGGTGCGCCAGCGGTGACCTGCTGGGGCGGCTGGGCGAACGCACGGCATCGTGCACGGTGGGCATTGATCTGGCGGCTTCTGCTGTGGCGCGCGCGGCACGCGCGTTTCCAGCTGGTACCTGGGTGGTCGCTAACGCTGACCGCCGTCTCCCCATACGCGACGCAAGCGTCAGCGTCGTGCTGTCGGTCCACGCGCGACGAAACCCGGAGGAGTGTGCCCGCGTGCTCGCACCCGACCGGCCTCTCGTGGTCATCGTTCCGGCGGCCGACGACCTCATCGAGTTGAGAGAAGCAGTCTTTGGCCAGCGCATCGAGCATCCGCGCGCCGAGCGGCTTGCCGAAGAGCACGCCCCCTATTTCGCCCTGGTGTCTCGCTCCGAACACCGGGAGCGCGTGCTGCTCCCAGTCGATCAGCTCGACCACCTCTTGACCGGGACCTACCGCGCCGGGCGCACGACGGCTGCCACGGCGAGGGCGTCGCTCGAACCGATGACCGTGACGCTCGCATCCGACATCCTGGTATTTCAGGTGCGTGACCAGGCAGGTTCTACCGAATCCGGATCGCTCGCCCGGCGGTGAACCACCCGTGCGTGCGTGGGACCCCGGGTGCAAAGAACGCCCTGACCGTCTCGAAGCGGAAGCCCGCCTCCGTGACCAGATCGACGACCGGGCGGTTCAGGTTGCAGCCGCAGGCCACAATCCGTTCCACACCGTTCAATCGCTGCTGCCAACGGGCGACGCCCGGATCCATCGCAAGTCCGTGCTCGATCACATACAACGAGCCCTCGGCACGAACCACTCGATGCAGTTCGCGCAGGGCTCGCTGTGGGTCGAAGACGCTGCACAACGTCAGCGTCGTGACGGCGGCATCGAACAGGCTGTCGGCAAAGGGCAGGTCCTCGGCCACCCCCTGGCGGAGTTCAACCGCAATGGGGGACGTCTGCGTTCGTCGCCTGGCGCGATCGGTCATGCCGTTGTTGGGCTCCAGCCCGGTTACGCTGGTCACGGTCACCGGGTAGTACGGCAGATTGGCGCCGCTTCCGAATCCGATCTCGACCACTCGGCCCGAGACTGAGGCGAGCGTTTCCCGGCGCAGTTCCCGAAGGACCCGCACGCCTCCGAGCGCGTCATTCAGCCACGGGAACACCCGCCGCTCATAGAACCCCATGGCGGCTGTGACCTACGGTCGATCTGCCACGGGTTCCACAACCACAGCCGTGCCATACGCGAGCACGTTCGCACAACTGGGTGTACAGGGTGATGTTGCCACCCACCAGCGTCTGCAGCGACGCTCCGATGCTGCCCACGATGCTGCGGGACCGCACGACGATGCCCCGCACCACACCGGCACTGGAAACGATACGCAGCCCGGGAAGCTCGAGGGCCGTGGTCACACGGCGGGGGTCGATCGCTGCCACACACACCTCCTCTGAACGGTAGGCCATTGTAGGGCGGGACGGCCAAATCGACGGGAGCCGGTTAAGCTTAGGCGAGGCTTCGACATGCGAATCGACGTGTGGTCAGACCTGGTCTGCCCGTGGTGTTACATCGGGAAGCGGCGACTCGAGCGGGCATTGGCTGATTTCACTCACCGAGAAGACGTCACCGTGGTTCACCACTCGTTCCAGCTGCACCCTGACATGCCGCCCGGCAGCACCATCCCACGTCGAGAGATGCTGATGGAGAAGTATCACCTGTCACACGAACAGGTGGTCACGATGGACGACCGGATGGAACGGCTGGCTGCCGAGGACGGGCTCGACTACGACCTGTCCTCAGGTTCGACCGGCAACACCGTTGATGCGCATCGACTCGTTCACTACGCGCATACGCTCGGGAAGCAGGACGCGGTCGTCGAGCGCCTCTTCCGGGCCTACTTCACCGAGCAACGGTCGCTCTTCAGCGTGGATGCTCTGGTCGACTTCGCCGCCGACGTCGGCCTCGACGCCGACGAGGTTCGTCGGATGCTCGAGGGCAACGAGTACCGCGACGCCGTGACGGCTGACCATCAGGAGGCGACGACCCTCGGCGCACGCGGCGTCCCCTTTTTCGTCATGGCCGGTCGCTATGCGGTCTCAGGCGCTCAGCCCGTGGAGGCGTTTGCCGAAGCGCTGCAGAAGGCGTGGGACGCCACAGCATGACTGGTCTGATTCGCTCTTCCCTGATTGCCGGCCTGGTCCTGCTGGTGACCTGCCTGTCGGGATGCCGGCGCGCACCGCAAGAGCTGGCTGCGACACCAACGACGCCTGGGCTGCGGACCGACGTCGTCAACGGTGTCACCACGTACACGAACAGGCTCGTCGACGAAAAGAGCCCGTATCTCCAGTTGCATGCGCACAACCCGGTGGACTGGTATCCATGGGGACCTGAAGCATTCGAGCGTGCCCGACGGGAGAACAAGCCGATCTTCCTGTCGATTGGATACTCGACATGCCATTGGTGCCATGTGATGGAGGCGGAGTCGTTCTCGAACCCGTCCATCGCGGCGGTGATGAACAAGTACTTCATCTCGATCAAGGTTGATCGCGAAGAGCGCCCCGATGTCGACCGCGTCTATCTGGCGTACGTGACCAGTGTCAGCGGCGGCGGGTGGCCGATGTCGCTGTTCCTCGCCCCCGATCTCAAGCCGTTCTACGGCGCCACCTACCTCCCGCCAGACACACGCGGACGCGACGAAGGATTTGCCCCCCTGCTGCAGCGCATCGCCGACAAGTGGCGTGACGACCGCGACGCGATCCTTCGTGCTGCAGCGGAAGGTTCAGGCACCGTCGGGGCCCAGGCGGTCATCCCGCGTCCGGTGGATGCCGGAGACGATGCCAAGGTGATCGACGAGACGTTCGAGAATATCGGTCGTTCCTTTGACGCCACCAACGGTGGCTTCGGGGGGTCGCCGAAGTTTCCGCGTCCAGTGGTGCTGACGTTCCTCATGCGCTATCACGCACGCACGGGCAATCAGCGAGCGCTGGAGATGACCCTCGCGACGCTTCGGGCCATGGCTGACGGCGGCATCCGCGACCAGCTGGCCGGGGGCTTCCATCGCTACACGGTGGACGCGGCGTGGCGTGTGCCTCATTTCGAGAAGATGCTCTACGACCAGGCACAGCTGGCGACGGCATACACCGAAGCGTTTCAGCTGACCAGGGATCCGGCGCTTGGGGAGATTGCGCGCCAGACACTGGCGTACGTGCTGCGCGACCTTCAGAGCCCTTCTGGCGGTTTCTATTCCGCCGAAGACGCCGACAGCGCCGTCAGCGTGACCGATCGACGCCTGAGTGAGGGCGCATTCTATCTCTGGACCATGGCGGAGATGGAGAAGGCCGTCGGCCGTGACGTGGCACCGCTGGTCGCCTATCACTTCAACCTGACCAGCGATGGCAACGTGGCTGCATCAGCGGTACCGGGCGCGCCCGAAGAGATGGCTGGCAGGAACGCGCTGGCCGGCGGACACAGCGTCGCCGACACCGCTCGGCGGTTTGCGCGATCCGAGCGCGAGGTCGCGTCTATCGTCGAAAGAGCGCGCGTCAGCATGCTGACCGCACGGAGCCAGCGGCCGCGGCCGTCGCGAGACGACAAGATCATCGCCGCCTGGAACGGCATGATGATTTCGGCGCTGGCACGCGCCGGTCAGGTGTTCGGCGACGAGCAGTACGTCAAGGCGGCGACCGCGGCAGCAGCCCTGATCGAAACCAGGATGTTCGACGCCGCGTCGGCAACGGTCACACGACGCTATCGCGCCGGGCAGGCCGACGTCGATGGCTTGCTCGAGGACTACGCCTTCCTCGTGCAGGGCTTCCTCGATCTGTACGAGGCTTCGTTCGAGCCCCGGTGGCTGGCCCTGGCGGCGCGCCTGCAGTCGACGCAGGACAAGTACTTCTGGGACGAGAAGGACGGCGCCTACTTTTCGACACGCGAGGACGCCGCACACCTGCTGGCCCGGATGAAAGAGGACTACGACGGGGCGGAGCCGGCCGCCAACTCGGTCTCGGCGATGAATCTGCTCCGTCTGTGGCAGTTGCTCGAAAACGACGCGTGGAGGGCTCGCGCCGATGCGACCTTCCGTGCGCTGTCGGGTCGTGTCGCCCGATCGGGTGCGGCCGTTCCACAGCTGGTGGCGGCGCTGGATTTCCGCGAGTCCACGCCAAAGCAGATCGTTGTGGCGGGAGAGCCTGGCGCGGCCGATACGCAGGCGCTGCTGCGCCTCGTGCACGATCGCTTCATCCCCAACAAGGTGCTCGCCCTGGTCGATGGCGGGACGAGGCAGGGCGAACTGGTGAAGCTCGTCCCGTTCCTCGAGGGAATGGTCCGTCGCAATGGGCAGGCGACCATCTACGTGTGCGAGAACTACGTCTGTCGCCTGCCGACCAGCGACCTGGCGACGGCGGCCCGTTTGCTGGACACCAGGCCGGCGACACGGAACTAACCACCTGCTGCCTGCTGTCTACTTCTCAAGCGCCCTGATCGTCCCGTCCTGCTTGTTGAGCAGGAACACCTGATCGTCTGGGCCGGTGCCGAACCGCAGGTCAGCCCGAGGCGCGGCGCCTTTGCCGCGGGCTGCGTTCTTCTCGTTGATGATCTGCAGAAGCGACTTCGCCGAGCCCCCCGCATTGAACAGCACGCGACCGATTGCGTCCTGGCCACACCTGGCTCACCTCTTCGATGATGTTCTGGCCGATGTCGGACATGTACATGTTGCCGTTGCGCGCGTCCCATGCGAACCGCTGCGGATTCCGGACACCGTACGCGTAGATCTCGCCGAGCGTGTTCGGATTGCTGTCGCCGACGAACGGGTTGCTGGACGGAATGCCGTATTTCCTGTTCGCGCTGTTGCTGCCCAGCGGATCGATGCGGACGATCTTGCCGAACGCTGACGCCAGATTCTGCGCCATCCGCATCGGGTCTCCACCATTTCCGCCGTCGGCAATCCCCATGTAGAGCAGACCGAAATCCGGAGCCTCCGGCGTTGCCAGTGGATTGAAGGCCAGGTGGCCACCGTTGTGATTGGCGAAGGGCTGACGGAGTCGAATCACCTCGCGCGGTGCACTGCCCTCGTACGACGCGGCAGCGGCGTCGCTGGCGATCCACTCGACCAGTACCGTGTCGTGCGTCGTCGGGGCTCCACCGCTGGCCGGCAGGAAGTCGGCGGCCGGACGCTGGTTCGAGGTATCCAGATACGTATAGAGCCTGCCGTAGCCCGGTGTGCCCTGCTGGCCGAACTGCGGGTGGAAGGCAAAACTCTGCAGGCCGCGCTCGGCACCCATCGATTGCACCGGCAAGTTCCACCGCGCGGCGCGCAGGTCGAGATACGGCGTCACTACCTTACCGTCGTAGCTCACGCTGTAAATCAGCCCCTTCATGTCGCTGACGAAGAGCCGCCGCGTCCCTGGTTCGTCGAGCAGGAGCATCAGACGTGGTGCCGCCCCGTCACTGTCGGGAACGGTGGCGAAGTCGCGGATGCCAACGCGAACCACGCCATCGGTCGTGGCAATCGGCGTCGGGAACGGGTCGTTGTTCTGCGCGAGCGCGCAGGAGGTGACCAGGATGGCGGTCACGGTCAGCGTGCAGGCACGGGTAAACATGGCTGTGAGCGTAGCGATGCGGCTTCTGGAGCGTCAAGAACATGCGGGTTCCGCGCGCTGACCGCAACCTAAACGCTCCATTCAGTCGCGCACCTGTTGACATCGTGGCCGTACAACGAAAACGCGGCACAGAGTCCTGGGTCTCCGTGCCGCGTCGCGAACACGCGATGCCGGACCTGACCAGCCTCCGCCAAGGCTTCGGCGGTCCGCCAAAGCTCCAGCGAAGGCGGAAGGTCCGGCCTACTTACAGCAGGGTGTCAGTTCGTGCCCGACGGCTTCGGGTTGAAGTTCTCGATCTCAGTCCGTGTGATCGGACGATCGGGGTTCGGCGCATGCACCGAGACCACCCGTTCGTAGTCCACGTTCAGGCGCTTCAGGTTGTCGAGCATGATCTGCGTGGCCAGATGGACTGTCGTCTGTGGCGGCGCACCCACAGGACCCGCGTTGTACATGTCGGCGAAGGCCAGAATCTTCTCCTGCGGCAGGTAGGCCACGAGCAACCCGTCCACGTGCGGCAAGCCCTTGAACTCGAGAATCTCGAGCGTCCGCTTACCGTCGGTGAACACGCGCTTGTCCCGCATGCCCTCAACCACCGGCTTCTTGCCCGACTTGCTGATGGCATCCGGCGCGAGCGTGCGCGGAGCGCTCAACGCGCGTTCGAAGAAGGTCTTGTTGTTCTCGTGCGTCACGATGGTGATGCCTTCGGCGACGGTGGCCGGCAGCCCGCTGGTGTGGTCGAAGTGATGGTGCGAGATGACGCCATAGCGAATCGGCTTGTTCGGGATGACGCGCTTCACTTCGGCGATGTTCGCTGCCGCTCGAGCCTCGTTCTGCGGACCCGCCTCGAACAGCACGATGTAGTCGGCGAACTCGACGGCCAGCGCGTTGTAACCGCCGGTAATCCGGTAGACGCCGTCAGCCAGTTTCTCTGACGATGCCGTCACTGCGGGAGGCTGGCCACCCGGGGCTGCACCACCAGGGCCCGGACCACCCTGCCGCGCCGGGGCGGGCGGAGGGGTCATCAGGGCCTGCACATCGCTCGGGTTGGCGAGCGCGCCAAGGATCTGCGCATCGAAGGTCGGCCACCCGGCGCGGCGCTGCTCGATCTGGGACGGGAACTTGAAGCCGTTCGCACCCTCGCGCCAGAAGCTGTAGTGGGTCTCGACCTGGAGATCACCGAAAATCGGGTTCTCGACCCACGTGTCCACCCGATCGATCAGGTTGGTCTGCTGATTGATGTAGCCGACGACCTTGTACGGCAAACCGCCTGGAGACTTCACCGGAGAATTCCAGGTCACGGCCGTGTAGCGCCGCCCGTTCACCGTCTGGTTGGCCGCCGTCGCGTTGTTGGCGGCAGCCCCTTTAAGGAAGCCCCAGGGTGAGACCCAGATTTCGAGCTGGTTCCCCCACGGCGCATTGGCGGCCACGACCTGGTTGAATGTCCCCGCCACGGCGGGCGTCCCCTGCGGCGGCGCACCGTACGTCTGAGCGGTGGAGCGCAACGCCGGCTGGGAAAAATCTATCGTCCGCCGATAATCACTCAGATTGGTGCGCGGCCAGGGTCCCTGTGAGTTGTTGTTCTGGCCAAGGTTGTAGTTGGCACCAGAGCCAAAGTACGTCACCGACGTGACACCGTCGGCACCAATGGCCTTGGAGGCATTGGCGATGGCCGTTCGCGCGTCCTGCGCGAAGGCGGGGCTGGCAAGAGCGGTCAGCAGTGCGACCGCGGTAATCCATGTGCGCATTCAGTCCTCCAGAAATCCCGACCGCCGTGACCGGCGGAGTGCGGTTCTTAGACGCGATCGTACCTCGTTTGGGTGCCGGTGGCCGAGGTGCTAGCATGACTGCGCCACAAGGGCTGCCGGAGGTGAATGGTCCGCTCGATTGCTATTTGTCTGTCCCTTGCGCTGCTGGCGACCGCCGCCAACGCGCAGACACCCGCATCTGATGTGCCCGGGCCGGTGGCCCCGGCCTCGGTCCTCCGCGAACCCGGACGCGTCGTTGTACGCGCGATTCGGCTGAGCGCACCTCTTCGGCTCGACGGCCAACTCGACGAGTCGGTCTATCGCGACAACATGCCCATCGACGGGTTCACCCAGCAGGAGCCCCGAGAGGGCGAGCCGGCGACCGAGGGCACCGACACCTGGATCCTCTTCGACAACGAGAACCTCTACATCGCTGCGCGCAACTGGGACAGTCAGCCGGAACGCATGGTACTGAACGACATGCGTCATGACTCCGGCAACATCATCCAGAACGAACAGCTCACGGTCGTCCTCGATACCTTCCACGACAAGCGAAACGGCTTCCTGTTCCTGGTCAATGCGCTCGGCGGGATGCTCGAGGAAACCTTCGTCGATGAGCGCAACAACAGCCGTGACTGGAACACCGTGTGGGACGCCAAGACCGCTCGATTCGACCAGGGCTGGACGGTCGAGATGGCCATCCCATTCAAGTCTCTGCGCTATCGCCCGGGCCAGGGCCAGACCTGGGGCATCAACATGAACCGGATCATCAAGTGGAAGAACGAGCGCACCTGGCTCGCCCCGATGCCCGCTTCCTACGGCAACGGCGTGTTCCGCATCTCGCAGGGCGCCACGCTCGTCGGTCTCGAAACGCCTCCTCTTGGCAAGAACCTCGAGGTCAAGCCGTACGCGATCGGTGGCCTGACGACCGACAACACGGCACGGCCAGCGCTGTCGAATCACGGGAGTCGAGACGCAGGCTTCGACGTGAAATACGGGTTGACCCGTGGCCTGACCGCCGACCTGACGGTCAACACCGACTTCGCGCAGGTGGAAGAGGACGAACAGCAGGTGAACCTCACCCGCTTCAGCCTGTTCTTTCCGGAGAAACGCGAATTCTTCCTCGAGGGCCAGGGCATCTTCAATTTTGGCGGCCAGGCATCGAACAGCGCCAGCGACACGCCGATCATGTTTTTCAGCCGCGCCATCGGCATCAACCGCGGTCGCCCGCAGGATATCGGGGTCGGCGGCCGCGTCACAGGCAAGCAGGGCCCCTACAGCCTCGGCCTCATCAACATCCAGACGCGCGACGAGAAATCCACCGGCGCCCCTGGTACCAACTTCAGCGTGATGCGGGTGCGTCGGGACATCCTCGGGCGGAGCACCGTCGGGGCCTTGTTCACCGACCGTTCGCAGTCCACGAGCCGACCGGGTGACCGGAACGATCTCTTTGGCGTGGACGGGCTGTTCACCTTCTTCCAGAACGTGCGGGTCAACAGCTACGTCGCACGCAGCCGTACGCCGGGCCGAACGGCAGACGACTGGAGCTATCGCGGGCAGTTCGACTACGCCGCTGACCGCTACGGGTTGACGCTGGAGCGCCTGAAGGTGGGCGAGGACTTTGCCCCTGAAGTCGGATTCATGCGCCGGTTCGACTTCACCAAGACCAGCACCGCGCTGCGCTTCAGCCCGCGGCCCAACCGGACCAGCGCGCTCGGCCGGCGCGTGCGAAAGCTGTACTACGAAGCGTTCTACAACTACTACCAGACCGGCGCAGGTCGCCTTGAATCACGCGACCTGACCCTGCAGTTCCGCAATGAGTTCCAGTGGAGCGACCAGATTTCAGCCAGCTACTCGCGCAATTACGACTTCCTGGAAGCGCCGTTTGCCATAGCGCCAGGCGTGCGTCTGCCGGTCGGTGCCTACGACTGGCAACAGGCACAGGTGTCGTACACGGCCGGCACTCAGCGCAAGGTCTCGGGCACCACGACCGTCAGCGGCGGGTCGTACTACAACGGGACACAGCGAGCCCTCAGTTACCGCGGTCGCCTCGCGCTGGCCACTCGCCTCTCGATCGAACCAAGCTTCTCTGTGAACTGGTTGGACCTGCAGCAGGGCTCGTTCACCACCAAGCTCGTCGGCACCCGCTTCACGTCACCACTTACACCTCGGATGTTCACCAGCGTCCTGCTCCAGTACAACTCGAGCAACAACTCCTACAACGCCAACGCACGGTTCCGGTGGGAGTATCAGCCAGGCAGCGAGCTGTTCGTCGTGTTCACCGAAGGACGAAACACCATCGGCACCGGCTTCCCCACACTCGACACCAGGGGATTTGTCGTGAAGTTCAACCGCCTGTTCCGTTTGTGAGATCGCCGGGTCCTGCGGACCCGGCCTACGTACCGAGTCTCGCTACCGTGGTGGGGTGTGCTCGAGCAGGTAGGCCCGGCGGCGCTCCATGAACTCCTTGAGATTCTCACCGGGGCCGGCGATACCGGCTGTGAACGCCTCGGTGGAGTACAGCTTCTTCGTGTCGAGCCTGATCTCATCGGCGATCACAGCCTGATACTGACGGGTCATGGGTTCGATGGTCTTCCACTCGAGCCACTTCTGCGCGATGTCCCGGACGTAGCCCAGATACCGCGCCCTCAGCACCGGGACCGCCAGCAATTTCGAGCGCAGCGGCTTGCTCGAATCGGTGAGTCCGACCAGCGGGTCGAGCTCAACCGACGCGTCCGGAAACATGCCTCCGGGGAATCCCCCGAAGCCCTGGGGAGGAGTGAATCCCGGCGGCGGCGTGAATCCCGCCGGCGGCCCGCCGCGACCGCGCCCACCTGGTCCGCGTTCTTCGGCAAGGCCCTCATTCATGTCGTGGGGGATGACGTGAAAGCGTCCCTGAGGATCCTGGTAGATGCTGTAGTCGCTTGCCCGGGCCCAGTACCCGTCGCTATTGACCAAGGCGACCTCGAGCGCCAGAAACTTGAGCGTCGCGTCGACGTCGAGCAACGGGGTCAAGGCAGCCTCGAGCCGGTCGGCCGGGGTCTCATTCAGCACCTGAAAGAGGTGAATCAGATCGCGCCACGACTTCTCCGAGTCCCTGGTCCGGATCTCGTAGGTCGTCTTGTACACCGCAGGGTCGTTGCCGAGGTACTCCATCCCACCGCGGCCTCCAGGCATGCCGGGCACGCGCCATCTGGCACCGTCGGTCGTCTTGAAATTGTCGCGGAGGAAGTCCCTGTTGAACTGCTGGGTATTGACGTAGACGCCCCAATTCTCGCCATTGATCACCACCCGTGCATAGTTGGCGGCCGGCGCCGGAATATAGCTGCGTGCAATGGCCGCGTACAGAACGGGGCGGACGAAGGTGGCATCGCCATTCGCATTGAGCAGGTTCAGCGTGCGATATGTGCCGACCGACTGGTTTTCGTTGATGAGATCGAGCGCGAGGTTCAGCGACCGCTTGGAACCGCTCGGGACAAATCCGAATGACGACTGCCCGCGGAAGTGCACGCCGACGTCACGATACGTCCTGCCATCGATGACAACCGTCGCCGGAACGTCGACATCGGTGCGATAGAACGCCTCGAGTTCGGCCTCCCAGTCGGCTTCCTCGAACTGAATGAAGATCGTACGTAACGCGTTGACGTCGTAAAACGGTACGCTGGCGGGATACGTTCGGACATCGGCTGGCTTGAGGCTACGGCCCGGGGTTGCGGCTGCGAATCCACGGCCTCCGATTCCGCCAAAGCCACCGAAGCCGCCCCCACGGCGACCAAACCCACCAACCCCTGAGCGCTGGCGGTCGAGCCACTCTCTTGCTGTCTTACGCTCGGCAGCATTCAGCCACGTGTCACCGTTGCTGTCGAACCTTTCCACCAGCGGCTGATCCTGCGCTCCAGGAAAGCCGCCCGGCCCCTGGGCGCTGACCACCGACAACAGCCCGGCCACTGCCGCGACGATGGCGAGCAGATATCGCATCACTTTCCTGCCTCGTTCAGCGCAGCCGCCTGCTGCTCATCCTCGACCGCGCGCTTGTGACCGAGCGCCATCATGCCGAGCCTGTACTTCGACGCCGTCTGTCCGTTCAGACTGAAGGTGCGGACAAGTTCCTGGAAGATGTCGGGAAGCAGCCCGCGATACTTGAGTTCGAGGATGACGGATCCCGGCAGGATGGGTACGCCCTGCAGCGACGCATCCGGCAGCGAAAACCCCTGCGCCGGCACCACGTGCAGCCCGTCATCAACCGTCAGCCTCGCCAGGCCGTTCGGCGTCGCGAGTGCCCTTGCGGTCCGGTGGTACGAGAGCAGACACGCCGGTGTCAACCGCCGTACCTGAAGGCGTTCGTAGAACCACCGCGCCGGCGACGACCTGGCAATCTCGCCACGTTCGATGGCCACCACGGTCTCGAGTTCCACTTGCGTACGCCGCTTGACGAGAAGATTGGGCCGGCGAAGCTTTCGCTCGAGAAACGCATAGCGTGCGCCGGAATAGCGGCGAATTCTGTACTTGGCCCGTCCGAACGAACCCCGTCGCTCGAAGACGTCGAGCTTCTCGTTGTCGAAGTAGAGGCTCTCTGTCAGGTACTCGTCACCGAAGGGTCCCGAGCCGTACGGATCGGCCTTGAGACGTGCCCGTGCCCACTCGCGCACCTGTGCGCCCAGTGCGACATCGAGCACGAACTTCTTTTCGGTGGCGCTTGCGCGTGATTCCCGTGTGTCAGCCATCACTGAATAGATGCGTCGATTCTCTTCGGAAAATGCCCGTACGTCACAGATACTACAAACTTTTTACATTTGCTGGAATGACGACACTCACGGTCGAGACGCCGAACCCGACTACGCCCGCGTGTTCGCGGCCAGCAGGGTCAATCGACTCGACATCGACGTCAGCAGCGCCGACTGGCAGACGTTGATGACCGACATGGCGGCAATGGCTGGTGCATTTGGTGCCCAGCGAACTCCCACCCAGCCGCCCGGTCAGGGCGGAGGGGCCGGGCAGGGCAACGTGATTGTCATCGCGCCGTCGCCTGATGCGATTGCCGCATGCTCGGGGAAGGTGGTGGCCGACGCCTGCACCCTGCCTGACGTCACCGCCAGCCGGTGCGCGCAGGTCGGTCCAGCCACACTCGCCTGTGTGGGCATCCCGGCCGGCGGCGGTGGCAATGTCGGAGGCGTCGTCGGTGGGGGCAATGCACCTGCAGGCGGACTGGGCGGCAACGGAAGGCGCGGCGCCAACGGGGCCGACGACGTCGACATCTTTCCTCGCACGCCCGTCTACATCCCGGCCGATGTGCGCTTCGATGGTCAGGTGTTCCATCATGTGGGCTTCCGCCTGAAGGGAAATTCCAGCCTCTCGAACGCGTGGCGTTCGGGAGTAGACAAGCTGCCCTTTCGTCTCAATTTCGACGAACTCGAGGACCGCTTCCCCGAGATTCGCGACCAGACATTCTTCGGTTTTTCGAACCTCTCCTTCACGAGCAACGGCACCGATGTCAGCCTTTTTGCGGCACCGTGTCGGCACAGGCGGACGCTGGACGCAATTCTTCCCGCTGTCGTTTCCCAAGAAGACCAACCCGGAAGATGAAGACTGGACAGACGTCGCCGGCGCCATCGACGTTCTCAACGAATCGAGAACCAACCCTGCGGCGTGGCGCGCGCGGCTCGAGGCGCGCTTCGAGGTCAACGGCTTTCTGAGATGGCTGGCGCTCAACACCATCATCGGAAACTTCGACGCCTATGGCGGCCTTTCGGCGCACAACTACTACCTCTATGGCAGCCCGCGACACCGGGATCGCCTCTTCTGGATGGCGTGGGACCACGACCTCGCCTTCAGCGGTAACACCCTGGGAGGCGCCAACGCAGGCCCCGGAGGCGGAGGCAACACGGCGGCGGCCGGTCTCGATCTCTTCCTGGACAGCACGGCTGCGAACTGGCCCCTGATCCGGTTCCTGCTCGACGATCCAGCCTACCGGACCGTCTACCGGACGCATGTGACCAACCTCCTGGGGTCGGTGTTCGAGCCTGGCAAGGTGGTGAGTCGCCTCCGCGCCGAATCAGCGCTGATCGCTCCTTTTGTGATCGGCGCCGAAGGCGAGCAGGCCGAACACACGTTTGTCACCAACCCCGCGCAGTTCACGACCGGACTGACGTCGCTCGAAACCTACGTCCGCAGCCGGCACACGGCGGCGGTCACTGCCCTGGCGGTGGCGCGATGAGCCCGCGCAGGCGGTTCTGTCCGTCCGTGCTCCTTGCCCTGACGCTCGCAGCGCTCGTCGGTGGCGGCACCAGGACCGAGGCACAGGTCACGCAGACCGGTGACGCCTTCACGCTGGCCGCCGCCGGGTACCTCCAGTTCGATCTGAGAGCCTTTCCGGGCTGGGACGTCACCCCTGGCGAAGGACGCGTCTCGCGCGACACCGTCGAAGTCCGGCGCGCACGAATTGGCGTCGAGGGCCGGTGGCGCCGTGCCTCGTTCGAGGTCAGCCTCGATGCGCAGGACACCGACGGCAAGTTCGTCAAGGACGCCTACCTGCAATTGCGCCTGTCGCCACGCCTGCAGATGCGCGCCGGCCAGTTCAAGGTGCCGGGCACCCGCGACTACGACGGCTCGGCCCGCAATCTCGAACTGCTGGAGCGCACGCCACTGACCACCTCGCTGGGGGTTGGCCGAGACATTGGCGCACGGATCGACGCGCGCCTCGGGCGCGTGCGCTACGACATTGGCCTGTTTGCCGGCGACGGAGTGGGTCGGGATGATCGCGCCGGCATCACGCTGGCCGGACGCGTTGTGATTGACCTCCCGAGCAGCCTTGAACTTGGCGGGTCGGTCAGCCGTGCGAAGACGAAGTCCACCGACACTGATCCGGCTAACGGCTCGTCGTTCCTGTCGACCTCTGGATACCGTTTCGCCGATGGCGTGTACGTCCAGGGAATGCGTCTTCGCACCGGCGTGGATCTCGAGTGGGCTCCCGGACGCTGGCGCCTCATCGCCGAAGCGCTCCGACTCCACGACGATCGCCGCGAACAGGGTCTTGATCGCGAGGACCTGCCGGCTGCGCTCGGCACCGGGTTCAGCCTGACGGTGGTGCGGCGTCTGCGCACGCGTCGGGACGCCTCGGGCAACAGCGTCGTCAACGCACTCCTCCGGCGTCCGGTCGATCTCGCCGCGCGCTATGACTACCTGTCGGTGGACGATGTGAATGGTGCGACGGTGCTCGACAGCGTGAGACCGCGTGCAATCGACATCAGAGCACGAGCGACCCATGCGCTGACGCTGGGCTCGACGTGGTCGGCGAATCGATGGCTCAAGGTTCTCGGCAACGCGAGCCTAGAGCACTTCACCGACGCGCGATCAGCGCCCGAGGCCAATCGAACAGGTGCCTACCTCACCCTCGGGGCGCGCCTGCAGGTGGAGTGGCCGTAACCTGCACAACGCAGCGTGCGGTGACGCGTTCCCGTAACTTATGCCCGCTCCAGCGGGTATAAGTTCTCCCATTCGCGTACGTCAAAAGTCACCTCACACTGACCAACTGGCCTCGCTGTCCCCTCGCAGGTGGCTATATGTGCGTTATCGTCCGGACATATGCGGCTGTTGAAAGCCCTCATTCCGACGGTACTGCTCGTCAGTCTTCTCTTCTTGCGCGGCGTCGAGGTCCAAACCCAGGCACAACTCGGCTCGTGGGGACCGGTACTGGACTGGGGGTACCAGGCCAAGCACATGGCAGCGCTGCCCAACGGCAAGGTGCTCGTGTTCCGCACCGGGGACACCGCACGCGTGTGGGATCCGGCCACCAACGGCTTCCTGATGGCCCCGTCCTTCTTCGGAGATCTTCACTGCGCGGCGCAGCTGATGCTCTCCGACGGACGCATCATCGTCGTCGGCGGGCAGATGAACAGCACGCATATCGGGATCAAAGTCACCTCGATCTTCGACTACCGCACCAACACCTGGACCAAGGGCACCGACATGAAGTACGCGCGGTGGTATCCCACCGCGGCGATGCTCGGCAACGGCGAGGTGCTGGTGACCACGGGTGATGACGACCACGGCAACCGGGTCGGCATTCCAGAGGTGTACAACCCGGTGACCGATACATGGCGGCAGTTGACCAGCGCCAACCGGACCCAGCAGCTCTACGCGTTCATGTACCAGTTGCCGAATGGCAAGGTCTACGAGGCGGCGCCGGACACCGCGACCTTCTACCTCGACGTCAACGGCACGGGCTCCTGGGCCAATGGACCGACGAGTCAGTGGTCAACCAGCGCCTACTCCGAGTCGGGCGCGATGTACGGACCCGGCAAGATTCTCCGCACCGGTGGCGGCGACCCGGCCACGGCACGGACCGCGGTCATCGACATGACAGTGGCCAACCCGCAGTGGCGTGAAACCACTCCGATGCAGTACGCCCGACGGCGCATGAACCTGGTGATTCTGGCTGACGGGAGCCTCCTGGCGGTTGGAGGCACGCGGTCGTCAGACAACGAGTCGTCAGCCGTGCTCCAGGCCGAGATCTGGAATCCTGTCACCGAGCAGTGGAGCACGGTGGCCGCGATGAGCGAGGCCCGGATGTACCACTCCACAGCGCTCCTGCTGCCGGATGGACGGGTTATCTCTGGTGGCGGTGAAGCCAGCGGTCGGAACCACGCACAAGTCTATTCGCCGCCATACCTCTTCAAAGGCGCACGCCCGGTCATCAGCGCCGCACCCGACGCGGTGTCGTTCGGAGCCAGCTTCGCGGTCACCACGCCCAGCCCCGGTACGATCACCTCAGTCGCCCTGCTCCGACCAGGCGCTCCTACTCACGCACTGGACTTCAACCAGCGGTATCTACCGCTGGCATTCACGACGACGGCCAACGGACTGACCGTCACGGCGCCACTCAATGGCAACCACGCCCCGCCCGGCTACTACATGCTGATCATCAAGGACAGCAACGGTGTCCCTTCGGTGGCCAGTTGGGTGCGGATCGACGTGAATGCGAATCCAGCACCGGGGACACTCGGCGGGACCGTGACTGACGCGGCTTCGTCTCTGGGCGTGGCCGGGGCCACGGTGCAGTTGGGCGGCCAGTCCACCACGACTGACCCTGACGGGGCGTACACCTTCTCCAGCGTCACAGCCGGCCCGCACACGGTCTCGGTCAATGCCGCGGGGTACGCTGCGGCCAGCAAGAACGTGACGGTCCTCGCAGGACAGACCGCCACGCTCAATTTCGCCCTGGTGCCCCCCGGCACCGTCAGTGGACAGGTGGTTGATGCCCTCGGCGCGCCGATCGCCGCCGCGACCATCACCTACGAAGGCGGCAGCACCTCAACAAGTCCTACCGGTGAGTTCGTCGTCAACAACATAGCCTCGGGCACCCAATCGATCACGGCATCCGCGACCCAGTTCGTCCCAGGTACGCTGGTGGTCGTCGTCCCGCCCAATGGCTCGGTGGTGGGCAACTTCACGCTCACCGTCCTGCCCAGCTACATCGGAGGCGAAGTCGTCAACGTTGCCACCAGCCAGCCGATCCAGGGCGCTACCGTGTCCTATTACGGCGGCTCCGTGACCACCGATGCCCTCGGCCGATACCACCTCCCGGATGTTTCGCCTGGCACGGTGAGCGTGACGGTCGCCGCGGCCGGCTTCGTGGGAGCCACGCAGATCGTCGAGGTGCCGTATGCCAACTACGCGACCAGCGACTTCGACCTGACACCACTGGTGCTGCCGCCTCCACCGCCAAGTCCGACGCGGATCAAGGACATCACCTTCGAAGGCGGCCTGACCGACGCCTCGACCGGCTTCGACAAAACCACAACCGGGGTCGCCCTGCTGACCAGCAGCGCCCTCAGAGGCACCAGGTCGGGCACCGCGACCTCTGGATACTTCGAGGAAAGTTTCACCGGCGTGGACGACTTCTATGTCTCGTTCTACCTGCGAGTGAACGCGCTCACCTCGGGGTCACCGCGGATCCTGCTCATCCAGAACTCCGGCACGACCGTCGGCAACCTTCTCCTCACCACCACAGGGCTTCGTCTGCGGACTGCCTCCTCGACGATCGGCGCTGACTCGGGCGCGCTCACTCCGGGTCAGATCTACCGTATCGGCCTGCACCAGAAGAAAGGCACCGGCAAGAATGCCGTTCTGGAGGCGTACCTCGCGCAGGGCGACAACGCCTTCACCACTCCGTTCGCGTCGACCAGCACTGGAACCTGGAAGACGCCGGCTGGGAGGCTGCGACTGGGTGCGACGAGCGGTACGGTGAACCTCACCATCGATGACGTCCGCCTCGACAGCAATGTCATGCCGGGATCTGCCACCTCGCCGGTAACACCCTTGACTGCTGACTTCACAGCCGACGTGACCTCGGGAACCGCTCCTCTCACGGTCAACTTCAACAGCGGCACTTCGACGGGTGCGGTCACTGGCTGGAGCTGGGATCTCCAGAACGACGGTACGCCGGATTCCGCCCTGGCCAACCCGACGGTCGTCTACAACGCCGCCGGGACCTACAGCGTCCAGCTGACCGTCTCTGACAGCACCACGACCGCCAGCAGGACGCGGACCGCGTACATCAACGTCAGCGCCCCGACACCGACGGATCCGCCGCCTGTGACCGGCACGTTGACGGCCGCACTGGTCGCCGACGCGCAGGTCAGCAAGACCAGCCCGACCAAGAACGACGGAGCCCTGACGACGTTGCGAACGCGTGAAGGAGACGCCTCGAACCTGGCGACCTACCATAGCTACCTCAAGTTCGATGTGACTGGGCTCAGTGCCAGCGTCGTGTCGGCTAAATTACGCCTGTATGCGACCGACGCGAACACAGCCGGGATCCTCGTTCATTCCGCGGACAGCGGCTGGGTAGAGACCACCATCAACTGGAACAGCAGGCCACTCCTCGGCTCACAGGTGGGGAGCGCGGGCGCGATTGCTGCGAATACCTGGGTGGAGATCTCGCTGCCGCCGAGCCTCTTCACGACCAACCAGTCCTACACGCTGGTGGTGGTGGGCCGGAACACCCAGAGTGAGTACTTCAGCAGCCGGGAAGGCCTCGCCAGTCAGCGACCACAGCTCGTGCTGAGCGTCGGGCCCTAGCCAGGCACGCGGCACGCCTGGTGGCGTACAATCTCTCGCCACCGGTGTCCCTTCAGCCCCTTCAGATTTCCGATCGCGTGGCCGCGCTGCGGCCGACCGCGGTCAATTCAATCCTTGCCGAGGTCAGGGAGGTCACCGCTTCCGGCCGTTCGGTCATCTCGCTCGGACGTGGCGAGCCCGACTTCCCGACACCGGCCCACATCACCGCCGCAGCCACGGCCGCACTGGCCCGCGGACGCACCAGCTACCCGGACAATCGCGGTGAGATGGTGCTCCGTGAAGCCATCGTCACCAAGCTCGCCAGGGACAACAACGTCAGCTACGACCCGGCCTCAGAGGTGCTGGTCACGACCGGCGCGACCTTCGGCATCTACGCCGCCCTGACGGCCCTGCTGAACGGGGGCGAGGAAGTGCTGGTCCCCGACCCGGTCTACGACGCGTATTACTCGCCTATCCGACTGGCCGGCGCCCAGGCGGCCTATGTGCCCTCGAGGATCGTCAACGGACGGTTCACCCTCGACGTGCCTGCCGTCGAGCGCTCCATCACCGCGTCAACCCGTGCGCTTCTGCTGAATACGCCGTGGAACCCGGTTGGAACCGTTCTGACGGCAGCCGAAGTGCAGGCGCTCGCTGAGATTGTGCTTCGGCACAACCTGGTGCTCATCAGCGACGAGATTTACGAGGCCATCGTCTACGACGGGCACGTCCACGTCTCGCCTGCGTCGCTGTCGGCCGAGGTCCGAGCGCGGACGCTGATCGTCAACAGCCTGTCGAAGACCTACGCCATGACCGGGTGGCGAGTCGGCTACTGTGCCGGGCCGGCACCGCTTATCCAGGCGATGTTCCTGGTGCTGCAGCAGTCGAGCCGCGGTCCGGCGACCTTCATCCAGGATGCGGCGGCGGCGGCGCTCGCCGGCCCGCAGGACGCGGTGGAACAGATGCGGCGCGAGTACGCCGCACGCCTGGAGACGGCAGCGCGGACCCTCGACGGCATCCCGGGCGTGAAGGTCATGCGCCCGGAGGGTGGCTTCTTCGTCATGCTCGACATCCGGGAAACCGGACTCTCGTCCAATGCGGTGCGGGAGCGCCTGTTGCGCGAATTCGGTGTTGTGGTCGTCCACGGCGCCGCCTATGGCGCCGGCGGCGAGGGCACCCTTCGTGTGTCGTTCGCCAGCGGAGGAGACACACTCGCACGCGGCCTCGACCGGCTCCGTGAGGGCCTCACCAGCCTATGAACAGCCTTCCAGCGCCGCTTCGCGCGGCGCTCGAGAGCCAGATTGACGGTGAAGTCCGTTTTGATGCGGTCTCCCGCGCCCTGTATTCGACCGACGCGAGCGTCTACGAACTCCACCCGCTCGGCGTCGTCGTTCCGAGAACGCGCGACGCCCTGGTCCAGGTCGTGCGACTGTGCGCCGAGCATCGCTGTTCGCTCACGATGCGCGGCGGTGGCACCTCGCAGGCCGGACAGGCGATCGGCAATGGCCTTATCGTTGATACCTCGAAGTACCTCAACCAGGTCCTTGAACTGGACGTGGCCGCACGGCGGGCACGGGTCGAGCCCGGCATCGTGCTCGACGAACTGAACCGCCATCTGGCGCCGCACCGGCTGCGGTTTGCACCCGATGTCTCCACTGCCAGCCGCGCCACCGTCGGCGGGATGATGGCCAACAACTCGAGCGGCGCACGTTCGGTGGTGTACGGCAAGACCATCGACCACGTCATCGAGCAGGATGTCGTGCTGTCGGACGGATCGGTCACGCAGTTCCGCGCGCTCACTCAACCAGAACTGGACCGGGCCTGCGAAGGAACCGGGCTGGAGGCGCAGTGCTATCGCACCATTCGACGCATCGCCGTCGAGCAACGCGACGAGGTCGGCCGACGGTTCCCCAAGGTCCTGCGCCGGGTAGGCGGGTACAACCTCGACGAGTTCGTCCAGCCGGACGCGCCCTTCAACCTCGCCAAACTGATGGTGGGCTCCGAGGGCACCCTCGGCGTCGTGCTGAGCGCCACGTTGAACCTCGTGCCCCTCCCGAACGCGAAGGCGGTACTCGTCATCCAGTTTGGTGACCTCCTCGAGTCGCTGGCCGCCGCGCCGCTCATCCTCAAGCACTCGCCATCCGCCGTGGAGGTCATGGACCGGTTCATCCTCAACCATACGAGGCAGAACGCCGCCCTGCACGCCATGCGGGAAAGCTTCATTGAGGGAGATCCCGGCGCCCTGCTGTGTGTCGAGTTCTACGCGGACTCGGCTGGTGACCTGCCCCCGCGCCTGGCCGCGCTCGAAGCGGACCTCCGCGCCAATGACTTTGGGTACCGCTACCACCACGCCGCCGACGCCGCCGGCCAGGCCAAGGTCTGGAGCCTTCGCGAAGCCGCGCTCGGTCTGTCGATGGCGATGAAGGACGATGCCAAGTCGCTGTCATTTGTGGAAGATACGGCGGTTGCGCCCGAACGGCTGCGCGACTACATCGAACGCCTGCTCGCCCTGGTGCGCCGACACGATGCGCCAGCCGGGGTGTATGCACATGCGTCGGTGGGGTGCCTCCACGTGCGGCCGGTCATCAACATGAAGACCGCGAGCGGGGTGAAGACGTTCGAGGCCATCGCCACGGAAGTGGCCGACCTGGTGCTCGAGTTCGGGGGAGCACTCTCGGGTGAGCACGGCGACGGTCTCGTCCGCAGCCCGTTCATGGAGCGCATGTTCGGACCCGCCCTCTATGAGTCGTTCCGTGAGATCAAGCGAACGTTCGACCCGAACGGCATCTTCAACCCCGGAAAGATCGTCGACGCGCCGCCGCTGACCTCCAATCTTCGCTACGGCCCGACGTATCAGACAGCGCCGCTCACGACACATTTCGATTTCGATGGCTACGGGAGCATGGCGGGTGCCGTGGAGATGTGCAGCGGGCTCGGCGTGTGCCGCAAGACGCACGACGGCACGATGTGCCCGTCGTTCATGGCGACGAAGGAGGAGACGCACTCCACGCGCGGACGGGCCAACGTTCTGCGCCTGGCGATGGCTGGCCGGATGAGCAAGGCGGACCTGGACGACCATGGCGTCTACAAGGCACTCGATCTGTGCCTCGAGTGCCGGGCGTGCAAGTCGGAGTGCCCGGTCGGCGTTGACGTGGGACGCTTCAAGAGTGAGTTTCTGGCCGGCTACTGGCAGCGGCATGGAACGTCGCTGCAGGCGCGCGCGCTCGGAAACGTGCGCAGCGCTGCCGTCTGGGGCAGCCGCCTTGCGCCGATTGCCAACTGGGCGCTCCGGTCTTCCCCTGGACGTGCGGCGTCGCGGGCGCTTCTCGGCATCGACGCCCGCCGGCACCTCCCCACGTTTGCGAGCCAGACGCTGGAACAAAGCGTACATAAGGCAGGTCCGCAGGACCCGCCGCGGCAGCCTCCTGACGTCATCCTCTTCGCGGATACCTTCACCAATCACTACGACCCCGCGATCGGCCTGGCCGCGCTCGAGGTCATGCGCGCTGCGGGCATGAACGCCGGCCTGGTGTCGCATGGCTGCTGCGCGCGACCGCAGATATCAAAGGGCCTGCTCGGCGAGGCGACAGCCACCGTCTCACGGAACACTGCGCGGCTCTATCCGCATGCCAAAGCCGGTCGGCCGATCGTCTTCTGCGAGCCGAGTTGCCTGTCAGCCGTCCGCGAGGATGCCCCGGCGCTGCTGCGGGGAGAAGACCGCAAGCGCGCGGAGACGGTCGCAGCTGCGTCCATGCTCTTCGAGCAGTGCATGCTGGCCTCGATTGAACGCCTGCCCCTGACGAACGGGCCGCGAAGGATTCTGCTCCACGGTCACTGTCACCAGAAGTCGATGGGACTGGTGACACCGGCGGTGGATCTGCTCGCGCGCGTCCCCGGAGCCACCGTGGTCAATCTCGACGCCGGCTGCTGCGGCATGGCGGGCTCGTTTGGGTACACCGAAGACCACTACGACGTCTCACGGGCCATCGGCGAGCGTCGCCTCTTCCCCGCGGTACGCGCGGCCAGTGACGATGACGTGATCGTGGCTGGCGGCACATCGTGTCGCCATCAGTTGCACGACTTCACCGGCGCTCGCGCGGTGCACCCGGCGGTGCTCCTGGCGTCCCTCCTCAACAGGGCTCACACATGAATCTGGCCTGGCTGTCCCTCGCTGCCCTCCTCGTTGCGATCGTCCTCAGCTGCGTGACCCAGCTGAACGTCGGGATCCTCGGCCTCGCGTTCGCGTGGGTCCTCGGCGTCTACATCGCGGGCATGCCGCTCAACGACGTCCTGGCAGGGTTCCCGGTCCAGCTCTTTCTGATGCTCGTTGGCGTCACGCTGCTCTTTGCGCAGGCGCAGGTCAACGGCACCCTCGACAAGCTGTCATCACACGCGGTGCGGCTCTGCGGTGGCAACCTGGGTTTTGTGCCAGTCATGTTCTTCCTCGTCGCGAGCGTGATCGCCTCGCTCGGGCCTGGACACATCTCGACAGCTGCCATGCTGGCCCCCATGGCAATGCCCATGGCGTCACGCGCCGGCATTCCCCTGTTCCTGATGGCCATCATGGTGGGCAACGGGGCTCAGGCGGGATCACTCTCTCCGTTTGCCCCGACAGGCGTCATCGTCTCGGGGATCATGACCCGTATCAACATGGGCGGACATGAGTGGTACTGGTTCGGCACTGCTTACGCAGCGCACGCCATCATCGCCTTCGGCGGCTATTTCCTGTTCGGCGGATGGCGCCTCTTCGGGCGTACCTATCACGATGCGGCGACCGGGATCATGCCGTTCGATCGCAGGAACTGGCTGACGCTCCTCGCGATCGTCGGCGTCATCGCCTCGGTGCTGCTGATCAATGCCAATGTTGGCATGGCCGCCTTCTTCGCGGCTGCGGCGCTGGCGGTCCTGGGCGCTGCCGACCACGAACAGTCCGTGAAGAAGATGCCGTGGACCGCGATCGTGATGGTCACGGGCGTGACCGTGCTCATCTCGATGCTGGAAAAAACAGGCGGGCTCGAGCTCTTCTCCGCGATGCTGGCAGCGGTTGCCACGCCCAGCACCATGACCGGCGTGGTGGCGTTCGTCACCGGCGTCATTTCTGTGTTCAGCAGCACGTCAGGCGTCGTCCTGCCGGCCTTCCTCCCGACCATCCCCAGCGTGATTGCCCGACTGGGCGGCGGCGATCCCTTCGCCCTGGCCGCGTCCATGAACATCGGGTCACATCTGGTGGACATGTCGCCGCTGTCCACAACGGGCGCGGTGTGTCTGGCCGGCGTTCACGATCCGAAGGACTTCAAGGCCACCTACAACAAGCTGCTTGCGTGGGGTGCGTCGATGACGATCGTCGGTGCGATTGGGTGTTATCTGTTCTTTTGAGGTCGGCAGTGGGCAGTCGGCAGTGGGCGGGCACTCGGAGCCGGTCTACGCGAGGCGAAGGCCTTCGCGCTCGGTCTTGTAGCCACGGGCCTCGACCGCCCACACCCCCACGACGCGCTCGCCGTCGACGGCATACAGGACGTCGTGCAGGTTGACGGTAGGGTCCACGTGTGACGGACGCAGACGAAGGCGGTCACCGACTTTCAGCCGGCTGTCTGCCGGTACGGTGATGGTGGCGTGCTCGTCGTTGAGACCGGCGACCACCGCGCCCTCAATCCCTTCAACAGAGGGCAAGCCATGGTCCTTCGAACAGGCCTTGTGCCCGCAGTCCGCGATGACGCGATCGGCCGATGGACGGCTGACGACGGTGCCAAGGACGAACAGGGCCTGCTCGAAGGGAAGGTCCAGTCGACCGTAATCGGAATCCATCAGTACATATGAACCGGCCTGGATTTCCGTCACTCCGGTGACCCGGCCGCTGATGTCGAAGGTTCCCGTCCCGCCCGCCGACACGATGCCACACGGCAGGCCGCTGCTTCGTATCAGCTCCGCCGTGGCGACAAGCCCTTGCATCGCCTTGCGGGCAGCCTCCTCCCGCGCCTGACGTCCTGCCATCGGCTGCACGTGTCCCTCGTAGCCCATCACGCCATCGAGGACGACCGCGTCGGAGGCGTGCACCGCCCTGGCAAGCCTGAGCGCCTGGTCTCCCGGCGCCACGCCACACCGGTTCTGCCCCACATTGACGTCCACGAGCACGTGCACGCTGACACCGGCCCCTGCTGCAGCCGCGGCCACCGCTTCCAGGCCTGCGGTCGAATCGACCGCGACCGTCAGCCTGGCGGTGCGCGCAAGTGCGGCGAGGCGGCGGCACTTGTCTGGCGTAACCACCTCGTTCGCAACCAGGATGTCCTGACAGAACGGCGCCACCACCTCCGCCTCGGCAACGGTCGCACAGGTGAGACCAACGACCGAGCCTGCGGCCAGCTGACGTCGGGCGATCTCCGGTGTCTTATGGGCTTTGAAGTGGGGGCGGAGACGACAGGCCCCGTCCTTGAAAAAGGCGGCCATCGTGGCGATGTTCCGCCCCATGGCCGTTACGTCTACGGTGAGGGCCGGTGTCGGCACGTCAGAGATGTGCATCACATTCATGAGTGGTCTTCGACCGCCGTTCACACTACCCTATCCGCTCACAGGAGGCCACCATGAGGAATGTCGTCGACCGCGTCCGAGCCTTGTCGATTGTCACGGCCATCGTCATCGCGCCACTGGTGGCCTGTCAGGGCGTCGACGCGCAGGCTCCGCTCGACGAGGTGATCCGCACAGCCGATATCAACGTCCGCGGCGTCCGGCGCTCGGACTTTCCACAAGTCCACAAGCTTGCCGACAACGTCTACGTCTACTCGGCGCTGCAGCAGCGCACGGACATCGAGATGGAGTTCACGACGAACAATCTGTTCGTCGTCACGCCCGCGGGCGTCGTCGTTGCAGACGGGCAGATCAGCGATTCTGATACACGACAGCTGATTGCCGCCGTTGCTCGCGTCACGCCACAACCCATCCGTTACGTCGTGGTCGGGTCCGACCACAACGATCACGTCGGCGGCAACGGCGCGTTTCCGGCGGGAACGACGTTCATCGCGCATCCCACGTCACAAAGGGTCATCGAGCAGCGGAACATGGTCTCGACGATGAAGATCCCCGTTCCCACCGAGGTTGTCCCCGACAGAAGGCAACTATCGCTCGGCGGCACCGACATTCAGGTACTGTTCCTCGGTCGGGCGCATACAGGAGGAGACCTGTCCGTCTACCTTCCGCGAGAGAACATCCTCTTCTTGAGCGAGTCGTACTTCAACCGTCTGTTTCCGTCCCTTTACGGCGGGTATCCGAGTGAGTGGGTGGCGGCCCTGAAGAGAGCCGAGGCGATGAATGCCGCCGTGTACGTGCCAGGACATGGATTCATCGACAGCCCGCGCGTGCTCAAAGAAGAACTGGTGAGCTTCCGGCAGTCGGTTGAGAAAGTGGTGTCTGAAGGCTACCGCCTGCGCGCCGCCAACGTGCCGCTGGGGCGCGCCTCGCGGAGCGCGGTGCTCGGCCCCTTCGGCTACTGGACGCGTGCCGCGCAGAATCTGCCTGAGGCGCTCGGTCGCGTCTACGCTGAGGCCTCGGGCGAGCTCAAGTGACCGGTCAGCCCCCGGGCTGGCCGATCATCTTCTCGATCCGCCGGTCTGGGACCAGCCAGATCAACGCCACGAGGACGTACAGCGCCAGCGCGATCTCGGTCTTCCAGAACGCCAGACCAACGCCGAGCAGGTAAAGCACCGGAGAGAGGTGGCCTTTCCAGTCGCCGCCAATCGCACGCTTCAACGCGGAGTCACGCCCCTGTGACCTGACGATGGTCATCTGCAGGATGTAGTACGCGATCGCAGCCATCAGAAGAATCACCCCATAGAGCGCCGCGGCGGCCGCCGCGTAGTGGTTCTCGCCAAGCCAGGCAGTGGCAAACGGTACCAATGACAACCAGAAGAGCAAGTGCAGGTTCGCCCAGAGGATGGGCCCGGAGACGCGCTGCACGGTGTGCAGCATGTGATGGTGGTTGTTCCAGTAGATCCCCAGGTAGACGAAGCTGAGGACGTAGCTGAGCGCCACCGGCATCAGCGGACGCAGAGCTTCCAGACCCTCTCCTTCGGGCACCCGCAATTCGAGCACCATGATCGTGATGATGATCGCGATCACGCCGTCGCTGAACGCTTCGAGTCGGTTCCTGGTCATGGGCCCTGCCCTCCTCGGCCTGGCGGGATCGTCCCTAAGGGACGGGGATGAGACTGAATGTCTTGAGGAAGATGTCTCTGTCCTCGCCGTCGAGCTGCTCGCCAAGGCGGGAGGCTCTGGCGTAGTGATCAGCATGCGTCGAGGCGTCCCCGGCGATGGCAGCGGCATTGGCCTGCACGGCGTGGGCAAATGCCAGTTCCCACATCTCAGGCTGCGACGCGCTGATACCAGCCAGGGCCCGACTGGCAAACTGCTGCGCCGGCCCGCCATGCCCGAGCAAGGCGTAGACGCGACCGAGGAGAAGATCCGCGCGCGCGTGGTGCGTCGGCGTGCCGATAACCGACCAATGGTAGGCGGACGCATGCGCGGCCACGAGCATCTCTCTCTGCTCGTCTTCAGTCAGGGTCGGCAGCTCGGATAGCGCCCACGCGCGGTTGTTCGCATCGACGGCAAAGCGTTTATGCCACTGCCGTCTCGTCTCGTCCACCTCGGGATCAGCCATCCGCTACCCGCCGTCCCTGCCCCGGTAGAGGCCAGGTCGATTGATTTCCATATGGCGCTCCGGAAACAGGAGCGCTCCAAAGCCCACCTTCGCGTAAAGACGGTGAGCATCGCGCGTCGACAGCTCGAAGCGTCGCAAGCCCTGAAGATCAGGGTGCGCCATCACGACCTCCATCATCCACTGGCCGAGGCCCTGCCGACGATACGTCTCGAGCACGTAGACATCGGCAAGATAGGCGTAGGTCGCGCGATCGGTGACCACGCGCGCGAACCCGATTTGATCGGTGCGGTGCCACAGGCTGAACGGGATCGAGTTCGTGATGGCGCGCTCCAGCAGTTCGCGACTGATCCCCTCAGACCAGTAGACGGTCGTTAAGAACGCGTGAACGGCGTCGAGGTCCACCCCGGCGTGCTCAGTCGTGATGCGGAAATCACCGCGAACCCTCTCGGCCGCCGCCATCAGGGCACAACCTTGACGCCTTTCCAGAATGCGACGCGGCCCGAGATCTGTTTCGCAGCCTCCATGGGCTCCGCGTAGTACCAGCACGCGTCTGGATTGCTCTCACCGTCAACAGACACGGTGTAGTAACTGGCACTGCCCTTCCATCCGCAAAAAGAGGAGGAGGCGCTCGGTTCGAAGAACTCACGGTGCATCGAGCTCTCGGGGAAGTAGTGATTGCCTTCGACGACAACCGTATCATCGGATTCGGCCAGAACCTTGCCGTTCCAGATTGCCTTCATATTGTCATGTTCTCAACAACGCAGTGTTCACCGCGTTCAAAAGATCGTCGGCTGCGCCCACGTCCTATGCCTCTGCGGTGGTCGGGTCGATCATCGTGACGACCTCTGACACCCGGTTGGCGGGGAACCCGCCCTGCGCGGCGTGCTCGCGGACCATCGCCTCGTTCGGCGCGATGTAGATGCAGTAAATCTTGTCACCGGTCACAAAGCTCTCCACCCACTGGATTGGTGGGCCGAGCCTGGCCAGTACGCCGCACGACTTCTGGGCAATCGCCTGCAGCTGTGCGGTAGACAGTGCGCCGGCCCCCGGCAATTCTCGTTCGATGATGTACTTCGGCATTCATCCCTCCCTGAGGATGCTACCCGCACCGTGGGCGGTTGTCACGGCTTCCGACTCGCTGTACAGTTCCACCCACCCCCTGCGCTCCCGGAGGAACTGATGCGCCGACTCCTGCTGTCTTCCGCCCTGCTCGCTTCAACGCTCGTGACCCACGTGCACGGGCAGGCTGTCGTTCCAGTCGCCTTTGAAGGTGCCCGGCTGATCGTCGGAGACGGTCGTCCAGCGATCGAGAACGCCACCCTCGTCATCAACGACGGTCGTATCGTCCAGGTGGGGCGTGGGGCCGAGGTGCAGGTGCCGGCAGGCGCCGCGCGCGTCAACCTCGCAGGCAAGACCGTGATGCCGGCGATCATCGATACGCACACCCACCTCAGCACCACCCGAGACGCTCTCATTGACGACCTCAGACGGCGCGCCTACTGGGGTGTCAGCGCAGCGATGAGCCTTGGCCAGGATACAAGCGACGTGGCCTTTCAGATACGCACTCAGGCGATCCCAGGGGCGGCGCTGTTCCGGACTGCCGGACGCGGTATCACGGCTCCAGAACCAGGCCGTACGACGGCCCCGTACTGGGTCACCTCTGACGCCGAGGCCCGCAAGGCTGTCGAAGAACTCGCCGTGCGTCAGGTCGACATCGTCAAGATCTGGGTCGACGACCGCAACGGGATGTACACCAAGCTGTCGCCGGCGTTGTACACATCCGTGATCGACGAGGCCCACAAACGCGGCCTGCGCGTGACCGCTCACATCTTCACGCTGGACGATGCGAAGGGCCTCCTGCGGGCGGGGCTGGACGCGTTCGCTCATGGTGTGCGCGATCGCGACATTGATGACGAAGGTCTCAGTCTCTTCCGCTCGAAACCCAACGTCGTGCTGGTGCCCAACCTGCCGGATCGCGGCGTGGCCACGGACATGAGCTGGCTCCGCGGCAGCATCCCTGACAGCGAGTTGCAGATGCTTCAACAGGCGGCAACGGATCGACCGCCGGTCCAGGCGACCTTTGGTATCCAGGCGCGTAACCTGGCCAGGCTGAGCGCCGCTGGTGTCAAAGTTGCCCTCGGGACCGATGGGAACACGCCGTGGGGACCCCACGCTGAAATGGCAGACATGGTGGCCGCAGGGATGACGCCAGCGCAGGTGATTACGGCAGCAACGAAGACATCCGCCGAGTTCCTTCGCCTGGCCGACGCCGGCACGCTGGAACGCGGAAAGAGCGCCGACTTCGTCGTCCTCGATGCCAACCCGCTCGACGACATTACCAACACCAGACGTATTTCAGCGGTCTACCTGCGCGGCCTCGCCGTCAATCGAACGGCGCGAACAGCAACACGGTGACGTCTCGGGCGGGCCTTGCCCCGCCCCGGCTCACGGGAGCCGCCAGCCGACGCCGGCTGCAAGTCTCAAATCGTGACCGATGAACGTCTCATCGGTCATGACGCCATCGCGGGTGATCGCCGGGCCAGGATATCGGACCACCCGGTCACCGGCGTCCAGCCGCACGAACACGCTCGGCGTGAGGTCGACTTCGACACCTCCGCCAACGTCAAGCATGAAGAGCGTCCGCCCGGAGGCCAGCGTGCATGTCAGCGGTGGCGGATAGATCAGGATGCACGCGACCGGGCCAGGTGCCGGGGCAATCCGCAGAACACCTGGTCTCAACCGCGCGAGTGGTCTGATGCGGCCCACCCGTGGTCCGACGGTGATTCCGAACACGGCTTCGGTGCGGCTGGAGGTGACCACCCGTCGGTCGGGAATGCCGCCGGGGTAGAAGGCCACCTCTCCCTCCACACCAAACAGGCGCGTCGCGTGCCAGCTCAAACGCCCGGAGACCCCGACCTCACTGGCGTCAAGCTCGCCCATCGTCCCCATCGTGACGCTCACACCCGCGCTCAGAGGCCGGGATTCCTGGGCTGCTGCGGGAGCGCTCCCGCCAGAGATCAGGGCCAGAACGAGGGAGGCGCAGTGCCTCGAGAAGCGGGTCACTTGATGATCCAGAGATGAAGGTCTGTACCATCGACTCCCGGAGTCGTGCGATCAGGTGCCCATTGCCCGATCGGAAACTGATGCGACACCACGCGCGCCCCGGGCTTGAGCTGACGTCGCAGCTTCGGCTCGAGTTCGCTGTTGATCGATGGTGAGAGATAGAGGGTCACGACGTCCGCTCCCGTCACGTCGGCGTCGAACAGATCACCGTGAACGAATGACACGCGGTCACCGACCTCCGCCTCGCGTGCGATGAGGCGGGAACGCTCGACCAACTCGGCATTGATCTCGACCCCCATACCGCGTGCACCGTACTTCTGCGCAGCCAGGATGAGGATCCGCCCATCGCCCGAGCCCAGGTCGACCACGACCTCGCCAGGCTTGACCTCCGCAAGCATGAGCATCTGGTCAACGACCGGCTGCCTGGTGGCCGCGAAGTAGATGTCTGGGCCCCGCGGAACCTGAGCAGATGCGACCTTCACGAGGACCAGCACACAGGCCAGCCCGACGCCGCGGCGACCCCACCTCATCCCGCTACTCCGCACCTCGACCCACATCGACGAACCAGCCGCTGACCATCGATGCAACGGCTACGCTGCCAGCAACGACCGTGACCTGATCAGCCGACCTCGGGGTGTAGGGCCGGCCATCGAGATGGACCACCACGCCACCGCCCTCAACCAGGAGCAGGGCGGGCGCCGCGTGATCCCATGGCAAGAGACGATAGTAGACGGCAAACTCTCGAGTGCCCGCCAGGATCTGGGTGTACTCCACCGCAGCAGACCTGGTGTCCGGACACCGTTGAAACCTGCCCGTAGCCTGCCGCTCCGCAGAAAGCCGAGTCTCCACGGGCATGTAGCGCGGGTGAATCGCACCGCGCGCTATCCGGCCTTCCGGCGTCGGCACTCTCATCGCCTGCCCGTTCCTGCGGGCACCGCTTCCGGCCTCCGCCACGTATATCTCGTCGCGAGCCGGCAACACGACCCACGCTGCCAGGGTCTCGCCGTGTGCCACATACGCGAGCATGATCCCGAAGCCATCGTCACCCGAAGCAAAATTCCGCGTGCCATCGATCGGATCGAGCAGCCACACAGGATCATCTGACGCGAGAGACCCGAGAATGGCTGGCTCGCTATGCACGGCCTCCTCGCCGATGACGGCGGTCCCGGGCACAAGGGACAAGAGTTCCTTCGTCAGGTGTTCTTCTGCCTGCCGATCGACGGCCGTGACGATGTCGTCCGGATCGGTCAGCGTGTGCTTGCGCTCGATCTCGTCTGGTCGGAGGTGACGAAACCGCGGGAGAATCAGGTTGCGCCCAACTTCGACGAGCAGCGCGGTCACCGCATCAACCGGGATAGACGGCAACAGCTTCCGCTGACCTTTGGTCATCAGGATACGAGGCGCCCGAGGATCTCCGCTTCGCGTTCACGGGTCAGCGTGGTGACACGGGTGGGAGAGGGGCTCGGCCGGTCGCCGGGCGTCTGGTCCCATTCCAGGGTGGCTCGAATCGTGTCGGCTATGGGTCGAAAGGTCAGGCCCGCGGCGACCGCCCGCTGGTTATCGGCGCGGAGCATCCCTCCGAAATCAGGGTCACCTTCGGGTATCCAGAGCGGCAGCTCGGACCACGGGTTGACTCCGGTTTCGAGGAGTGCAGCGTCGGGCACCCAGGCAAAGTCTGCGCGGCTGCCGGTGACCGCCCGGCATTTCTCGAGCAGCTGTCCCATTGTGAGTGCTGAGCCCGGACCGACGGCGTTGAACACCCCGATTCCGCGCCGCTCGACCACACGAACGCACCACTCGCCCAGGTCACGGACGTCGATGAACTGCACAAGCCGGTCGGGGCGTCCCGGGGCAAGAACTCGTCCGCCGTGCGCCACACGGCGGGGCCAGTAGGTGAAGCGATCGGTCGGATCGTGGGGGCCAACGATGAGTCCGGGACGAACGCACGCCACACGCCCTGGCAGCGCCGTCAGGAGGGCTTCCTCTGAGCGAGCTTTCGCCGGTCCATACCCTTCGGCGCCCTCAGCCACCGGCGCACCTTCGTCAAAGGACCGGCCCGGAGGAAACGTGCGGTACACGGACACGCTCGAGATGAACACGTAGTGGGCCACGCCCTGGCCCAGCGCTTCCGCCACAGCCAGCACCTGTTCGGGCCGGTACCCGGACGTATCGATGACGGCGTCGAACGCGCGGCCCCTGAGCGGTGTCAGATCGGCATTGCGATCGCCCCGAAGTTTTTCGAGGTCTGGAAAGAGCTCGGGATTGTGACGCCCGCGGTTGAAGAGCGTCACCTCGTGTCCTCGGTCGAGAGCCGCATCAACAATGGCCCGACCGAGAAACACTGTTCCGCCAAGGACGAGAACCCTCACAGGCTGGCTCTATCGCGTCGACATGAGCAGCTCGTGCACCGCGGCGATGAACTCGGGCCGACTACCGGCTGCGCGTTCACCGCCATGCGTGGCGCCGTCGACGACGACCAGCCTGATACTCGGTCGAATCTTCTTCAGGGCCTGAAAGTCCGGCAGGTACCCATCGAGCGAACCCACGACCGCCAGCGTCGGAACCCTGATCGCAGCCACCTGCGCCGTCGTGATGAGCTGGTCCTTCTGCCCTCGCGTCAGCGCGGCCTGTGCGAATCGGTCCTGAGCGGGGTCGGCCATGCAGGCCGCCGAACGTCTCTGAATTTCATCCTCTGAGGGCCTGGGTGCGCCGGTGGCGGTCAGGCGGAAGATCTGGCTCCGGCTGACGCACTCCTGCTCCTTCTCACGCGCCTCCTGCTCAGACCGCTCGAGCTCCTCACGGCTCCACCGGAACCGTCCGGCCGCTCCCCCCAGCGTTGCTGTCAGAAAGCGCTGCGGATGGGTGGTCAGGAGCTGCGCGACGATGTGCGCCGCCATGGAGTAGCCGACAATGTGCGCCCGCTGGATACCCAGATGGTCGAGCAGGCGAATGACGTCCAGCCCCATCTCAGGTCCGTAGGCCTTCACGTCGTGGGGCTTGCCGCTCTTGCCGTGTCCGCGAGCATCGAGGGCGACAACCCGGTGGCTTCTGACCAGGTCGGGCAGAACCCCCCACGCGTTCCAGCTGTCCAGCGTGCTCCCGTTCCCATGAACGAGCACAACAGCATCTCCGCTCCCCTGGTCGACGTAACGAATGGCGATGCCGTTGGAGTCGAAGAATCGTTCCTGCGCGAACACCAGCGCCGGCAGGAGAGTAATGACGAGGGTCAGAAAATACCGGAACGGGTCAGTCCGTCTCATGGTGAGCGAGCCTCTTTCAGATCCATTGCTGGACGTCCACTCCGGCTTCGACGGTCGTCAGCGAGCAGATCCTACCACCGGGCCCACTGATGGCGGATGAGCTCGGTACAACAAAAAGGCGGGTCTGGAAAACCAGACCCGCCCTCGCTGCTCGCGCTGATCCGTCTACTCCACGTCGCCGGAAGGCGGACGTGCAGTCATCGTGTCCTCGGTCTCGAAGGCGTACTCAATCTCGCGGTCGAGATCGAGGTCGTCCTCGGTCGGCTGAGGTTGCACAGGCGGCGGCGGTGGTTCGTCAGCCGGGATGTGCACGTGGCGATAGAACTCGAAGCCCGTGCCGGCGGGGATGAGTCGTCCCATCGTCACGTTCTCCTTCAGACCACGCAGGTGGTCGATCTTGCCGGAAATCGATGCCTCGGTCAGCACGCGCGTCGTCTCCTGGAAGGACGCCGCCGAGATGAACGAATCGGTTGAGAGCGACGCCTTGGTGATCCCGAGCAGCAACGGCACTGCCGTCGCCGGGCGCCCTCCCGCCTGAATCACGCGCTCGTTCTCTTCGAGGAACCGGAACTTGTCGGTCTGCTCGTCGACCAGGAATTCGGTGTCGCCGACATCCTCGATCCGCACCCACCTCATCATCTGACGCGAGATGACTTCGATGTGTTTGTCGTTGATGTTGACGCCCTGGAGACGATAGACCTCCTGGATTTCATTCACCAGGTACTTCTGCAGTTCCTTCTCTCCAAGCACCCGCAGGATGTCGTGGGGGTTGCTCGGACCGTCCATCAACTGCTCGCCTGCGCGCACGCGTTCGCCCTCGTGGACGTTCACGTGCACACCGCGCGGCAGTGCATACTCACGCGGCTCGGTGCCATCGTCGGGAACGATGATCATCTTGCGCTGGCCCTTGGCCACGCCGCCGTCCTTGACCACGCCGTCGATTTCGGAGATGACCGCCGGGTCGCGCGGCTTGCGCGCCTCGAACAGTTCGACCACGCGCGGCAGACCGCCCGTGATGTCCTTGGTCTTGGTCGTCTCGCGTGGGATCTTTGCGAGCACGTCGCCCGCTTCCACGTTCTCGCCCTCCTGCACCATCAGGTGGGCGTGGGACGGCATGTGGTACTTGCGCAGCACCTTGCCGGTCTTGTCGCGAACCTCGATCGTCGGCTGCTTCTTCTCGTCCGGCGAGTCCACGATGATGAAGCGCGAGAGGCCGGTGACCTCGTCCACTTCCTCGTGCACGGTGATGCCTTCGAGGATGTCCTTGAACTTGATGGACCCGGGCTCCTCGGTGAGGATCGAGAAGGTGTACGGGTCCCACTCGACCAGGGTCTGACCCTGCTCGACCTTCTGTCCGTCCTTCACCTTCAACCTGGCGCCGTAGACGATCGGGTAGCGTTCACGGTCGCGGCCCTTCTCGTCGCGGACCACCAGCGACCCGTTGCGGTTCATGACGATCAGCTGGCCGCCGTCCTTGTGGGTCTGGACGACCGACAGGCCCTCGTAGTGCACCGAGCCCGAGTGACGGGCGTCGAGAGTGTTCTGGTCGGAGATGCGCGAGGCCGTGCCACCGATGTGGAACGTGCGCATCGTCAGCTGCGTGCCGGGCTCGCCGATCGACTGCGCGGCGATGACACCCACCGCCTGGCCGAGCTCGACCAGACGTCCGGTCGCCAGATCGCGGCCGTAGCAGTTGGCGCAGACACCGCGACGGGTGGCGCAGGTCAGCACCGAGCGGATCTTCACCTTCTCGATACCGGCCTCCTGCACGGCCGACGCCTTGTCCTCATCGATCTCGTCGTTGACCTCGAGGATGGCCTCTCCGCTGAACGGATCGACAATGCGCTCGAGGGTGACGCGGCCGACGATACGGTCGCGAAGCGGCTCGATGATTTCGCCCGACTCGACGATCGCCCGGGCCTCGAGGCCGTCGAGCGTGCCGCAGTCGATCTCCGAGATGATCACGTCCTGCGCGACGTCCACCAGGCGACGGGTCAGGTACCCTGAGTCTGCCGTCTTGAGCGCCGTATCCGCCAGACCCTTGCGCGCGCCGTGCGTCGAGATGAAGTACTGCTGCACGGTGAGGCCTTCACGGAAGTTCGACGTGATCGGCGACTCGATGATTTCGCCAGACGGCTTGGCCATCAGGCCGCGCATGCCGGCAAGCTGACGAATCTGCTGCTTCGAACCTCGAGCGCCCGAGTCGGCCATGATGTAGACCGGGTTGAAGCTCCGGCCCGACTTGTCGCGGTCGGCCATCTCGCTGAACATTTCGTCGGCGATCTTCTCGGTCACTTCCGACCACACGGCGATGATCTTGTTGTAGCGCTCGCCGTTGGTGATTGCGCCCTCCAGGTACTGCTGCTCAACCTTGATCACTTCGTTCCGCGCGTTCTCGACCAGCACCGGCTTGACGGCCGGGATAATCAGGTCGTCGATGCCGATCGACAGACCCGAACGCGTGGCATAGGTGAAGCCGAGCCCCTTCAGGGCGTCCAGCATGTCCACCGTGCGCTCCAGACCGAAGTCCAGGTAGCACTTCTGCACGAGCTGCTGCAGGCCCTTCTTCTTCAGCAGGCCGTTCACGTACGGCATGGCCTTCGGCAGCTGTTCGTTGAACAGCACACGGCCAACCGTCGTGTTGATGATCTTGCGATCGACCTGGATGACCTCGGTGTGGATCACGTCCTGGTCGTCACGTGCGGTCGTCAGATCCAGCAGCGAGCCACTGAAGCGCAGGCGAATCGGCGACAGCGTCTCGAGCTCGCCGGCTTCGAGCGCCAGCACCACGTCGTCGACGTTGCCGAAGGCCCGGCCCTCACCCTTGGCCCCGATCTTCGCCTTGGTCAGGTAGTAGCACCCGAGCACGATGTCCTGCGACGGCACTGCGATCGGCGCGCCGTTGGCCGGGGACAGCACGTTGTTCGACGACATCATCAGCACCGAGGCTTCGATCTGCGCCTCGGGTGACAGCGGGATGTGCACCGCCATCTGATCACCGTCGAAGTCGGCGTTGAACGCCGTGCAGACGAGCGGGTGGATGCGGATCGCCTTGCCCTCGACGAGCACGGGCTCGAACGCCTGGATGCCGAGGCGGTGGAGCGTCGGTGCGCGGTTCAGCAGCACCGGGTGCTCACGAATCACCTCTTCGAGGATGTCCCACACTTCCGGACGCTGCTGCTCCACCATTTCCTTGGCCTGCTTGATGGTGGCAACGAGCTGTCGTTCCTCGAGCTTGTTGTAGATGAACGGCTTGAACAGCTCGAGCGCCATCTTCTTCGGCAGGCCGCACTGATGGAGCTTCAGCTCGGGTCCGACGACGATGACGGAACGGCCCGAGTAGTCGACGCGCTTGCCGAGGAGGTTCTGACGGAAGCGGCCCTGTTTACCCTTGAGGGTGTCCGAGAGCGACTTCAACGGGCGGTTGTTCGCACCGCGCAGCACACGGCCACGGCGTCCGTTGTCGAAGAGCGCGTCCACGGCTTCCTGGAGCATGCGCTTCTCGTTGCGGATGATGACGTCCGGCGCCTTCAGCTCCATCAACTTCTTCAACCGGTTGTTGCGGTTGATGACGCGGCGATAGAGGTCGTTGAGGTCGGAGGTCGCGAAGCGGCCGCCATCGAGGGGCACGAGCGGGCGCAGTTCCGGCGGAATGACCGGAATGACGTCGAGAATCATCCAGTTCGGCTGGTTGTTCGACTTGCGGAAACTGTCGACGACCTTCAGCCGCTTGGCATACTTGAGCTTCTTCTGCACCGAGTTCTCGCTGCGCATCTTGATGCGCAACTCCTCGGCGAGCTTTTCGATATTGACCCGCTTCAGCAGTTCCTTGATCGCCTCGGCGCCCATCTGCGCACGGAACTTCGTCCCGAAGTCCTCGCGCGCTTTGCGGTACTGCTCTTCGTTCAGCAGCTGGTTCTGCTTGAGGTCAGTCTCACCCGGATCGATGACGACGTAACCCTCGAAGTAGAGGATGCGTTCGAGATCGCGAAGCGAGATATCGAGCAGATGGCCGATGCGGCTGGGCAGCCCCTTGAAGAACCACACGTGACTGACCGGCGTCGCGAGTGTGATGTGCCCGAGGCGCTCGCGCCGCACCTTGGCCTGCGTGACCTCGACGCCGCACTTGTCGCAGATCACCCCGCGATGCTTCATGCGCTTGTATTTGCCGCAGAGACACTCCCAGTCGGTGATCGGCCCGAAGATCTTGGCGCAGAACAACCCGTCACGTTCCGGCTTGAACGTGCGGTAGTTGATCGTCTCCGGCTTGGTGACCTCGCCGAACGACCAGGACATGATCTTGTCCGGGGACGCCAGCGAGATCCGGATGGCGTCGAAATCGGCCCGCAGCGCGGTCTTGTTGTCGTGAAACGTTGGTCGCATAGACCCCCTACACCTGTTCCAACACGGGTTCACCGTCTTCGGACGGCAACAGCTCGGCCGGTCGCTTCTTGGTCGAGATCAGCTCGACGTCAAGACAAAGCGACTGCAGCTCCCGAATCAGCACGTTGAACGATTCGGGCAGTCCCGGCGTGAACGACGCGTCGCCCTTGACGATCGCCTCGTAGATCTTCGCGCGGCCGGTCACGTCGTCGGACTTGGCCGTGAGCAGTTCCTGGAGAATGTGCGCGGAACCGTAGGCCTCGAGCGCCCACACTTCCATCTCTCCGAATCGCTGTCCGCCGAACTGCGCCTTGCCGCCGAGCGGCTGCTGCGTGATGAGCGAGTACGGCCCGATGGAGCGCGCGTGAATCTTGTCGTCCACCAGGTGAGACAGCTTGAGCATGTAGATGTAACCGACGGTCACGTCCTGCTCGAATGACTGTCCGGTCATGCCGTCGTAGAGCATGGTCTTGCCGCCCTTCGGCAGGCCCGCCTGCTCGAGCCAGTTCTTGATCTCGGTCTCTCTCGCGCCGTCAAAGACCGGCGTCGCGAAGTAGAGGCCAAGGGCGTGCGCCGCCCACCCGAGGTGGGTTTCGAGAATCTGACCGACGTTCATGCGCGACGGCACGCCGAGCGGGTTCAACACGATCTCCACCGGCGTTCCATCCGGCAGATACGGCATGTCCTCTTCCGGCAGGATGCGGGCAATGACACCCTTGTTGCCGTGGCGACCGGCCATCTTGTCGCCGACCGACAGCTTGCGCTTCATCGCCACGTACGCCTTGACGAGCTTGATCACGCCCGGAGGCAGTTCGTCACCGCGACGGACCTTCTCCTTCTTCTCTTCGAACAACTGCCGGATCACTTCAACCTGGCGCTCGGTGCGTTCCTCGAGCAGGCGCAGGTCACCTTCGAGCCGTGGGTCGTCGCTCTGAAGCTTCAACCGCACCATCTGCTGGTACGGCACGTCAGCCAGCACGTCGGCGGTCAGGACGGTGCCCTTCTTCAACAGGCGCTCGCGGCCGTACTCATCGAACGCGTCGGCACGCAGCGTCTGGTTGTTGAGCATCTGGATGACCCGCTTCTTCACCTCGTCGTGAAGGATGCGGATCTCGTCCTGGAGATTCTTCTCCATCATCTCGAGCTCTTCGGTCTCGATGGCCTTGGCTCGATCGTCCTTCTCGATGCCCTTCCTCGAGAAGATCTTGACGCCGACGATGATGCCCTCGATGCCCGGCGGGCAGATCAGGGAGGCATCGCGAACGTCGCCCGCCTTCTCGCCGAAGATGGCCCGGAGGAGCTTCTCTTCCGGGGTCAGCTGGGTCTCACCCTTCGGCGTGACCTTGCCGACCAGGATGTCGCCCGGCTTCACGTAGGCGCCGATGCGGATGATGCCGCTGTCGTCGAGATCGCGCAGGTAGGTCTCCGAGACGTTCGGGATGTCCCGCGTGATCTCTTCCGGTCCAAGCTTGGTGTCGCGGGCTTCGATCTCGAACTCCTCGATGTGAATGGAGGTGTAGTAGTCCTCCTTCACCATCTTCTCGGAGACCAGGATCGCGTCCTCGAAGTTGTAGCCGCGCCACGGCATGAACGCGACCAGCACGTTCCGACCGAGCGCGAGCTCGCCGAGCTCGGTGCACGGACCGTCGGCCAGCACCTGTCCCTTCACCACCTTCTGGCCGACACGAATGATCGGCTTCTGGTTGATGCAGGTGTTCTGGTTCGACCGCTTGAACTTCGTCATCGGGTAGATATCAGCGCCCATCTCCTTGCTGATGTCTTCCCCTTCGGTGTTCTGCCCCTCGACACGCACGACGATGCGCTGGCTGTCGACATAGTCGACGGTGCCGCCACGCCGTGTGACGACCACGGCGCCCGAGTCGCGGGCCGTGATGTACTCCATGCCGGTGCCGACATACGGCGCGCGGGCTCGGAGCAGCGGCACGGCCTGACGCTGCATGTTCGATCCCATGAGCGCACGGTTCGCGTCGTCGTTCTCGAGGAACGGCACCAGCGAGGCCGCGACCGACACCAGCTGCTTCGGCGAGACGTCGATGAAGTGGATCTCCTCACGCGGGGCGAGGATGAAGTCGCCGGCACGACGGGCGTCGACACGGTCCTGCTTGAACCGGCCGTTGTCCTCGAGCGGCGCGTTCGCCTGGGCGATGATGTACTGATCCTCTTCCCAGGCAGACAGGTAGAAGGAGTAGGGCTCGAACTCGACGCCCTTCTTCTTGCTCCGACCGTCGGCTCCGACCAGCTCGTCCGCCTCGACGACGTCCCCTGGCTTGTATTTCACGTTCCCGCCGGCGTTGGTCACGATCACGTAGTCGACCACGTGACCGTCCTTCACCTTCCGGTAGGGCGACTCGATGAAGCCGAACTCGTTGATGCGGGCGTAGCACGACAGCGACGAAATCAGGCCGATGTTCGGACCTTCCGGCGTCTCAATCGGGCAGATGCGGCCGTAGTGCGTCGGGTGCACGTCGCGCACCTCGAAGCCAGCGCGTTCGCGGGACAGGCCGCCTGGCCCGAGGGCGGAGAGACGCCGCTTGTGCGTGATCTCCGACAGCGGGTTGGTCTGGTCCATGAACTGCGACAGCTGCGAAGACCCGAAGAACTCGCGGATCGCCGCCATCACCGGCTTGGCGTTGATGAGGTCGTGAGGCATGGCCGTGGCCATTTCCTGGTAGACCGACATCTTTTCCTTGATCGCGCGCTCCATGCGGACCAGACCGATGCGGAACTGGTTCTCGAGGAGTTCGCCGACCGAGCGGACGCGCCGATTGCCGAGATGATCGATGTCGTCGACGTTCTGCGGGTTGCGACGCAGCTTCAGCTGGTACTTGATGACCTCGTAAAAGTCCTGCGGGTGCAGCACCTTCTCGTCGAGCGGCGTCTTCAGGCCGAGCTTGGTGTTGAGCTTCAGGCGTCCCACCCGGGAGAAGTCGTACTTCTGCGGGTTGAAGAACATGTTCTCGAACAATGAGCGCGAGCTGTCGAGCGTCGGCGGGTCACCAGGACGCAGACGACGGTAGATTTCGATCAGCGCTTCCTCGTGGGTGCGGATCGGATCCTTCTTCAGCGTCTGGCTGATGATCGGGCCGGTTTCGTCGCGCTCCGGGAAGAACACGTCGAGGCGCTCGACCTTCTTCTCCTGCGCCATCGAGATGACGCGCGGCGTCAATTCCTCATTGGCCTCGAGGATGACCTCACCGGTCTCCGGATCGACGATGTCGGCGGCGGCGAAGGCGCCCTCGAGCGCCTCGTCGACCACGGCAATGGTTTCGATGTTCGCCTTGCGAAGCGCGGCGACAGCGTTGGCGGAAATCTTCTTGCCCGCCTGCACCGAGAAGTCGCCAGCCTTCACGTCGGCCGCGGCACGCAGGCCAACCAGGCTGTCGCTGATCGCCCAGAGCAGGGAATTGCCCTTGTTCAGGAAGATGCGATCGACTGAATAGAACGTGCGAATGATCTCGTCGGCGCCACGCAGCCCGAGCGCGCGGAGGAACACCGAGGCGAGGAACTTGCGCTTGCGGTCGATACGTACGTAGAGCAGGTTCTTCTGGTCGTACTCGAACTCCACCCAGGAACCGCGGTACGGAATGATCTGCGCAACGTAGAGCGTCTTGTCTTCCGAGTGGAAGAAGGCACCAGGCGAGCGGTGGAGCTGCGACACGATGACGCGCTCAGTACCGTTGATGATGAAGGTGCCGTTGTCAGTCATCAGCGGGATGTCGCCGAAGTAGACCTCCTGCTCCTTGATGTCACGGATGGTCTTCACACCCGTTTCCGGGTCCTTGTTCCAGACCACGAGCCGGATGGTGACCTTGAGGGGCACGGCGTAGGTCATGCCGCGTTCCTGGCACTCGTCCACGTCGTACTTGAGCTTCATCCCGACCGTGTGGCCACAGATGTCGCACATGTCGCCACGGGCGTGGTTCGGCTTGCCGCAGCGGGCGCAGAGCACCTCATGATCGCCAAGCGGGTCAGCGATGATGGTGGCGCCGCAGCTGCTGCAGGGCTTGCGCAGGTGGTTCAACCCGGCGAGCTTGCCGCACTTGCACTCCCAGTTGCCGATGGAGTACTCGATGAACTCGAGCGACGAGTTCTCCCGGAAATCGCTGATCGGAAAGACCGACTTGAACACGGACTGCAGGCCCGCATCCTCGCGCTCGGCCGACAGACGGTTCATCTGGAGGAACCGCTCGTACGACTTGCGCTGGATCTCGATCAGGTTGGGGATCGGAACCGTCGTCTTGATTTTCGAGAAGTCCTTGCGCTCGCGGTAGACGTTCTTGGGAAGGCTGTACATCGGTGACTGATCCTCGAGGATCCGAAGCCTGGAACTGAAAAGCTGGCGGGTCTGCTAGCGCAGACCCGCCTTACGTACGACGCGCGACGCCTCGTTCCGGTTCTTGCGAGCCGGGCCAGGCGAACCTGAGGGTCCGCCCTACTTGATCTCGACCTTCGCGCCGACTTCTTCGAACTTCTTCTTGATCGCCTCGGCCTCGTCCTTGTTCACGCCTTCCTTGAGGGGCTTCGGGGCACTCTCGACCAGGTCCTTGGCTTCCTTCAGACCGAGGCTCGTGACCTCGCGGACAACCTTGATGACCTTGATCTTGTCGCCGCCGATGTCCACCAGGTTCACGTTGAACTCGGTCTTCTCCTCAACCGGGGCAGCCGCTGCGCCGGCGCCCGCGCCCGGCGCGGCCACGGCCACGGCCGCTGCGGCCGACACGCCCAGCTCGGATTCGAGCGCCTTCACGAGCTGCGACAGCTCGAGCACGCTGATGCCCTTGATGTATTCGATCACCTGTGACTGATTGAGTTCGGACATTGTTCTCTGCACTCCATGTAGGGCGGGTCGCAAGACCCGCCGTTACTGGCAGCCCCTGAAGGGCCGCCCTCTTGAATCACGGCGGTCGCCCGCCCCTACGCTTCCGACTTCTTCTTCTCCACCTGCACCAGCACCGTCAACAGATCGCGCGGCGCTGCGGCCAGCACCGAGACGAACTGCTGCATCGGAGCCTGCAACAGGAAGAGCAACTTCGAGTACAACTCAGGCCGGCCCGGCAGGTTGGCGAGCTCGGTGACCTCGGCCGGCTGGATCGCCCGGCCCTGCACCACGGCAGCCTTGACCGCCATGGTCGGCGCGGTCTTCATGAACGTCGTCAGCGTCTTGGCCATGGCCACGGCGTCATCAGACGTGTAGGCAATCGCGGTCTGGCCCACGAAGTGGCCATCGAGCGACGCGAATGCCGTCCCGGCACTGGCTTTCTTGGCCAGCGTGTTCTTGACCACACGGTACTGCGCGCGAGCAGCCCGAAGCTGCCGCCGCAGTTCGGTCACCTGCGGCACGTTCAGCCCGCGGTAGTCCACCAGGATCGCCGTATCCGCCGCCCGGAAGGCGGCGCTCAACTCCTGGAGTTCCTGTTCTTTTTCAGCTCTTGTAACCGCCATCGGCCCTCCTAGTGTTTCTGCCGCTCATCGATGTGCGCGGTGTCGATCGCGACACCCGGCCCCATCGTGGAGGACACGGTGACAGACTTGAGATACCTGCCCTTGGCCGCTGACGGCTTCGCCCTCACCACGCTGTCCACCAGCGCATGCGCATTCTCGATGAGGTTCTGGGCCGGGAACGACGCCTTGCCGACCGGCGCATGGATGATCCCGGTCTTGTCGACGCGGAACTCCACCTTGCCGGCCTTGATTTCCTTGATCGCCTGCGCCACGTTGGGCGTCACGGTGCCCGTCTTCGGGTTCGGCATCAGGCCGCGCGGCCCGAGCACCTTACCCAGACGGCCGACCGCACGCATCATGTCGGGTGTCGCCACCACTGCGTCGAAGTCCACCCAGCCGCCGAGGATCTTTTCGACCACGTCGTCACCGCCAACGATGTCGGCGCCCGCTTCGGTCGCTTCCTTCTGCTTGTCCGCGCCGGCAATGGCAAGTACGCGCTTGCTCTTGCCGAGGCCGTGCGGAAGGACGACGGTGCCGCGCACCATCTGATCAGCGTGCTTGGGATCGACGCCCAGACGCATCGTGAGCTCAACCGTCTCGTCGAACTTGGCGTACTTCACCTTCTGAACGAGGGGAATTGCCTCTTCGATCGAGTACGGCCGGTCTTGCACCTGCGCTGCGGCGGCCGTGAATTTCTTGCCGTGTCTTGCCATGTGCCTCCTCGTGGTCCAGACGGACGCCGGAGCGTCCTCCCACGTTCTATGAAGTGCGAAGTTCGAAGTACGAAGTTCGAAGTGTCAACGACTCCCTGCTTACCCGACGCTTACCCGACGACGTCAATGCCCATCGAACGCGCAGTGCCCCGGACCGTCTTGATGGCCGATTCCAGGGATTCGCAGTTCAAGTCGGGCAGCTTGGTCCTGGCGATGTCTTCCACCTGCCTGGCGGTGACCGTTCCCACCTTGTTGCGGTTCGGCTCAGCCGACCCCTTGGCGAGGTTGGCGATCTTCTTCAGCAGCACCGACGCCGGCGGCGTCTTGGTGATGAAGCTGTAACTGCGGTCGGCGTAGATCGTCACCACGACGGGGATGATCAGCCCGTCTTCTTTCGCCGTCTTCGCGTTGAAGTTCTTGCAGAAATCCATGATGTTCACGCCGTGCGGACCGAGCGCGGTCCCGACAGGCGGAGCCGGCGTGGCCTTGCCGGCAGCAATCTGCAACTTCACCATTGCCTGAACTTTTTTAGCCATGACGCCTTAAATCTTCTCCACGTCCAGAAAATCCAATTCAACCGGCGTGGCGCGACCGAAGATCGTCACCATCACCTTGAGCGTGTTCTTGTCGAGGTTCACCTCGTCCACCACGCCATTGAAACTGGTGAACGGCCCGGCATTGATCCGCACCTGATCGCCACGGTCGAAGCTGTACTTCGGCTTCGGTTTCTCAGCCGCCGTCTTCACCTGCTCCAGGATGTGGTCGACCTCGTCCTTGCTCAGCGGCGTCGGCTTGGTACCGGCACCGACAAACCCGGTCACCTTCGGGGTGTTCTTCACCACATGCCAGGCGTTGTCCGACATGTGCATCTCGACCAGGATGTAGCCCGGGAAGAACCGCCGGGCGCTCTTCACTTCACGCCCGCCACGCTTCTCGACGATATCCTCAGTCGGGATCAGCACCTCGCCGATCTCCTCCTGCAGCCCGTACGCCTGCACACGCTGTTCGAGCGACTCCTTCACCTTGTTTTCGAACCCGGAATAGGTGTGGACGATGTACCAACTCTTGGTGGCGACGTCGCTCATGCCGCACCAAACGTCCGGAAGATCCAATTCACGAGCGCGTTCAACGCGATATCGATGCCGAACAGGTAGAGACCGAAGAACGCAGAGGTCACGATCACCACGAACGTGGTCGCATAGACCTCCTTGCGCGAGGGCCACGTGACCCGCTTCATTTCGTTGCGCACCTCGGTGAGGAATCCACGAGCGGACTCCACCCACCCACCAATCCCCCCGGTGGCACGAGCTGTCGGCGCTGGCTTGACTTGCTCTGCGGTGCTCATAATCCTTCTATTCTCGGTCCGCCTTCGCGCTCAGCGCGCTTCGGTGGACAACCTTCGCTGGCTTGCCAACCGAAGCTCACGTCTTCACCCGTGAGCGAAGGTTGGCAGGTCAGGAGGGAATCGAACCCCCAACCCCCGGTTTTGGAGACCGGTGCTCTACCAATTGAGCTACTGACCTACACCCGGAGGCGGACCTGACGGTCCGCCCTACTTTGTTTCCTTGTGCGCCGTGTGCTTGCGACAGAAACGGCAGTACTTGTTGAACTCGACCCGTTCGGTCGTCTTCTTCTTGTTCTTGGTCGTGCTGTAGTTCCGGCGCTTGCAGTCGCCGCACGCCATGTGAATGATGTCGCGCATTACTCGATAATCTCCGAGATGGTGCCGGCGCCGACGGTGCGGCCGCCTTCACGAATCGCGAACCGGCTGCCCTTCTCGATGGCCACCGGCGTAATCAGCTCGCCCGTGATCGGCGTGTTGTCG
>JBEBGV010000080.1:0-19590 GCA_040081265.1 Vicinamibacterales bacterium
GCGCCGCCGTGAGCCCATTCGGCCCCGATCCAAGGGAGGCGCTGAGGTCGGCAGCGTCCCGACTCCAGTACGGTGCGGTGGTGTCAGGGGACGCAGCAGGTGGGTTCATCTGCGTGCATCGCCCGCCTGACGAAACCGGTCGAGTGTGAACTTGACCGGTCGAGAGCCGTGGGTATCGATCGCCATCTGCATCTCTATGTCGCGCGGCTGTGAATGACTCTCGGGGAGCAACCGTCCGTGAAACTTCCAAGCGGCATAGAATCTCGTCCTGCGATGAAGGTCTACGAATACATCGATCCGGACGCCTTCAGGCCTCGATCTCACCCGTGGATAGACGGTGAATCCGACCCGGCACACAGGTACTACGATTTCCGTACCAGCCCCGAACTCATCCGGTCGTCCCTCGAGGACCTGCAGGAGTGGAGCGCCTACCCTGCGACCGAGACCTTCTATCGGCTCCTCGAGTGGCTCAATGGCTCCGCGTCGGTGTTCGAGTCCAATGACTGTGCCTTCAGCGGCGCGAGTGCCAATACGAGTGCGCAGTTCTCCAAGCGCCTGCAGTGTTCCGGCCGCCTGATGATTCTCTACCGCGACCTGGCGCTGAATATATCGCCGGAGCAGATTCACCGGTTGACCAACGCCGTCGCTCATGCCCTGGGACGAACCGATCACGCATTCGAATGGGGCGCGATCGGCGTCACGATCATGCCGGTCAGATTCACGACCCTGCCAGGGCCCCCAGAACGGCAGCGGGGACAGCAGCTCATGTTGTCGTTCTGGGCCTGGGGAGAAGACGTCAGTGAGGTCATGACCAACCTCGATCGCACCTTTCGCAACCTGACGGGGGTGCTTGAAACGTTATCCGATGAGTTCCGCTGAAGGACCTACAATACCGCGTGATGCGCGGCCTTGCGCCGCCCGTGTGGCGCGACTCCAACTTCAACAAGATCTGGGTCGGCGAGATCGTCTCGTCACTCGGATCGGGAATCACGACGCTCGCGCTGCCCCTCATCGCGATTGGAGCGCTGCAGGCTGGCGCCTCAGAGATGGGGATCCTGGGCGCCGCCAGCACCTCCTCATTCATCGTCTTTGGCCTGCTCGCCGGGGTCATCGTCGATCGTGCACCCAGGCGTCTTGTCCTGGCCGTCACGTCCTGTGCGGCTGCGGCCGTCGTCGCCTCCATTCCCGTCGCGTCCTCGCTCGGCATCCTCGACATCCGGCAGCTCTACATGGTCGCCTTCGCCGCGGGATGCGTGTCAGTGGTGGCGGACGTGGCGTTCCAGGCCATCCTGCCGCAGGTCGTCGGGCGAGACCGCGTCCTCGAAGGGAATGCGATTCTTCGCACGACAGGGGCCGTGACCGAGATCGTCGGGCCAGGCCTCGCGGGCGTATTGATTCAGTTACTCACGGCTCCAATCGCGATCGTGGTCGACGCGTGCTCCTTTCTGGCCGCGGGCGTACTCGCGTTGTTCGTCCGAACGACCGAACCACCGCCGCGCCCGAGAGGCCGAATACGCTCGGACGTCGTTGAAGGCTTGCGTTTCGTGGTCTCGACGCCGGCGCTCCGCGCCATCGCCCTCGGCGGGGGGATGCACAACGTGTTTCAAAATGGAGCGTTCGCAGCGATCTACATCCTGTTCGTGACCGACAGACTCGGTCTGTCGCCCGTCCAGCTCGGTTTCGTGCTCGCGTCCAGCGGACCGGGCGCGCTCATGGGAGCCCTGGTGGCCGCGCGCTATCGACGCCTGGTCGGACTGAGAGCCTCGCTGATCCAGACGCAGGTTGTCACGGCAGTCGCGCGGGCGCTGGTGCCGGCTGCCGTCTTCCTCTCGCAGCCTGTCGCTGCGCTGGTTGTCGGCGAGTTTGTCCTGGGGTTTGCGCGATCGGTCTTCAACGTGAATCAGGTGTCGTTCCGGCAGGCCATCACACCGGATCACCTCCAGGGCCGGATGGCGGCCAGCATCAGGTTCCTGTTGTGGGTGCTGGTGCCACTCGGGTCGCTTGCGGGCGGCTTCGGTGCGGCACGAATCGGGATCACGCCGATGCTCTGCATCGCGGTCGGAGGAATACTGCTGGCAGCGGGCTGGTTTGTCCTTGTGCCAGGGGACGAGAAACCCGATACCGCACAGGTGCAAGGAAGCGAGGGCTAACTCGCCTCGCTGACCGAACTCATGTTGAAGCGTTCGATGCGAAGCGCTGGCGCCTTCGAGCGGAGGAACTCGTCGTGCTCGCGCGGCAGCGCAAGACCGGATCGTCCCGTCTGCGTCGCCTGTGCCAGCGCAGCAATCGGGCTCATGTTCCAGCGGAAGTTGTTGACGGCGCCTTTCACCTGGCCCCCTTCAACGAGAAACACGCCGTCGCGCGTCAGCCCGGTGAGCAGCGCCGATTGCGGGTCGACGGTGCGGATATACCAGAAGCAGGTGACGAGCAGGGCACGATCCGTCTGCGCGATCATCTCGGCCGTCGTCGGTCCGTTCCCCGCGACGATGAGGTTGTTCACGTAGGGGATGACAGGGGTATTGCCTTTGGCGGCCCAATACCGCGGCGTCACGAGGTTCTGCAGGACCCCATCGCGCACCCACTCTGACCGCGTCAGCTCGAGGCCGTTGTCGAACACCGACGACGCGCCGCCGGAATCGACCCCGCAGTGAAACGGCGTCGCCTCGATGCCGGGCTCGCGCGGATCCGAATAGATCGTCACGTCGCCGAAGAGCCGCTCGCCGATGCGCGTGCCGCCTCCTGGCTTCGAGTACGGGCTGCGCCCTTCATCGGCATCACGCCGCGTCATGAACCAGTAGGCCGCAATCGCGAGATCCGCGACGGGGGACGGCTCGAGCAGCACTTCGTACGAGCCGGCGGGGACATCGATGCGACGGCTGGCCCAGGCGAGCCGCTGCCGCAGGGTGTCGAACATCTCGCGCAGATCGATGTCCAGAAAATCGTGCGTCACCTGGCCAACCCATGATGATCGCCTGAAGTCGGGCGTCTTGCCGGTGATCTCGACTTTCCCGATGCGCTCGGTATCGCGCCGCCTCACACCGGTAGAGGTGGCGACAAGGGTCGTGGTCGTCTGGAACTCGGAGTAGCCGAATGTCGCGATTCCGGCGCTCCGTGCGCTGTCGTAAAACGCCCGCAGTTGCGGCACGAGCGGATCGAACACGTGAATGTCGGAGTCGGCAAGCGGCGCGTGCCAGTCGTCAGGCGTGCCCCGAGCGCCGTCGAGGGGCTTACCCGTGCCTTCGAGCAGCGGCATGTAATCCGGTGCCTCGGGGCGGCGCTCGCACGCAGCCTCCGACTCGCGCACAACCTCCTCGAGCCGCTCGGCAGGGAAGTGCGTTCGCGTTACCGAGCCGACCTTGTGCCCGGCAATCGAGATCACCGTCAACTGCGCGTCGTCGGCATCGCCGTTGGTTGTGACAGTGTTGTCGGCCCAGCGGATGTTGACGGTCGCAACGCGTCGTGCAATCACGATGCACGCATCCGCCTTCGACAGGCGCAGCACCTGGTCGATGATGTCCTGGAGGGTACTCAGTGTCCCTCCTGCGCGGTGTTGAGGATGTTGACCTGCCTGAAGAGCGCCGCCGGGCATCCATGCGACACGGGCGCAATCTGTCCGGGCTGCCCCTTGCCGCAATTGAAGGCGCCGCCGAGCACATAGGTCGACGGTCCGCCAACCGCTTCGAGCGAGTTCCAGAAGTCAGTCGTGCGGGACTGGTAGGCGACGTCCTTTACCTGCCCGACGATCTTGCCGCCGCGCACCTGGAAGAACTTCTGGCCCGTGAATTGAAAATTGTCGCGCTGCATGTCGATCGACCAGCTCTTGTCGCCGACGATGTAGAGGCCTTCGTCCATGCCCGACAGCAGATCGCTGAGCGTGATCGGCTTCTGGCTCGCGCTGAGCGAGACGTTGGGCATGCGCTGCAGGGGCACGCGGCCCGCCTGGTCGGCGAAGGCGCAGCCGTTCGAACGACCAAATCGCTGCTTGTGCGCCATCTGGCGATCGAGCTGGTAGCCCACGAGGACGCCGTCGCGCACGATGTCCCACGTCTGCGTCGCCACCCCTTCATCGTCGTAGCCGACAGTCGAGAGACCGTGTTCCACCTGCCTGTCGCCGGTCACGTGCATCATCGGCGCACCGAACTGCAGCGTGTTCAGCTTGTCGAGCGTGGCGAATGATGTGCCGGCGTAGTTGGCCTCGTATCCGAGCACACGGTCCAGCTCTGTCGAGTGGCCGATCGACTCGTGAATCGTCAGCCAGAGATTGGTGGGATCGATGACGATGTCATAGCGGCCCGGCGCGACCGACGGGGACTTCATCTTCTGCTCGAGGAGCGAGGGAATCTCCAGCGCGTCCTTGTTCCAGTCGTACCCGGTGGTGAAGTACTCCCATCCCGTGCCGGCTGGTGGCGCGGCGTTTCCCATCGTCTCGAACGCACCGGTGGATTTGTCGATGCGGACGGCGGTCAGATCGCCTTCTACCCGTACCCGCTGCTGCGTGATGCGCGATCCGGCGAGCGAGGCGAAGTACTTCTGCTCGCGGACGAGCTTTACGTGCGACGTGACTCGGTCGATCAGCTTCGACGCGAGCGCGCGGTCGTTGAGCGACAGCAGAAACTCGATCTTCTGATCTTCAGGGACGGTGAATGGGTCGATGTCGTAGCTCGAGACGTAGGTGTCCTGATACACCGGTTCGTCGGCGAGGGTCACCGGCTCGGTGTTGAGGGAGGCCAGGGTTGTGGCAACGTCAACCGCTCGCGCCGCGACGGCGGCGACCGCCTCGGTCGTCAGGTCGATTCCGGCGGCGAATCCCCAGGCGCCGGTGCACACCACGCGCACGCTGAACCCGATACTCTCGGTCTCGACCGACGTCTGCAGCTCGCGATCGCGGGCGACGATGACGTGGTGGCGCAGGCGCTCGATGCGAAAGTCGGCGTAGGTGGCGCCGCGCGTCCTGGCGACAGTCAGGGCCACGTCCGCGAGGCGATCGAGCGGCAGCGCGAGAAATGTCGGGTCGATGGCGCGCGTCATTGATCGTGGTCCTTGCCCCACTTGGAGAAGTGGGGAATGCGGGGGACGACCACGGCGTAGACCGCGGCGACCAGCGCGATCACATACCAGCCGAAACCAATCGCCATGCCGATCGCCGCGGCGAACCAGACGGCGGCCGCGGTCGTCAGGTTGGTAATGGTCCCGGAATCACTCTTCAGAATCATTCCCGCTCCCAGGAAGCCGATCCCCGAGATGACCTGCGCGGCGATGCGCGCGGGGCTGTTCGGATCAACGGCCATGGACAGGAACGTAAAGAGCGCCGCACCGCCGATGACGAAGCAGTGTGTGCTGATCCCTGCCGGCTTGTTCCGCGATTCGCGCTCGACGCCGATGAGGACGCCGCATATGACTGACGTCGCCAGGCGGGTGAGGAACGCGATTTCGTGACCGCTGACCAGATCGTCCCAATTGAGCATGCGCAGGTCGTATAGACGCCCGCGGCCGGCCCGAAGATCCATGAAGTCCCAGACGCGAGCGTCGCAATCGGTTTCACAACTCCTCCTGGCAGGATACCTGCCGATTGCTTGATCGTGGGCCCCCGACCGGCTTCTCTCCGGTGAGTCGCGGCGCGAAAAATGACGCAATCGCGCCTCGGACTCTCCGTCGTCCGCCGGTCGTGTGGGTCGATCTGGACGACCCTGTCGGCCGACCCTGTCATCCCCCTGACATCGTCTCCTTACCGCCATCGGTGGGGCGTCGCCCTGCTCGCCTCGTGCGCTTTCGCGTCGGCCACGCTTCCCAGCCTCGGCGTCTGGCTCGACCTTTCCAGTCGCATCGCCTTCTGCGGCCTTCTTGCCGTGGTGATGCTCACATCAGCGATCCGTCGCGCCTCTACCCTGGCGGCCGAAGGATCGGTCATGCCGGCCTCGTTCGTTCTCGACTTCGCGGTGCTGCTGCTCTTCGGCCCTAACGCGGCCATGACTACGGCGGCGACGGGCCTTCTGGTCGAGAGGCTCGCCACCCCCCGTCGTACCGACTGGGTGCCTCGCCTGGCCGTGAACGGTGCGTCGGCAACCGTGGGCATCCAGCTCGCCGGCTTCGTCTATCGGCTGTGTGGAGGCGCAGCTGGCGAACTGTCGTGGCCCTGGCAGGGGGCCCCGATCGGTCTTGCGGTCATCACTTACTGTTGCGCGCGCGGCGTGGCGATACGTGTGCTCACGCCAGCGCTCACCCGGCAGCCGGATGACGGATCCTGGCTGCAGCGCGCGATCGCGAGTGGCCCGAGCTACATCGTCGGCGGTAGTGTCGCCGCAGCGCTTGCCGAGCTCATTGCCCGGCAGGCCTGGGAGATTCTGGCCGTGGCGGCCGTGCCGCTCTACTTCGGGTATCAGTTGTATAGCGACTACGTGGAGCGTGTGGAGGATGAACTGCACCGGAAACACGTGGCCGGGTTCCTGGACGAGGGCCTGGCGGTTCTCGATCACGCGGGACGCGTCACACTGTGGAGCGATGCGCTCGAGCACCTGCTGGGATGCCGGCGAGAGCGGGTGCTGGGGTGCGCCCTTGTCGCCGTCGGTCCCTCCCTCAACGTGACTGACCTCCAGTCCGCGATCGACGACACCCTGTCGACCGGCAGTGCTCGAACGCTGACACTCAGTGTGCGGGCACAGACGCGTGTGCGCGCAATGCAGGTCAAGATTCTTCCTTCTCCGTCGGGTGTGACGCTGCTCTGGCGAGATTCGACGGAGCGCATGCAGGCCGAACGCGATCTCAAGCGAAAGGAGGAGCGTCTCGCACTGGCCGCGGAGGGCGCCAACGACGGCTGGTGGGAGTGGGACCTGCGGACCGATGAGATCTATCTGTCCGCGCGCTGGCGCGCGATGCTCGGCCTGTCGGCGACCAACACGGCCGAGCGTCCAACAGCCTGGTTCGAGCGCGTTCACCCGGACGATGTGGAATCGCTCACGCAGGCCATTCAGGAACATCTGTCCGGTGAGAGCCCGCATCTGCAGCATCAGCACCGCATCCGTCACGAGGATGGTGACTATCGGCGCGTGATGTGTCGCGGCATCGTGGCGCGCGGCGCTGGACGTCGACCGGTCCGCGTCGCGGGTTCGCTGAGCGAGGTCGTCGAGCCGGTTGCGGAGCCCAGGGAGCGCAGCGACGCCGCCGCCGATCCATTGACCGGGCTGGCCAACCGCGCCACGTTCGTCCAGGCTGTCGGGCGACGGCTCGACGCCTACAAGGCTCAGGTCGGCGGAGACCGATTCGCCGTGCTCTATCTGGACGTGGACCGCTTCAAGATCGTCAACGATAGCCTCGGCCATCTCGTCGGCGACGAGTTGCTGATCGCCGTGTCACGACGTCTCGAGGCGTGCCTGCGACCAAGCGACTCGCTCGCTCGGCTGGGCGGCGACGAGTTCACCATCCTGCTGAATGGACTGGGCGACGATCAGCAGGCCAACGTCGTGGCGTTCCGGATTCAGGATGCGCTGAGCACGCCGTTCACGATCGACGGCCGCGAAGTGTTCAGTTCGGTCAGCATCGGCATCGCGCCGGGCCTGCGGACCTACGCCAACGCCGACGACATCATGCGCGACGCCGACACCGCGATGTACCACGCCAAGCGGCGAGGCAAGGCCAGGCACGAGATGTTCGACGCTGACATGCACGCCCGCGTGCAGGATCGCCTGAGCCTCGAGAACGACCTTCGCCACGCCGTCAACCGCCGTGAATTCGAGGTGCACTATCAACCAATCGTCCACCTTGAAACGGGCAAATGTATCGGGTTTGAGTCGCTGCTGCGGTGGACCCGCAATGGCGAGCCGGTGTCACCTGACAAATTCATCCCGATTGCCGAGGAGTTGGGCATCATCATTCCGCTGGGCACCTGGGTGCTCCAGCAGGCGTGCCAGACGTTTGCGGACTGGAAGCGGCGGTTCCCCGACCGAGGACTGGAGTGCGTCACCATTAACGCCTCGGGCCGGCAGCTGATGGAGCAGGACTTCGTCAGCCTGGTGCGCGCGGCTGTGGACGATGCCGGGCTCGAGCCGGCTGAGGTGCGCATCGAAATCACCGAGACCACCCTGATGGACAGCCCAGGGGAGGCGGCGGAGGTGCTGCGCCGGCTGCGGGCCTTTGGCGTGAAGATCTATCTGGACGACTTCGGCACGGGCTACTCGTCGCTCAATCACCTGCATACGTTCCGGGTTGACGCGCTGAAGATTGACCGGTCGTTCGTCAACAGCCTGCTTCTTCCCGACCGACCGGCCATCGTTGAAAGCATCCTCGCGCTGGCCCGCACGCTCAACACGAGCGTGGTTGCCGAGGGCATTGAGAGCGACCAGCAGGTACGAGAACTCAGGCGTCTCGGGTGCACCCACGCGCAGGGCTATTACTTCTCCCGGCCCCTGGCGACCGAGGCCGTGGAGAAGTTGCTCACAGCCAACCAGTCGCTGGCTCCGAAACCGGTGGTGGATCTCGACTACTATCCGACCGGGCCAGTCGCTCTGCGCCCGAAGGCGACGAGGCCACTGCCCCAACCAGCGAAGCGCGCGTCCTGAGACTGACCGGCTATCACGATCTCCATGTGTGCCCCACCGGCGGTGGCCGGTGGGGGTGGGACTGGCGTGCCGGTGCGGCGGGGACTAGGACGATGACGGCCGCACGCTTTCGGCTCGAGGACCCTTGGGGCCCTGGCCGACCTCGAATTCCACGCGGTCACCCTCATTGAGGTCCTGAAAGCGACCCCCTTCGACGGCACTCTGGTGGAAGAAATATTCCTTCCCCGCCGAGTCCTTGATGAACCCGAATCCCTTATCGCCCCGTACGGTCTGGATTGTTCCTGTCATCGATGCCCCTGTAATCGCGCGCGAGTGAAACGAACCGAAAAGGGTCGTTGGTTGCGGCGGCGCCGCGGCATCGTGTCACGGCTGGGGACAATTTGCCAGCGTCGCTGTCTCCGGAGCGGATCTATAAGGCGGCGGCAATGGCCTGAGCCTGGCTGATCAGGCTAGTGCCGCCGCCGGGGGGAACCGCCTTCAGCAGGATCAACGCCCGCATCTCCAGTACGAACGACTGCAAGGCGGCCCGCGCCAGGACTGGCCGACCCTGGTTGACCGCCTGTTCGGCCAGGTTCAGCGTCGCAATGAGCACGCGTTTGGCGGCTGAGGAAATCGAGAGGGCGTTGACCTGTTGGATCAAGCCGGCGATGGTCGGACCGGCCGGCACCACCGTGTAGGGGATGGTGACGAGAGTGCTGCACAGCGACACTCCGAGCACGTAGTCCCGCAGGTGAGTGGTGTGGCGAAGGTTCCAGCGACGACCAGGTCATTCGATCTGCCGTCGCTGGACGCCAGGGTGCTACTGCTTGTCGTAGACAGCGACGTTGTCGACGGGCTGGCCGGTAGCACTCGTACCCTTGGCCGTAATTGTCGTCGTCTTCCCGTCGCTGGACAGGACCACGGTCTGCGTGACGGTGACCTTTCCTGCTTTCTTGTAGACCATTCGCGTCGTACTGGCATCGACGAGGGTGCGAGCCACCATATCGCCGTTCGCACTGTTGCCCGTGACCGGATTATCCTTTCCGTCGTTGTTCGCGGTGTATCCCCAGTGCTGCGCTGTACCGTTCCCAGCGACCGCATCAACCGTAACCGTCAGACCGGCGCCCGCTGCCACGGTGACAAAGGTGACACTCTTCGGTGCCACGCCGGCGGTGTACTTCGATTTCGCAAGGTTGAGTTTCCACGTGCCGAAAGCCTGTGGATTTACCTGCGCAGCAACGGTGTTACCGAGGGCGACCACCGCAACTGCAACCATCGCGAGTAGACATATCTGCCGCATCTTTATCTGCATCGTTTCCTGTCTTTCTAGGTGCATCGGGGTGAGGCTGCCTGACGAGCGATCCGCAGGGCGCGAATGGCTCAGTGAAGGTGCACGGAGTATAGGTCGTTGGCGAGGCCGGTAGCGGAACTAGTTACAGAGAGCGGATCGTTCCTAGCGGCGAAACATAGACCGGTCTTGAGAGTTCGGCCTCCCGAAGGAAGGCTCCGCCAGGATAGAAAGCCACTGCGCGACAGATCATTACCGATGTGCCTGGTCCCAGCCCCTAACGGGCGCGATGGCTACTTCGTCGGCACGAGGCGCTTCAGCTCCTCGAAGAAGTTCTGCACCACCACGATCTCGCGCGTGCCGGTCGGGTCGGGTCGCCGGTTCATGACGAAGCGCCCGTCCGGCAGAACGTCGTACCCCGCACCGCCGTTGCCGCCGCGCGCGTACTGTTCGACGACGCCTGTGGGCCCCGTCACGCGCAGGCCGAAGAGGGGCACAGGCTTCGCCAGACGCAGCGACGCGCCGTCCGGCGTCACCGTCACAGCAATCATCTTCGGCACTCCATCTACCTGGCCCTGAAAGTACAGTTCCTTTCCGTCGCGCCGCCACACCGGGTCAACGCCGCCATCAATCGAGACCGCGAGCCGCTCCCCCTGAGGATATTTCTGAACGTAGACCTCGGTTCGGCCGGATTCATCGGAGACATACGCCAGCCATCGACCGTCGGGCGAAAACGTCGGGCTGTGCTCGGACGCCGCGCTCTTGAGAAACGCCTGGCTGGTGGGTGTCTCACTCATGGTCAGTACCCAGATGTCGTGCTGGAGGGCCGTCTGCACCGTATAGGCCAGTTGTGTGCCGTCCGGCGCCCATGAGAAATTACGAATGCTGGATACGCCCGCGGGGAGCGGCACGAGCAGCCGCTCGCCGCCGCCAAGACTCTTGAGGAAGATCCCGGCTGCATCCTTCCTCGTAGAACTGATCGCCAGTGAACGACCGTCAGGGTGCCACGCGAAGCCGTCGTCCCGGCTATCCTGCGTGACCTTTGTCGTGCTCCCGCGCAGCACGTCGTAAAGGTAGACCTCGCTGTCCTGACCATTGGCTACCATGTACGCGATAGCGCGGCCATCGGGAGACACCCGGGGCCGCGCGAAGTTATTGGGCGGCGGCCCGAGCCGCTGGAATGCCCCGTTCCGGCCGACCAGGTCCAGCGCGCCCGCAGTGTCGGCGGCAGGCAGGTAGGCGAGTGTGCCGTTTCGCGATACGGCCAACTCCGCTGCCGGATAGGGCGAGACCAGGGAATCGCTACGAATCCTGTCAATGAGCGGAACGGCGGGACCGGTGACAGACAGTCGCGTGGCGTCGAACGGCGCGATGAGGACCGTCTCGTCGCGTTGGAAGAGCAGATGCCCGCTGCTCAACACAACCGGCACCCGTGCGTTCTCGAGCACCACGCTGCGCGTGCCCGAATCGGGCATCACACTCTCGATGCGGTGGGCGTTGCCAGTGGTGCGAACGGTGAAGAGCACCGCACGGCTCGACGGAACGAGTGTCGGGAAGGTGTGAGCGAGTTCATCTCCCGCATCGAACGTCGTGAGATCGGTCGGCTCGCCGCCCTCGGCTGACACCCGGAGAAGGCCAGAGACGGAGTTTTTGCCCAAGATGATGTTGTTATCTTCTGTCCAGACGCCGAAGGACACTCCGCTGCCGTTGATCTTCTGCGCCAGAGTGACAGGGTCACCGCCAGCCAGCGAAATCTTCTTGAGCTCGCCGGTGGAGGTGAAGAAAGCCACCCACTGCCCGTCGGGCGAAAAGAAGGGCTGATTGGCACCCGTAGTCCCGGGAAGATCGCGCACGGCCAGGCTGGCCAGTGACCGCAGTTGCAATTGCCCTGGCCCGCCAGGCCGGTTGGCCGGGGCGTCCAGATTCGTACTCACGTATACGACCTGGGTTCCATCGGGCGAGATGGCGAGGGAACGTTTCGGATATCCCTCAAGGCTCACGGGCCGGTTAGCCGGCACCGTGATACTCACGCGCGTGGTGGCCGCAGCGGCAGTGGGCTGCGTTGCGCGCCACAACGCCCCGGACGCTACAACCAACAGCACTGCCAATCCTGCGGCCACCGCCCACGGCAACTTGCTCGCGGGCGCTGGCGCAGCCTGCGTGGCCGTCTGCGGGGCCGCGGTTTCGAACGCGCCCTCCAGCGCCAGGCGCACGTCGTGAATGTCGCCGATGCGCTGCTTGAGATCCCTGTGGAGGCACCGCTTGAGATAGACGATGAGCGTTGGCGACAGTCCCGAGGGCAACGTTGTCCACTCGGGCTCTCGTTGCAGCACACGCGACAGCACTTCCGAGACGTCGTCCCCACCGAACGCCCGCTGCCCCGTCAGCATCTCGAACAGCACCGCGCCAAACGCCCAGATGTCCGCGCGCTTATCGACCGCCCTGCCGCGCGCCTGCTCAGGAGACATATACGCGGCGGTGCCGAGAATCATCCCGACGCCGGTCATCATCGCGGGCGTGGTGATGGTCGGTGCCTGCGACACGCTCGGCGACATCGTGCCCGGCGGTTCCATCGCCTTCGCGAGGCCGAAGTCCAGCACCTTCACCGTGCCGTCCGCGCGCACCTTGATGTTGGCGGGCTTCAGATCGCGGTGGATGATGCCCTGCTCGTGCGCGGCTTCGAGCGCCTCGGCGATCTGCTTCGCGATGGGCAGCGCTTCGTCAACGGGGATGGCGCCCTGCGCGATGCGGTCGTCGAGCGTCGGGCCCTCGACCAGCTCCATCACGAGAGCCTTGGTGCCGTCTGCGTCTTCGAGGCCGTAGATGTGCGCGATGTTTGGATGGTTGAGTGACGCGAGGACTTCGGCCTCACGCTGAAACCGCGCAAGGCGTTCGGCGTCCGTGGCGAGCGATTGAGGGAGGACCTTGATCGCGACTTGGCGCTTCAGCTTCGTGTCAGTGGCGCGATAGACCTCGCCCATGCCGCCCACGCCAATCTGCGCGACAACTTCATACGGGCCGAGGCGGGTACCAGGAGTGAGGGCCAAGTTGCTGTGGATTATATGGGCGAGAGGGGCTGCGCGCCGGATAGGTCACGATCGAACGGCGTAGCGTCTACCGAAACGTCCTTCCAGGCTACCTGGCGACCATACCTTGGCGGTGAGTGCCACGCGGTCTGCCACGCGAACACCCCTGCCACGCCGTCTGCCACTCGGACAATGACAGTCTACGAAGGGAGGTGGGGGACTTGGACGGACGTCCGACCTCACGCTTTGCGGAACGAATCAGGAAATGGTGCGCCCGCCGCGACTCGAACGCGGGACCCCCGGCTTAGAAGGCCGGTGCTCTATCCAACTGAGCTACGGGCGCGTGGTCTGAGTTTAGCGCAGGGTTGATGCGCCGGGTCGTTCCGACCCGGCCTACGTACGGTCATGCGTTACGCCGGACCTGAAGGTTCAGCCGACGTACCGAGGCCGTCGAGGCCGTCGATGTCGGCGAGGTTCTTCATCACCTCAGCGAAACTCGTGGACAGGCGCGCCAAAGACAACGAGAGCTTTCATCACTAGAGCCGCGTTGGCCGGAGTGGGCTCCACCCACAGGTCGATATCGCCGGTGCCGCGCGGGCGCCCGTGCACGGCCAGCGCATATGCGCCGACCAGCAGAAAGCGTACTTCAGCTTCGACGAACGCTCGCAACAGATCGACAAAGTCCTGGTTCATACGGAGTGCCTGCGAGGGCGTACTGCTCAACGCTGAGATGCCAGACCTGTTGAATCCGTTCTGCGACCGGAAGCTCTCGCCAGTAGTCGAGGTCGTGCTGGTCTGCCTCGGCAAACGACGTGAAGCGACGGACGCGCAGACCTGAGCGGCCCGCCGAAGCTTGGTGTGTGTCGTCCACGGGCATGTGTGATTATCTCTCAGGGCGCTCCGTGTCTGATACCGTTGGGGCATCATGTCCGGCGACGCGCGACGGCCAGATGTCCGGATCTGCGACGACCTCGCTGATCTGAGTCGGCGCGTCGCCGAGAGCGTCGTCGTCCTGATCAACGATGCGGTGCGACGGTCAGGCCGGTGCACGGTCGCGCTTTCGGGCGGCAACACTCCACGCCTCATCCACGCCCTTCTGGCGTCAGTGCTGCGCGATCAGATTCCGTGGCCCAGCGTCCACGTGTTCTGGGGTGACGAACGATACGTGCCGGCCGACGATCCCGCCAGCAACTACGGGATGGCTCGAGCGACCTTGCTCGACCACGTGCCCTGCCCGGCAGCCAACATCCACCCGATGCCCACCTCCTTTCCGCAGCCTGACGTCGCGGCGTGCGACTACGAGCGAATGCTTCGCGAGTATTTCGCCGATGCGTGGCCGCGTTTCGATTTGCTGTTTCTGGGCGTGGGAGAGGACGGCCACACCGCCTCGCTGTTTCCGGGGTCGCCGGCATTGGACGAGGACACCCGCTGGGTCGTCCCGACTGTGGCGCCGGTTGAACCAACGACACGACTGACCCTGACCTTGCCTGCTCTGGCCGGCGCAGCGACGACCTGCATGCTGGCGTCGGGGCGAGCCAAGAGGCCGGTGCTCGAGCGCGTGCTGAGGCGCGACCCGGCGGCCAGACACTACCCGGTGGCGCGGCTGGCCGAGGCCGCTCACGCGCTGACCTGGTGGGTAGACGCAGAGGCGGCGCCGGGCGCGACTGATTCGCAGCAGAGGAGCGACACAACATGCAGCTAGGAATGATTGGCCTCGGGCGGATGGGCGGCAACATGGTGCGCCGGCTCCTGCAAGGCGGACACACGTGCGTGGTGTTCGACACCCACGCCGCCGCGATGAGCCCGCTGATAGAGGTGGGAGCGGTGCCTGCGGCGTCGCTCGACGTGTTTGTCCAGCAACTCGCGCCCCCGCGCCTCGTGTGGCTGATGGTGCCCGCTGCGGTCGTTGATGCGACGCTGGACAAGCTCCTGCCACACCTGCAGCCTGGCGACACCGTGGTGGATGGGGGCAACTCCCGCTTCGTGGACGACATTCGCCGGGCCGCCACGTTGGCTCAAGGCGGGGTGCAGTATCTCGACGTTGGCGTGAGCGGGGGAGTGTGGGGAGACGAGCGGGGCTACTGCCTGATGATTGGCGGCGACACCCCAACGGTCACCCGTCTGGACCCGATCTTCAGAACTCTGGCGCCAGGCCCGCAGGCGGCTTCGCTCACCCCGGGGCGTCCGCCCGGGCGAAGCACCGCCGACCAGGGATACCTTCACTGTGGCCCGCCGGGCGCCGGGCACTTCGTGAAGATGGTGCACAACGGCATCGAGTACGCCCTGATGGAGGCGTATGCGGAAGGATTCAACCTCCTCGCGCACGCCAACGTGGGCGCACGATCGCGTGCCTCCGACGCCGAGACGGCACCGCTCGACCATCCGGAACGCTATCAGTACGACCTGCCGATACCCGACATCGCCGAACTCTGGCGCCGCGGCAGCGTGATCGGATCCTGGCTGCTCGACCTTACCGCCCGTGCGCTCAGTGAGCATCCAGACCTTCAGCCGTATGCGGGGCATGTCTCTGACTCCGGTGAGGGTCGTTGGACCGCGCTCGCTGCCATCGAAAGCTCGACGCCGGCGCCGCTTCTGACCGCTGCGCTCTTCCAGCGCTTTGCGTCGCGCGGCGAGGACGATTTTTCCAATCGCCTGCTGTCCGCCATGCGTCAGCAGTTTGGTGGTCACGTCGAACGCCCGGTTCAGAAGTAGCGTCGAGGAACCCCCTTGCCCGAGCCCACATCGGACGCGCTGGTCATCTTCGGCGTCAGCGGCGACCTCGCCTTCCAGCAGATCTTTCCGGCACTGCAGGCGCTGACCGCTCGAGGGCAACTCGACATGCCGGTCATCGGCATCGCCCGGCCAGGCTGGACGACCGAACAACTGAGGGCGCGGGCGCGCGAGAGCGTGGCCGCACATGGTGGCGTGAAGGAGTCCACGTTTGAACAACTGGCGTCACGCCTCGTGTATGTTCCCGGGGACTACCGGGATCCAGCCACGTTCGCCCGATTGCAGGAAGCACTGGGCTCATCGCGCCGGCCCCTGTTCTATCTGGCGATTCCTCCGAGCCTCTTCGGCGACGTGGCATCCTCGCTCGCGCGTCTGCCAAGTGCCGGCAATGCGCGGCTGGTCGTGGAGAAGCCCTTCGGTCGCGATCTGGCGTCGGCGCAGGCCCTCAACGCCATGATCACCGCATCGTTTCCGGAAACGGCCGTCTTTCACATCGACCACTACCTGGCGAAGGAACCGGTTCAAAGCCTCCTGTACTTCAGGTTCGCCAACGCCTGGCTCGAGCCCATCTGGAACGCACGCTACGTAGCCGGCGTGCAGGTGACGATGGCGGAGACGTTCGGCGTGCGCAGTCGTGGTGCCTTCTACGAGGAAGTGGGCGCGGTGCGCGACGTCGTCCAGAATCACCTGCTGCAGGTGCTGTCGCTGCTGACGCTGGAGCCGCCCGCAGGGAGTGACGGGCCGTCGATCGATGCGGCCAGGGTGGCGCTGCTGCGCAGTGTTCAGCCGCTCACCGCAAAGAGTGTCGTGCGCGGACAGTATCGCGGCTACCGCTCAGAGACCGGCGTGTCGCCCGAGTCCCGCGTCGAGACCTACGTCGCAGCCCGACTGGCCATCGGGAACGAGCGCTGGGCAGGCGTCCCGATCTGTGTGCGTGCCGGCAAGAGCCTGGCGACGTCGACGACGGAACTGCGCGTGGTCCTCAGGCCTTCGGCGCTCGGACTGTTCGATGCACAAGACACGGCGCGTTCGGGGATGCTCAGTTTCAGGATGAGTCCGGACGTGACAATCACGCTGACGGTGCGGGTCAAAGCCGAGGGGCAGGCGATGGTCGGCGAGGAGATCAACCTCGTCGCGCACGAAAGCACGAGCGACGATATGGCGCCCTACGAACGTCTGCTCGGCGACGCACTGCAGGGCGATCGCACGCTCTTCAGCAGTGAGGACGCCATCGAAGCCGCGTGGCGCATCGTCGAGCCGATTCTCCGTGTCAGCGATGAGCCGTTCCCGTATGAGCCGGGTACCTGGGGTCCGCCCGAGGCAGAGCGGATTGCGTTGGATATCGGGGGGTGGATCGAATAGACGCCGGGTCGTTCCGACCCGGCCTACGTACGATCAGTAGGCGGTACGTAGGGCGGGTCGGAACGACCCGCCGTGGGAGTAGGCGGTAGATGGTAGGCAGAGTGTAGGGCGGGTCGGAACGACCCGCCGTGGGAGTTATTGCCTGGAGAGGTCGACTGAAAAGGCGGTGTTGTTGGCGACGCCGAGGACGGGTGCGAACGCGACGGGGCGCGTGCGGCCCTTGCCGAAGTTGAACGTCACGCCCATGAACGCGTCGACGGTGCCGGTGGCGGTGGGCGTCATCAGGTTGGTGGCGCCGGTGATGCTCCAGCGTTCGTTGAGCGGCATCGAGACTTCTGCACCGTAGACGAGGACGTGCTCGTCGCGCGTGTTGTCGGGGAACACCAGCACGACGTTGTGGTGGCCCTCGGCGAGGCCCACCCACAGCCCCGTGCGCGCACCGCTCGGCCACTGGTGACGGAACATGCCGTTGACCTGACCTATCGGCGCGAGCCGGAGAGCGGTCTCGCCGACGGCGGCGTCCGCGCGGCGTGCCGGGACAGTGAACCACACGCCCACCTGGTCGTTGACGCCCAGTGCGGTCGTGATCTCCCCGCGCCACTGTCCCATCCACTTGTCATCGAAGTAGTACTGCCGCAAGGCGTCATAGCCGACACCCCACGAGATGCGGCCCGCGCGCTGAAACACTCCCAGCGTGGTGAAGACCTGCGTGCGACGGCTGGTGCCATCGACCTGGTCGAGCACATGGACGGCGGCGTCGCTCAGGTTGAGCGCGGCGCCGAACTGCACGCCGAGCCCTGCGCCGCGGACAACCGGCGCGCCGAGATTCACGGCGAACCGCGGGCCCATGTTGGCGTTGATGCCGAGGTCCTGCGGCTGCTTGGAGCCGTCCAGCCCGATGAACAGGTCCGTGCGATCGCGCCACGACTCGACAGCGGGTTGCGCCGACGCGGGCGCCGACTGGGCGAACGACGGTTGAGTGAGGGCGAGGAAGAGAAGCGTGAGAACGCCGGGTCTAAAGACCCGGCCTACGTACCGTCCTACGAACGAATTGGATGGCATATACATGAGAGTGAGCACGAGATGAGTGTTCAGGCGGCCTGTTCGTAGTCTTCAGCGAGCGCGGTGACAAGGTGTGCTGCCGGTGTCTCGGCGGCATCAGCCGAGTGGCCGTGCTGCAGCACGTCAGCAAGTGCTTTGAAACAGTCGGGGTCGAGTGCGGTGCCGACCTCGCGGCCCATGATGTCGAGCACCCGTTCGGTCGGGAGCCCTTCACGATACGGGCGTGACGCGCGCAGGGCGTCACAGATGTCGGCAACGCAGAGAATGCGCGCCTCGAGCGGGAGCATGTGCGCGGGCAGCCCGCGGTGATAGCCGGAGCCATCGAGCTTCTCGTGGTGCGCGGCCGCAAACGTTGCCAGTGGCGCGAAGCACGACACGCGGCTGAGGATGGCTGCGGTGTGGGCGGGATGCTGACGCATCGCCTGGAATTCGCGCTGGTCCAGCTTGCCGGGCTTGTCGAGAATCAGGCTCGACACGCCGAGCTTGCCGAGGTCGTGGAGCAGCGCGCCCTGGCGCACGGCCCGCACGTCCTGCTCGCGGAAGCCGAGCCGCTGCGCGATCGCGACCGAGATGTCGGCCACGCCGTTCGAGTGCTTGTAGGTCCAGGGCGACTTTGCGTCGATGACGCGCGCAAACGCCTCGGCCACCTGGTCGAGCTGGTCATTGGTCGCCTGCCGGTCGCTGACACCGTGAGGAATGTGACTGAGCGCATCCCACTCGCGGCCGCTGGCCAGGTTGTTCCAGAACGCGGTGTCACGCTGCACAGAGCGCAGCGCGTCCACCAGGGCCGGGTCGAACCAGCGGCCGCGCCGGATCTGCGCCATGTCATAGGCAGCGCTGACGCCAGCCGTGCTCAGGAACACCTCGAAGGTTTGCGACAGGCCGACGATGCGCCCGAGGAAGGGGATGTCTTCGCCGGCCATGTCGTAGGGCTGGCCCTTGCCGTCCCAGTGCTCGTCGATGGTGCGGATGGCCTGGACGGTGGCCTCTGACAGGTTCAGGAGACGTGCGATGTCGGCGCCGCGTTCGCAGCGTGTGCGCACCACCTCGCGCGCGCCTTCAGGGCCGCGCGCCAGCACGCCGAGGATGCGCCACACGCGCGTCATCCAGAAGTGACCGGGCGCAACGCTGCGCGCGACGAACCGGAACGACTGGAGCGCGTTGGACCAGTTGATGGTCGCCAGTGTCGCCTTCAACTCGTGGTCGTCGTTGCCGAAGATGGCCGCGAAGCGGGCGGAGTTGCTGGAACAGCCGAGGTCCTTGAGCAGCAGCGCGTGGAAGAGCGACTCGCGCTCGTCGGCAGGGAGGCCAATGACCTCCGCGAGCTTCATCCCGATGAGGGTGCTGCGAACGGAGTGGCCGGGGCGCTGCCCTTCGGTGAGGTCGAGCGCGTAGGAGAGTCCGGCGAAGACTTCGTTCAGGCGGACGGCCGGGGCAATCGCGAACGGACGAACGGGTGGCGTCAACGGTGGCACTGGGAAATAAATCGGCATCCGCCGGGGCGGGCGGTAGGCGGGTACGTAGGGCGGGTCCGAAGGACCCGCCGTGGGCGTGAACGCCGGGTCGTTCCGACCCGGCCTACGTACGAGTG
>JBEBGV010000147.1:0-5332 GCA_040081265.1 Vicinamibacterales bacterium
TCGCCTGACTACTCGTCTGGCCGCTGGCCACATTGGAGGCGCCCGACGAGCCGACCCCGTTGAAGGCCGTGATGCGGAACCAGTACGTCGTGGCCGGCGCCAGCCCCGCGGCCGTATAGCCCGTCACGCCGGCCGCAACCTGGCCCAGGCGGCTGTACCAGGCGCCGCCGTTCGTGCTCACGTCCACGTAGAAGCCCGTCTCGTTGTTCGAGAAATCCACCCACGACAGCGCCAGGCTCGACACGGTCGCACCCGAGACCGTCAGACTGCCCGGGGCGACTGGCGTCGTCGGCACGGGCGCACTCGGCGTCGCGGGCACCGGCGCACTCGCCTGACTACTCGTCTGGCCGCTGGCCACATTGGAGGCGCCTGACGAGCCGACCCCGTTGAACGCCGTGATGCGGAACCAGTGCGTCGTGGCCGGCGCCAGCCCCGTGGCCGTATAGCCCGTCACACCGCCCGCAACCTGGCCCAGGCGGCTGTACCAGACGCCGCCGTTGGTGCTCACGTCCACGTAGAAGCCCGTCTCGTTGTTCGAGAGGTCGACCCACGACAGCGCCAAGCTGGACGCAGTCGCACTCGAGACCGTCAGACTGCCTGGGGCGATTGGCGTCGTCGGCGCGGGCGCACTCGGCGTCGTGGGCACCGGCGCACTCGCCTGACTACTCGTCTGGCCGCTGGCCACATTGGAGGCGCCCGACGAGCCGACCCCGTTGAAGGCCGTGATGCGGAACCAGTACGTCGTGGCCGGCGTCAACCCCGTGGCCGTATAGCCCGTCACGCCGCCCGCAACCTGGCCCAGGCGGCTGTACCAGGCGCCGCCGTTGGTGCTCACGTCCACGTAGAAACCGGTCTCGTTGTTCGAGAAGTCCACCCACGACAATGCGAGGCTCGATGTGGTCGGACCCGAAACGTTCAGGTTGCCGGGTGCAGTAGGAACGGTCGCCGCGGGCGCGCTGGTCTGGCCGCTCGCCGTGTTCGAATAGCTCGACGTGCCGGCGCCGTTGAACGACGCCACGCGGTAGTAATACGTGGTGCCCGACTGCAGAAGGCCGTCGCTGTAGGACGTCGTGCCGGCCCCCTGCGTCGACACGCGGGCGAACGACTGTCCGTCGGTGCTGCGCTCGATGTGGAAGCCGCTTTCATTGCTGGACCGGTCGGCCCACGACAGCGACAGGCTCGAGGTCCCGCCAGTGGACGCCGACAGGCCCGATGGCGCTGTTGGCGGCTGGGATGTCGAGCCGCTCGGGTACAACGATTCGAGGCCCGCGATGTCGTCGGATGCCAGCGTGAGCTGCGTGGTATCGCAGTAGCTGAGCATCACCGGGTACATCGTCGCTCCCTGTACCGGCGAGTGCTCCAGGCCGAGCACATGACCGAACTCGTGCACGGCCAGGTCTTCGAGGTAGATGCCGTTGGAGTTGCAGCCCGAACCGACGAAGAAGCGCGCCCCGCCCTCGTAGAAGACGATGTCGGCATCAACCAGGTTGTTGGTCTGGTCGTACCACCAGTAGGTCTCGCCAGAGAAACTGGAAGCCTCGTTCCGGAAGAACACCTCGTTCTTGCGGTTGAGGGTCAGGCTGTTGCCGCTGGTCGTGCCGGCGTAGGTCAACTGAATGTTGGCCAGCGTCTGCTGGCTCCAGATCGCGGCGGCCTGCTGAATGGCGGAGGTCAGCGCGCCGGCCGAGAGCTGCGTGCTCGACGGATTGATGTAGTAGAGGACGACGTTGCTGGCCCAGATGTGACCGGCTGTCACGTAGCCGCTGACAGAGGCGGTGCCGGCCAGGAGCGCCGCAATGGTGATGAGCCTGGTAGCCCAGGCGCGCATCAGGCGCCTCATCGAACGCCTCGCGCGCTGCGCGCGAGCGCTGCCTGACGGATGTCGTCGAGTGCGAGCGTCGTGCCGCGCACCACGTCACGGTCATCGAGCTTGAGCACGCCACGTCCGTGCTCCTGGACCGAATACGCGCCGTCAGGATTGCGTTTCAGGAAGAGCACCGCACGGTCGCCGGCCTTCAGGCCGGGTGAACTCGAGACACGCAGGGTCATCCCGTCGATCGTCCCGCCCTCGACATCGAGCCACAGGCTGCTGTCGGGATCGCCCTTGAGGGCTTCCCGCATGCTGACGAGCGTCCTGGTCACGATGACGCGGTCGCCGCGGCTGTTTTCCTTCCACAGCGTCTCGGAGCGTTCCGTGGTCCCCACGATGATCGTTTCGGCCCCGTCAATCAGCCGGGACACCCCTTCCGGGACATCGGCCGCAGAGGCGCTCGAGGAGAAAGTGGACGCGAGGAGGGCGACGGCGAGGATCGAGAAAGCTGTCGCAGCGCGGGAATTACTGAATTTCATTAATTGACACCCCTGGAAAGCGGCCTTCAACGTGCGAGTGAACTTGGGGGGCACACGAACGGTTACCCGCTTTAGAGCAATTTCAATTCCGTATTTTTTTGCGCAAGTTTGCGCACGTTTTCACGACGTAGCGCGTCAGGCGAAGGACGGAGCTGTCGTGATACTGATCAGGTGCGTATCTATTACGCTGCCCCGATCACCGGATCAGGCGATCCGGCGCTACGGAGTGGGGTCACACGCGAGAACAGGCGGGCCACGAAGGCGGGTTCGAGAAACGCCGGATAGGCGGCCAGCATCACGAAGTGGAATGGCCCCACCTCAATCGTCGCGAAAATACCCAGGTGCATCAGCACGCCGAGGACGAGGACGAGCCACCTCGTCGGTCGCCACAGGAGCAGGAAGGCGAACCCCAGTTCCCAGGCAAGCGTCGTGTAGGTGCCTAGCTCGGCCAGCCACTCGAGGTTCGGGGACAGCAGGCCGGCAAAGCGGTGGAATACGTTGGTGTTCAGGACGTAGTGCACCGCGGACCCATCGCGCCACGACGGATTGCCCAGTTTCCACAGGCCCGTCACGAGGTAGATGAGCGCGATCTGGTACCTCAGCAGCCGCAGCGGAGCAATCGACACCGCTTCTGGCTCTGGCGCCGCCTGAGGCTCAGCAGGCACGCCTGTCTTTCGACGCCGCTCCAGCCACGCGTCCACAGACCAGGACGCGCCGGTATCGGCCCACATCAGGCAGAACAGCATGCTCTGCAGCGTCGGATGCGCACCCGACAGCGGCAGCGAATTCCACGACAGCTGGACCAGCTGAGAGATGAGCGCAAGCGGCACCGCCATGCTGCTCCTGAAGCCGATCGTCATCATCAGGAAGCTGAGCAGGCTGACGCCGTAGAGCGTCCAGCCGGCCACCGTGCCCAGGCCGGCGTCGCGCAGCGAAGACTTGATCCCGACAAGCGATACGTCGGAGATGAACCCGCGATCCAGATCCCAGAACGCTGCGTCGCCGAGCCGGATCAGCACGAGGAAGCCGACCAGCCCCAGCGTGATGCGCAGGAGCGCATAGATGTGCGGCGGCACGCCGTCGAACCAGAAGCGGTCCCAGCGCTCGCTCATACCTCGCCCCTGTAGAACAGCGTCCAGGTGATGTCACCTTCGGTGACCCTGGAGCCGGGTCTCTCGAGGGACACGCTGCTGGTCGGCCTGGGCGTCAGCGGAGCCCGGTATTTTACGAGCGCCTGCAACCGGTTGGCCTCGGCGGCCGAGTCGATCGGTTCGCCCGGTGCAGGGATGGGGGCCACGCCGTACCACACCTCGACGCGCACGAGTTGCTGACCCTGAGGGAGCGTCTGCCGGAAGGTGCGACCGAAGTACCGCGCGATCGGGACCATGTCGGGCGCAGTGGCCGACGCGTTCACGTCCTCCTCGCTCTCGAAGCGGACGAAGTAGTTTTCGACGGAGCTGAAGATCGCCTTGTCACGAAACTCGTGCCGCCAGCGGGGACGGTCTTCGCGCGCCGCCGGGAACACCAGTTCCTGTACCCGCTGGGTGGGACGGCCGCTGCCGTCGGTCGCGACCAGGTAATCGACCCGCATGTAGCTGTCGTCGTGGCCGGGGTTGGCGAACATGTTCCACTTCTGCTTCAGGCCAGCGTTGATGTAGGGCTGGGTGAGGATGCGCAGTGGCGCCGACGCGCGGTAGAGCACCGGCTCGACGCCGGCAACGACCAGGGCCAGGCGGTCAAAGAGCGGGGCCAGCGCAGGCGCCAGCATCGACGAGGGCGGTGGCGAACTCGGCTCGATAACGGCGAGTTCGGAGGGCATGGGGAGCGCCGCGATGGTGATGGCGACGAGATGGAAGGCAATCGCGCCGGATAACCACCGGCGATCGCTGGGCATTCACCGCCAGCCTATGACGAGGGACGCCCGGCTGAAAAGAAAAAACGACGGGACCCGTGAGGATCCCGTCGTTCAGGGTGCTTCCGTGCTTACTGCTGCTTCTTGCGGCGAGCGCGCCACGCGGCGGCGCCAAGACCGGATCCGAGGAGCAGGAGGCTGGCCGGTTCCGGAACCGCGGCCTGGCCGCTGCCCGAACCCGAGCCCGTGCCGGGCGTGCCGTTGCGGAACAGCAGGAACGCTGAATCCAGACGAGGCGTCGAGTTCACACCCGTCCAGCCGATCGACCACGTGTTGCCATCGGCATCCGAGGTGTCGATGAACGTCTCGTCGTTGAACAGGTAGAACGCCCACGACTCAGGATTGACGTCGTCGTCGTTGAGGACGAGCAGGATGTCCAGCGTCTGCGGGAAGTCGCCGGCCACACCGGGATCACTGACGTTCAGATCCCACGTGCCGGATGAGCCGCTGCCGATCTCGAAGCCGTACTTCACCCCGTCGATGGTGACGTCGTCGCCATCGCCGATGGCGAAGCCATAATCTCCCGTTCCGTACTTCGCGTTCCAGAGCGCGTTGACCTCGGAGAGGGTCAAGTTGTTATCGCCCAGCACTCCGTAGCAATCGTCGGCGCTGTTGCCGCGGAATGTCACGTCTGAGACGAGCAACGTGTCCGTGTTGGGGCCCGGCACGCAGAACGTAGGAGCTGCGTACGCCGTACCCGTGTTGGCCATCAGCCCCATCGAGGCTACTGCCAGGATTCCGAATATTGACTTCATTTTCATCGATTGCACCCTTCCGCCGCCATTACTGCGCTCCATCAGGGGATCCCAACCGAGGGACTCTGACGATCGCGCCGAAATATTTCGCTTCTGGCGAATGATTCAGCAAGATGCGGTCCCACTTCGGTTCGCCGCTAAATCACTGTGCAATCTGGGGTGGGGCTCTGAGGAGGCCCTCAAAGACACCTGCAGGGCAGACTAAGGTCAGCCGAGGGCTGCAGACTGGGGACCTGTGACGCTTCCGTGGCGAATCAGCCACGCCCGGGGTCTGACCGGGGTCAAACCAGGGTCAGACCCGGGTTTGACCCCGGTC
>JBEBGV010000148.1:0-5318 GCA_040081265.1 Vicinamibacterales bacterium
GACCAGGGGATGGGGAATAGAAACTTGAGGCGAGGTGTTGATAAGCCATGCTCATACATCGCGCACGAGTCATCTTCCTCTCTACCCTGATCTCGTCCATCGCTGTCGGCGTCGTGCCGGCATCCGCACAGAGTCCCGCGGCGACCGCGCGCGGGACGGTGGCCGGAAAGGCCGTCTCGATTCAGTACTCCGCGCCGTCTGTGCGGGGACGACAGATTTTCGGTGCCGGCGGACTGCTCTCGAAGGACCCGACCTACCCCATCTGGCGCGCTGGCGCCAACGCCGCAACTACACTAACCAGCGCAGCCGACCTGGAATTCGACGGACTGCGCATCCCGAAGGGTACCTACACCCTCTTCGTCAACGTCCGTGATCCGAACGCGTGGGAACTGGTGATCAGCAAGCAGACCGGACAATGGGGCCTGGACTACGACGCGAAACAGGATCTGGGGCGCGTGAGGATGACGATGAGCAAGCCGGCGGCGACGGTGGAGACCCTCAAGTACACCGTGCGTGATGCCGGAGCGGGCAAGGGCGAGCTTCGCCTCGAGTGGGAGCAGCACGTCGGCACGGTGAGCTTCACCGCGCGATAAGGGCGACTTCGTCGCGCGTGAGGTGCCGCCACTTGCCGATCTGGAGCGTGCCGATCGACACGGGGCCAATCTTCACGCGCACCAGTTTCAACGCTACCGCACCCAGCGCTTCGACCATCCGCCGCACCTGCCGGTTGCGCCCTTCAGTCAGCGTGATCTCGAAGTGCGTGTATTTGGCGGAATCCCGCAGACGCGTCACCTGGGCGTGACGCGTAGGACCGTCGCTCAGCTCGATCCCGTCCCGTAACTGCTCGAACTGGGCATCGGTCAGCACCTTCGAGGCCTTCACCAGGTAGGTCTTGGGCACATGCGACTCGGGATTGCTCACACGCTCGGCGAACCCGGTGTCATTGGTCATCAGCAACAGGCCAGATGTATCCCTGTCGAGTCGACCTACGGGCGAGAGAAATGTGTCAGCGTCGGCCACGAGGTCATACACGGTCGGCCGGCCTTCGGGATCACTGTAGGTCGTCAAGAAGCCGGTCGGCTTGTAGAGCAGGACGTACATGCGCTCGCGCGCTTCGAGCGGCTCACCGTCGAACCTGACCTGGTCCAACTCGAGGTCGACCCAGTGGTCGGGGTTCTCAACGACGCGCCCGTTGACCGTAGCCCGACCAGCGTGGATCCAGCGTCGTGCTTCACTGCGCGATCCCAGCCCGGCCTTGGACAGGACACGCTCCAGCGTCTTCAGGGGTCGCTCGTTCGGCTTCAACCCAGACATTCTACGGTCGACCAGAAGTTTCGTGAGACGCGCATGTCGCGCCCTGCGGAGACTAATGGTTCCCAGAGGGAGCCACAGACCGCGCGGTGGTGTGCTCGCCCATGCAACCCGAACGGGACGCGTCCTTGCTATAGAGGAGACGCGCGTCAATTGCGCTCAACTCATGCCCATTCACTGCGCTGTTCACGACACGTGGTTCGCCGCCAGCCGGATGTGTTCTGCCTGCATGAAGACCGCTGCAGAACCGAAGGGTCAGGCGCCGGAACCTGAGCCAGACGACTGGCTGACGGTCTTCGAATCCGAGGAAGGCAACGCACCGTCTTCGTCGGCCGTGATTCTCGACCCTGTCGAGCACGCTCAACTCGCCAGACGACTTGCGCAGCAATGGGCCACCTCCACCGCCGAGCGACGCAAACGCACAGAGGCAGCCGACCAGCAGGCCGCTCTCGCGCGACGGCGCACCCGCGAACGGCAGGACGTGGAGACCGCACAGGCGCAGGGCCGGCACCGGTGGCGACGCTACTTTTCGGTGGTCTACTTCGCCTACGTGCTGCCGGGACTGGTTCCACTGTCAGTCGCCGCATCCAACGACTCGCAGGAACGCATGGGGCCGCTGTGGACCAGCGTCCTGGCGCCGCTGTTCAACTGGGTTGGCTGCCTCTCGCTGCTGTCAACGCCCCTCGCGATCGACTGGTCGCCGTTCGTGCCGGCGCAGCTGGACCCGATGCGCGGCGTCGCGTTCTCGGCACCCTACTACCCGCTCGTCAACCTGACCTTCTGGGCCCTCCTCGGCGCGCTGATCACCATCGGCTATCCCATGCTGTGGCGCACGGCGGTTGCGCACGATGATGGACGCTGGTCTGCGGTACGTCCGGGAGGTGCATTGATGGCGCTGGGGATCGGCGGCATGGCCGTCGCCGTGGCGGTCGCGGTGAACGACGGGTCGGCCCTGTCGGCATTCACCTCAACCGCCAGCATGCTGTCCATCGGGGGCCGGTAGAGCCAAAAGTAACCCGGCCTTTCCTGACTCGACACACCATCGTCGCAAGGGTCTTCTACAGTCAGGCCATATGGCTATGACACTGCTGACCGTCGGATTCGAGATGTTCGAAATCACCAGCGAACCGGTTGCCACCGACCGCGTCGCTGAACCGCGCACAAGGCGCGCCACCGAACGACCCCGCTACACCATCGACAGCCGCGTGGTCACCGAAGAAGAGTTCCAACGCCGGTGGGAAGCGGCCCAGGAAACCACCCTCAGGCACTGGGCCTCCTAGCCCGGCGCCTGCGGCACCAGGTGCACGGTGCGCGTCGGCAACGCAAAGCTCGTCCCGCTCTCCTCGACCACGCGCATGAAGTCGAGCAACACGTCCTGCCGGCACTGCAGGAACTCGTGCCCCCCGCTGACCTGAAACCACGCCGAGACTTCAACGTCGAGCGAACTCGGACCAAACCCGCTGAACTTCACCTCGATCGCGTCCGGCCAGATGCGCGGATGGGCACGAAGTGTGGCTTCGAGACCCGCCAGCAACGTCTCCATCTGCGGACGGGTCGTGCCGTATTTCACGCTGACGGTGGCAGCAAAGCGCAGACGATCGCGCGCCTCAAACGACTCCAGCCGCTGATCGGCCAGCTTGCCGTTGGGAATACTCACCAGCGTGCGGTCAGGCGTCCGGAACCGCGTCGAGCGGAGCCCGATGTCCTCCACCGTACCCATGAAGTCTTCGACCTTCACGAGATCACCGACGCGAAAGGGCTGATCCACGGCCAGCGAGACCGACCCGAAAACATTCTCCACCGTCTTCTGCGCACCAAAGGCCAGCGCCAGCCCACCGATGCCGAGGCCCGCCAGCACGGTCCCGACCGGATAGCCAAAGGCGCCAATCATCGCGAGCAGCCCCACGCCAAAGATCACGCCGCGCAGGATGTTAGAACTGACCGTCAACAGGTTGCGCGCCGACGGGCTGGTCGTCGCCCACGGCCGGGTCATCAGCCACCCGATGAACACGCCGGTCGAGCGCCACAGCGCCCAGAAGGCCGCAAATGCCAGCGCCGCCCGCAGAAACGACGAAACCACGGCCAGCCCTGGGCCGCTCAGCTCCATCAGCAGGCAGCCGAACGCGAACACCATCACGGCAAACGCCAGCGTGACAGGCGGACCGACGCTATCAACGAGCTGGTCGTCCCACACGTTGACGGTGCGCGCAGTGAGCCTGGCCAGGATCGGGCGCGATACGGCCCGCATCAAACGGCCCGCCGCCCACGACACCAGCCCCACCACCGGAAACGCAATCCACTGCCACCACAAGATTTGCAGGAACCCCGGTCGGAGCAGGACATCGAGCCCGGCGTCCATCAGCACGTCGCGAAGCCACGTCATCAGCGTCGAAGACATATCGTCCCTATTCTCAGCTACAACTTCCCGCAACGCGTATGGTCACAGCACGCACGCTGACGTTACTCGCAAGCGTCGTGCTGCTCGCGTCCCCGTCCCACGCTCGCGCCCAGACGTGGGGCAGCGGTCCCACTCCCCGCGATGGCGCCTGCTTCTACCCGGAGCCGGATCATCGACGATGGGTGGACCGAGCAGCAGGTGCGCGAGGCGCTGCGCACGAGCCCGGAGTATCGCGAAAGGAACACGATGACCTCCGCCAAGGCGTGGACGCAGCAGGACGTAGAGCGCGAACTGCGCCGCAGCGACCAATTCAGGAACAGGCCCCGCTGAGCGGCCGGGGTCAGACCGGGGTCAGACCGGGGTCAGACCAGGGTCAGACCAGGGTCAGACCCCGTGGATTACCAAAGCAGACGGCGGACGAGGATGGTGAACGTCCGGTTGCGGTATTTCACACCGTCGGTTCCCGGATAGCCCAGGTTCAAGTCGGCACGCCGGCTGATGTCGGTGATGCTCCCGCCGTAGCGCACGTCCACATCCGTACCGGCGATGTGCACCCCAAGCCCGCCAACCCATCCAAAATCGAACGTCTGGATGGCGCTGCCCAGCGACGTTCGGCGTTCAGCGTCGCGGCTCTGAGAGGTGGCCTCCAGCAGCCATCCCGCATACGGACCACCGAGGATGCGCAAGAAATGAAGCGGACTGTCCGGCGGAGGCGTGTAGCGGAGGAGCACTGGCACCTCGGCGTAGGTCAGACGAATGCTCTCGTGGATCGACTCGAAGTCGAGCTGACTGCCCTTGCTGTCGACGAGGAATTCAGGCTCGATCGACAGACGAGTGCTGATCGGCAGCCTCACGAAGACACCGACCGCCGGGGCGAGCCTGGGTTCGAAGAAGAGGTTCAGGAACTCGTCGGGGCTGACGTTGATCTTGGCGTAGGTGGCGCCACCGAGAATCCCGAAAGTCTGGCCCTGCGCCTTCCCGGTGGGAAGGAGCAGGGCGCAGAGCAGACTGACGACGAAGAGAGTTAAGGCGCCTCGCGGCGCCCCTGGCCTAGCGGAACCGATAGCGGACACCCGCCCATGCCTGATAGTTGTTCGCCACATCGTCTGCGTCGTTGAGGAACATCCGACCCTCGACCACGAAGAGCAGGCGGCCGTTGCCGTTTGAGTCCCTGGTGAGCGGCGCGCCGACGTGGACGAGCAGGCTCGGGGCGATGTTGTCGCTGTGGGTGATGTCCCACACGCCGATGCCGGCGCCGACGAACCCGCCACCGATGACGCGGTTCAATTCGACTTCGGCAAACAGGCTCGAACGATCGCCCTCATCGAGGTTGACCGATACGCCGACAGCCGGCGCCACGACGAACTTTGGCGTCACGGCGAACTCCGCCCCACCCTTCACGCCGAAGAGCGGATCGCAGAATGCGCCGATGGTGTTGTCGATCTCGAGGTTGCGCCGTTCCTTACCGAACGCACCGACGATGAACGGACGGACGCTCGACACCGCAGGCGGAGGCGGCGGCTGCGGAGCCGGGGCCGGTGGTGGTGGTGGCGCCGGAGCCGGAGCCGGAGCTGGCGGCGGTGGTGGTGGCGGCGCCGGAGCTGGGGGT
>JBEBGV010000026.1:0-61378 GCA_040081265.1 Vicinamibacterales bacterium
GGCGCGGAGACGCCCTTCTCCCCAACTCACCCACGCGAGACGCAGCACGTGTCGCCAGTTGCTCGGCTCGAGTACCACGGCATGACGGGCTGCCACGACGGCAGCGGTGTCGGCTCCGAATGCGTGCAGGACGGTGCTGAGTGCTGCCCAGGCCTCGGCGCAGTCGGAATCAAGACGGCATGCTTCCTCGGCATGCATGCGCGCTTCGTTGAGGGCCCCGACATCGGGGTGGTCATCCACTCGGGTTGCTTCGAACTTGAACCGGCAGGCATTGGCGAGTCCTGCACGCGCGAGACAATCATCGGGGCGAGCAGCGACAACGCAGCGGAACGATGTGTCCGCGGTGTCAACGTCTGCGTGCTGGAGTCGCGCAAGGGCGTCACGGCCTTCGACGAAGTGGCGGTCAGGCGCCAGGATGGCGTCGAGTGCGCTGTCGGTCTCACGCGTGGCGACGTGCTGCACGTCGCTGGTGAACCTGTAGCCGAGTCTAGAGACGGTCTCGATGTAGGGCTGACCGTCAGGGCGTGCGCCGAGCAGCCGGCGCAGCCGGAAGATGGCCTGCTCGACACTGTTGTCATTGACGTTGACGTCGCCCCACGCGGCAGCGATGAGGACATCTTTGGAAATGGGCGTGCCGGCGTTGCTGGCGAGGCAGTGCAGGAGGCTGACATGGCGAAGGGTGACGGGTAGGGGGACGCCGTCACGGCGCAGGATGCGTGCGCGCTCCTCGAGGAGATATGGTCCAAACGCCAGCGCGGCCTTCGCCATTTCCGAGAAATTGTAGAGGGTGAACCGAGCCGGTTTCGGTCAGGTTCCGGAATCTTGCACGCAAAGATGCGCCGCCAGTGGCAGAGGGCGGCTGCGGCCAAAGTCTTCATCCTCGAGCGGTCTGCGCAGCGGGGAGGACAGGCGGTATGCCAGCCGCCCTTCACGCGGGCACGAGGTCTGGATCAGCGAGCCAACTCACTGCCCTTCCGCCTCCCACCCAAGGTGCGCCCACCACTGCGCCCACCACCCCCGAGACTTCGTGAGATTTACTGAGACTTTCAGCGACTTCTAGAGACGGCGTGGCGGGCGCCAAAGTCAAAAACACTTAATGAATACGGACATGAACTGCGGATTTCCAGAGTTTCCTCGATCTTCTTGAAGCCCCCGTTCTTCTGCCGGTATTCGAGGATGCGCATCGCGGTGCTCGCCCCGATTCCTGGCAGCGCCTCGAGTTGGGCCTGGGTTGCCGTGTTCAGGTTCAGAGGCGCGGACGCCTCGGCGGTGGGCCGCGTGGCGGGTCGTTCGGTCTGGGCGTAAGGTGTTGCGGCGCAGCACAGGCCGAGCGCCAGCGCGACGGTCATCATGCGAATCATCGTGTCCTCCTGGTGTCATGCGGTTCTCGAAAGATGCCCTGACAAGCCCGCGACTCGCGAAGGTCGGGAGCCCGGCGATCACGAACCCGTCAGGACAGCAAGAGAGGAGGCAAGCGTTGCGCCGCGGTCAGTGTCGCCGCGTTGTGGCCGTAAGTTGCACGCGGGAAAAGGGAGCCGCCGAGACGACGTTCAGACGCGAGAGGTGCCCGCTCTGCGATCGTCGACCGCGGTTGGCGAGTACGCCACCACGCATGCCCTGCTGGGCACGCGCGGTGACAGGGTGCGGGAGGACCCCTGAGTCGTGAGGACGGGCAGCCTAGCTGGCTGCCGCGGTGACAGGCGACTCAGTGCACCAGCGAATCGTCTGCGCCAGCCCCTGATCGAAGGACACGATCGGGCTATAGCCCAGCAATTCCCTGGCTTTTGAGATGTCCGCCTGCGAATCCCGAACGTCTCCCGCCCGCGGCGGCGCGTACCTCGGGGAGCCCTGAGCTCCAGTCAGAAGCCGAACGGTCTCGAACAACTGGTTGAGCGAGGTACGTCCACCGGTGGCGACATTGATGACTTCGCCGCTGGCGCGAGGGGCGTCAACACACCGCAGGACGCCGTCAACGACGTTCGCGACATAGGTGAAATCGCGCGTCTGCTCACCGTCGCCATAGATCGTCGGCATTCGCCCGGCACTCATCGCGCTGATGAACAGCGAGATGACGCCGGAATAGGGCGACGACGGGTCCTGGCGGGGGCCGAAGACGTTGAAGTACCTCGTCGTGACCGTCTCGAGTCCGTAGAGTTCGGTGAACATCTGGCAATACTGCTCACCGACAAGCTTCTGCAACGCATATGGCGACAACGGCGCCGTTGGCATCGTTTCCACTTTGGGGAGTGTGGGCTGATTGCCGTACGCCGCAGACGACCCCGCGTAGACGACCCGCTTGACCCGCGCGTCTCGAGCCGCGACCAGCACGTTGACGGTGGCGTCCACGTTGGCGCGGTTGGACGTGACCGGGTCTTCAACCGAGCGAGGGACAGACGGGATGGCGGCCTGGTGAAGGACATAGTCCATGCCTTCGACAGCCCGCCGGGCCACGTCGCCGTCGGCCAGATCGCCGAGGAGGAACTCCACGTCCGGCAGGTGAGACAGGTTCGCCCGCTTGCCCGTGATCAGGCTGTCAACGACACGCACACGGTGCCCGCGTCGAACGAGTTCTTCCGCCAGGTGGGAGCCAATGAACCCGGCGCCGCCGGTCACGAGATAGTTCGCCATAGGGTCAGGTAATCGGGCGTTTTGGGTCTCTACTGCATGGTACAGACCTGCCCAAAACGACATCGGGCAAGAGCTATTGAACGCCTAGAAAAGTGTCGCAGCCAGCCGATAAGCCGAATTCTGTTCCACCTCCGCCCGGAGGGCTACGGCGGACAAGCCTTGTGAGCCTGCCTCGCCGAAGCGCCCACGCGCGACGGCGGGACGATCATTCCTCTAGGATGGTGATTGCTCACCACCTCCAGCGACCTACCCGGTGGCTTCGGACGGGCCGTCCTCAAGCGCCACCCTATTTGGCCTTGCTCCGTGCGGGGTTTGGCCTGCCACCGACGTTACCGCCGGCGCGGTGCGCTCTTACCGCACCATTTCACCCTTACCCGCCTTCGCACCTTACGGTGCTTCGGCGGGCGGTATATTTTCTGTGCCACTGTCCGTCAAGTTGCCCTGCCCGGGCGTTACCCGGCGCACTGCCCTGCGGAGTTCGGACTTTCCTCCCGCCTTCGCCCTTCGGGCTTCGGCGGGCAAGCCCTCCAAAGCACCGGGTGCGAAGACCGACGATCGTCTGGCCGGCTGCGACCGGTCCATTATCTGTCGTTTTCCTGCGTGATGGCGTACTGCTCGAGCTTCTTGTACAGATTACTGCGTGGCGTGTCGAGCACCTCGGCGGTCTTCGAGATGTTCCAGCCGTGCTCGCGGAGCTTGTCGACCAGGAATGCCCGCTCGGCCGCTTCTTTGAACTCACGAAGCGTGCCCCCGGCTGGCTGACGCGCGTCACTCGAGACAGCCGACTGCGGAGCCGTGGCTGCCGCCGCAACGGGTTCGAAGGCATCCGCTCGGCCTGGCACCTCTCCGCGCAGTTCCGGCGTGAGGTCCTCCAGGCGCACCTGCTCGCCTGGTGTCATGATCATCAGTCGCTCGACGGTATTGCGCAGCTCACGGATATTGCCGCGCCAGCGGTAACGCTGCAGCGCCTCGAGCGCCCGCGCCTCGAATCGCTTCGGCTTGAGGTTGTGCTCATCGCTGGTCAGCCTGGCAAAGTGCTGAATCAGGTGCGGAATATCTTCACGACGCTCCCTGAGCGGCGGTACGACGATCGGGATCACGTTCAGCCGAAAGAAGAGATCCTCGCGGAACTCGCCCTTCGTGATGGCGTCGTCGAGGTTCTTGTTGGTCGCCGCAATCACCCGGACGTCGACCTTGATGGTGCGCGCAGACCCGATGCGCTCCACCTCCTGCTCCTGAAGAACCCGCAGGACCTTGGCCTGCGTCTTCGGACTCATGTCCCCCACTTCGTCAAGGAAGATCGTTCCGCGGTCGGCCTGCTCGAACTTTCCGAGCTGCTTCTCGGTTGCGCCGGTGAATGAACCCTTCTCGTGTCCGAACAGCTCCGACTCGATCAATTCCTCCGGAATGGCCGCGCAGTTCACCTGGACAAAGCGCTGGCCCGCCCGGCTGCTGTTGCGGTGCACCGCCCTGGCGACCAGTTCCTTGCCGACGCCGCTCTCGCCAAGCAGTAACACCGTGGCGTTGGTGGGTGCCGCCCGCTGCACCGATTCGAGCACCTTCCTGAGCGCAGGGCTCTGGCCCACGATCTCGTAGTGGGCCTCCATCGCGAGCTTGAGGTCACGGTTCTCTCTGCGGAGCTGACGGAACTCCAGGCCCTTGGAAACGGTGACGAGCACCCGCTCGCTCGTGAAGGGCTTCTCGATGAAGTCGAAGGCACCGAGCCGCGTCGCCTGCATGGCATCGGTGATGGTGCCGTGTCCCGACATCATCGCGACCGGCAGCGAGTCGTCCGCCTTCTTCAACTCAGCCAGGGTCTCGATGCCGTTCATTCCGGACATCTTGATATCGAGCAGCACGAGGTCCGGCTGTTCCCGCTTCACGACCGACAGCGCTTCGGGCCCCGAGGACGCGCCGATGAAGTCGTAGTCCTCGTACTCGAGGATCATCTTCAGCGAATCCCGGATAGCCGGCTCATCGTCAATGACCAGGATGCGAGGCTTCATGGATAGGTGTGCCGAAACGGCACGTGCCGGGTCACGAGGCTAGTCGATGCGAACGGTATGCAGCGCCCGCTGGCCGCCATCGAGTTCGGGCTTGAAGAGGTAGAGCGTGAAGACATCACCGGAGCGCGCCTGTGCGGTCAGACGCCGGAAATCCTCAATCGACCGCACCGGCTGCCGGTTCACTTCGAGGACAACGTAGCCGCGTTCGATGTCGGCGTCGGCCGCGGGGCCCAGTGGCTCCACACGCGAGACGATGACGCCCTCGGTGCCGTCAGGCAGACGAAGTCGCCTGGCGAACTCAGGGTCAAGGTCGCGGACCAGGATGCCGAGCGACGACAGGCGCGGTCGTGCGGAGGGCGTCGGCTTGTCGGCCGCTGAATCGTTCTCTGCACTCGCTCGAGCCGGTCGCTCAGCGAGCTTGACGGGCACGCTCATCGGGCGTCCGTCACGAACGAGATCGAGCGTGGCCACCGTGCCCGGTCGCCGCGAGGCGATGAGCTGAATCAGTTCGTCGTTTCCGCCGATCGCCGCTCCATCCACGGCCACGATGAGATCGTAGGTCCGAACCCCTGCCCGCGCTCCGGGTGAGCCCGCCGTGACGTCCTGCACGAGGGCGCCATGGGAGGTGGTGAGGTTGAGCGAACGTTGCAGGTCGGGGTCCACGTCGCGCAGCATCACGCCGATGTAGCCCCGCGAGACATAACCCTTGTCGCGGAGCTGGGGCAGGATGCCGCTCGCCTGATTGATGGGCACCGCAAAGCCGATGTTCGACGCGCGGGAGCTGATCGCCGCGTTGATCCCGATCACTTCCCCGCGGGCGTTGATGAGCGGCCCACCGCTGTTGCCGAAGTTGATCGCCGCGTCCGTCTGGATGTAGCGATCGAGGGAGCTGTCAAACAGCTTGCGTCCGATGAAGCTGACGACGCCCACCGTGACGGTGTGTTCGTAGGCCAGTGGATTGCCGATGGCCACCACCCACTCCCCAACGCGCAGTGAGTCTGAATCGCCAAGCGGAGCAAACGGCAGCGGGCGGGACGACTCGACCTTGATCAAGGCGATATCGGTGTCCGGGTCGGAGCCAACGGTCCTGGCCCGCAGCGTGCGTCCATCGGTCAGCCGGACCATGATCCGCTCGGCTCCGTCGATCACGTGATGATTGGTCAGAATCAGGCCGCCGGCATCGATCAGGAAGCCGGTGCCGGCGCCGCGTCTGGGGCCGTTGTCGCGATCGCGCTCCGGCTGGCGACCAAATGGATCAGGCGGCGCGTCCGGCAGCGGGACCCCGCGCGCACGAGTGCGCGGACGGTTTCCCTCCGCAGTGGCGTCGATGTTCACCACCGCCGGATTGAGCCGTTCGGCGATGTCAGCAAACGACACCGCGCCAGCCGGCAGGGGCGCCGCAGAAATCCGAGGCGCGCTGACGACCCGTTCCGGTGCCGAAGCCGCTTTGCTCGGCATCAGGGAGCCGGCCACGATGAGGCCCACCATGAAGGCGAGGGTGGCGGAGAGGCACACCGTGACGGCGAGAAAACGCCGGGTCATGACGCCATTATAGGAGTGTGAGGCGGCAAAGCCCAATCACGTTTGCCGGGCACCCGGTTCGGCAGCGAGCAACGCGGCCAGCTCCGACTCCCCGATCACGGGCACCCCGAGCGCCTGTGCCTTCTCAGCCTTGCTGCCGGGGTCGCTTCCGACGACCACGGCGGTCGTCTTACGACTGACTGAATTGCCGATCTTTGCACCCAGCCGTTCGAGGGCTGCCGACGCCTCCTCCCGACTCATCGACGCCAGCGTGCCGGTGAGCACATAGGTCCGACCGGACAGGGGGCCCATGACGTCGGCGGCCGCTCGCTCCTCGGGTGTCGCTTCGGTTCGCAGACCGGCCTCGGTCAGCCTCGCGACCAGATCCCGGTTTCGGGGCTCACTGAACCACTCCACCACCGACTCCGCCAGCACCGGCCCGATTTCAGGAGTGGACTGCAGCGCCTCAACGGTGGCGACGGCAATCGCATCGATCGAACCCGCGGCGCGCGCTAGCACCTGGGCACTGCGTTCGCCGATGTGGCGGATGCCCAGGCCGTAGATCAGTCGCCACAGCGGATTGGCCTTGCTGCGTTCGATCTGCTCGACCACCTTCGCCGCATTCCTGGCCCCGAACTTCCGCGCAATCACCCGTCCGTCGCTTCTCGTACTTTCGCTGGTCAATTCCGCCAGGGCCTGCTCACTCAGCCCGTAGACGTCTGCGTAGTCGCGAACCAGGCCGCGTTCGATGACTTGTGCAACCAGCGACTCCCCCAGTCCCTCGATGTTCATCGCCCCGCGCGACGCAAAGTGTTCAAGGCCCCGCTGCAACCGCGCCGGGCAGGACGCGTTCTCGCAGCGCCAGACAGCTTCCGCCTCCGGTTTCTGCAGCGTCGCCCCGCATCTCGGGCAGTCGGTTCGCATCTGCCACGGCCTGACCTCCGGCCCTCGCCGGGACAGCACCGGCCCGACGACCCGGGGAATCACGTCGCCGGCCTTTTCGATGAGGACCCAGTCGCCCTCCCGGATGTCCTTACGCGCGATGTCGTCGGGATTGTGCAGGGTCGCCATTGCGATGGTCGAGCCGGCCACAAACACCGGCTCGAGCACGGCGAACGGGGTCACTGCCCCGGTCCGGCCCACATTGACGGCGATCTGCTTGAGGAGCGTGGTCTTCTGCTCCGCCGGAAACTTGAAGGCGATCGCCCATCGCGGAAACTTGCTCGTCGCGCCCAGGCGGCGGCGTTCGGCAAGGCTGTCAACTTTGATCACGACACCGTCGGTCTCGAACGGTAACTCGCGGCGCGCATCCGCCCAGCGACGGCAGAACGCGACGAGGTCGTCGGGTCCCGCACACCGTTCCCAATGCGGCTCGACCGGCAATCCCCACGCCCTCAACGCCTCGAGCGTAGCCGCGTGCGATGCGGTGCGGTCCTCTTCCGCCACCACCTGGTAGGTGAACGCCCCGAGACGGCGCCTGGCGACCAACGCCGGTTCAAGGTTGCGCATCGTCCCGGCTGCGGCGTTGCGCGGGTTGGCAAAGAGCGGCTCGCCGGATTCCTCCCGCTCACGGTTGATCCGATCAAAGGAGGTCCGCGGCAGGAACACTTCGCCACGGATCTCGAGATGAGGTGGCACGCTGCCCGACAGACGCAGCGGAATGGATCGGATGACGCGGACGTTGCTGGTCACGTCCTCGCCGTGCACGCCATCGCCGCGCGTCGCCCCGCGCACGAGCAGGCCGTGTTCGTAGGTCAGCGCGATGCTCAGGCCATCGATCTTGAGTTCTGTGACATAAGCCACAGGATCGCCGCCGGCCTCGCCGAGTCCCTTGCGCACCCGATCATCGAACGCCCGCAAATCGTCCTCCGAATAGGCGTTGTCGAGGCTGAGCATCGGCTCGGCGTGCGGAACCGTCGCGAAGGCGCTCGAGGCGCGTCCGCCGACGCGCTGCGTCGGCGAATCCGGCGTGAGCAGTTCGGGATGCGCGGCTTCGAGTGCGCGCAGCTCACCCATGAGTTCGTCGAACTCGGCGTCTGCGATCTCTGGGGCGTTGTCGAGGTAGTAGCGATTCTCGTGATGCCGAATCGCCCGACGCAGTTCGTCAATGCGTGCGGAAGGCGTCATGTGCGCATGGCCACGCTCGACTGGCGTGGCCGTTGAGACTCAGGGTTCAGCGATCCCGCGAGACGACGTAATCGGGGAGGAACATCAGCGCATCGCGTTCGGCGGACGCCGGGAAGGCGCAGAGAGCCTTCTTGGCAGTCTCGACAAACGTGCCCGCCATCCGGTACGCGTGGTCGATCGAACGCGCCTGGGCGAGCAGGGCGCGCAGCTCTCGCCACTCCTCGATCGTCGCATCCTGCGTCGCCACGATTTTGCGAACCAGCTCGTCTGCCCGGGGTTCGCCACGCGCCAGCAGGTGAATCACCGGCAAGGTCATCTTGCCCTCGCGGAGATCGCCACCTACCGGTTTTCCGAGCACCACTTCCTCGCCGGTGAAGTCGAGGAGGTCATCCACCAGCTGGAAAGCCATACCGATGTTGAAGCCGTAGTCCCACAGCGCCTCGAGCTGTTCCCGCGATGCCGTGCCGAGCATGCCGCCGATCTTCGCGGAGCCGGCAAACAGGTAGGCGGTCTTGCGCCGGATGATGTCGAGGTGCTCGTCCTCGGTGAGATCGACCACACCGTTCTTGGTGAGCTGGTAGAGCTCGCCTTCGATCATGCGCAGCGTGACATCGCACAGCAGCCGGATGAAGTCGAGACTGTCCTGCGTCAGGGCCAGCGACATGGCCTTGATGTAGAGGAAATCGCCGAGCAGCACCGTGACGTCGTTGCCCCAGCGCGAATGCGCTGCCTGGCGTCCCCTGCGCAGCTCCGAGGCGTCGATGATGTCGTCGTGGACGAGGGTCGCGGTATGGATGAACTCGACCACCGACGCGTAGAGGGCACCGTGTTCGCCCGTGTAGCCGCTCATGCGCGCCGCCATCAGGAGCACGGCGGGGCGAATGCGCTTCCCTCCGCTGCTCTGGATGTACTTCCCCATGGTGGGGATGAGCGCCACCTGGGACTGCACGTGCCGGGCAAACTCGCGCTCGACCGCTTCGAGATCTTCGCGGATCGGCAGAAACATCTGCGCGAGCGTCGCGTACGAGGGATTCTGAGCGGCCGGGTTCAAACCCGTCAATCAGACCACACGACTGTCTGGGGTGTCAACGCGATCGGGTGAGCTAATCCGTGTGATGACTTGGAGTTACGGCTTGAACAGGCGATCAAAATTGTGCCTGGCTGCTTCGGCAACCGTCGAGGTGCTGACGCCACGAAGCCCCGCGATGACTTCGGCAACCACGGCCACATGCGCAGGTTCGTTCCGCGCACCACGGTGCGGCACCGGCGCCAGGAAGGGGCTGTCGGTCTCAATGAGCAGCCGCTCGAGCGGCAATTCCCGAGCGACCGCCTTGAGTTCTAACGCTTTGGGGAACGTCACAATGCCGGAGAGCGAGATGTAAAAGCCCCGGTCGAGCGCCTTACGCGCCATGGGACGGTCCCCGGTGAAACAGTGGAACACCCCGCCCACATCGGAGGCACTTTCCTCGTCGAGGATCCTGAAGGTGTCGTCCTCGGCCTCTCGCGTGTGAATGACCATCGGCAGGCAGAGTCGGCGGGCCAGCCCAATCTGGGCCCTGAGGACAGCGCGCTGGGCCTCGCGTGGCGAGAAGTCATAGTGATAGTCGAGACCGATCTCGCCGAGCGCCCGTGTGCCGGGCTGAGCGTCGATGACCGCCTGCACCCGGAAGGCTGCCGACGCGGGATCGTCGGCAAACTTCCCCGCCGTGTGCGGATGCACCCCCACCGAAAAACGCACGGCAGGCCACTGCTCGCCGACCACCGGTGCGCGAGCCACCTCGACCTCGTCGGTCGCCTCAAGGATAACCAGGGCGCTGTCCACACCGGCAGCGGCTGCGCGGGCGATGACGGCTGGGAGATCCTCGGTGAACTCCGGCCCGGCAATATGGCAATGGGAGTCGACCATCGCGGTCGTCAGCGCACGCGCCAGCCGGAGTCCACCGGCTCAGCGAAGGCGACGAGGGTCGGCTTCCCGCCCTCACTGCTCGCGGCCAGCACCATCCCGTTCGACTCAATGCCCATCAGTTTCGCGGGCTTCAGGTTGGCTACGATCACCACCGTACGGCCGATCAACTGTTCCGGCGCGTACGCTTCGGCGATGCCGGCCAGGATGGTGCGCTGCTCCGCGCCCACCTCCACCCTCAGCTTCAGGAGCTTCTTCGACTTCGGGACTGCCTCGGCTTCGAGGACCTTCGCGGTCCGCAATTCGACCTTCATGAAGTCGTCGATCGCAATGCGCGCGTCGACCTCGGGTGCAGCGATGGCATCTGGTGCCGCCGGTGCGGGCGCCGCGCCAGGGGTGTCGGCCGGCGGGGGCGTCGCGCCCGCGCTCTGTGGGGTATTGGTGGACATCGCTCGCAGTTCCTCCAGGGTCTTTTCGATACGCGGAAATAACGGCTCGACCGCGCCGAGCCGGGTTCCAGGACGCAGCGTACCGGTCGCCAGTCCGTTCCACGGCTCCTGTTCGATGCCGAGCATGGCGCGGATACGCGTCGCCGCCGCCGGCATCACGGGATCGATCAACGCGGCGATCACGCGCAGCGCATCGGCCGACTGGTACAAGGTCGAATCGAGCGTCGCCGCGGCGTCAGGGTTCCTGGCCAGGGTCCAGGGCTCTCGCTCGACGATGAACTTGTTGACGCTGCGAATCAGCTCCCAGGTGTCCTGCAGCGCCACCGTGATGTGGAAGGACGCAAAGCTCTCAACGACACGCGCGATGGTCGTCGTCGCGGTGGCCGACAACGCCCGGTCAAGATCACCAGCGTCTGCCGGCGCGGGAATGATTCCTGCCCGATACCGATGCACCATCGTCGTCGCGCGACTCACAAGGTTGCCGAGGTCGTTGGCGAGGTCGGCATTGAAGCGCGTCAGGATCGCCTCGTCCGAGAAGTTGGCGTCCTGCCCGACCGACATCTCGCGCATGACGAAGTAGCGCACGGCATCGACGCCGAACACGGCGGTGTAGTCTTCGTACCGGGCGACGTTGCCGATCGACTTCGACATCTTCGCGCCTCCCATCAGCCACCACCCGTGGGCGATGACGCGCCGCGGCGTCGGCAGACCCGCCGACATGAGAAACGCCGGCCAGTAGATAGCGTGCTGCCTGATGATTTCCTTCCCCACCAGATGCGTCACCGCGGGCCAGAACCGCTCAACCCGTGCCTCCGCGCCCCGGTCCTCCGACCCGAACCCCAATGCGGTGAGGTAGTTCGTCAACGCGTCGAACCACACGTACATCACATGGGCTGGATCGCCGGGAACCGGTACGCCCCACTTGAACGACGTTCGACTCACGGAGAGATCCTGCAGCCCGGACTCGACAAACGTGCGCACCTCATTCATCCGGAACGAGGGCTGGAGGAACTCCGGGTTGGCGGCGTAGAAGTCCAGCAGCGGCTGCTGGTACCGCGACAACCGGAAGTAGTAGCTCTCTTCCTTGAGCCGCTCGACCTTGTTGCCGCAGGTGGGACACCGTCCGTCTGCCAGCTGCGTTTCCGGGACGAAGATCTCATCGACGGTGCAGTACCAGCCCTCGTAGTCCCCCTTGTAGAGGTCGCCAGCCTTCGCCACGCGCGACCACAATTCCTGAGCCGCGCGGTGGTGGCGAGGCTCGGTCGTGCGGATGAAGTCGTCGTTCGAGATGGCGAGATCACTGCACATCTGACGAAACGTCGAGGACACCTCGAGGGCGAACGACGCCGTGGGCTGCCCGGCCTTCTGCGCCGCCCGCTCGACCTTCTGCCCATGTTCGTCAGTGCCGGTCAGGAAGAACACGTCGTCGCCAAGCAACCGGCGCGATCGGGCAATTGCATCGGCCAGCATCGTCGTGTAGGCGTGACCGATGTGTGGCCTGGCGTTGATGTAATAGATCGGCGTCGTGACGTAAAAGGGCTGCCTGGTCATCGGTGCGCTGTGTCGAGAAACGCCTTCGAGGCGGCGGCCTGAACATCCTTGACTGGCTTGCCGGACTCGCGGGCGAGCCGGAGACAGTCCTCGAACTCGGGCGCGGCGTTCAGGATGACTCCATCCCGCCGCGCGACCTTGATCGCGACGGCACCGTATGGCGTATCCACCTGTACGGTCTCGCGGTCCAGACACTCTCGTGCCATGTCCCGGTAGCGGACTCCAATGGTCGTCGTCTCCTGAAAGATTCGATCGGTGTGCTTTCGACGCTCCTCGGGCCTGCAGATGACCGTCAGCAGCGTGCCGGGGCGATTCTTCTTCATCTGGATCGGCGTGTAAAACACGTCGAGCGCCCCGTCACTCAGCAGCCCATCCATGAGCACCCCGAAGATCTGAGGGTTCATGTCGTCGATCTCGGCCTCGATCACGGTAACGGAATGTGACGCGGCGGCTGCGTCGGCATCGCCAATGAGCACGCGCAGCACATTCGGACGGGCGTGGAAGTCGCGCGCTCCGGCTCCGTAGCCCACACGCTGCACGCGCATCGGGGGCACAGCCCCATAGCTGCTCGCATAGCTGCTTACCAGGAGGGCGCCGGTTGGCGTCACCAGCTCGTTCTGCTGCGGACCGGAATACATCGGCACGCCCTGCAGCAGTCGCAAGGTCGCGGGAGCCGGCACCGGGTAATACCCGTGCGCGGACGCAATCGTGCCACTGCCAACATTCAACGGCGATGACACCACCTGGGTGACTCCCAGGTGCTCGAGTGCGTAGACGGAACCCACGATGTCGATGATCGAGTCAACCGCGCCCACCTCGTGCAGATGCACCTCATCCAATGGCGTGCCGTGAATGGCCGCTTCCGCCTCTCCGAGCCGATGAAACAGTCCCTTGGCACGATCCCGCGCGTCTGGGCTCAGACCGGACCCGTCGATCAAGGCGTCGATTTCCTTCAACGAGCGATGACCCTGACTGTCCTGAACGTGCCCCTCGCCCGGACGCTCATGAGCGTGGGCGTGCTCATGGCGGTGTGTGCTGGCGGTCACCTTCTCCTGCTCACCTCGGACGTGGAACCTGGTCGCCGATACGCCGGCCCGCACGACCCGCTCAGTCCAGACCATGTCGGTGCTGATGGCGAGACGCCCGAGGGCATCCTGAACGCCTTCGAGCGGCACGCCGGCGTCGATGAGCGCGCCGAGGACCATGTCGCCAGAAGCCCCGGAAAAACAGTCAAAGTACAACAGGGACAATTACTTCATCTTACCTGATGTCCCCTCCTCATCCCGGCAGCACAAGCCGCCCGCGGACCATGTACCCAGCCTCCCAGAACGAGTAATACCGCTGGTCGGCGAGGATCAGGTGGTCGAGTACCTCGATCCCCATGATGTCGCCCGCTTTGAGCATCCTCGATGTCAGTTCCACGTCGTCCTGACTCGGAGAGGGGTCACCGGACGGATGGTTGTGGAAGAGGACAACGTGTGCAGCTGCCCCGAAGGCCGCCTCCCGAAAGACTTCCCGTGGATGCACCACGGTTGAATCGAGACTGCCGACAGAGAGGATGCGGACACGCATGAGCCGATGTCTCGTATCCAGCAGCGCGACACCGAACTGCTCCACCGGCGCCGCACCGTAGAGAGGCAGCAGGTGCGCCGCAATCTCTCCGGGCGTGTGCATCCTGACGCGGTCCGCACCGCCACGAACCAGCGTCCGCCTGCCCAGCTCGACCGCAGCAAGAATCTGTGACGCACGGACCGCACCGACACCCGACACCTGCCGCAGGTCACCCTGCGTCGAACGTGTCAGTCCCTGAAGCCCGCCGGCCCGCTCGAGCACGTGGTTGGCGAGTTTCAGCGCGTCGCTGTCGCGCGAACCCGACCCGATGACCAGCGCGAGCACCTCGTTGTCGCCGAGTGTGCCGACTCCGCAGCGCGTCAACTTCTCGCGCGGACGATCGTGTGGAGAGAGCTCTTTCATCTATACTCAGAATCTATGTATCGCTGGTCGCTGCCAGCTTGCCTGTGCGTTGCCCTCTTCGTCACCGGTTGCGGCGAGCCCCCTAACAAGGAAATGGATCAGGCGCAGGGTGCGATCGACGCCGCCCGTGCGGTTGGTGCCGATCGCTATGCCGCGGCGGAGTTCACCTCCGCCACCGATGCGTTGACCCGCGCCAGGCAAGCCGTCACCGAGCGTGACTACCGTCTCGCCCTCAGCGACGCCCTCGACAGTCGTGAGCATGCCCAGAACGCGGCCCGCGAAGCCGCCGACACCCGCGCCAGGCTTCGCGGAGAAGTGGAACGACTCACCACCGAGGTCAGCCTGTTGCTGGAACAAGTCGAGAAGGTCCTGGCGGCCGCCGAGAAGTCCCGCGCCCCCAGGCACACGCTTCGTCAGCATCGGGATTCGGTCACGGCCGCAACCACGAGTCTGCAAGAAGCGCGCACAGCGGTCGCCGCTGGCGACTACACGGCCGCGACCAACACGTTGACGGGCACAAAGGACCGGATTGCCGCCGTCATCACGGCGATCGATACCTTGACCGCTGCGCAAACTCCGCGACGTCGTCGCTGAACGACGTACGCGGAATCCGCACACCCGGTGCGGAAATTAGAAGAGCAGCGGCCCCAGCAGCAGGACCACCACCGAGATCACCACAAAACCGAGGATGTCGAGGATGACCCCGAATCGCATCATCGACGTAATCGAGATGTACCCGGAGCTGTAGACGATCGCGTTGGTGGGCGACGACACGGGCATCATGAAGCCCATACTCGCCCCGAGCGTGGCACCCAGCGCTGGCTCGAGCGGGCGGATTCCGGCCGCCTGGGCGACGGCGATTGCCACCGGAACGATCATGTTGGCGGCAGCGGTGTTCGAGGTGGCCTCTGACAGGATGATCGCCGTGGCGGTGAAGAGGATGGTGATGGCAGCCGTACTCTGGGACGGCAGCCACGCGGTGATCCCCTTCCCCATGGCCTCCGCCAGCCCTGTAGAGAACGCGAGTTCGCCTACGGCCAGCCCGCCACCGAACAGCAGCACGATCCCCCAGTCGATGTTGGACGCCTCGTCCCAGGTCAGCGTGAACCGCCGGGCACGCCAGTCCGTCGGCAGCAGAAACAGGAGCAGTGCCCCGCAGATCGCCGCAACGCCTTCGGGCATGGCCTGGGTGTAGGCACGAGCGAACGCCGTATCATCAAGCCCCGAGACGGCAAAGAGCCCCGGCGCCACCCAGAGGACGATCGTCGTCCCGAACGCGATGAGCACGTTGCGCTCACCCGCCGACAGCTGCCCCAGCTTTTTCAGTTCCGCCCGAACCGCCTCCGTCCCTCCCTGGTGCATGGGCGTGCCCCTGGCGCCCATCAGATAGAGCACCGCGCACATCGCCACGAACATGATGAGGACCACCGGCACAGCCAGCGCCATCCAGTCGAAGAAACCGATGCGTGTCCCTCCGATTCGCTCGAGCATGCCGATGCCGATCAGATTGGGTGGAGTGCCGACTGGCGTTGCCATCCCGCCGATGGACGCCCCGAAGGCGGTGATCAGCATCATCGCCATCGCGAAACCCTGCCGCGGGTTGATGCGCCCGCTGGAGTGGCTCATCTGCCCGATGAGCGACATCCCGATCGGAAAGAGCATGGCCGTCGTGGCGGTGTTGCTGATCCACATCGACAGCACGGTCGCCACGGCCCCGTACACCACCAGCACCCGGCCGGCGCTGGTGCCGACCAGTCGCCAGGAAAGCGCCGTGTAGGCAATGCGACGGTCGAGCCGATGGACGAACATTCCCTCGGCCAGCATGAAGGCGCCGATGAAGAGGAAGACCGTCGGGTCGGCGAAGGGTGCGAGCGCAGTCCGGACGGGCGCGACGCGCAGGATCACCGCCATCACCGGACCCAGAAGGGCCGTGGCCGACAGCGGGAGGGCTTCGGTCACCCACAGCACCATCATCATGGCAATGATGGCTGCCATCTTGTGGGCACCGTCCGCGATGGGGATCGGGGCAAGCAGGAGCCCGATGAGCACAGTGGGCGCAAGGATCAGCCCGACCGTCCGGCGCCGCCGGTTGAACTGTTCCTCAGCCGGGGAGAACGTTTCTACGGCCTCCTTCGCTTTATGCTGGGTCCGCAATCCACTGTCCTTCCATCACGACGTCAGCCCACCCGGTCAGGTACACCCCGTCGTCGAGCCATTCAACCAGTTGTGTCCCGCCTGGCGCCGCGACTTCCACAGTGCGCGCAGCGCCGCCGAACTGCGCGGCTGCCACAGCTGATGCGCAGGTCCCGGTGCCGGAAGAACTCGTAGGCCCTACGCCACGCTCCCAGATCAGAATGCGCACCCTGCCTGACGCCTCGACCTCGGCGAACTCGACGTTGGTGCCTGCGGGGAACATCGCGTGGGTAGCAAGCGCCTGCCCAATTCGCCGGAAACGAGCATCATCGGGCAGCGGGCCGAGGACGATGCACTGCGGGTTGCCCATGCCAAGAACGACCGCACGAATGCGTTCGTCGTCGAGCGGAATCTCAACCTCGCGCAGGTCGGTTGGCACGCCCATGGCCGCTCGGAAGGAGTAGCGGCTCCCATTCCGTTCGAGCAGATCCAGTGTCTTCAACCCTGCCCCTGTCTCGATCACGACCTTCCCGCCTGCCTGGAGATTGAGCAGCTTCGCCATCAGCGCGGCCAGACAGCGCAATCCATTCCCTGAGAGCTCTGAGGGACTTCCGTCCGCGTTGTACAGCTCCATCGTCGACATGCCGGGCCGCAACTCGCACAGGATGAGGCCGTCGGCACCGATGCCGCGATGACGATCACACAATCGACGAGCGAGGTAACCGGGGTCGCCCGAGGCATCGACTTTCGGGACGAGCAGAAAATCGTTGCCGTAGGCGTGAGCCTTGGTGACGAGCACTGGAGTCATCAGGGGATCTGAAATCCTCTGAACACGTAGGTGAAGCCGGCGCCGAGGCCGACTGTCGGATCGTTGGTGGTGAGGCCGAAGGTCACGCCGACATCGCCTCGCCACCCGCCCGCGGTGTACCGGGCGCCGACACGCACAACGCTTCGCGATTCGGTGCCGGGCGGAGGGTCACCCTCCCGTGTGTCTGCGCGGCCGTTCCACTCGCCAACCACCTCCGCCTTCTGCGTCAGCGCGCGCGCAAACGACAACCCGTAGGTGATGACATCGTTCTGGCGATTGCCGCGCGTGGGGTCGCCAAGGATCCCCACCCCCACATTCCCGACCACACGCACCGACTGCACGGTCTTGGCGACAAGAACCGACGCCAGGAAGTCGGTCGTGTCCAGGCCCAGACCACTTTCGTTCGACGCATTCGGCAGCCGGGTTGCAAAGCGCACACCGAAGGAGGGGCGCCCGACGCCCTCCGGCACAATTCGAACCTTGGTGCCTACGACGATATCCTCGACGCTGCGCGTCGAGTCTCCACTGATGGTGAGAAGCCCGTCGAGCGGCGCCGGCCGGCGCGCAGTGATCGACAAGTTGCTGTAGAGGCCGCCATCGAGCTGCAGTTCAGCGATCGAGCTGAGGCCAATACTGACCCCGATCAAGGGCACGCGAAGCAGATGGCCCTCGAGTCCCGACACCGGGTAGCGCACGTCCCGCGCGTAGTCGAAACCTGCCTCCAGCAGCACCCGGCCAGCGCCGATCGTTTCGGGATCCTCGGTCGTCAGGGGCCGCTGCTGGGCAAACGAAGGCGCCGCACTCAGCACGAGCAGCAACGCCAATGACATCCGCATGGGAGCTTTCATCTCGAGTTCATCATCTGTCGCGTCGAATCGACCACAAGCGTGACCGGACCGTCGTTGACCAGTTCCACCTGCATCGTCGCCTGGAATTCTCCGGTTTCCACCGGCAGGCCGGAAGCGCGCAATTCTCTCACGAGACTCTCATACAGCCCGCGGGCCACATCGGGGCTGGCGGCAGCGTCAAAGGACGGGCGCCGCCCCTTGCGACAGTCGCCATAGAGGGTGAACTGCGACACCAGCAGCACACTGCCACCGACATCGACCACCGAGCGGTCGAAGCCCTTGCCGTGCTCGTCATCGAAGGTGCGCAACTCGCGGATCTTCGCGGCCGCAAACGTCACGTCATCCACACCGTCTGTCTTGCTGATGCCCACCAGGACGAGCAGACCCCTGCCAATCTCGCCGGTCAGGCGACCGTCAGCACGCACGCGGGCTTCGCTGACGCGCTGGATCACCAGTCGCATGACCGAGGTCAGTGCCGCCCGGGAAGGATCTGCAGAAGCTGGGGTCCGCCTTCGTCGTCCATCCGCAGTGCCACGCTGTCTCGCAGTTCGCCGCTCGGGTTGAGGCGGGTGTCGAGGAGGTGGCGGGGCATCACATTCGTGAGGGCCTTGAGCATGGAGTTCTTGAGGCCGGGATGATCGATCTCGAGGTCGGTGATCAGGCGCTTGACACGCTGGCGCTGGAGGCTCAGGTCTCCGCACGCCGGACAACAGCAGCCGATGATCTCGAGCTGCCGCTCCTTCGCATAGAGCCTGGCCTCGGCTTCGTCGACGTAGACCAGTGGGCGGATCACGGTATGAAGTCCGTTGTCGGACACCAGCCGTGCCGGCATCGCCTTGAGCGCCCCGGCGAAGAACAGGTTCAGGAGAAGGGTTTCGATGAAGTCATCCATGTGATGACCGAGCGCAATCTTGGTCGCGCCGATCTCACCGGCAATCCGATAGAGCACGCCTCGCCGGAGACGGGCGCACAGCGAGCATGGCGTTGCGTTGGCATCGAGGACATCGTCCATGACCTCGCCGATCTCGGTATGTTCGATGCGGTATTCCCAGCCGCGCGCCTCGCACGTGCGGGCGATGACGTCGTGCTTGTAGTCCTTGTAGCCGGAATCGACATTGACCGCAACCAGCGAGAAGTCGATCGGCGCCCTGGCGCGCAGCTCGTCGAGAATCTGAATGAGGGCCCAGCTGTCCTTGCCGCCCGACACGCCTACCATGACGCGATCGCCGTCCTCGATCAGGTTGAAGTCCTTGATCGCCCTGGTGGTCTTCTTGGCGATCCTGGCTTCGAGGGGGCTCCGGTACGACATCCTGAGAGTTTAGCTTAGGCCGGCGCACCCGAAGGTGCCCCCTACGTACGCGGGGCGGATTCCAGCACCTCGGCGATTTCGTACAGCGGCGAATCACCGGACCGGAACTGCCCTGCCTCGCGCATCAGACGTCTGAGGTGAACCAGATCGGCCAGCACCTGGAACGTCCGGGACAGGCCGTACTTCGACTTCCCGAACTGCCGCGGCCGATGGTTGACTTGGACTTCGACGATTCGCCCGCCGAACTGTCGCGCCAGTGCCGGGAGATACCGGTGCATGCCAGGCCGGAGATGCAGCGGCTTGACCACTTCGGCGCGAAACACCTTCAGCGAGCAGCCGTTGTCGTGCAGAGGTACGCCGCTGACCCACCCGATGAGGGTGTTGGCCGCGACTGAGGGTACATGCTTGGTGAGAAACGCGTCCTTTCGGTGGCGGCGCCAGCCGGCAACGATGTCGTGGGTGCGTGCAAGGTCCAGCATCCGTGGTATGTCGGCCGGGTCATTCTGCAGGTCACCATCGCAGGTGATGATGAACCCGCCACGTGCCGCCGCGAATCCGGCTGCAAAAGCTGCGGTCTGACCGAAATTCCGCGTGAAGCGAATCACACGCACGGCGGGATCGGAGGCCTGTATGCCGGCTGCGCGCGTGAACGTCCGGTCGGCACTGCCGTCATCGATCAGGATGATCTCGTAAGGTCGCCCCAGTCCGTGCAGCACCGCGCTGAGTTCGGTGTGGAGCGCGTCGATGTTGGCCTCCTCGTCGCGAAGCGGGACCACGATCGACAGTTCTACGGCGCGACGATCAGGCACGACGGGTCCTCCGCCTCCACAGGACCCACGTCAGCACGGCAAGCAGGATCGCACCAACCAGCCACAGCGCCACTTCCCGGCCACGCGTGCGCATCAGTTCCATCGCCGCGTCACCATAGAGGACCGCCAGCGTACCAAGGGCGAAGTAACGAACCCCGCGCGCAACGCCAATGGCCAGGACGAACTGGGCCGGCTTGACCCTGGCGACCCCGGCCAGCAGGACGAACAGCTTGAACGGTGCGGGTGGCGGCAGGAGCGCCGGCACCATGAGCGCCAGGAGACCGTGGCGGCGATAGAGTGCCAGGGCACGATCGATGTGGCCGGGCTTGAGGCGTTTCTTGAGGAACGCTTCACCACCGCGCTCAGCCAGGAGGTAGATCACATAGCAGCCCGCGACGGAGCCCAGCGTGGCCATGAGCGCGTAAAACGGCATGCGCGGCTTGTGCTCGATGACCAGGAGCACCACCAGGAGATCGTTGATCTGCGGAAGCGAGATGAACGAGGAATCCAGGAACGCGATAACGAAGAGGCCGGGTCCGCCCAGAGCAAGGGCAAACCCATACAGCCAGGTAATCAGCGACTTCACAGGGCGAAGTCACGATATCCTGAACGCGCCTCGTGAGTATAGCCCGCAGGTCAGGCGCGTTCCGTTGGACCCCGCAGCACCCCGACACCTTTCTCCCAGTGGTGCTCGCCTGCTGCGCGCTGCTGGTGGGCGTGGCGGCCTGGGCGTACTACTTCAACGCGGGCCTCGTCCTGAGTCACTACGACGCCAAGGCTCACCTCGTGGTGGCTCGACGCGTCATCGACAACCTCACGCCCGGCTGGCAACAGGTTGGGGCGGTCTGGCTGCCGTTGCCGCATCTTCTGCTGCTTTTCCCGGTTCAGATCGATCTGCTCTATCGCACCGGTCTTGCCGGCTCTCTGCTCTCGTTGACCTGCCTGGGCGTGACCGCATTCGCGATGGCCTCTTTCGTACGAAGGACCACTGGTTCCTCGCCCGGTGCGATGGCTGCAGTCGCCCTCCTGACCCTCAACCCGAATCTCCTGTACCTGTTCACCACACCCATGACCGAGCCGCTGCTCTTTGCGGTGACGTCGCTGCTCATCTGGTGGTTGACTGGCTGGCTTGGTGGACAGACGACCCGTGTGCCGCGGCTGGCGGGGGTCCTGCTGATCGCTGCGGCGTGGACGCGGTACGAGGCATGGGCAGTCATCGCCGCGGCAGGACTCCTGTCGCTGGCGATCCTGCTCTGGCAGCGGGCTCCGAGCAGCGACATTGCGCGCCGCGCCCTGGCGTACAGCGTCTGGCCGATTGGCGCCGCGCTGGCGTTTCTCGTCGATAGTCGCATCACGGTCGGACAATGGTTTGTGTCGGACGGTTTCTTCGTTCCCGACCCCACCTACGCCGGGAAGATGGGCGCCACGCTCCAGGCAATCGCGGAGGGGACGGTCGACCTGAGCGGGTCAGTGGTCGTACTGGTCGCCACAGCCGGTGCGGCCGCGACGGTGATCGTGGGGCTGCGCCATCGGGTCAGGAGCGGCGCCTGGATAGGCCTGGCCCTTCTCGGCTCGCTCGCCCTGCCTCTCACCGCTTTTTTTGACGGTCACCCGTTTCGCATCCGCTACATGACACCACTGGTGGCAGCGGCGGCGCTCTGGGCCGGGATGGCTGTTGGCGCGCTCCCGCGGCGGTTCCAGTGGATGGCCGCGGGCGGGCTCGTGCTTGCGGCGCTCGCGCAGGCGCCGCCCTTGAGCGGCACAGCGCCGATGGTGATTGAAGCCCAACTCGATCGACCCGCAGGTGCGGCGCGTGAAGTGGTCAGCGAGTGTCTGTCGTCGAACTACAGGGGTGAGAAGGTGCTGGCGAGCATGGGCGCTCTTGCCCACTACATGCAGGAACTATCCTGGTACGGCTTTGCCCTCCGTGACTTCGTGCACGAAGGCAACGGCATCATCTGGGAGGTGGCGCTCGAGACCGGGCCCGCACCCGTCACAGGATGGATGCTGGTTGAAGAGGTCGCTGAAGGTGGCGATGTCCTGGCGCAGCGCATTCGTCGCGATCCCGCCTTCGCCGCAGGCATGACGCGCGTCTGTGCAAGCGGCGGTGTCGCGCTGTATCGCCGCGACGCCCGTTGAGTCGTCCGTTGGGCGGGTCCCCAGGACCGCTGTTAACCGAGCTCAGGCAGTCAGATGCTGATCAAGATTGCTGCGTATAGCTTCTCAGTCGTCACACTCCTCGCTGTAGCGTTTCACTGTGCGCTTGCCCTTGGAATGCCCTGGGCAGAGCTCAGCTGGGGTGGAAAATACAGCGGGCGACTACCTGCTCTCATGCGTGTCGCATCTGTGGCATCCGCAGTGGTCCTGGTCGTTCTAGCACTTGTGGTATTGATTCGAGCGGGTCTACTCCTGCCACGGTGGTATTCGTTATCGCAGAAAGCGATATGGGTCGTGGTTGCCTATTGCGGCGTTGCGGTCCTGGCCCACATCTTCACGCCAAGCAAGTGGGAGCGCATCGTGTGGTTGCCCATGGTTGTCATCCTGTTCATCACAGGGTTACTGGTTGCCAGACGATGACATCCGATACCGCGGGCGATTCAGCGGGCCGATCGGCGGCAGATCGACACTTGGAGCGATTGCTCGAGGCGTTCGCTGATGCGTGGAATCGTCATGACGTCGAGGCCCTGATGTCCATGATGACCGACGACGGCATATTCGAGGCTTCCGCGGGCAACAACGTCGACGGCGAGCGGCATGAAGGACAGCGCTCCGTCCGAATGGCGTACGAGGCAGTGTTCGCTCAATATCCGGATGCACACTGGGCCAACGCTCGGCACTTCGTGACGGGGAACCGCGGTGTGTCCGAGTGGACCTTCACAGGCACACTGAGCGATGGCAGGCGGGTGGAAGTCACCGGTTGCGACCTGTTTACGTTTCGGAGTGGCAAGATCGCCGCAAAGAACTCGTTTCGAAAAAATCGACCAGCCATCGTGTGAGCTTCGGCGCCGCCGTCTACAGACGTGCACTAGCGCCCGAAGCGGATGCCTAATGTGGCTTGGTAAGTCCAGCCACCCAGGTCGAGTTTCGGTCCGGCGAATTCGTTGCCCAGGTCTGCAGCGGCCTTCTGATAGCGCACTTCCCCACCAAACGTGATGACGTCGCCCGCCAGCCTCACCCCGCCCAGAACGACGGGTGCGACTTCGGTCCCGTTTGCGACAAACGTTCCAGGACGCACCACGAGAGAGGGGGAGCCGAAGTCAACGAAGTCGCCAAACTCGCTGTAGCGCCAGTTGACGAGCGCGACCCCGGCACCCACGTACGGCTGAATCGGAGATGACTGCCCCGTCGGCACGAGACGGGCCGTGAACGTCACGGGCACCAGGCGCAGCTTGAGGCTTTGCTCGATCTCGGAACGGTCCGACGCGATGTAATCGCGATACACGGTTGGAACGGTCCGGCGGTAGAAGGACAGCCCGGCGCCGAATTCGACGAAGGGTCCGGCCGCAACCAGCCACTCGCCGCCGACGGTCGCGTTGTTGAAGTCCTTGAAATCGAAAACCAGATACTCGTGGTTCGCGGTCAGCACGTCCCCCGACTCGCGGGCGTCCTGGCCATTCGGCACAAAGCCTCCGAGTGTCAGATTGAACGTCTGCTGCGCGTGCGCTGGCGTCGCGGCGCCGACCACTGCCGCCAATACCAGTGCTGCGGCTCGCGCCAGATGCATCCTGCCCTTGACTCTCATGACCCCTCCTCGATAACCAAACTGTTGGCCAGAAGAGGACAAAGCAACCACGGTGCCAGCGCCGGATTGACGTGAAGCCTCAGCGGCATCGGACGCATCCGGCGCCACCGGACGTCTGGATTGGGGCGGATTGGGGAACGAAACGGAATTTTCGTGCTGGAATTCGCGCCTTGGCTGAGTTATCCATATTAACTGCCGACGAGGTAACCAGCTGACCATCTATTTCGACTCGCATCTGGACGAACACGGCAGGAGACAGCGGCTGTACTCTGGTGATGTCTTCGTCTTCTCCCCGCGGCCGAGCTCGCTGGCCCTCACCGAATTTGCCCGTCAGCTCATCGCCGAAGCCTTCCATCCGCTCCTGCCCGAGCAGGCCCAGTTTGACCTTCCCGTCGAGCGGTTTGTCGAGATCGTGGCACCGCTGAAGCCCCGTTTCATTCATCACCCGAAGACGACGGACCTCCTGCGGGCGTTGCTTGCCGATATCGGCGAGGACATGGACCGCACGTACTTCGACCTGCCACGCATGCGGGTCGCCACAACCGGCGGGTATCTGTCGGCTGGCGTGGCCTATGTGCTCCACCCGCACCGCGACATCTGGTACGGGTCGCCGCCGGCGCAGCTCAACTGGTGGCTGCCCGTCTTCCCGTTCGAGTCGGAGAGTTCGTTCGCGTTTCACCAGCGCTACTGGAACGAGCGGGTGCCAAACAGCTCGAACGAGTACAACCACTATGAATGGAACAAGGTCGGACGCGCCCAGGCCGCCCAGGAGGTGAAGGCTGACACGCGAAAGCAACCGAAGGCCACCGGCCCCCTCGAGCTGGAGCCCGACGTCCGACTGGTCTGCCCACCGGGCGGGCTGCTGCTCTTCTCGGGAGCGCACCTGCACTCGACCGTCCCGAACACATCGGGACGATCGCGGTTCAGCATCGACTTCCGCACCGCGCACCACGACGACCTGGCCGCCCTGGGTGGGCCTCCAGGCATCGATCGGGCCTGCACCGGCACGACGCTGTTCGAACTGCGCCGCGCCAGCGATCTGGCTCCGGTTCCCCCGGAGATCGTCAGGCTCTACGACCCCAGCCCTCCGGAAGACGGCGAAGGCCTCGTCTTCAAAGCCGCGGGGTCGATGGCCGGGACCTAGGCGCGAGACTCTCGGATCGCCGTCAACATCCTCTCGTGAATCTGACCGTTGGTGGCGAGCAGGTGCGGCTGCGAGACGTCGAGGGACGTGCCGTCCATCCCGGTGACCGTCCCCCCGGCTTCCCGGACAATGAGGACCCCTGCCGCGATGTCCCAGTGTTGCAGGTGTTGCTCCCAGAACCCGTCGAAACGACCAGCCGCCACGTAACAGAGATCCAGCGCCGCCGACCCGAGCCGCCTCACGGCGCGGGAGCGCTCGAGCAGGGCGGCAAACAGCTCGACCAGTTCCGGTCCCCGTGCCCTGATGTCGTAGGGAAACCCGGTGACGAGGAGGGCATCGGTGAGCGCGTCAGTTTCCGAGACGCGGAGCGGTGTGCCGTTCATGAACGCCCCGCTGCCCCGTTCGGCCGTGAACAGCTCGTGCCTCGACGGATCGAAGACCGCGCCCACTTCGGCCACGCCATCGATTTCGAGCGCCAGGGACGCACAGTAGATCGGCAGGCCGTGCGCGTAGTTGGTGGTGCCGTCGATGGGATCAAAAATCCACCGGTGTGACGCGTCCCGGGTGTCGGCACCCAGTTCCTCGCCGACCACCGCATGGTCCGGGAAGTGTTCAGCGATCACGGCGCGACACATGCGTTCGCACGCCAGGTCGATCTCGGTGACGAGGTCGATGGCACCCTTCTTCGCCACCGTAAACCCGTCAGCCTGCCCCTGCTGTTGAATGTCGCCGGCCCGCAGAACAATCTCGACAGCCGTGGCAAGGAAACGAGGATCAACCACCCGCGCGCTTCACCATCACCATCTCCATGCCGCCCTCGGCGGCACGCTCGATGGTCAGCTCGTCCATGAAGCTTCTGATCAGGAAGATGCCCCTGCCGCTCGACTTCAGCAGATTCTCGGGAGCCAGGGGATCAGGGAGCGTGGTCGGGTCGAAACCGGGGCCTTCGTCGCGGACGCGAATCCAGACGCCCTGGGTGCCATCGGTCAGAGGCGCCAGTTCCACATGGACACGTTTGTGGCGATCGTTGCCGTTGCCGTGTCGCATGGCGTTGACCACGGACTCACGCAGCGCCAGCCCCACCCAGTGCACCGCATCGTCATCGAGCCCCGCGCCCCGGGCAAATGCATCGCCGACCACCTGGACGACATCAATCATGTCGAAGGCGCTGGGGACGTCGAGACGAACGGTGTGCCCGTTGATCATCGAAAGCATCCGATTATAGAACGCGGTCTCAGTCGTTGTGCAATCGGGATCGCTGAAGGCTGTCCGGGTTCACTGCCGCGGAAGTCGAAGGGATATAGTTGTGGGAATGGTGTCGACGTCAGTGACCGTTCAGCCGGCCAGGGCTGTGCGAGGCAGCGTTCGCCCTCCGGGCGACAAGTCCATCTCTCATCGGTACGCGATGCTGGCGGCAGTCGCGGACGGGCAGACCACGATCAACGGCTACTCGACTGGAGGTGACTGCGCCTCGACACTCGCCTGCCTCAAGGGCCTTGGCGTCCGCGTGAACGAGCTGTCCCGCGACGACCGGGACGGCCTGCAGATCCGGGTTCATGGCGTTGGCATTCATGGCCTGCAGGCGCCCACCCGCACGCTGGATGCCGGCAACTCAGGCAGCACCATGAGGATGCTTGCCGGCTTCCTCGCCGCCCAGCCTTTCGCCACGACAATCACCGGAGACGCCTCGCTCCGCCGACGGCCGATGCGGCGCGTCATCGACCCGCTCGAGCGGATGGGCGCGCGCGTGACCTCCCACGACGGACGTCCGCCGCTGACGATCGAGGGACGTCGCCCTCTGAAGGCGATTGATTTCCAGTCGGAGGTCGCCAGCGCGCAGGTCAAGAGCGCGGTCCTTTTTGCGGGGCTCTATGCCGACGGATTGACGCGCGTCACCGAACCGATGTCGACGCGCGACCACACCGAGCGTGCCCTGGAGGCATTCGGTGCCCAGGTCAAGCGAGCCGGGACGTCGGTGGCGATTCAGGGCGGGCAGCGCCTGCTCGGGGGCGTGCGTCGAGTCCCCGGCGACATGTCCTCGGCGGCCTTCTGGATGGTGGCCGCGGCGGCGCTCCCTGGCTCGGAGGTGCGCGTCGAGCAGGTCGGACTCAACCCGACGAGAACCGGCGTCATCGAAATCCTGCGTCGACTGGGCGCCCGGATCGACATCGTGCGTGCCCCGGACACGGCCGACGAGCCGTTCGGCACCGTGACCGTTCGCCACGACCAGATGGTGCCCCTCGTGATCTCCCCGGAGGAAGTACCGGGCGTCATCGACGAGTTGCCGGTGCTGGCCGCGCTCGCCACCCACGGCGGCGATCTGCGCGTCAGCGGAGCGGCGGAGCTGCGCGTCAAGGAGAGCGACCGGATTTCGACCCTTGCTGACGGCTTGCGCAAGATGGGGGCGGAGATCGAAGAACGGGCCGACGGCTTTCACGTCCGGGGGGGCACGCCTCTGACCGGTGGCGAAGTGGATGCGCACAACGACCATCGCCTGGCCATGGCCTTTGCGATCGCCGCGCTGGGCGCAACCGGCCCCACCATCATCAACGACGCAGCGGCGGCCGCCGTGTCGTATCCCGAATTTTTCACCGTGCTCGACTCTCTGCGGGTGTGACGGTCGACAAAATCTACCTGGTCGGGTTCATGGGTGCTGGCAAGACGACCGTAGCCCGTGCGTTGGGGCGGCGGCTGGGCTGGCGCGTCGTGGACGTGGATGAACGCATCGAGCAGCGTGAGGGTCGGCGTGTGTCAGCTATCTTCTCGGCCAAAGGCGAACCCTACTTCCGCCAGGTCGAACGTCAGGTGCTGAGCGATCTGGTCCCGCTGCGCGACGCAATCGTGGCCACCGGCGGCGGCACGTTTGTCGACCCGGATAACCGCGCGCTCATGCTGGCCGATGGCCGGGTCGCGTGGCTGGACGTTCCGCTCGACACGGTCATCAACCGTGTGCCACCGGACGGCCGGCGGCCTCTTGCGTCGGACCGCGAGCAGATGAAACAGTTATTCGAACGCCGGCAGATCGCCTACAGTCAGGCGCACGTGCGGGTCGATGCGTCACGGCCGACGCTCGAGGTGGTCGAACACCTCCTCGAGTGGGTCGGCTATTGAGGGTAGCAACTCGGTGAGATACCTGGTCATCAGCGATATCCACGCCAACCTCGAGGCCCTCGACGCCGTTCTCGCGTCAGCTCCGCCCCACGACCATGTCCTGATGCTCGGAGACCTGGTCGGATACGGCGCGGACCCCAATCTGACGATCGAACGAATCCGCGGCCTCGCTGCCGTCACCTCCATCCGGGGCAACCACGACAAAACGGGTGCAGGGCTCGACAGCACAGAAGGCTTCAACTATCTCGCCAAGCAGGCCATCAGCTGGACGGCCGGCGCACTCACGCCGGACAACCATCACTGGCTCGCCAGCCTGCCGCAGGGCCCGGTCCGCGTGGATGACGACGTCCAGATTTGCCACGGAGCGCCCTTCGACGAGGACGTCTACATCTTTGACGACCTGGACGCCATGCGCGCGCTGCGCTCGCTGGATACGCCGCTGTGCCTCTTCGGGCACACGCACGTCCCCGCGGCCTACGCGCTGACGCACGAACTCAGGCACCTCTGGCCGACCCGGGGCGGTGAGGGCACGATCAGTATGGCAAGCGGTTGTCGCTACCTGGTCAACTGCGGTGCCGTGGGACAGCCTCGGGACGGAGATCCCAGAGCGGCGTTCGGGCTGCTCGACACCACCTCAGGTCAGCTGGCCGTGCACCGTGTGGCCTACGACGTCGAGGCGGCCCAGGCCAAGATCATCGCGGCGGGCCTGCCGGACGTGCTCGCTCAGAGACTGGCTATAGGAAGGTAGGCGGTCACTTCGATCGCTTCCTGAGTTCCGCCGCGTAGGCATCGGCTGCCGCGCGCGAACCGAGGATCCAGCCCACGACAACCCCGACCAGCAGAATCCCAGGGATGTAGAGGAAGTGTGCAGCAGTCGGCATCGTCGGCTAGGCTCGTTTGCCGCGTTTGATGTCCCCCTCGAGCCGCGACACCTGCTGCTGCACGCTCGCGAGACGACGGGCCACCGAGAACAGGTACACGAACAGGACCGCGACCACGAACACGTAGGCGCTGATGAGAAGCGGCGCCGCCGGCAGTTGATCCTGTGGCGGCAGCTGATCGATCGGCGTGAAGCCTTCCTGCTGCAGCGTGCCGCCGGACTGGGGCGCCTGGGCAAAGAGCACCGTGGCCTGGCCGAGGGCGAGCAGGATGATTCCAAGAAGTGCGGTCAGGCGTGTCATAGGGTTACTCGTCGAGGGAAAGGTACAAGTCATCAAGCCGCGCGCGCTGCTCCTCGAGACGGATACGCAGGGACATCAGCAGCACGAACAGCAGGACGAAGGCGGTCACGCAGAACCACAGCGGCCCGCCCATCGAGAACGGCAGGGTCGGCACGACGCTCGTGGCCGGATGAATCGTCCGCCAGTAGTTCACCGAGATGTAGATGAAGGGCACGTTGGCGGCACCGAAGAGCGCCAGTCCCGCCGCCAGCTTGTCGGACCCCGGGCCGCCGTATCGGCGCAGAAGCAGATACGCACACGACACGAGCCACCCCATCAGGCTTGCTGTCAGTCGCACATCCCACTGCCACCATACGCCCCAGGCCTTGCGCGCCCACAGCGGGCCCGTCACCAGGGCAATGAGGCCGAACAGGCACGTCAACTCGGCGGCCGCCCACGCCACCCGATCCTGACGAGGCGCGCCGGAAATCAGAAAGCGCACGCTGGCAACGCCACACACCACGGCCGCGATGAGGAAGAGCCACGCCGCAGGCATGTGGTAGTAGAAAATTTTCTGAACCAGCCCCATCGTGGATTCATAGGGAGCGCTGGCGATGACGAAGGGCGAGAGCGCGAACATCAGCGCGCAGAGACCGGCAACGGGATAGAACCACTTGGCCATATATCAGTCCGTCATGAGCGGTTCGAACGTCCACAGCGCGAGCGTGACGAACACGACGTCGAACGTCAGCAGCAGTGCCACCCAGAACCTGACGACATCGAATTCGACTTCCGGCTGCAGCAATGCCGCGGTGGCACGAACCCCGGCAATGATGACTGGAACGGTGATCGGATACAACAGCACCGGCAGCAGTACGTCACGGCTGCGAAGCCGGACGAGCATCGCGGCGAACAACGTGCCGACCGACGAGAACCCCAGCGTGCCGCTCACCAGGACCACGCCCAGCCATATCGGGTGGGCGAACAACGGCGCCTGGAACAGGAAGGCCACGAGCGGGACCAGGATGAGTTCGGTCCCCACCAGCATCGCGACGATGCCCAGGAGCTTCCCGACGTAAATAGCCGGACGCGGCGCCGGCGCCAGGAGCAGCGCCCGGAGGGTTTCTGCCTGCCGCTCCCGTTCAAACGTCCGCCCGAGGGCAAGGGTGCCGGCAAAGGACACGGCAATCCACAGAATCCCGGCTGCGCCATCCTCCGGCGCCTGCCCTTCCTTGACCAGCGCGAAGGCGAACACCATCACCGCCGACACGGCAAAGAACAGGGTCGTCAGGGCGATCTCGAGGCTGCGCACTTCCACCGTCAAGTCCTTGCGCAGCACCAGCCACGCCGCCCTCAGGAAGGGTCTCACGACGCGCCCCGCGTCATGATGCTTCGATAGGTGTCACGCAATCCTTCGGTGCGCTCCCGGGCCTCGGCCACGCGCCCGTCTCTCAGGAAGAGCGCTCGATCCAGCAGGCCTTCGGCCAGGTCGAGATCGTGCGTGGCCAGGAGGACGATGGCGCCGGCATCGCGGAGACCCCGAAGACGCGTCACCAGCACGCTTGTCGAAGAGTCGTCGAGGCCCGTGAACGGTTCGTCGAGGAGCACCAGGCGGGGTTTGTGGATCAGCGCGCGCTCGAGCGCAACGCGCTGGCGCATTCCACGCGAAAAACTGCTGACCGGATCGTCGGCGCGGTCGGCAAGCCCGGCCTGCTCGAGCGCCATGAGCGCAGCGCCTTCGGGATCCGCAACGCTGGCAAGAGCGGCAAAGAAAGCAAGATTTTCACGAGCGGTGAGTTCGGGATACAGAAAAAGGTCGTGTCCGAGTACGCCAATGGCGGCGCGAAGCGCCGGCCGTCGCGCGTCGAGATCAAAAGCGCCGTAGCGCACCCGGCCGGAGGTCGGTTTCAGGAGCGTGGCCAGCACGGCGAGCATCGTGGACTTGCCCGCACCGTTGGGACCGAGCAGCCCGAGGATCGTGCCCTGCGCCACGTCGAAGGTGATGTGCGACAGCGCGCGTCGCCGTCCGAAGTGTCGCGACACATCGTCGACGACAAGACGATCAAAGTCGATGTTGCCGGAGGAGGGGGTAGGCCCCGACTGCGCTCGAGGACTCAAGCGGCGACGCCCTCGCCGCCTCCCTCCGGACCCGCGCCAGCCTGATCAAGCTCGCCATAAATCTGCTCGAGTTCGGCGACCACTCGAACACGCCGGGCGGAGTCCTTGGCCGACTCCTGGCCAGAGCGCTTGCGCTGTTCGAGATGGGCCAGGTCCCCGAGCAGAGTGTCGCGTCTGGCAATGAGGCGCCGCCTCGCTTCCTTCGAATCGGGGCGGCCGACGAAGGCCAGCCAAACGCCACCAGCGATCACGAGCCCGGCCAGGGTCAGCGCCGTGTACCGGGGAACCGTGCTATGCGCGGGCAACCCGGACAGGCTCACGGCCAGGGTCGTGCCCGCTCCGAGTGCCGGGCCGCTTCCGAGGATGAAGGTGGACCCGCTCTCGCTCGTGACGTCACCGGTGCTCTGAAACTGGGCCGACGTCATCGACACGCTGCCGACGCGTTGCAGCGCGACGGTGACCTGCTCGAGCGCGACGGGCAAGGTCTGGCGGAACTGATACTCGGGTCCGGTGTTGCGAAGCGTGTATCCGAACTGCACCGACGTGACGCCGGGCGGGAAAGGTCCGGTGACGGTGACGCGATCGCCGGCGATCGTCGCCTGCTGCGATGAGCCTTCGAGCGCGGCAGCGCTCGCGGCACCCTGCGGCAGATCGATCACAAGTGGCCCGCCGATGTCGACGCGGGTGGACGCGTTGTTCAGGACTTCGAGCAGATAGAACACCTGGAGTGTGTCGTCCTGGAACTCCATCAGGATGCGGGAGTTTCCACTCAGCACCACGGTCCCCTTCGCCGCAGGCTCGGCCAGTGCCTTCGCTTCCTCCGCGCTGCGGCGCTCTGCGGCGGCGGCCACTCCAGAGACGAGGATGACGCGAAGGCCGCCGTTCGAAGGCACGGTGAAGGGTTCTGACGTGAGCTGCTCGCCATCGACTGTGACGGTCGCGCGCCCCTCCTGGCCTTGCGGCAGGTCCGCGAACTCGGCGCGTCCCTCGCCATCGGTCGCTGCCGTGCGCGTCACGCCACCCGCGGTGACGCTCACCTGCTGGCCCGGCACATTGTTCCCCACCGACTCCCGAAAGACTCGCACGGTGACTGTGCCGTTGGGCAGCTCACCCGCCGGCAGCGCCTTGCCGTTCATGATCGAGGGATCCGGCATACCTGCCTGTGCGAGCACGCCTGCGGGCATGGCCGCCAGGATCAGAATCGCTGCCCACCAGCTAATCAGGCGTAAATGGGGTCTGACCCCATTTTGCAAAACCGTGAAGATCATTCGGTGGTTTCCAGACTGCTGCCGCAGCGCTTGCAGAATCGGGCGTCGGCATCGCTCCTGGCACCGCAGTGGCGACAGGCGACGACGGGAGGCGCAGTGTCTGGCGCAGAGGATCCGATCCGCCTGGCCATCTCGGACTCGATCGCCGAACGGTAGCCGGTACCGGCATCGAGTTGTCCAAGAATGCGTGCTGCACGTGAGCGCAGCCGTGCGCTCATCTCCGAGGAGTCTTTCTCAGAGACCTTCCCCATCGCCCGGTCGAACTCGAGTTCCTTGAGCGACCGCAGGACGAGCGCCTTCTCACGCTCGAGGGCGGCGCGGGTGCGCCCACCAAGAAATGACACGGAGACGTGTCCCTGATTGCCCGACAGGGGCGCGAACGTCCGCCAGGCCGCGAGCCCGACCGCCGCCGCGCCGAAAATGGTCAGGCTGAGGAGGATGATGCCGGCCGGGGTGTGTCCCGTCGAAAGGAACACCACGATGGTCGCGCCGATGAGACCTGCCAGGGTGAAGAGCTGCCAGGGCTGGAGAGCGTCTGACTCAGTCGAGGTTTCGGAGCTCATCGTCCACGCGGCGGTCGAGGGTCGGATCGAGCACCGGAGTTTCCGACGCCGACCCTTCCGGGGCGCGGGACCAGCGACGCGCCACCAGGAAGATTGCACCGAGCATGGCCACCCCGACGCCGTACGGCAGGGCCCAGGCAAGACGGTTGAACCCGCGGTCGATCGGCGCGGTCAGCACGGCCTGGCTGCCATAGTCGCGCACGAAGGACGCCAGCACGGCATCGTGGTCCTGACCCTCGGCGAGCAACTGCGTCACCTTGAGCGACTGCTCGTCGTAGTGCGAACAGTTGGGCCGCATCGGACAACTGCCCATCGGCGCACGACAGCCGCAGAGGCACATGATGTCGTTCTCGATTCTCCGCTGAGTCTCGCTCCGCTGAACGGCCTGAACGGTCTCGCCTTGCGCCCATCCCACCGTGGGCAGCAGCAGCAACGCCAGCATGAGCGCCGTCGTACTCACCGCGCCGGCGGGCATCTTGGCCAGCGCAAACGAGAACGCGGTCTCCGGCAGGAGTGCGATCCCGGTACCCAGTGTCAGCAGGCCGAAACCAAACCAGATCCAGTTCACGAGCGGGTTCACGTGCACGGCCACGCTTGCCGACTGGGCCTCGACCTCGAACGCGGGCATGACGACGTAGAGGTCTTCCATGAAGCCGCGTCGAATCGCCACCTCGGTCGTCGGCTGCGTCTCATGCTTCCGGAAATACCACTTGGCCGGATAGACCTTGCCCTCTTCCTTCCCGTCACGGAACACTGTCATGTGCGACGTGACCATCTGCTTCTGGCCATCGTCAGTCACCTTCAGCGCATCCATACGGACGGTGAACTGCCCGACCTGTACCTGCTGCCCCGGTCTGAGGTTCGCTTCCTCGTCCTGCTTGAATCCCTCCCCCGCGAACCCGAGGAAGATGAGCACGATCCCCACGTGCACGGTGTAACCGCCGTAGCGGCGCTTATTGCGCGAGACCAGGCCGATCAGCGCCGTCAGGATGTCGGTGCCGGTTGCGCCCTGACGGACGCGAGCCCCGCGCCAGAACTCCTGCGAGATCGTGCCCGCCACGAACGCGCTGAAGGCGAAGCACAGTCCCGAGGTCCACACCCTGACGCCCAGCGCGACCGCGCCAATACCCACCACCAGGCACGCGAGCACCGGAATCAGGAACTGGTCCTTGAGATTGTTGACCGTGGACTTCTTCCACGCGAGCAGCGGGCCGATGCCGGTCAGCAGGAGCAGCATCAGGCCGATTGGCAGCATCCACTTGTTGAAGAACGGGGGACCGACCGTCAGGCGCTCGCCCGTCACGGCCTCGCTGAGTGTCGGGAACATCGTCCCGAACAGCACGAACATCGCGCCGAACAGAAGAATCCAGTTGTTGACGAGGAACGCCGCCTCGCGCGACACCCAGGAATCGAACTCGTTGCGCGACCGCAGCAGCGGCAGGCGGTAGAGCACGAACCCGAAGCTGACGATGAGAATCGTGATGAGAAAGACGACGAACATCCTCGCGAGTTCGACATCCTCGCCGAAGGCGTGCACCGACTGCACCACGCCGGAGCGGGTCATGAAGGTACCGAAGATGGTCAGGAAGAACGTGACGATCACCAGTGAGACGTTCCAGACGCGCAACATGCCGCGCCGTTCCTGGACCATCACCGAGTGAAGAAATGCCGTTGCCGTGAACCACGGCAGGAGCCCCGCGTTCTCAACCGGATCCCAGCCCCAGTAACCGCCCCAGCCAAGTTCCTCGTACGCCCAGATCATGCCGAGCATCAGACCGAGCGACAGGAAGAGCCACGCGAACATCGTCCAGCGTCGCACCGCCCTGAGCCACGAGTCGTCGAGGTGGCCGGTGATGAGCGCAGCCATGCCGAAGGCATACGGGATGGTCAGCCCGACGAACCCGAGATACATGGTCGGCGGGTGGATCACCATGTAGCCGTTCTGGAGCAGCGGGTTCAGTCCTTCGCCATCGGCGGGCACCTCAGTCAGGAAGGTGGTGAACGGGTTGTTGTGCACCACCATCAGGAACAGGAAGAACATCTGGACGACCGAGATGGTCGCCACCACGTACGGAATCAGTTCGCGGTGCCGCTCCCGGTTGACGTAGACAGCCGCGCTGCCGAACAGCGACAGCATGAATACCCAGAACATGATCGAGCCGTCGAGACCGCCCCAGTACGAGGTGATCTTGTAGAAGAGCGGCTGAACGGAGTCCGAGTAGTGGGCAACGTACTTGATCGAGAAGTCGCCGGTGACGAAGGAGTAGACGATCACGGCCGACGCGGCGGCCATGATGGCGGCAACCAGGTAGAAGGCGCCGATGCCGCTCTCAATCAGCCCGCGCGAGCCACGCCGGGCTCCGGCCACAGACATCGACGCGGCATATGCGCAGACGACGAACGCGGCCAGCAGGAGGTAGTAGCCGAGGCCGGCCACTATTCCGCTCCCGGTGTTCCGAGCTTGCCTTCAGGTTCGTACTTGGACGGACACTTGGCCATGACTCCGTCCTTGTCCACGTGGAACGAGCCGTCCTGCCGAAGTTCGCCCTTCAGCACGACCTCCGCATCGTCTTTGAAGGTGTCCGGCACGATGCCGGTGTAATACGCGCGCACCACTTTGCCGTTCTGATGGACGTCGAAGCGGTACTCGAGTGAATCGCTTCTGCGGCCAATCGACTTGGCCACGACGAAGCCATGAAGCTGGAGACGCTTGCCCTGCCATTCGGCCGGGTTGGCCATGACCTCATCCACATGCTTGTAGTACTCGGTGCCCTCGCTCAGACTCGAATACATCAGTCCACCAAACGCGAGGACAAGCACCAGACTCGTGATACCGATTTTTGTGGCTTTGTGGCTCATAGATAAGGACTTCCTCGCCCTGACCGCATCTCAGGATAGCCGGGCTGCGACCCGCGGTCAATGAGCTTGGACGCCGGTGATTCAGGGCAGGATTCAGCCGCTGAGGCGGCTCGACGGGCAGGCGCGTGCCGGACCTTCAGGCCCGCAGCAGCATCTCGTGGACGAGGGCCACCGGCAGACCGACCACGTTTGAATACGACCCCTCGATCCGCCGCACAAAACGCGCGGCGATGCCCTGAATGGCATAGGCCCCGGCCTTGTCGTCAGGCTCCCCTGACGCCACGTACCAGTCGATCTCCTGTGGGGAAAGTTTCGCGAACTCGACGTGAGTCACGGCGACGGCCGTGTCTATCCGCCGATGAGCCAGACACACTCCGGTCACGACCTGATGCGTGCGGCCGGAGACCAGGGTCAGCATGCGTCGTGCCTCCGCGTCGTTTGCGGGCTTGCCGAGGATCTGCTGATCAACGACCACGACCGTGTCAGCCGACAGCACTGGTCGCCCCACTGCCCGCGGGAGAACGATAGCTGCCTTGGCCTCGGCGACCCTCCGAACGTACGGTTCAGCCGACTCCCCCGCCAGCACGGTCTCGTCCGCCGTTCCCGGGATCACTTCGAAGGTGAACCCGGCAGCGCGCAGCAACTCGGCGCGGCGCGGCGATGCTGACGCGAGGACAAAGACAGGCAGATCCATGGGCGCCCCGATCATAGTTCGTACGCTACCCTTCACTCGATGGTTCCGGTCAATGCCGTGCTGCCCACCGCCCTCGCCGAACTACTGAGACGGGCGCCTCTCACGCAGGAGAAGGTTGCGTTTGCCTGGCGGCAGGCGGCCGGGGCCTCGCTCGATCGCGTGACGATGGTGGAGTTACACAACGACGTGTTGCGGGTCAGGGCGCGCGACGCGAACTGGAAACGCGAAATCGAGCGCGCCCTTCCGGTGCTTCGCCCCCGTCTGGAGACGATCCTGGGTGAGAAGACCATCAGACGAATCGAGGTGACCATTGCTTCCGCGTGACGCCGTGATCGTTGCGGCCGTACGGACCCCGAGCGGCCGATTCCTCGGAGGACTCAAGAGCCTTTCCGCAGCCGATCTCGGCGCCATCGTCGTGCGCGAAGCCGTACGCCGTGCGGGCATCGATCCGGCCACGGTCGATGAATGCATCATGGGCAACGTCCTGTCCGCAGGCGTCGGCCAGGCTCCGGCCCGTCAGGCGGCACTGCGCGGCGGCCTCAGCGAGCACGTCGCAGCTGTCACCATCAACATGGTGTGTGGATCGGGCCTCAAGGCCGTGATGCTGGCGGCGCAGGCAATTGCTGCGGGTGATGCCGACACGGTGGTGGCCGGGGGCATGGAATCTATGAGCAACGCGCCGTACCTGCTGGCCCGTGCGCGCGAGGGATACCGCATGGGCCACGGCGAACTCATCGACTCGATGATCGGGGACGGACTGTGGTGCCCGTTCGAACAGTGGCACATGGGCAACGCCGGCGAGACGATCGCCACCGACTTCAAGATCACGCGGTCGGACCAGGACCGCTACGCGTTCGAGAGCCAGCAGAAGGCCGCCGCGGCGACCGCTGCCGGCGACTTCGCTGACGAGATCATTCCGGTCGAGATCGCCCAGAAGAAGGGCCCGGCTCAAAGAGTTGAACGCGACGAGTCGATCCGGGCCGAGACGACCGTTGAAGCGCTGGGCAGGTTGTCCGCAGCATTCCGCGCCGACGGTTCGGTGACGGCTGGAAACGCACCGCCGGTCAGTGATGGCGCGGCGGCGCTGGTGGTCATGGCTGAAGAGCGCGCCGCATCGCTCGGCCTCTCCCCCATTGCACGGATCGTGGCGCAGGCCTCGAGCGGGCTCGCCCCGAAGTACCTGCTCATGACCCCCGTCGAAGCCGTACGTCGCGTGGTCAATAAGGCGTCGTGGACCCTCAACGAAGTCGGCTTGATTGAGCTGAACGAGGCGTTCTCGGTCCAGGCGGTGGCCGTGCTGCGCGAACTGGGTGTGGATCCCGGGCGCGTCAACGTGAGCGGCGGAGCCGTCGCGCTGGGGCACCCGATCGGTGCGAGCGGCGCCCGCATCCTGACGACGTTGCTCTACGGCATGAAACGCCAGCAGATCCCGCGCGGTGTCGCCACGCTGTGCCTGGGCGGAGGGAATGGGGTCGCCCTGGCTGTTGAGTTGATGTGAGGGCGTAATTTGCGCCCCGCACGGGGTGCCGACGTTGAAGAACCTGCGCACCCCGCCCCCAGAGGCGAAAGTGGCATATGTCCATAAACCATTGATTGCATGGGACGTGTCGCTTCTGTATTCCCATATTTTCGCTTGACTTTCGCGTGGCCCGTTTCTAGGATCAGCTCCAAGCTGTGACCGACCCTGTCACACCAGTCGCTGAGACTGGGCGTGGGCGGGTTGCCGCCGGTACGAAGCCGGCAAAGCCGCCTCAGTCAATACATTCACGCGCTGCCGATGACGGCCCGCCTCAAGGAGAACCCATGGCGCTCGACGATCTCAAGGAACGCAACAAAGCCATTGATCTGGCGCTTGGCCAGATCGAAAAGCAGTTCGGCAAAGGCTCGATCATGCGGCTCGGCCAGCGCAGCTCGGTGACGCCGATTGAATCCATTTCCACCGGCTCCATCAGCATCGACTATGCCCTCGGCATCGGCGGGGTTCCCCGGGGACGAGTCATCGAAGTGTTCGGGCCGGAGTCGTCGGGCAAGACGACCCTGGCGCTCCAGATCATTGCCGAGGCCCAGAAGGCCGGCGGGATGGCAGCGTTCGTGGACGCCGAGCACGCGCTCGACGCGCAGTACGCCCAGAAGCTCGGGGTGGACCTCGAGAACCTCCTGGTGTCCCAGCCTGACAACGGCGAACAGGCCCTCGAGATCGTCGAGGTGCTGATCCGCTCAAACGGCGTGGACGTCGTCGTCGTCGACTCGGTGGCCGCGCTGGTTCCCAAGGCCGAAATCGAGGGCGAGATGGGCGAAGCGCAGATGGGTCTCCAGGCGCGGCTGATGTCGCAGGCACTCCGCAAGCTGACCGGTGTGGTCTCGAAGTCGAAGACCACCCTGGTGTTCATCAACCAGTTGCGCGAAAAGATCGGCGTGATGTTCGGTAACCCCGAAACGACGACCGGTGGCCGCGCGCTCAAGTTCTACGCGTCGGTACGCATGGATATTCGGCGCATCGCCAGCATCAAGGATGGCGATGTGGTCGTGGGCGGCCGCACCCGCGTGAAGGTCGTCAAGAACAAGGTGGCTCCTCCCTTCCGCGAAGCCGAATTCGACATCATGTACGGCGAGGGCATCTCGAAGGAAGGCGACCTGCTCGACCTGGCGGTCGAGAAGCGAATCGTCGAGAAGAGCGGTGCATGGTTCGCCTACAGCGGCGAGCGGCTCGGCCAGGGACGCGAGAACGCCAAGACGTTCCTCAAGGAACACCTGGACATCCGTCAGCGGATCGAGGATCAGGTGCGGCGCGAACTCGGACTGACACGCGAGGTCGAAGTCGCCGCAGTCTGACGCCACAGTCTGACAAAACTGCTGGTTGACCAGCAGGCCGGGAATGGCGGACAAAAGGACATGGTCCGCAACCCCGAACTGGAACGTCTGGCCGACGCGTGCGCCCTCCGATTACCTGGCGCACTGTCGGCGGACGCCGTCGCCGCAGAACCAAGCTTCCACGTACTGCTGAACGCGATTCGCACGAGCGACGCTCGCTTTACCTTTGACCGTGAGGGTCGCCCGGCCGCGATTGCCGCCGTCCGCGAAGCGCTGCCCCTCATGGAACGCGACCTCTTCGACGCCGTCGTCGAAGATCATGGCTGTGAGGTGGCGGCGTTGAGCGAGGCGATCTTCCTGATGACCCAGGCGCTGTCGAAGGTTCAGCGTGACTGACGTCGAGCCTTCCAGCGCTCGCGCGTGATCGCCCACCGTTCGTGGTCGCACCAGCGGCCGCCGATCTTCAGATAGCGCTCTGAAAAGCCTTCCTTGCGGAATCCCAGGCGCTTCACCAGCTTGACGGACCGGTCATTGCCCGGCTGAATGTTCGCCTCGAGCCGGTGCAGGCGATGCTTGCGGAAGCACTCCGACACCACGCGTGTCAGCGCGGCGGTCATGTAGCCGTGCCCCTGGAACGGCACGAAGGCGCAATACCCGAGATAGGCGCTGTGGAAGACCCCGCGTACGATTTCACTGACATTGATGACCCCCACCAGTTCGTCGCCTTCCGAGAACGCGAAGTAGCTGAGGTGTCGCTCGCTCTGGTGATGGGCAATGTAGCGGCGGAACCGGGCCGGAGTTCGGGGAGCGGTCACCCAGGGATGATGCAGCGGCCCGCTGCGCTTGACGGCAGCCAGGAAGGCCGCCTCGTGTGCCCGGGAGGCTGGTTCTATCCGCACCTGCATGAGTCGACGGGGTTTCATGCGGTCAGCTGCGTGGGCTGCGGAAATGGCTGGTGGCCAGGGAGGGAATTGAACCCCCGACACCACGATTTTCAATCGTGTGCTCTACCAACTGAGCTACCTGGCCCTGTGACGCGTCGCGAGGACTACACAGAAACGCCAGTATAACATGGGCTTTCGGGAGATCAGCCCCTCGGTTGACCCATTCGAGACCAGCCTGTACGCTGAATGCTCACCTACTATTCCAGGAGTTCACGTGCGACGTCTTCTTCCGCTGCTCGTCATCGGCCTCACCTTCGTGGCCTGTTCCAAGGCATCGACAAGCGCTTCCGTCAACGCGTCGACGCCGGGGACGGCTGCAGCTGGTGACGCCGCGCAGGAGGCGGTCAAGCCCGTTCCAACCGAGTTGCCGGAAGTCATTGCCCGCGTCAACGGCGAGAACATCACCAGGACGCAGTTTGAACAGGCCGTGCAGACGGTCGAGCGCCAGAACGGCGCCTCCGTACCGCCGGACCAGCGTGACCGCGTCTATCGGGGAGTCCTCGAGCAGCTCATTTCGTTCCGTCTCCTCATTCAAGAAACCAAGGCCCGCAACCTGACCGTCGCCGATGCGGAAGTCGATGCGCGCATGGCGCAGATCAAGGGGCAGTTCCCGTCTGAGGAAGCGTTCACGCAGACGCTTGCCCAGCAGAAGATGACCCCGGAGCAGCTCAAAGCCGACGCACGCTCCGAGATGCTGGTCACGAAGATGCTCCAGACTGAGGTCGAGCCGAAAGTGGCGATCTCGCCCGTGCAGGTGCAGGAGTTCTATTCGAACAATCCCGACCGGTTCAAGCAGGGCGAACGCGTGCGCGCCAGCCACATCCTGCTGCGCGTGCCCGAACAGGCCGATCAGGCCGCCAAGAACGCCGTCAAGACCAAGGCGGCCGATGTCCTGAAGCAAGTGCGCGCGGGGCAGGACTTCGCAGCGCTGGCCAAGCAGTTCTCCGAGGATCCGGCGAGCGCCACCAACGGTGGCGACCTCAATTACTTCCAGAAGGGCCAGATGGTCGGTCCCTTCGACCAGGCGGTGTTTGCCATGAAGGTGGGCGACGTCAGCGATCTCGTCGAAACACAGTTCGGGTTCCACATCATCAAGCTCACCGACAAGCAGGTCGAACGGGCCATCCCGCTCACCGAAGTGCGCGCGCAGGTTCAGCAGTACCTCGAGAATCAGGCCCGTCAGGAACAGACGCAGGCCTTGATCAAGGCCCTCACCGCCAAGGGCAAGGTCGAGATCCTCATCTGAGCGCCCCCGTTCGCCCCTCACCTGACGCACCAGACGTTGCCCGCCTGGACGTCTGGCTGGACGTGAGCTGTCTCTGCAAGACACGCTCTGAGGCCAAGCGCGCCTGCGAAGGGGGCAAGATCGAAGTCAACAGCGAGCGAGCCAAGCCCCACCGCCTGATCCGCGAGGGTGATCGAATCCGCATTGGTCGGCCGTTTGGTCGTCATCAGGACGTCATCGTCCGGATCGTGATCACCGACCACGTGCGAAAGGCCGAGGCCAAGGCCCTCTACGACGACGTCTCGCCCAAACCCACCGCCGCCGAGATCGAGATGCGACGAGTGGAGCGGGCGTATCGCGCTGCCGCCGACTCGGCGGGCACGCCTGACCGGCGTCGCCGACGCGAAATCCGCTCCGCCCGCGGCAAAGCGTAACGGCGGTTCTTGCCGCCCACCGCCCGCCGCCTACTGCATACTTGATGCGTGCCACGGAACCAGGAAGTCATCCGGCAGTGGAAGATTCTTCACGGGCTCGAATCCTCGCGGCACGGCGCCACCATAGACGGCCTCGCCAAGGACGTTGGCGTCACCACTCGTACCATCCGGCGGGATCTGGCTGCGCTTCAGGAGGCGGGGTTCCCCCTCTACGACGAACACGATGAACACGGGCGTGTCCGCTGGCGCCTCGACGGGCAGGTGCTCAAGGGCCTCGAAACAGGCTTCACCCTCGCCGAGATGTGTGCCCTCTATCTCAGCAGGAACCTGCTGGAGTCAGTGGTCGGAACACCGTTCCAGCGCGACCTGACCAACGCGTTCACGCGTATCGAGAAACTCCTGTCGCCCCGCATGCGGCAGTTCCTCGATCGCCTGCCGCGCGTCCTGGCCGCCAAACCCGGTCCCCGGGTCCGTGGCAGCGCCGCGATCACCGACTCCACCGATCGGCTGCTTGAAGCGACGCTGCACTTTCGCGTCGCGAAGATGCGCTACCACTCGGTGTCGAGCGGACGCGTGAAGGACTACGAGGTGCATCCCTATCGCCTGGCGTTCGCTCAGGGCGGCATGTACCTGCTTGCCTACGTCCCTGCCTACGACGACGTCCGGACGTTCGCCGTTGATCGCATCGTGTCGGTCTCGCTCGAGAAGGACACCTTCACGCCGAAGCAGGCGATCGGTGACGACGTGTTCGCCAGTTCGCTGGGCGTCAACACGGGTCCGACCGCCAGGGTCGAGATCGCTTTTGACCCCGAAACCTCGCCCTACGTCCGGGCTCGTGTCTGGCACAGTTCGCAGGAGACACGCGACGTGGACGATGGCGGCCTGGTCCTGACGATGAACGTCTGTCACGACCGGGCGCTGCGGAACTGGATCCTCGGCTGGGGCAGCGCGGCCAAGGTTTTGGCGCCGGCAGCCCTTGCGCGAGAAGTCCGGCGGGACCTCGAGGCTGCTGCACGCGTCTATTCCGGGAACTGACCAAGGAGTATCTGTGAATCGTCCCGCCCGCATTCTCGGTATCGGCGCCGTTGTCCTGCTCGTCATCGCGATCCCGTCCGTGCTCCGCTTTTACACGGACTGGCTGTGGTTCAGCGAAATCGGGTTTCAGGCCGTCTTCATTACGGGACTGCGGGCTCAGGGCACCGTGTTTGCCCTGGCGTTTGCCATGACCGCCCTGTGGATGATGGTCAACCTTCGGACTGCCCTGCGTGCGGTCAGCAGCGCCCGCCCGGTCTTCACGACCAGAGAGGGCATTCAGGTCAGCCTGCCGGGCCGGCAGCAACTGCAGACCATGCTGCCAGTCGTGGCCCTCATCGTCGCCTTGTTCGTCGGCCTGTTCGCGTCGAGCGAGTGGGAAACGTGGTGGCTGTGGCGAAACGCGGTCCCGTTCGGACAGGCGGATCCGATCCTGAATCGCGACGCCGGGTTCTACGTCTTCACCCTGCCGGCAATTCTGCAGCTCCAGAACCTCGCGCGGCTACTGGTCGTTCTCGCTGCGCTCACGTCCGGAGCCCTGTATTTTGTGTCGGGTAGTCTCACGACCGGCTTCCCGGCGCGGTTCGTGCTGAGCCCTGCGGCACGGCGGCACCTCTCATTGCTCGCAGCGGCGTTTCTCGCACTGCTGGCGGTCGGGGCCTGGCTGAGCCGGGCATCGCACCTGATTGAGCCGTCGACCCTCTTCACCGGACCCAGCTACGCGGATGTCTATGCCCGGATGCCCGCCGCGATCCTGCTGACCGTGGTGGCCGCCATTGGGGCCGCGCTGGCGCTCTGGCAGGCGGTCAGCTCCCGTAACTGGCCCATTCCCCTCGCGGCCGTTCTGTATGTCGTCGCCACAATCGGCGGAGAGGTCTACAGCGGCGTCCTGCAGCGCTTTGTGGTGACGCCCAACGAGCAGGTCCGCGAGAGCCCCTTCATCCAGCACAACATCGACGCCACGCGTCGGGCGTTCGCGCTGGACTCGGTGGAAGCACAGGAACTGTCAGGCGACGCGCTTCTGACCCGCGACGACATCGCCAGGAACGCGACGACGCTCGACAACGTTCGGCTCTGGGATCATCAGCCGCTGCTCGACACCTTCGGGCAGATTCAGGAAATCCGCACGTACTACGACTTCGTGTCGGTCGACAACGATCGCTACCTGCTCAACGGTCAAAGCCGACAAGTCATGCTCTCGGCGCGCGAACTCAATTCCGCCAGCCTGCCCAATCGCACCTGGGTGAACGAGCGCATGACGTTCACGCACGGATACGGTCTGACCCTGGGGCCGGTGAACCAGGTCACTTCGGAAGGACTGCCGGAGCTGTTCGTGCGCAACCTCCCGCCTGAGACGATCCCCGACCTGCAGATCACCGAACCGAGCATCTACTTCGGCGAACTGTCGAACGACTATGTGATCGTGAAGACGGCAACCCGCGAGTTCCACTATCCTCGCGGCGACGACAACGTCTTCACCACCTACGCGGGTCGTGGCGGCGTGTCGCTCGGAACCCTCTTCAGGAAGCTGATCTTCGCCTTCCGCTTCGGTGCCTACCAGATGGTCCTGAGCGATGACATCGGCCCTGAGAGCCGGATCCTCTTCCATCGCAACATCCGCGAGCGCGTGCAGGCCATTGCGCCATTCCTGAGCTTCGATCGCGACCCGTACATGGTGATCGCTGACGGTCGTCTGGTCTGGCTCTACGACGCCTATACGATCAGCGGGCGGTATCCCTATTCAACCGCCGCGGTCGGAGGCCTCAACTACATCCGTAATTCCGTCAAGGTGGCCATCGACGCCTACGATGGCACGACCACGTTCTATCTCGCCGACGCCAACGATCCCATCGTCGCCACCTATGCCCGCATCTTCCCGACGTTGTTCCGGCCGCTTGCTGAGATGCCAGCGTCGCTCCGCGCCCACGTTCGGTACCCCGAAGACATCTTCGGGATTCAGGCGGCAATGTATGCCACCTACCACATGACCCAGCCCGCCGTGTTCTACAACCGCGAAGATCAGTGGGAGGTACCGACGATCGAGCAGGAGCAGAATGCGGCGCCGATGCAGCCCTACTACACGATCATGCGGCTGCCGGGCGAGCAGGACGCCGAGTTCATCCAGATGCTCCCGTACACGCCGAGGCGGAAGGACAACCTGGCCGCGTGGCTCGTCGCCCGCAGTGACGGCGAGCACTACGGCAAGCTCGGTGTATTCCAGTTCCCGAAACAGAAAGTCATCTTCGGGCCGCGCCAGGTCGTGGCCCGAATCAGCCAGGACCAGACCATCTCGCCCCAGATCACGCTCTGGAATCAGCAGGGCTCGCAGATCATCTGGGGCACGCTGATGGTCATTCCCATCGAGGAATCGCTGATCTACGTGCGGCCGCTCTACCTGCGTGCCTCGGGTGGACGCATCCCTGAACTCACTCGGGTGATCGTCGTCTATCAGAACCAGATCGTGATGGAGCGGACGCTCGATGAAGGGCTGATGCGGCTCTTTGGTGAGGGCGCCGGAGCACCGCAGGCGACACCTGCCAACGCGCCGTCTGTGGCCCCTCAGACCTCGACGTCCGCGCTGCCGTCGCCCGGGACACCGACCGGTGATCTGGCAGTCGAGGCCCGGCAACACTACGAGCGGGCCATGGAAGCTCAGCGTGCTGGCGACTGGGCGAAGTATGGCGAGGAAATTCGCCTGCTCGGAGAATCACTGTCGCGTCTGCAGCAGAGGCGCTGACCGTCCTTGCGCGCCAAGCTGACCATCGAGTACGCCGGAACGCGTTACCACGGCTGGCAGGTTCAAAAGAACGCGAAGACTGTCGCGGGGGAGATCACGCGGGCGGTTGAGGAAGCCACGGGTCGGCGCGACTTCGAACTCTATGGCTCCGGCCGCACCGACGCCGGCGTCCACGCGCTCGCCCAGGTCGCGCACCTTGAGATCGATGTCAACCTGCCGCCGGAGACGTTGCGCCGACGGATCAACGACGCGCTGCCATCCGACATCAACCTGCTGAAGGTCGAACCCGTCCGCCATCGCTTTCATGCACGGCACGACGCGATCGCGCGCAGTTACGTCTATCAGATCGCCAGACGGCGCAGCGCCTTTGCCAAGGCGCACGTGTGGTGGGTGAAAGAGGATCTGGACGTCGGGCGCATGCGGACGTTGATGGCGCACTTCGTCGGGCTGCACGACTTCAGAGCCTTCTCCGATGACGACCCCGACGAGAAGTCGACGTCAGTGCACATCGAGGCGTTCGAGGTCTACGAGGACGGCGACCTGCTGCTGTTTCACATCGAGGGCTCGCACTTCCTCTGGAAGATGGTGCGGCGGCTGGTCGGTGTCATCGTCGAAGTCGGCCGCGGAGCACTGTCTGCATCTGAGGCCGAGGCCCTGCTCCGGTCGGCGTCCGACATTCCAGCGAAGCTGACCGCGCCGGCGTCCGGGCTGTTCCTCGAGCGCGTCTATTACCCTGGCGATCCCCGCGATCTCCCCGTCCAGGCGGCGTCAATATTGGCTCGCTGGCGGACCTGACCAGTGGCGGAGTACGTAGGCCGGGTCCGCAGGACCCGGCGTGACGCTTACGCCCGTCGCAGGCGCAGACTGTTGCTCACCACGCTCACCGAACTGAGCGCCATCGCCGCGCTGGCCACCATCGGACTGAGTAGGATTCCGTAGGCGGGATACAGCACGCCGGCCGCAAGCGGAATGCTGATCACGTTGTAGGCGAACGCCCAGAACAGGTTCTGCTTCATGACCCGGATCGTCGCCTTCGAGATCCGGATAGCGGACACGACCCCGCTGAGGTCGCTTCTCAGCAAGGCGATGTCGGCGGCATCGAGCGCAACATCGGTACCTCCACCCATCGCGATCCCCACGTCGGCCTGCGCCAGCGCCGGAGCGTCGTTGATGCCGTCCCCGACCATGGCCACAACCGCGCCTGCGTCCTGAAGACGACGGACCTCGCTCACCTTCCCCGCCGGCATCACCTCCGACACGACCGAATCCACACCTGCCTGACGGGCAACTTCGTCAGCCGTGGCGGCGCGGTCTCCCGTCAGCATCACGACGTCGATCCCATCGCGACGCAACGTCGCAATGATCGCGGCAGACGTTTCGCGGATCGGATCGGCGAGTCCAACGAGGCCTGCGATTCGCCAGGTCACAGCCCGATCGCCGGGCTGATCCGCAGTGGCCACAAACGTCACCGTCCGCGCGCGGGTCGCCAGGTCGTGAACCGACTCCTTCCATGGGACGACGTCAATGCCATGGGAATGCATCCACGCCTCGTTCCCGACCAGGACGCCCTTGCCGTTGACGACGGCCTGGACGCCCAGCCCCGCTTCAGTCACGAAGTCGGTGGGCTCGGCCAGCGCGACCTCTGCCTGGCGCGCAGCCGTTACGGTCGCCCGAGCCAGGGGGTGTTCTGAGTGGTGCTCCACCGAGGCCGCCAGGTGCAGTACCTCCGCCTCGGTGACCCCCGCGGCGGCTCGAAGGTCGGTCACTGCAGGCATCCCCGTCGTGATGGTGCCGGTCTTGTCCAGGACGACCGTCGTGACTTCGCCGGCGCGTTGCAGCGCTTCCCCGCCCTTGATCAGCACGCCAAGCTCGCTGGCCCGCCCGGTGGCGACCATGACGGCAGTTGGCACCGCCAGACCCATGGCGCACGGGCACGCGATGATCAATACCGCCACGGCTGCCGCCATTCCCTGGACCGCCGAGCCAGTTCCACCGAGAAGGAGCCACGCCACCCATGTGACGGCGCTGATCACCATGACCGTGGGCACAAAGACCAGGCTGACGCCGTCCGCCAGCTGCTGGAGCGGCGCTCGCGACGCCTGCGCGTCGCGCATCAGCCTGACAATCTGCGCAAGCGTGCTGTCGGGCCCCACGGTGGTCGCTCTGGCGCGCACCGCACCTGTCAGGTTGACGGTGCCGCCGGTCAGCCGCTCGCCCGTGCGCCGGGTGACCGGCATCGATTCGCCAGTGAGCATCGACTGGTCGACGGTCGTCGTGCCCGAGATCACCTCCCCATCCACAGGCACCCGTTCTCCTGGTCGCAGGAGGAACACCTGTCCCGGGGTGATGTCCTCGGTCTTCACCTGGCGCTCGCCGGACTCGGTCACGATGGTGGCAAGGCTGGGCTGCAGGGCGGCAAGGCGGCCAAGCGCGGCGGCGCTCTGCTGCCGGGCACGTGCTTCGAGCGTGCGGCCGACGAGCACCAGCGAGATGATGATGATCACCGCCTCGAAGTACACGTCAGCAGCCACCCCGGCACGGATGAACCACTCGGGCCAGAAGGTGACTGCCGTGGAATACAGGAACGCCGACCCGGTCCCGATGGCGACGAGCGTGTTCATGTCCGGCACGCGATGGATCAGCGCGCGAACCCCATTGACGTAGAAGGGACGGCCCACCCAGGCCACGACCAGCACGGTCAGGGCGAAGAGCCACACCGTCGGCATCGGCACCGCCATCGCGATCAGGCCGAGTCCGAAACTCCCGCCGGCACGCAGCCTCAGCGAGCGATAGGCGATCGTCTCGTGCTCATCCCGGGACTGTTGCGCTGCAATCGCTGATTGTTCCGGTGGAGGAATCTCTGCACCGTAGCCGATGGCTTCGACATACGGGATGAGCGCCGCAGGCCCGGTGACCGCCGGATCAAAGACGACGCGCGCCTGCCCGGTCATCAGGTTGACCGACGCATCGACGACGCCTGGCGCGCGAGCCAGCGCGCGCTGGACATTGGCCTGGCATGCCGCGCACGTCATGCCGGTCACGTTCAGGTCGGCGGTCTCCGGTGTGACGACGTGGGAATCCACGTTCCCATCGTACCGCGAGAAACTAGAGGCCGCCGCGGCGGCTGGCTGGTGGCACGATCCCGCTCAAGCGCAGGTAGACCACCATCTGGCCGTAGATATCCTGGGTGTGCTGCATCGATCCGTAGATGAGGCGGATACGGCTGGCCGACGGCCCCATGAACGGCGGAGGGGCGACGCGCTCGTTGAACTGCTGGTCGTTGAATTCCTTGACGATGGCCTCGCCGTAGTCGAAGGACTGGCGCACGGCCGTCATGATCTCGGCCTTGGTCTTCGCCATCATGTTGATGGCCGGCGCCGGCGTCTTCGCACCGAGGGTGCTGAACAGGAAACCATTGACCTGCACGATGTGCATGATCTGCTCGCCGTAGCTCCGCTGCGCCGGCGTGGACTTGAATGCGAACTTGTCCTCCGGCATCGCGTCCGACGCGTTGACGATCAAGTCCTTCTGCGCAGACCAGTCGTCGAGGATGTCGCCCGCAAGCGTCGTAATCGCCGGGCGTGCCGGAGGGGGCGGCCCACCGCCGCGCCGGGCGCCACCCTGGCCCTGCGCCGCATCCACTGAACCCAGGCCGATGACGGCCAGAGAGACCATCGCGAAAAGACCAAACCTGCTCATATCACCTCCATCGTGACCCAACCCGCGGGCCGGGATCACTCTGCCACGACTCCGCCGTGGCGTGCTAGCCTGATTGCATGCTGCGCACGCTTGTCCTGTCCGGTCTTGTCGCCGTCGGTGTTCTCTCCACTGTCGCGCTCTCTCAACAACTCCCTCTCCAGCACGTCCCGGAGATTCTCGCCGCCGGACCGGCGCGAATCGACAAGGTCAAGGACGGCCTCTACGTCGTCCGCGGGCCGTTCGTGCCGTGCTCGACACGGGGCTGCCGGCCAAATGGCGCGGACGACAAGCTGATTCACGAGGCGGGAGACGTCGCGGTGCGTGTGACGCCGGCCGGACTGATCCTCATCGACGACAAGTACCCGGAATTTGTCGACGAGGTCCTTGCCCGGGTCCGCGACGTGTCGACCCTGCCCATCAAGTACATGCTGAACAGTCACCACCATGGCGATCACGTCAGCGGGAACAAGAACATCCGCGACATGGGCATCGACGTCATTGCGCACCGCAACATCCGCGAGAACTTCCTGCGCATCAGGCAGCCAGGCGAACCCAACATCGTGTTCGCCGATCAGGGCGCGGTCTACCTGGGTGGTGTCGAAGTGCAGATGTTCTGGCTGGGCCGCGGCCACACCAACGGCGACACCGTCATCTACTTCCCCGATCTCAAGACGGTACACACCGGCGACCTGATCATCGACGGGATGCCGGTCATCGACTACCCCGGTGGTGGCAGCGCCGTGGAGTTCGTCCAGACGATCGACAAGCTGCTGGCGATGGACTTCGACACGATGATCCCCGGCCATGGCCGCATCATGAACAAGGACGACGTGCGTGCCTACCGGGCGCGGTTTGCGGAAATGAACGCGCGGATGAAGGCGGCGATTCGAAAGGGCGTCTCGAAAGACGCGTTCGCGACGCTCGACGGTGCCCGGCGGGAACTTGGGCTGGCGACGCTCGGGTGGGATAACACGGTCAGCACGACCGCGTGGTACGGCAGCATCTCGCGGTACTACGACGAAATCGCGGCGGCTCCGTAAGACAAGAAAGCCGGGTCCTTTCGGACCCAGCCTGTATGGAGTTCCCAGTTCCTAGTTACTGGTTACTGGGAACCAGGAACCAGGAACTAGCAACCAGTAAGCCCCTACCGCGGATAGAACGGCGGGATATTGGCGTCGACGTTGACCCACACGGACTTGACTTCCGTGTACTGGTGCATCGCCTCGAAGCCCATCTCGCGACCGTAACCGCTCATCCCCACGCCACCGAAGGGCGATGCCGGGTTCACGCGCTTGTAGCAGTTGATCCAGACCATGCCGCTGCGGATCGCCGCGGCGAACTTGTGGGCGCGCGACAGGTTGGTGGTCCACAGCCCGCCGCCCAGCCCGTACTCCACGCTGTTGGCGATCTGAAGCGCCTCCTCGTCGGTCTTGAACGTCGAGACGACGACGAACGGGCCGAAGACCTCTTCGCATGACACGCGATCGCCCGGCTTGGCCATCACCACCGTCGGCTGCACGTAGTAGCCCTTGGCCAGTTCCGGTCGATCCTTCGGTGCTGCGCCGCCGGTGAGCACCGTGCCCCCCTGCTCGCGTGCGATCTCGGTGTAGCCGAGCACCTTGTCGCGATGGCCGAGAGACGTCAACGGTCCCATCTCGGTCGTCGCGTCGAGCGGGTTGCCGATCTTGATCGACTGCGCGAGCTTCACGAACCGGTCGAGGAACTCCTCGGCGATCGACTCGTGGAGGATGAGTCGTGAGCCCGCGATGCAGGCTTGTCCCTGGTTGTGGAAGATGGCGAACGCTGAGCCACCGACCGCGGCAGGGATGTTGGCGTCCGCGAAGACCACGTTGGCGCCCTTGCCACCGAGTTCGAGGCCGATGCGCTTCAGGTTGCTGACCGAGGCCTGGACAATGCGCTTGCCGACCTCGGTGGAACCGGTGAACGACACCTTCGCGATCCCGGTGTGCTCGGCCATGTACTGGCCGACGGCACTACCGGCACCGGGGATGATGTTGACCACACCCTTGGGGATGCCCACCTCCTGCATCAACTCGGCGATCTTGAGGCTCGAGAGCGGCGTCAACGCGGCGGGCTTGAGCACCACCGTGTTGCCGGCGGCGAGCGCCGGACCCATCTTCCAGCTCGTGAACATCAGCGGGAAATTCCACGGCACGATCTGTCCCACGACGCCAACCGGCTGACGGAGCGTGTAGTTGAGGAAGCCCTGGTCGACCGGGATGACCGAGCCCTCGAACTTGTCGGCCATGCCGCCGAAATAGCGGAAGGTCATCGCCGTGCGCGGCACGTCGAGGCGGGTCGTGTCGCGCATCGGGTGGCCGGTATCCAGGCTCTCGAGCGTGGCCAGTTCCTCGGCCTTCGACTCGATCAGATCGGCGAGCTTGAGCAGGAACTTCCCACGATCGGCCGCCGACAGCGCACTCCACTTCGGGAATGCCTCGGCCGCGGCCGCCACCGCGCGGTCCACATCAGCCTTGCTGGCTGAGGCAACCTCGGTGATGACGCTGTTGTCGTGGGGGTTGTAACTTGGAGCGCTTGCGCCGTTTTCGGCCTTGACGAATTCCCCGTTGATAAAGAGATCGGACTGGACCCGAGCCGGCGACACCGTTGACGTGGCCATGCACCCTCCGGAAGACACATCACGAGCGAACCATCCTGTCGAGGCCGGTTCGCGAATCTCGAAACCGTTACGGTACCGCCGTTTGGCGGGGCCGTCAACATGGTAAGATTCGGCCGCCCGGGCAAAAGATTCTCAGTGCGCCCGAAATTTCATGGAGAAAAAACGATGAAACAGTACGGACGGTATCTCGGCGCCTTGGCGCTGTCCGTGACCCTTTTCGGCGTGCTTGCCTTCGCGCAGGCACCCGCCGCACCCGCAGCGGGTGGGGGTCAAGGTGGTGGTCGGCCCGGCGGGCCGCCTCCTCAACCTATGAGCTTCTTTATTACCAGCGTCCCCAAGGGTGACGGTGCCAACTATGGTGGCCTCGCCGGAGCCGATGCCTATTGCCAGCAGATGGCGGCCGCGGCGGGTCGGGGTGCGGCCACCTGGCGCGCTTACCTCAGTACGCAGGGTCCTGGCGCGGTCAACGCCCGTGACCGCATCGGTACCGGCCCGTGGTACAACGCCCGCGGTCAGATGGTTGCCGCCAACGTCGCCGAACTCCACGGCGACACGATCGAACAAGCCCGCCTCGGCAACCGCCTGGGTAAGCAAATCTCGCTCAGCGAGAAGAACACCCTCGTGAATGGCGTCGGCGACATGCCGAACCAGCACGACATCCTCACGGGTTCGCAGCCCGATGGCCGCGCCTACACCGATGCGGCAGATCACACCTGCAGCAACTGGACGAGCAACGTGAACGTCGAGGCGCCTGCGCGTGGTCAGGGTGCGCCCGCAGCACCGCCCGCACCCGGCCCGTCGGCCCAGCTCGGTCACTCCGACAAGCAGGGCGGCGGCAACGGTTCGTGGAACTCAACTCACGGCAGCCGCGGCTGCAGCCAGCCGAACCTGGTGTCGACCGGCGGCGCTGGCCTGCTTTACTGCTTCGCCACTAACTAGCACGCTGACGAGGTCACTTATGGCCGGCTTCCTGACGGGGGCCGGCCGTTTCTTCGTCACTGCTGGTGTTGGTTCCTAGTTGTTAGTTCCTGGTTCTGTCGTGTCCTCCCAATTCTGGAATCAGGCCGGCGAGTGGGCCTTCAAGCAACGCTCGTGGCTCCCGGTTCCGATCGCCCTGATCCTGCTGGCGTCCAGGCACTGGCACATTCCGGGTGACATCCCGATTCGCGTGGGCATCATCCTCGTCGCGTTCGGCGAGTTCCTGCGCTTCTGGACCGTGCGGCAGATTGGTGTGATCTCGCGGACACGTTCAGCCCGCTGGGGCCCGCTCGTCGTCTCCGGCCCCTACCGAATCGTTCGCAACCCCATCTACGTCGGCAACTGGTTCCTGTGGACGGGCTTTGTTGTGTGGTCAGGCCTGCTCTGGATGCTGCCGGTCGCCTGGCTTCTCTTCGGGCTCCAGTACGCCGCTATCGTCAGGTGGGAGGAGCAGCGACTGCTCGCACACTTCGGCGATCCCTACGCGGACTACCTGCGCTCGGTCCCCAGATGGTTTCCCGGCGTGCCGATACCGCCTCCAGAGTCACCGGGCGCACCACACCCGTGGAACGAGGTGCTGTTCAGCGAACGCGGGACCCTGGCCGCGATCGTGGCGATGGCGATCCTCCTGACGCTCAAGTTTCTCTATCTCCGCTGATGCCCACCTACGCAGCGCTTCTGCGTGCGGTGAATCTGGCCGGTCACAACCCGCTGCCGATGACCGCACTCCGGGCGCTGGCGACAACGGCAGGCTTGCAGAACCCGCGCACGCTGCTGCAGAGCGGGAACCTGATCTTCGAAACCATTACCACTTCAACGGCCGCACTCGAACAGCGGCTCGAGAGCGGTGCGGGGAGCGAGCTGGGCCTGGCGACCGAGTTCATGATCAGGTCGAAACCTGACCTCTTGAAAGCCATCGCGGCGAACCCGTTCCCGAAAGAGGCCGTCAGCGACCCAGGACACCTCGTGCTGATGTTCCTGAAGCGCGCCCCGCGGCCCGCCGCCGTTCAGGCACTCCATTCACTCATCAAGGGACGGGAGACCGTGCAAGCGCATGGCGCTCACTTGTTCATGGTCTACCCGGACGGGATCGGGCGATCCCGCCTGACGACGGGGCTTGTCGAGCGTGCGCTCGAGACGCGCGGGACGGGACGCAACTGGAACACGGTCCTGAAGGTACGGGACCTGATGTCCCGCGAAGCTGCCGGAGGCGAGCCGTGAAATCGTCAATCGTGTTCCGCGCAGTGATCACCTTCTGCCTTTTGATCATGGTCGGCTCGACCCTCGGCCGAATCATCGTCATCGACGGCGGTCCGCCCGGCGTGGATGGCTTCGGCATCCGCTACGCCCGCCATCCCCTGGTCACCTTTCTCCACATCGTTCCCGGCATTCTGTTCCTGGTGCTCGCACCGCTCCAGTTCGTCTCCAGGATCCGCGGGTCGCGCCCTCAGGTTCACCGCTGGCTTGGGCGGCTTCTGCTGGTGTGCGGTGGCCTCAGCGGCATCGGCGCGCTGCTCCTCGGCGTTCGGCTGCCGGCATTCGGTGGACTGACCACACAAGTTGCCACCTTTGTCTTTGGCATCACGTTCCTTGTGTGCCTGGGAAGCGCGTATGCACGTATCCGGCAATGGCAGGTCGAGGCGCACCGCGCCTGGATGATTCGCGCCTTCGCACTCGGCCTGGCGGTCGCCACCGTCCGGATCACCACCGCCGTCCTGACGCTGGCCTTCGCGCTTCCGTATCCTGTGGCCTTCGGCTGGTCGTTCTGGATCGGGTTCTCGCTGAACCTGGCGCTCGCCGAGCTATGGATCCGAACGACATGAGCTACATTCACGGGACCGAGCCCAGTGAGCAGCAACGTCTGGCCGAGCTGAACCGGCTGACCAACGCCGAGTTCATCGCTTTCCTCGAGGTTCGCCCGGGGCAACAGGTTCTCGAAGTCGGCAGCGGACTCGGCATCCTGGCATCGTCAGTCGCCGACGCCGCTGCGAACGTGCACGTCACTGGCGTCGAGTACGCTCCCGCGCAGCTCGACGCCGCCGCGAGGCATCCACGCGTGCGGTACATCCGTGGCGACGCCCACCACCTCGAGTTTCCGGACGCGACCTTCGACTTGGTGTATGTGCGGTACGTGCTCGAGCACCTGCAGTACCCTGACATTGCCCTCGCCGAGATGCGACGCGTCGTCCGCCCCGGCGGCCATGTTGCGGTGTGTGAGAACGACACGAGCCTGGTCCGCCTCGACCCGCCCTGCCCCACATTCGATCGCGTGTGGGCCACGTTCCAGCTCTACCAGGCCCGCCTCCGGGGAGACAGCCTCATCGGCAGGCGGCTGTATCGCCTGTGTCGGTCAGCGGGGTTCACCGACATCACGCTGTCGGTACAGCCGGAAGTGCACTGGCACGGTTCGCCGGCGTTTGCACCCTGGGTAACGAACCTGGTCGGCAACGTCGAGAGCGCCCGCGCCGGCCTGATCGCAACCGGCATGGCCGCGCCAGAGATCATCGACGCCGCGGTGTCTGAACTGACGTCGTTGCTGAGCAACGACACCGCGAGCGCAACGTTCGCCTGGAACCGCGCCCGCGCGGTTCGATAGTTACGCGCCCATGAAGGCTTCGATGTCGGACGCGGGCATCGCGCCAGAGCGACGCGCCACCTCCCTGCCGCCGCGAAAGACGGCGAGCGTCGGGATGGACATGATGCGGTAGCGTTGCCCGAGTTCGGCCACCGCGTCGGTATCCACCTTCACGACGAGCCAGCGGCCTGCGGTGTTGCGTGCCACTTTCTCGAACTCCGGTGCCATCGCTCGACACGGCCCGCACCACGGCGCCCAGAAATCTACGACGATCGGCAGTGACGCGCCCTCGAGCATCGCGTCGAAAATCTCCGCCGAGGTCACGACGACTGGCGCGTTGGCCGCAGGGAGCGGCGCCTGACACTTGCCACAGCGGGTTTCGCGCTCGACCGCACCGTACCTCAGGCGGTTGGTCTGCCCGCATTGCCCGCACGGAACCTGCACGCCACGCGCATCGGCGGTGAGCCCCACGTCAGAGTCCCTGCCTTTCACGGTAGTAGGTGATGAGGTCTGTGCTGCGGGGAGGCGGCGCACCCAGCTGCCGAAGCAGCGTCGTCACCTGCCCGCGATGGTAGCTGCCGTGGTTCACCACATGCTGCGCGAGCTGCCAGAACACCTGCGACTGGCTGTGACCATCCATCGTCTTGTAGGCGATCGATCGCTGGATGCCAGACTCGCCCAGTCGTGACACCAGTGAACGTGCCTGTTCCTCGAGCCGGTCCCATGCGACGGCAATCGACGCCACGTCTGGAAACTGCGTGGGGTCCACCATCGCAGTCGGCGCCTCCCCCACCCACCGCGAGTACCAGACCCAGTCGGCGGAGTAGGTGTGCACCACGGTGTCGCGAACGGAACTGAAGCTCCCGACGCTCGGCTGCGTGAACTGCTCAGGCGTCAGGGACTTGAGCGCTTCGAACATGCGGTCGCGCGCCCAGTAGTGAAAATCGAGAAGGCCTTGAAGATCCCGAAGTGTCATCGACGTCGGCTCAGGTCGCGATACACGGCCTCGACAAACATGTCCGTCGTCCACGGCCCGTCACTGGCCCCATAGATGCCGTCATAGTCGAGGGTAGGTCGGGCGGCCTTGACCTGTTCGAGTGACATGCCGCTGCCAATCATCGCCTTCACGCGGTCGCGGACAATGGTCGCCATGTCTCTGTACTCGGCCACGTCGGACTCGTTGGAAATCCGGCCATGTCCCGGCACGATCAGCGTGCCGCCCTGCTGATTGAATCTGGGGATCGCGAGGTCGATGATGCGGTTGAGCGCATCAAGCACTCCCTGGATGCTTCCGCCGCGCGCCAGATCAACTACCGGATACCGGTCGGTCATGAAGACATCGCCGGCGGCGATGACGTCGGACCGCCGGAAGAACACGATCGAATCCCCATCGGTGTGCGCTGAGGGCTGCGCCAGAATCTCTATGGGCTCCTCGCCGTAGAACATCGTCTTCCGTTCGGTGAAGTACGTGCTCGTCGGCCAGGCGGCAAACGGCAGCGCGGACTGCTCGCCGGTCGGGGCACTGACACGTCGCAGGACGTTCTCGTGGGCGATGACGGGCGCGGTTTCGATGCGGAACCCGGAGTTCCCTGGGGCATTGGCACCCCGATCGGTCCCCGACTGGGCCAGCGCAAGATTGGACCCCAGGTGGTCGGGGTCCGCGCTGGTGTTGATGATCGAGGTCACCGGCCGGTCGGAGATCGATTTGAGAGCGGCGGTCAGCCCTGCCGTTGCGCCCGCGGCACCGGTGTCGACGATGAGCAACCCTTCGTCGCTCGATTCGACGACGACGTTCCCGCCAGGGCCCGCGATGACGAAGACACTCCCCTGTACCGGTAGTACCTCGTGGCCGGTTCGGGCTGGTCTGGCACGCGGCGGCGGGGTCGCAGTGAGCGGTGCTGCCACCGACGGCAGCGCACGCGGAAGCGTGCGGATACGCGCGGCAAACTCCGGGTAGAGCGATGCGCTTCCTCCCTGAGTCGCCTCGAACGGCAGGCCGTGCATGGTCGCAAATCTGGTGTGAATGGTCCCCATCGGGTAGCTGGGCACCCACCCCGTTCCCTGCCCCGCCACTTCGTCAACGATCTCGAAGGGAGCGGGACGCGCCTGTGTCTGGTTCGGTGCCCAGACGAAGTTTGACGTACGGACGAAAGGCTCCTCGAAGTAGATCGGGTCGTCCACGATGCTCGCGAGCACCAGGTGGTCGCCATGCCGGAAGAAGTATTCCACCATCGTGGCGTAGGGGCTGGTGGGCGAACCGTTGCGCTGGACCGTACCGGCCTTGATGTGGGTGGTGAACACCTTGAGGGCGCCACCCTCCCAGGTGCCGGTCGAAAAGCCGTTCCACGTGTGCTCGGCCAGCGCAGACGGGTGCGGACGACCGTCGAGCCAGATCGTCCGGTCGGCGTTCCCGAAGAGTCCCGAAATCGTGTACGCGACCAGCGCGAACGTCCGTGGGTCCACCACCTTGTTCATGCGAAAGTTCGGGCCCGGTCCTCGCATCGAGTATGTGGCGGGGTGGGGCTGGGCCTGTCGCTCGCGCTGCGACAGGACCGACGCGTCCCAGGTGCGCGCCTTGAGGCGGCCGGCGTCGTTCAAGGGCAGGCCGGTGTAGTCGCCGAGTTCGGGCCCGACGACACGATGGGGCTGGTCTTCGTGACCGGAGCGAGCGGCCCACTCCCCTGCGAGGTCGATTTGCGCAGAGGCCGGCGCTGTCCACAGGAGGAGGAGGAAACTGCACGTGATAAAGGGACGTCGCATCTGGCCGATGATACGTCGCCCGGCGGCAATTGATGAATGGGGTGTTGAAACCGCACGCTTCAACACCCGCCGCTGCCGGACGGGCCCACCAACGGTACCAGGTCGCTCGTGATCAGACCATCGACGATCTCGATGACGCGATTGCAGCGACCGGCGATGCGCGAGTCATGAGTCACGACGAGAAATGTCGTTCCGAACGTCCTGTTGAAGTGGCGCATCAGCTCAAAGACCTCGTCTGACGATGCCGTATCCAGGTTACCGGTGGGCTCATCGGCAAGGACGAGCGCCGGACGACGTGACAGCGCCCGCGCAATCGCGACGCGTTGCTGCTGTCCACCCGACAGATCGCCGGTCCTGTAGTCGGCGCGATCGGAGAGTCCCACGGCGTCCAACAGCTCCCTGGCGCGTTGGCGCATCTCCCGCGACGGCGTGCCTTCATCTGCCCACGCGGGCAGCATCACATTCTCCACGGCCGTGAAGGCGGGCAGCAGATGATGAAACTGAAAGACGAATCCGAGCGTGCGAGCCCGAAGCGCGGTCAATGCGCGTTCGTCGAGTGCCGACGTGTCCGTGCCATTCAACACGACCCGGCCGGAGGTTGGCCGATCGAGCAGCCCGATGATATTGAGGAGCGTGCTCTTCCCCGACCCGGAGGGGCCGATGAGCGCTGCAAATTCGCCCCGCTCCAGAACGAGGTCGACGCCTGCCAATGCACGCGTGCGGACATGTTCGCCGTATTCGCGAACAACCTGAACCACCGACAGGAGGGGATCAGCCACTGCGGATCGCCGTTGCGGGATCGAGCCGCGCGGCCCGTCGTGCCGGGAGCGCTGCAGCCAGCAGGCCGACCCCGGTGGCGAGCACTGTGGCCCCGGCAAGAAGACTGACGTCGATCTGCACAGGAAACCTCGGCAGCCCATCGGGACCGCTGGTGAATGTCTCGAAGGCCCGAGCAAACACCACACCGAGCCCCGACCCAATCACGGACCCAGCGAGCCCAAGCACGCCGCCCTGAATCAGGAAGATCGCAAGCACCCGGATTGGGGGTGTTCCGACGGCTCGGAGAATCCCGATTTCGCGCGACTTCTGTACGACGGAGACGATCAGCACGCTGGCGATACCAAGCGCCACGATCACCACGACGAAGAACTGGATCAGGTTCTTCGAGCTGCTCTGCGCCGAGAGCCCCTGAAGGAGCTCAGCGTTCAGCGTCATCCAGCTGTCGGCAGCCAACCCCGTGCGCATGTGGAGCTCGTCGCCGATGCGATCAGCAGAGAAGACCTCGGCGAGCTTCAATTCGATCGTGGTCGCCCCGCCAGGCAACGCGAACAGCGACTGTGCGTGGCGGAGGGAGGTCACGACCCAGGTCTTGTCCACTGCCTGGTTCCCGATCTCGAACACGCCGGACACGGTCACCACATCGTCAATGCCCTCGGTCGATGCGACGCGCAGTTTGTCTCCTACCCCAATGCCCAGGTCGGATGCGAGCACCGCACCGATAACGACGCTTCCGCCCGCCAGGTCGAACTCTCCCTGGATCATCTTCGGGCGCAGGTCGATGATTTCCAGAAACCGATCTGGAACCACTCCCCGGATGATAATCGGCGCCCGCGCATCGGCACGCGTCGCCACGCCGGATCCGGTGACTGTTGCGCTCGCGGCCGTGACACCCACCGCACGCTCGGCGTCGGTCATCACGACCGGCCACTGATCGATGGACCGAAGCCGCTGCGACGCCGGTTGAATCAGACGTGCGACCGCCCGTCCCGTCTCCGACTCGACCAGGGGACGCGCCTCTTCCCGCGGGACGCGGAGGGTGACGTGGGGCTGCGAGCCCAGCGTCGTTTCAATCAGGGACGCCTGAAGTCCGTTGATCAGTGCAGAGAGGAAGACAACCACGCTGACCCCCACGGACACTGCCGCGAGGATCAGCGCGGTCTGCCCCTTCTCGTCACGAAGATAGCGCAGCGCGACAAACCATTGGAACGGCATCAGCGATCTCTGCGAGCCACGCGAACGCGTTGCCCGGGAACGAGAGGGACATCGGAGGCGAGCACGACCTCGGCTCCCGGGGACAGCCCGGACTCGATCTCGGTGTCTCCCGTGCCGCGGATGCCAATAGTTACGTCACGTCGGTCGACCCGGCCGTCGAGAACGACGAACACCCACGGCGTCGGAGTCGCCGACCCACGAACCGCGCTCGTCGGGACGGTGAGTACGCCGCTCTTTGCAGCCACCCCGAGATCGACCGACACGGTCATATCCGGCCTGAGAAAAGCCGGGGGCGCGGACACGTTCAGCCGGACCTCGATGCTGCCGCGCCGGGGATCCACAGCTGGCGCGATGTAGCTGACCTCGGCATCGAAGACTTCCTTCGGATACGCATCTGCCGACGCGCGAGCCCTCTGCCCGAGACGGATCAGGGCGAGGTTGCGCTCGTCCGGCTCGATGGCGAGCTGCGTTTCGCCGTCGGCCGCCATCTCGATCAGTACTGCACCAGGCTGGACCGTAGCACCCGGTTCGACCATGCGGCTCAGGATGACGCCGTCGCGGGGGGCAAGCAGGCGAGTCTGGGCGAGGCGCACCGTGGCCGCGGCACGCCTGGCCTGGCTCTCGACCAGCGCGCTCCTGGCAACGGCCGAGTCGACGCCGCCCGGAGTCGCAGCGAGCCGCTGGGCGTCGACGACGTTGTCGCAGCGGTTGGCGAGCTCGGTGTAGCCCGCGGGGCACGCGTAGCCCGGGCCGTCGCCCTCGATCCACTGGGCCCCGACGAGCCGGCGCTTGGCGGCGTAGTCCTCGCGGGCCCACGCGCCGCCG
>JBEBGV010000003.1:0-149451 GCA_040081265.1 Vicinamibacterales bacterium
CCTATCTCTCGCCCCACTTGAGCTTTTCGCGCAGCAGTTCGAAGTAGCTTCGCGATTGCGCCTTGACCAGTCGGATGCGCTCGGCGGCCGTGACGACGCGGACCAGATCGCCCTGCTTGATGGGGTAGCCTGACTGGCCGTCGTAGGTCACGAACACATCGTCACCGTCGGCCACATGGGCCCGAACCTCGATCACGGCGGCGCCGGGGATCACGACTGGTCGGTTCGTCAACGTGTGTGGTGCGATCGGCGTCAGGACGAGGGCGTCGGTGGAGGGATGAACAATCGGTCCTCCTGCGGCGAGGTTGTAGGCGGTCGATCCGGTTGCGCTGGCGATGATCAATCCATCCGCTTTGACCCGCGTGACAAAGGCGCCGTCTACCCAGACCGACAACTCGATCATGCGCGAGAGTGCGCCCTTGGTGAAGACGACGTCGTTCAGCAGCACGCGGGTATCGAACCGGCTGCCGTCGCGCGACGCTTCGGCCCGCAGCATCTTGCGCGCGTCGAACTGCGCGGTTCCGTCCAGGATGCCCTGCAGGGCGGTGTAGATTTCGTCGATCCGAATCTCGGTGAGGAATCCAAGACTGCCGAAGTTGACGCCGAGAATGGGTACGTCGCGTCCCGTCTGAGCGATGCGAGCGGCCATCGCCAGCAGAGTTCCGTCTCCGCCGAGCACCGCGATCAGGTCGACCGCACTCGGCAGTTCCTCGCGTGACATCCGGCGCCTCGGGGCTGCCACGGGTGCCAGGGCCGCCGTGTCTGCTTCGTAGACGGCCTCGATTCCGTGTTCGTGGAGCCACAGATCCAGTCTGGTGAGGTGCTCGGCGGCGGCGCTGAGGCCTCGCTTGGCGACGATGCCGATGCGGGTGACAGACATGTCAGGGCTTGAGATAGAGGAGGAATTCGACGTTACCTTTGGCGCCCGTGATCGGTGACGGGACGACACCCGCCGCGGTCAATCCTACCTCACGCGCTGCAGCCGACACCTCTTCGATGACGCGATGGTGGACGCCGGCGTCGCGGATGATGCCTTTGCGCACCTCGCCACGTCCGGCTTCGAACTGTGGCTTCACGAGGGCGATCACGTCCCCGCCTGGACGCAGAAGGGGCGGAACGACCGGGAGGATCTGGCGCAGGGAAATGAACGACACGTCGATGACGATGATGTCCACCTGCGACGGCAGATCGGCGAGCGACAGGCGTCGGGCGTTGAAGCGCTCGATGACGAGCACGCGTGGGTCGCTGCGCAGACGCCAGTCCAGCTGTCCATGGCCGACGTCGAGTGCGACTACGCGGGTGGCGCCGCGCTGGAGCAGGACGTCGGTAAAACCACCAGTCGAGGCGCCGATGTCGAGTGCTTCCCGGCCTGAGACCGGCACGGTGAACGTGTTCAGCGCGTGCGCCAGCTTCAGCCCTCCTCGCCCCACGTACGGATGGTCGGGAGTGAGCAGCGTGACGTCAGCGTCGACGTCGACCATGGTGCCGGCTTTGTCGAACACGAGGCCGGTGATGGAGACCTGTCCCGCCAGAATCAGTGCGCGTGCGCGCTCGCGGCTGGGGGCGAGGCCGCGATCCACCAGCAGCTGATCGAGGCGGGTGCGTGCTGAAGCCACGTCAGCGCGAGCGCTCGACCATGGCCTGTCCCAGTGCGAGCAGGTGCGTGGATGCGAGGCCGGCATGGGCCAGCGCTTCCCTGGCGCGCACCAGGCACTGCGCCGCTTCCTGCCGGGAACGCTCGAGACCGAACACGGCCGGATAGGTGGGCTTGCCGGCGGCGGCGTCCTTGCCCGCTGTCTTGCCGAGCTCGCTCGATGAGCCCTCGACATCGAGGATGTCATCGACGATCTGGAACGCGAGACCGAACTCAGCGGCCGCCCGGTCGATAGAGGCGACAGCCTCGTCGTCGCCCCCGCCCATAATCGCACCGGCCACGGCCGACGCGCGAATCAGCGCGCCGGTCTTACGCGCGTGCATCGACTGCACGGCCGCCATGTCGAAGCTGTGACGGCCGGCCTCGGCGGTGCCTGAGCCCGCGCTGCCCAGGTCGATGGCCTGACCGCCCACCATGCCACTGACACCCGCGGCTGCTGCGATCAGACCGATGACGCGCACGGACCGGGCAGCCGTAGTGGCACTGGGGGGCACTCGCGACAGGAGGCCGAATGCCTCGGTGAGGAGGCCGTCTCCGGCGAGAATTGCCAGCCCTTCCCCGGCGACGACATGCAGGGTCGGACGTCCCCGGCGCATGGTGTCGTCGTCCATGGCAGGCAGGTCATCGTGAATGAGCGAGTAGGTGTGGATGAACTCGAGCGCGCACGCGGCCGGCATCGCCTGCAGCGCGTGTCCGCCGACCGACTCGCACGCCGTGAGGCAGAGTAGAGGGCGCAGCCGTTTGCCCCCGGCGAGCAGGCTGTAGCGCATCGCTTCGGCAAGGTCAGGTGGACAGTCCGGAGGGGCGGGAAGCGCCGCCTGCAGAGCGGTCTCGACTGCCGCGCGGAGGGCGTCGAAATGCGTTGCCGCTCCAGACGTCATCGACGTCCGCGTTCGCCGGGCGCCTCATCGTCGGCCCCGAGATCTGCAGGCGCGGCCGTGAGCTCGCCGCGTTCGTTGAGCACTTCGACGCGCCGTTCGGCGTCCTCGAGTCGTGCGTGGCAGAACCGTGAGAGATGGACGCCGCGCTCGTACAACTGCAGCGACGTCTCGAGTGAGAGGTCACCATCCTCGAGCTTCTTGACGATGGATTCGAGCTCGGCGATCGCGGCTTCGAAGTCCTTGATGCTGGTGTCCATAAAGGGTGGACCGTCAGGCCTCGTTGGCAGGGCGTGCCGGGGTGCGTGTCACGACATCGCACGTCAGTTCGCCCTCGCGCAGGGTTACCTGGACGCGTTCGCCGGCGTTGACTGACGCCGCCGAACGCACGATGGCCGTACGGTCTGCATTCCAGCAGACCGCATATCCTCGCCCAAGCACGGCGAGCGGGCTCAGACTCTCGAGCCGTGCGGCCGCGCCGAGAAAGCGCTGCTGCGCTCGATGACGGTGGTCGACAATGGCCGAACGCAGCGAGGCGTCAGATGACACCAGCCGGGTGCGCACGCGTTGAAACTGTCGTCGCACATCCAGGCCCTCGAGCTTCAGCTGCAGCGTGCGATAGCGCCGCTCGCGTGCGGCGAGGCCGGCGTTCAGCGCGCGGCGCAGCTCGTGCGAGCGATCGGCGGTGCGTCGGCCGTGGCCGGCAAGGCGGGCGGGAAATCCGCCCAGCCCGGGGCGGGCCTCGAGGCCGCGGAGGCGTGATTCGAGCCGATGAAGCCGGGCGTCGAGCACCGCATCGAGACGACGACTGAGGCGGTCGATGCCGGCCACGAAGTCGTCCTTTCTGGCGACGACCAGTTCAGCCGCCGCCGATGGGGTTGGCGCCCGGAGGTCAGCCACGAAGTCCGCGATTGTCACATCGGATTCGTGACCGACTGCTGAGATCGTCGGGACCGGGCAGCCTGCAAGAGCGCGTGCCACGACCTCTTCGTTGAAGGACCACAGGTCTTCTGCCGAGCCGCCTCCGCGTCCGACGATGACCACGTCAACGCCACGCACGCGACCGATCGCGGTGATCGCACGGGCGATGTCGAGTTCGGCACTGTCTCCCTGCACGCGGGTCGGGCGAATGATGATGTGTGCGTTGGCGTATCGTCGCCGGAGCACCTTGATGATGTCCCTGATGGCGGCGCCATCGAGGGAGGTGACGACCCCGATCTTGCGCGGCAGCACGGGGAGTGCGCGCTTCCGTTCGGGTGCGAACAGTCCTTCCCTGGCGAGCCGTGCCTTCAGCTGTTCGAACGCGAGCTGTCGGGCCCCGAGGCCTTCCGGCTCGAGGTATTCGCACACCAGCTGGTACTCGCCCTTGGGGTCGTACAGGCTCACCCGTCCACGGGCGACCACGCGAAGTCCGTCCTGTGGCTTGAATTTCAGATAGCGAAGGGCAGAGCGGAACATCACCGCCTTGATCTGGGCGCCGGTGTCCTTGAGGGTGAAATACAGGTGTCCGGTGTTCCAGAGGCGGCAGTTCGAGATCTCGCCCTCGACCCAGGTGTCGGCGAACTGGCCTTCGAGCAACACGCGAATCTTCGCGGTGAGCTGCGCGATCGTGAGTACCCGGCGCGCGAGCGGCGACTCGGCGGCGAGCGGGGCGCCCGCATGCACCGGTTCGGGCTCCGGTTCCTCGAATGGCAGGTCGAACAGCGAACTCATCTGGGCGGGCCTGACTATGTTGGTCGGGACGCGGCCAGCTGGTCAATGTCGCGCTCGGAGAGGCTCAGACGCGTGATCGCGGTGGCCCGCCCTGTCTTGTCGTCAGCGTCGATGAGGACGCCGTTCAGCCGCGGATTGCCGGTGGCTGGCTCGAAGCGTGACGGCATCGCGTTGATGAAACGTGCGAGCGAGGGTTCTCGCTCCATGCCGATGATGGAATCGTGGGGTCCGGTCATGCCGACGTCAGTCAGATAGGCCGTGCCGAGCGGGAGGATGCGCTCGTCGGCCGTCTGTACGTGAGTGTGGGTGCCGACAACCGCTGTGACCTTGCCGTCGAGGTGCCACCCCATCGCGATCTTCTCGCTCGTCGCCTCAGCGTGCATATCCACGAAGATCACCTTCGTTCGGCCACGCAGCGCCTCAATCTCTTTCTGGACGACCGCAAAGGGGTTGTCGATGTTCAGCATGAACACGCGGCCCATGACGTTGACGACCCCGACGGCGCGTCCGTCGCGTGTCTGGGCGAGATAGCTGCCGCGCCCGGGCACGCCAGCCGGATAGTTGGCCGGGCGGAGGAGTCGTGGTTCGGTGGCGATGTAATCGATCGCCTCCTTCTTGTCCCAGATGTGATTGCCGGACGTCATGACGTCAACACCCCAGTCAAGCAGGGTATCGCCGATGTCCTTGGTGATGCCGAAGCCGGCGGCGGCATTCTCGGCATTGGCGATCACCAGATCAACGTCGTGCAGTTCGACGAGCGCGCGAAGGCCTTTGCGAATCAGTTCGCGGCCGGGTTTTCCGACGATGTCACCGATGAAGAAGAGTCTCACCCATTGGCCTGTCTGCCGGGAGTGGCAATAGCGATGCGGTGGGCCTGTCCCCTCCGCTCGTCCAGTTTCGGCAGCACGATGTGTAGTTCGCCTTCGCGAATCTGCGCACGCGCAGCCGAGACGTCAAACGCCCCGGGGACACGTACGGCGCGGGCGAAGCGGCCGAACTCTCGCTCGACCAGGTGAAATGTGCGCGGGGCTGACGGCCGCGCCGCGGCCTTCTCGCCCACGATCACCAGGACGTCGCCTCGGAAGACCACGCGGAGAGCCCGGGCGCTGATACCGGCGACGTCCACGAAGATCTCGACGGTTGCATCCGTTTCGAGCACGTCTACTGAGGGGTGGCACTCGCCGGCCCCCCCGCGCTCTCCATTTGCCAGGGTGGCCGCCAGTTCGTCGAACAGATCTTGAATGTCCTGACGGATCTCCGCGGCATCGCCGCTGGAAATGAGAGGGATTCGAGGCACCGTCCCCATAGTAGCCCTCTGCCCGTCCTCACGTCACCGGCCAGTCACTCCAATCTCACCCTACAACATGAGTGTATCTAACTAAGATTAACTTATTGACAAGCACTCACTGTACGTCTACCATTACTCCATTGGCACGGGGGTTACCCCGTCGGGGGTTTTGACATGAGCAAAGTGATTGGAATCGACCTCGGCACCACCAACTCGGTTGTCGCGGTCATGGAAGGCGGAGAAGCTGCCGTCATCGTGAACCAGGAGGGCGGCCGGACTACGCCGTCGGTTGTGGGCTTCTCGAAGGATGGTGAGCGGCTCGTTGGCCAGGTGGCCAAGCGTCAGGCGGTTACCAACCCTGAGAACACCGTCTTCTCGGTCAAGCGATTCATGGGCCGGAAGTTTGCCGAAGTGGCCAAGGAAACAGCGCGCGTCCCGTATCGCGTCGTCCAGGCCGCCAACGGCGACGCCTGGATCGAGGCCAGGGGCAAGCAGCACTCGGCTCCGGAGATCTCCGCGATGATTCTCCAGAAGCTGAAGACGGCCGCAGAGGATTACCTGGGAGAGAAGGTGACCGACGCGGTCATCACCGTTCCCGCGTACTTCAACGACGCACAGCGACAGGCAACCAAGGACGCTGGCAAGATTGCCGGCCTCAACGTCCTGCGCATCGTCAATGAGCCCACGGCGGCCGCGCTCGCCTACGGACTCGACAAGAAGAAGGACGAGACGATCGCGGTGTACGACTTCGGCGGCGGCACCTTCGACATCTCCATCCTCGAGGTGGGCGAGGGCGTCGTGGAAGTGAAGTCCACCAACGGCGACACACACCTGGGAGGTGACGATCTCGATGAGCGCGTCATCGACTGGATGGTGGCCGAGTTTCGCAAGAGCGACGGCATCGACCTCAGCAAGGATCGGATGGCGCTGCAGCGGCTCAAGGAAGCCGCAGAGAAGGCCAAGATCGAGCTCTCCACTGTCATGGAGACCGACATCAACCTGCCTTTCGTCACCGCTGATCAGAGTGGCCCGAAGCACCTGCAGATGAGACTGACGCGGGCGAAGTTCGAACAGATCGTCGAGGACCTCCTCGAGCGGTCGATGGGTCCCCTGAAGCAGGCGCTCGCCGACGCGGGCCTGAAGCCTGCCGACGTCGACGAGATCGTGCTGGTCGGAGGCTCGACGCGCGTGCCGAAGATTCAGCAGCTGGTCAAGGACTACTTCGGCAAGGAGCCCCACAAGGGCGTCAACCCGGACGAGGTGGTCGCGGTCGGTGCGGCGATTCAGGGCGGCGTACTGAAGGGCGAGGTCAAGGACGTGCTGCTCCTCGACGTCACGCCGCTGTCACTCGGCATCGAAACACTCGGTGGCGTGATGACGACGCTCATCAGTCGCAACACGACGATTCCGACGCGCAAGAGCGAGACCTTCTCGACCGCTGCCGACAACCAGACGAGCGTCGAGGTGCACGTCCTGCAGGGCGAACGCCCGCTGGCCCGTGACAACCGCACGCTCGGTCGATTTCAGCTGGTTGGTCTGCCGCCGGCGCCGCGCGGAGTGCCGCAGGTTGAGGTGGCCTTCGACATCGACGCCAATGGCATCGTCAACGTGACGGCCAAGGACGTGGCGACGGGCAAGGAACAGAAGATCACCATCAGCGGCTCGTCCGGCTTGAGTAAGGACGACGTCGATCGCATGGTGAAGGACGCCGCAGCGCATTCGGCGGAGGACCAGTCCAGACGCGAAGTGATTGACCTGCGCAACCAGGCTGATGCGCTCGGCTACGCGGTGGAGAAGTCGGTCATCGAGAACCGTGACCGGATGCCTGCCACCGACGTCTCGCGCATCGAGGCGGAGATCGCAGCGCTTCGTGAAGCAGCGCAGGGTGACGATGGGGCGGCGATTGGCCGCGCCCGCGACACGCTGCAGAAGAGCTCGCATGCGCTCGCTGAGCAGCTCTACAAGCAGACGCAGGCGAACGCGGCGCATTCAGCGACGTCACACACCGAGCCCGATGTGAAGGACGGCGAGGTTGTCGGCGCTTAACTCATAGGAGAAAAACCATGGCCATTACCCGATTCGATCCGTTCCGTGACTTTGCGACCCTCCAGGACCGCCTGAATCGCGTTTTCGGTGACGCGTACGTTCGAGACGAGGACGTGACCAGCCGCGGCGCCTGGGTTCCGCCGGTCGACATCTACGAGACCGACGCGCATGACCTTGTCCTGAAGGTCGAGCTGCCCGACATGGCCCGCGAGGACATCGAGGTCACCGTTGAGCACAACACGCTTCGGCTGAAGGGCACGAAAAAGGGGCTGACCGACGTCAAGGAAGAGCAGTACCGCCGCATTGAGCGCAGCTACGGTTCCTTCAGTCGCAGCTTCACCCTGCCGAACACGGTGGATGCGTCCAAGGTAACGGCGGAGTACAAGAACGGTGTCCTGACAGTGACGCTGCCGTTCCGCGAAGACGCCCGTCCGAAGACCATCAAGGTCGACGTCGCGGCCTGAGTCGCCTCAGGGGCGGGACGCGGGTCCCGCCCCTGCATTTCTCGTGTTAGTCTCAACCCATGGACTCCAACACCTTCGATCCGGAATCAGGCGTTGAGGAGGAGACTCAGGCGCCACGCCCGACCGCCCCACCTATCGAAAGCCGGTTTTTGTTCGTAGACGTGGCTGCGATGCGGGCCAAACAGCTTCGCCGTGGGGCGCTGGTGCGGCTCGACGACGAGGACTTCGCGTCGATGCGCGTGCTGCCACACAAGCTCGAGCGAATCGCGATGGAAGAGGTCCGTCGCAACCTCGTCCTGTACGACACGCCCGCCACCAGGAAGATCGCTGAGTAGTGCCTCGGCGGTGACGTTGCCGCCGCCCCGCGTCTATTTGCCGATCTCGCAGTCGCCGTAGTGTTGCGAAACCGCTGGTGGACCGGCGGTCCCGCCACCGCGAGTACCGCCGTATTCGGAGCGTGACTGCACGGCCTTGAGCCGGCCATCGTGGCTGACCTCCGAAAACACCGTCGTCACCGCCAGCGCGCCACTTGGGCGGATGTCGAGGAAGTGGAGGTTCGACCCCACCAGCCGGACGGTCACCTCGGCCGTCTCCCCGAGTCCCGCAGCGATGGCCGTTCCCCCCTGCGCATCGACCTCACTCAGTCGCATTGTGGTTGCACCCGCCGGGCTGGCGACGGCGGCACTCGGCTGGCCGTTTGTCCATGAACCCGATGCGGAGGCGGGAAAGACGCACGTCAGCGCCGTCACCGCTTCGAGCACGGGACTGGCCTCAGGCCCGCGGGGGCGTCGTCCTCGTCGCTGAGCGTCGATTGCGGACGTCCCAAGGACCACGCACACGCCGACGACCAGAACCTTGTATACCCTCATGGTTGCGACTCCTATCCGACCAGCGATGGATATCCTAGCGCCTTGCGCATGTAGCCGAGCTGGCCGACGTGGTAGCTGTCGTGCAAAGCGAGGAAGCCAACCTGCTGCGCGACCGTCTCAGCCCGAGGCAATTGTGGACCTCGAGCCGGAGCGGACAAAGCCGCATCGTCCAGGGCGGCGAGCTGGGTCTCGAGCCTCGCGGCGACATCGCCTGAGACGGCGCGCATCTGGTCGAGGGAAGGGTAGGCCGAAGGTTCAGGTGCCTCAGCACCGCGGTTGAAGATGGCTCCCCAGGTTGTGTCGAAGGGGTCGCCGAGCAGCGTCAGAAGCAGCGCTCGAGTCTGGACGATATGTCCGGCGACCCAGGCAATGGAGTTGGTGCGATCGCTCGGGCGGTTCCGATAGTGGTCTTCGCTCAGGTCTTCGAGGGCCCTGACAAGGAGGCCGGCGTTAATCGCGAAGATGAGTGACAAGGGAGGCGTGATCGCACTCTTCGGTGAGTTGGTCATGGTGGCACTCGGGCTGTGAGGCGTCGTTCAGGACAGATGGATGATGCCACGTCGAACGGCCACCCGCACCGCTTCGGTACGGTCGGTGACGTCGAGCTTGTGGAAGACGTTCTTCACGTGCACACGAACAGTCTCTTCGCTGATCCTCAGCGTCACGCCGACCTCACGGTTACGCAGGCCCTGGGCGATCAGTCCAAGGACTTCGATCTCCCGAGAGGTCAGCGTCGGCTGCAGTGCACGCTGGCGCAGCGTCTCGCGCACGTCGTCGCTCACCGGTCGCAGTCCGGAATACACCTCGCGCACCACGCGCAGGAGGTCGTCAGCGAGCGTGTCCTTGACCACATAGGTGGCGGCGCCGGCCTGCATGGCGCGATAGATGTCCTCGTCGCCGTGATACATGGTGACGACGATGACCCGCGCGCCCGGGTCCTCACGTCGAATCGCACGAATGGCGTCGACGCCGCTCGTTGTCCCCAGCTGCAGGTCCATGAGCGTGACGTCCGGCCGCGTGCGGCAGAAGAGCTCCAGCGCCTCCTCGCCCGTGGCGGCTGCTCCGACCACCTCGATGTCTCCCTCTCGGGCCAGGATCAGTGCGAGCCCTTCGCGCACCAGTCGGTGGTCGTCCACGCAAAGCACGCGGATTGGCGCTGTGACGATCACCGGGAGGTCAGCTGAGTGATGTCGCAGGGATCGTTGCCTCAACCTCTGTGCCGCGCTGCGAAGTCGTCAGTCGAAAGTGCCCGCCAAGGTGCTCGGCCCGCTCCCTCATGGTGACGAGCCCGAAGTGTCCCGACGGCACCGTCGTTTCGAGGAACCCGCGGCCGTTGTCGGTGATCCGCAGTGCGATGACCGAACGTTCAAACGAGAGCGCGATGGTGACCTCGGTCGGTTGACCGTGGCGGACCGCATTGCCAAGTGCTTCCTGTGCGATACGCAGAAGCTCGCCTTCGACGGCCGGGCTGCACCTGTACGGGGTGCCCCTGACCACCAGCCGGCAGCGTGCCGCGCTGCCGCTGGTCGCACGCGCTCCCGCGTCTTCGAGCGCGACGATGAGGTCACCTGTCGTCATGACAGGCACGCCCGCGCGCATGTTCCGTATCGTTCGCCGCGCTTCGGCGATCGAGTCCTCAATGTCCCGGCGAACGCCCATGAGCTGGGCGCGTGCCTGTTCGGGCGCCTGCGCGACAGCGTCCACCTTCAAGGCAACGCCGACCATGTTCTGCAGCAGCGTGTCATGCAGTTCGCGACTGAGCCGGGCGCGTTCGGCGAGGACCAGACCGAACTCGCGGCGCACCTGGCGCAGTCGCAGGCGCCACGCGGTGGCGAGGGCGGCCGCCAGGCCGAGTGTGCACAGCAGATAGAAACCCGGTCGCTGGTAGAAGACGGGCGCGACCGAGAAGGACCACTCGGCCAGCGACTCCTGCCACACGCCGTCGGTGTCGCTCACCTGAACCCGGAACCGATAGTCACGCGGACGAAGGTTGGTGTAGAAGGCCTGGCGGCGAGGGCCGGCATCCTGCCAGTCGGTTTCGAAGCCCTCGAGCCGGTAGCGGAAACGCAGCCGGTCCGGGGAGGTCAGGTTGAGCGCGGTGTAGTCGATGCGCAGGCGACTGGCTCCCGCGGGCAGTGGCTCCCGTCGACCCACCGACACGCGGACGCCGTCAACCAGTGCGGCCTCCACCCGGACGCGACCACTCGAATTCGCCTTTGCCAGCGCGCGGCGCGGCTCGATGATCGTCAATCCGCGACCGGTCACAAACCACAGACGTCCATCGTCTGCGCGAGCCGCGGTGTGAGTGTCGAGCGTCGTGGGCACGCCGGCCAGACCGTGGGAGGTGTCGACGACCCGCACGTGCACCCGGGTGGACGGGTCGGCGAGTGTGCGGGCGATCTCCGACCTCGCGAGCTGTCCGATGCCATTGGGGAACGCGATCCACAGTCCGCCGTCGGTGTCGCCGGTCAGGCCAAGGACGCGCCTGGCCGGCAGGCCCTGGTCGCGCTCCAGCGTCTGGAATCGATTGCCCACGCGGTGACTCAGGCCGTTGCTCCCAACGACCCACAGTCCCGTCTTGGTGTCGTCGTAGAAGCCCCGAATCGCTTCGTGCTCGAGGCCGGCCCCCCGCCCGTACGTCGCGAACGCCCCGCTCTCGCTGACGGCACCAAGCGTGCCGTCCTCGAAGGCCATCCAGACCGTGCCCTCCACGTCTGAGTGGAGTATGCGGACACGGCTCACCGACGACGAAGGCGGTAACGGGTATGGACGCAGTTCCTCATCGGTCCATCGCCACAGTCCCCTCGCGGCATCGGCGAACCACACGGCGTGGCGGCGATCGGAAGTGATTGAGACTACCCTCGTGAATGGTTGCCCCGAGGGGGATGGGATCGCGGTGAAACGTCCCGAAGAGAGCCAGGACAGCCCGTCCCGCGAAGCCACCCAGACCTTTCCCCGGGCGTCCGCATGGAGCGTGCGGACGCCGGCGATCGGGAAGATCTTCCGCGTGGGTGTGTCGGGCGATGCGCCCGGGGACAGCCGGATGACCCCCTCGGAACTGGCGGCCCACATCACGCCGGCAATCCCCCTTGAAATCGTTGACGTGATGCCGAGGTCCACGAGCGGCGTGACAATGTGCCTGGAGAGCCGATTCAGCCCTTCGTGGGTCCCCACCCAGATGTTGCCCTCGCGGTCCTCGAGGAGCGACCAGATGCCGTCGCTCATCAGTCCAGCCTGCAGGGTCACTCGCTCGAGCGTGTCGTTCGCCCGATCAATCAGCCACAGCCCCTGTCCCACGGTGCCCAGCCACAGGCGTCCACGGTGGTCTGCGAGCAGTTCGGACCCACGGCCCGCCAGCGATGGGGCGCGACGGTCGTCGACGCCGACCTGGCGGTAGCCACGCGTGGAATCGGTGACCCAGATGTTGCCGTCCCGATCCGTCAGGGAACTGCGAAGGGGTTCATCGCCGCCGTCGACGTGTGCAAAACGTCCACTGGTCGAGGTGCGCAGGAAGAGACCCGATGAGGTGGCCGCGACGACTGTCTCACCGCTGGTGTGGAGGTGAAGCACGCGATCGGCCGTCATGCCCTGCTCTGCGCCCACCGGGGTCCACCGGTCTCCGGTGCGTTGCAGCAGGCCGTTATCGTGAGCCACCCAGATGGTGCCGGCGGCGTCTCTCGCGAACCCGTTGATGTTGCCAGGCAGCGCCCGCGGCTGGCTGGACTCGCGCAGTTGCCCGGCCGCCAGCTGATGGATGCCACCGCCGTCGCCAAGACCAATCCAGAGCGCTCCATCGCTCTGGAAGAGGAGCGCGCGTACTGGCAGCCTCGGGAGCGACCCGCCGGCCAGACTCTCGACCGGGACGAAATGCAGCCCGTCGAATCGAAAGAGCCCCGAACTCGTGCCCAGCCAGAGGTAGCCGTCCCTGTCCTGGGCCATGGCACGGACGGCACCTAGCGTCACACCGTCCTCGCCACTCCACGAGGACACCGTGTAGCCGCTCAGTGGACGAACAGATGTAGCCGCCACCGCATCGGCGGTCACCAGCACGGCGAGCACCGCAAGGACGAGCGCCATGAGAAGGCGGCGATTATAGCCGCGAAGTCCGGCACCACGGCTAACCCTTTTGCGGTATTGTTCGCGCGGCACGGAGCCATTACCGTTCGCGGATTCTGAGGAGGAACGATGCACCCACTGTTTGTCCGTGTGCTGGGAGCCGCTGTTCTCGTTGCGATCCCCGCGCTCGTGTTTGCGCAGGCTGAAATTTCGGGTGTCGTCAGGGACACGTCCGGGGCGGTCTTGCCCGGCGTGACGGTGGAGGCGGCCAGCCCCGCCCTGATTGAGAAAGTCCGGACGGTCGTCGCCGACGGCTCCGGCCAGTACCGCATCGTCGACCTCCGTCCGGGGGTCTACAACGTCACGTTCACCCTCGCCGGGTTCAATACCGTACGCCGGGAAGCGCTCGAGGTGACCGGCTCTGGAGCCTTCACCGTCAATGCCGACATGCGCGTCGGCGCGCTGGAAGAAACGATCACCGTGACCGGCAACGCCCCGGTGGTCGACGTCCAGACGACGACGCGGCAGCAGGTCCTCAGCCGGGAAGTACTCGACAAGATTCCCAGTGCACGCAACTACTACAGCCTTGGCGTGCTGATTCCGAGCGTCAACTCCAACACCACCGACGTCGGCGGTGCGAGTGGTGACGCGATGGCTCAGCTCTCCGTGCACGGCAGCCGGCCGTCAAGCCAGCGGATCACGCAGAACGGTGTCAGCACGGCCGGCCTCTCCGGAAGCGGTGGCTTCTCGGGCAACGTGCCCAACGTGGGCGCCGCATCTGAAGTCACCATTGATACCAACGCCGCCTCGGCGGAGCTCGCAACCGGTGGCGTGCGCATCAACTTCGTCCCGCGCGACGGCGGCAACACGACCACGGGATCCGTGTTCTTCAATATCGCGCACGAAGACTTTCTCGCCGCCAGCAACTACACCGATCGGCTGAAGGCCACAGGCCTCTCGGCTCCCGGCTCGATCAAGAAGAACTGGGACTTTGCCCCTGGTGCCGGCGGGCCGATCCTGCGCGATCGTCTCTGGTACTACGGCACCGCCCGCTATCAGGGTGCCCAGAGCTATGCCGCTGGCATGTTCCACAACAAGAATGCCTTCAACCCCGCGAGCTGGACCTACGAGCCTGACACCAGCAGGCCGGCGCTCTCGGCCAACGGCGACTGGGAGCAGGCCAAGATGCGCATGACGTGGCAGGCGAATGCCAAGAACAAGTTCGCCGGCGAATGGGAGCAGCAGTCCTATTGCCGCTGCCCGAATGGCATCAGCGCCGTGGTGGCTCCCGAAGCGGCCCGTGACCGTCGCTTCCCGACGCAGCGCATGCTCATGGCTGAATGGAGCGCACCGGTGACGAGCCGGTTGCTGCTCGAGGCTGTGGCGCTGCACCGCAATACCGGCTGGGGCGAAGTGCACCTGCAGCCGTCGGGGTCGCTCGACGATCCCGCGTCAATCGCCGCGTATCCACAGATGATCTCCGTCGTGGAACAGTCGACGGGCCTGCGGTATCGCTCCGCCGAGAACTTCAACAAGAACTACAACGACAACTACTTCTATCGAGCCGCGGTGTCCTACATCACCGGCAGCCACGCGGCGAAGTTCGGCTTCAACAACACGCAAGGCGCGTTGCGCGACCGCACCTACGACTTCCAGCCGGTCAACTATCGCTTCAACAACGGCGTTCCGAACCAGCTCACCGTCTACGCCACCCCCTACGTCAACCAGGCGGAGGAGGATGCCGACCTTGGCCTGTACGTGCAGGACCGATGGACGCTCGGCCGGGTGACGCTGATGGGCGGCCTGCGCTACGACTCGTTCAAAACGCACTTTCCCGAAATCAAGCTGGGGCCAGGACCGCTCGTCCCCTCCAGGAACCTCACGTTCCCGGAGACAGAGAACCTGGCGTGGAAAGACATCACGCCGCGGTCGGGAATGTCGTTTGACGTGTTCGGCAACGGCAAGACCGCACTCAAAGTGACGCTGAACAAGTATCTCGAGGGTCAGGCGCTCTCGACCAATACGCTGGCCGGGACGCCGAGTCCCTTCCGCACGCTGGTGCTCAGCACGACCCGGGCCTGGACCGATGCCAACCGGAACTTCGTGCCGGACTGCGACCTGCTCACGCCGGGTGCCAACGGCGAGTGCGGCGCGCTCGCCAATCAGAACTTCGGCAACGCGGTTCCGGGTGCGCAGTTCGACCCCGACCTGCTGCGCGGATGGAACAACCGGTTTTCCAACTGGGAGTTCTCGACGAGCCTCCAGCATGAAGTGCTCCCGCGGGTTTCGGTAGATGTGGGCTTCTTCCGCCGCTGGTACGCCAACTTTCAGGTGACCGACAACCTGCGCGTTGAAGCGTCGGACTTCAACAGCTTCAGCATGGTCGCTCCTGCCGATGCCAGGCTCCCGGGGGGCGGCGGATACACACTCAGCGGTCTCGTGAACGTCAGCCCGGCGAAGTTCGGCCAGTCGCTCGAGTACAACTCGTTGTCCAAGAAATACGGGACGCAGACCGAGCATTGGAACGGTGTCGACTTCACCGTGCAGATGCGGGCCGTCGGCGGAGTCCTCTTGACCGGCGGCGTCAGCACCGGCCGACGGACCACCGACAACTGCGACATCGTGGCGAAGATGCCCGAGATGCTGCTCGGCGCTCAGAACCTCACCAGCGCGAACAACAACGTCTGGCTTCCGGGCCAGTGGTGCAAACAGACCGAGCCGTTCCTCACCCAGGTGAAGGGCTTCGGCAGCTACACGATCCCGAAGATCGATCTGCAGGTGTCGGGGTCGCTTCAGAGCATTCCCGGTCCGATCGTGGCGGCGAACTTCATCGTCAGCAACGCCACGGCGCAGTCGTCGCTCGGTCGGCCGCTGGCGGGTGGAGTGGCCAACATCACCGCCAACATCGTCGAGCCGGGGTCGACCTATGGCGAGCGGCTCAACCAGGTGGACCTGCGATTCGGCAAGCTGCTGCGTGCGGGCGGAACGAGGACGACGCTGGCGCTCGATCTCTACAATGCGCTCAACGTTGATACCATCCTGACGCAGAACAACAACTTTGCGGCGTGGCAGCGGCCGCAGAGCGTGATCCAGGCGCGCTTCGCGAAGATCACCGTGCAGTTCGACTTCTAGGCGGGGGAGAGACATGAGGGTTCGCGCTCATCAGATAGCCGGTGCCGTCCTGGTCGCTGCTGCGGCGGTGTACCTCGGTTCGCGACCAGAGGTCGGCGTCCAGGCGCAGGCACCTGCGCCTGCGCAGGCGGCTCGACCCAACATCGTCCTGATCATCACCGACGATGTGGGCTATGGGGACATCGGCAGTTACGGCGCGCCCGATATCAAGACCCCGAACATCGACAGCATCGGCCGCGCGGGCGTGAGGTTCACCGACTTCTACGCCAACGCTCCGCTGTGCAGCCCGACACGAGCTGGACTCGTCTCGGGTCGGTACCAACAGCGCTTTGCCATTGAAGCGGCGCTGGGGAACGCCACCGGCCCGGCCATCGATCAGGGGCTTCCTGCCGACGGCCGTTCGATGCCGCAGTTGCTCAAGGAGGGCGGATACGCCACCGCCCTTGTCGGAAAGTGGCATCTGGGCTACCGGCCGGAGCGCAGCCCGAATGCACACGGCTACGACTATTTCTACGGCTTCAAGAGCGGCTACATCGACTACTACCAGCACACCGGCGGCGATGGCCAGCCGGATTTCTTCGAGAACGACAAACCAGCCACCGAAGAGGGTTACTCGACCGACCTGTTCACGGCGCGAGCCACCAGGTTCATCGAGCAGAACGCCCAGCGCCCGTTCTTCCTGGAGCTTGCCTACAACGCGGCGCACTGGCCCTATCAGGTGCCCGACAAGCCGTCGGTGGCCATCGGGAACGCCAGGCATCTGCAACCGCACGACGACAGCACCAGCACCCGAGCCGACTATGTGGCGATCATGGAGCGCGCCGATCAGGGTATCGGACAGGTGCTTCGCACCCTCGATCGCCTCAACCTCGCCCGTAACACCATCGTCGTCTACACCAACGACAACGGAGGCGAGTGGCTGTCGAGCAATGCCCCGCTCTTCCACCGCAAGTGGACGCTGTGGGAAGGCGGGATTCGAGTTCCGGCGGTGATCCGCTGGCCCGGCCGGATTCCGGCAGGGCGGGTGACACCCCAGGTGGGGATCACCATGGACCTCAGTGCCTCACTGCTTGCCGCCGCAGGAGTGGCTGTGCCCGCCGACACGAAGTACGAGGGCATCAACCTCTTTCCCATCCTCGAGGGCAAGGCTCCCGTGGTCGAACGGACCCTCTATTGGCGAACGCTGGTCGGCGGATTTCAGCAGCGCGCGATCCGCGTCGGCGACATGAAACTCATCGTCGATGGCAACGCGACGATGCTGTTCGATGTGCGGAGAGATCTGGGTGAGCGCAACGATCTGGCCAAACGCCAGCAGGCGCTCGCTGCCCGGCTGCGGCCGATGCTGAATGCGTGGGAAGCGGACGTGGACGCCGAGGCCATTCGTCGGAACCTCAAAGCGCCGCCCCCGGCCCGAGGCGGTGGCGCTGGTCGTGGCGCAGCGCCGGCTGGTGGCCGCGGGCAGGCACCGCCGGACTGAGGCTGAGGGCCAGCTGGCGGGTCCTCCGGACACGCCGTACGTTGCGGATTGTCTCGTAGGCCGGGTCCAATGGACCCGGCCTACGAGAGATATCAGAGCGAGGGCGACTCGGTGTGCCAGGACGTGGCGCGCTCGAACGCATCTGCCGTCCGCAGCATCGTCGCTTCATCAAACATCCGGCCCATCAACTGCAGACCGATCGGGAGTTTCGCGCCGGTGAAGCCGCAGGGCACGCTGATGCCGGGCAGGCCCGCCAGGTTAGCGCTGACAGTGAAGACGTCGGCAAGGTACATCTGCAACGGGTCTTCGGTCTTCTCGCCCAGCCTGAAGGGTGGAATCGGGCTGGTCGGCATTGCGATCACGTCCGCACCTTCGAACGCTCGATCGAAATCTCGCCGCAGGAGGGTCCTGACCTGCTGGGCCTTGAGGTAGAACGCGTCGTAGTACCCGGCACTGAGGACGTACGTGCCAAGCATGATGCGGCGCTTCACCTCGGCGCCGAAGCCTTCGTCGCGCGTCCGGTTGTACATGGCCTTGAGTCCGTCGGTGCGACCAAGCGTGGCGCGGAAACCGTACTTCACGCCGTCGTAGCGGGCGAGATTGGAACTCGCCTCGGCGGTGCAGATCAGGTAGTAGACGGGAATCGCGGCTCTGGCGTGCGGCAGATCGATGTCGACAATCACCGCCCCCGCACGCGCGAGCGTGTCGAGGGCGCGTTCGAACGCGAGGCGAACTTCCTCGTCGACCCCCTCTGAGACGAAGGCGCGTGGGACGCCAACCCGCACGCCGCGCACGTCGCCGGTCAGCGCGCTGGTGAACTCGGGCACGCTCGTCGCGACCGTTGTCGCATCCGCGCCGTCGCTCCCCGCTATCGCCGTCAGCGTCAGGGCGGCGTCACGGACTCGTCGGGAGAATGGTCCGATCTGGTCGAGGGACGAGGCAAACGCCAGCAGCCCATAGCGAGACACGCGGCCGTACGTCGGCTTCAGTCCGACCACGCCACAGAAAGAACCGGGTTGACGGATCGACCCGCCAGTGTCGGAGCCGAGGGCGAGCGGAGCGCAATGCGCAGCGACGGCCGCGGCCGAGCCCCCGCTCGAGCCACCTGGCGTGCGGTCGAGGGCCCACGGGTTCTTTGTCGGCCCGTAGGCGGAGTTCTCGGTCGAGGAGCCCATGGCGAACTCATCACAATTGGTCTTGCCCAGAACGATCGCGCCGGCGGCCTCGAGCTTCATCACGGCCGTTGCCGTGTAGGGCGGGACGAAGGTATCGAGGATGCGAGACGCTGCCGTCGTGCGCATGCCCCGCACGCACAGATTGTCCTTGAGCGCGATCGGCACGCCCGCCAGCGGCCCGAGGGGAGTTCCCGAGGCACGCTGCGCGTCCACGCGTCCGGCGGCGTCGAGCGCGCGGTCGGCATCGATCAGCGTGAACGCGTTGAGCTGCGGGTTGAGCGCCTGCGCGCGATCGAGAAACGCCCTGCAGACCTCAGTTGCCGATACCTGCCCGTCGGTGACCGCGTCACGGATTTCAGTGGCTGTGAGAGCGGTCACGGTCATCCGCCGATCACCCTGGGCACGCGGAAGAGTCCGACTTCGGGAGCTCCGTCTGGTGCATTGGCCAGCATGTCCGCTGTGGACAGCGACGGCACCGGCTCGTCCGCACGCTCATGCCCTTCGGCGCCGTGCACCTGCGCCGTTGCTGGCACTCCGGTGGTGTCTATCTGCTGCACCTGTTCGGCATACGCCAGGACGTCAGCGAGCTGTTTCGTGAACAGCGTCTTTTCGGCGTCGGTCAGTTCCAGGTGTGCGAGCGCGGCGATACGTTCGACGTCAGCGATGGACAGTGTGGTGGACACAGAAGGCGACTATACCAAGTTCGAAGTGGGAAGTGAGAAGTGGGAAGTGCGAAGTGCGAAGTGGAAGTCTGGAGTGGGAAGTGGGAAGTAAGTATGAAGTCAGAGGGCGGGAACGAGTGTCATCTGCCCGCAGGAAGACGCGGCGCCGCCGACACCGGTGTTCACAATCGAGAGCAGTCGCTGCGCAAGATAGCTGTGCCCCGAGTCGTTGGGATGAAAGCCATCGGAGGCGAAGCCTGAGGACGCATAGATCTGCGCGTCGCACATGGCGTCGGCGATCAGTACGCGCGAGCCACCCTGACGGTTGACCTCGCGCGAGAAGCCCACCGAGATGTACTGCAGCACCTGGCGCGCCTGCAGGGGATAGCCCGCCGAGTAGGGGAGTCCCGCCATGTTGGGCACGTTGATCAGGATGACCGTGGCGTTGGGCGCGCGTGAGCGCAGGCCCTGCACGAGTCGGTCGTAGTCGCTGCCAAAGGCGCGAATCTGGGCGTCCAGGTAGCCCTTCAGGTCGTTGCCCGCTGCGCCCTGGCTGACGGCGTCGCCCAGCGCGTTCACATCGTTGGGTCCGCCGAGCACCGTGATGAGGGTGCTGTCGCCAGGTACGAAGGGCAGTTCACGCTCGATGAAGTTGGCGGGAATCTCCCTCCCATATCTCCGTCCCAGCTCATAGATTGTCGGGCTGAGCACCGCCGCCGGGATGCCAAGGTTCACGAGCGTCACTTCGCGTCCGGTGCGGAGCAGTCGCGCGAGGCTCGGCACGTAACCCGCGCCGTTCTCGCAGGCGGTGAAGGGCACGCACGGCGCACTGCTGCCGACACCGTTGGCGTCGCTCGCTCCGAGCGCGGCGTACCGCACCGTCGTGCTGGTCGGGGCAGGTGAGGAGGGCGACGTAGGAGTGGACGGCGATGACGAGGAGCTGCTACCACCGCCGCAGGCGGTAACGAGGACGGCAACGATGAGGATGAGTGCGCGACGTATAGTCATGTGAAGCCTCTACGATCTCACGATGGACAACATCTGTCACACGCTGGTCGGCGCGGTATGCGGAGAAGCCGGCCTGAAGACCCGCTCCAGGTTCGCCAGCGCGACCTTGATGATTGCGGCCAATCTGCCCGACATCGACGTCGCGGTGTTCGCGACGAGCCTGCCCTCGGTCGCCTTTCGCCGCGGCATCACACATGGCATCCTTGCGCAGGCGCTGCTGCCCCCGCTGCTGGCGCTTGTCATGTGGACGCTCGGCCGGCGGCGACCCGCGCCGGGTGATCCACCGGCTCATCTGTGGTGGCTCGTGGCGCTTTCGTATCTTGGCGTCCTGTCACATGTCGGCCTGGATTACCTCAACAACTATGGCGTTCGGTTGTTGATGCCCCTGTCGGGACGATGGTTCTACGGCGACACCCTCTTCATCATCGACCCGTGGATGTGGGCGGTAATGGGCATCGGGGTGTGGTGGTCGAGGCGGCGCGGCTCCTCCCGTCCGGCGAGGAACGCGCTGTGGCTGACGGCCGTCTATGTCGTCCTCATGCTCGTGGCGGCAGGCGCGGCGCGCCAGACGGTGATTGACGCGTGGATTGCCAGGGCTGGTGCGCCTCCGCGGGCGCTCATGGTCGGCCCACGGCCGGTGTCGCCTCTGGTGCGCGACGTGATCGTCGACGCTGGCGATCACTACGTGACGGGAACGTTCACGTGGCTGCCAGCGTCGGTACGTTTCAACGAGGCGACGGTGCAGAAGAACGACCAGGACCCGGCCGTGGCCGAGGCGCTGCGCGATCCTGAGGTGCAGGGATTTCTGGTCTGGTCGAGGTTTCCGGCGTTTACGCTCGACCGCTCAGCGGACGGGGTGCTCGTGCAGGTTGGGGATATGCGCTTCTCGGCGGTGCAGCGCGTCCTGGGTCGGTCGGGGTTCCGCGCGGAGACGGTGGTCAGGTAGGAGGACATAGAATGGCTGGGATGAAGCTTCTTGGTGCCGCCACGGTGCTGATCGTCCTGCTGGCGCCGCGACCCGCGGCGGCGTGGGGCTTCGAGGCGCACCAGTTCATCATGGACCGCGCCATCGCGCTGCTGCCGGATGAGATTCGGCCGTTCTTCGAGCGCTACCGCAGCACGCTGGTCGAGCGCGTCATCGATCCCGACACCTGGCAGACGGCTGGCTTCGACGATCAGGAAGACGCCAACCACTTTCTCGACATCGACTGGGACGGCTTCGGGCCGTATCCGTTTGCAGGCCTTCCACGCGACTATGACGTGGCAGTGCAGAAATTCGGCGCCGTGCGCGTCAAGCAGATGGGCCTGCTGCCGTGGCGAACGGCCGAATATTTCGGCAACCTCCAGCGCGAGTTTGCCGGATATCAGGCACGCGGCCCGTTCGGTCGTCACAACATCATTTTCTTTGCGGCGTGGATGACGCACTACGTCTCGGACAGCAACCAGCCGCTGCACACCGTCATGAACTACAACGGGCAGCTCAGCGGCCAGCCGGGTGTGCACGCGCGGTTCGAGTCGATGCTCTTCGAGCGGAACCGTGCGCGATTGCGCATCGCGCCACAGCCCATGGCCGCGATCGGCAACCCTCGCGACTTCATGTTCGACACGATCATCGAAGGCACTCGGCTGGTCCCCGCAATTCTCAGCGCCGACTCGGCAGCGATCGGCACACGCGACGTCTACGATGACGCCTACTACGACGCGTTCTATGCCGGCGCGTCTGCGGTGCTCGAGCAGCGCCTGTCGCGCTCGATCGCGGCGTCGGCGGCAATGATTGCCGGCGCCTGGGAGGCGGCTGGAAAGCCAGCCCTGCCGCTGGACCTGCCCGAGCCGGTGCAGCGTCGCCGGCGCTGACCCCGCCTGCACCCCATACGCATGGATGTTTTCGTCATTCCCGTTGGACGGGACCGGTACGAGCTCTACTACGAGAGCACCGCGCCGATCGCCGACGCCGGGGCCGGCGAGACCTCGAGCGGATGGATCGCCAGGCTGCGGGAGCGCTTTGCGCTGATGGTGCGCCAAGCCGAAGACAAGGAAGCCAGCGGCACCGGCCCGGACGCCAGTGAAGGGTGGTGGGACCGCCTCCAGACGCGCCTGCTGGCATGGGTCGCCGAACGGATTGCCGAGCAGCGGCTGTTGTGGAACCTTCGGCGTGAGTCCGAGGCTCGCCTGATCCATCCTGTCGACCTGACGTTCGATCAGGCGCTGACACTGGTCCGGCGGATGCTGAAGCGTGATCACGACCGCCATCGCATCTGGTTTGCCGTCAACGGGATCCTGCTGATCCTGTCGGCCATCCTGGCCATCGTGCCCGGCCCGAACATGGTGGCCTACTACTTTGCCTTCCGGGTGGTCGGACACTGGCTGTCGATGCGTGGGGCCGCTCAGGGTCTTCACCGCGTCCAGTGGAACGGTGACGGCAACGCGCGTCTGTCGGATCTCCGGGCCGCGCTGACCCGCGACCACGCCGCACGCACGACGGCCATCCACGACATCGCCGGAGCGCTGGGACTGGCAAAGTTGCCGGCGTTCATCGAGCGCGTGGCAACCCGGTGATATCCTGAGCCTCAGTTCCGTTGTGAAGCTACGCGCGCTCGCAGAGCAACTCGGCTGCCGCCTCGACGGCGATGGCGACCTCGACATCACCGGCGTTGCGGGCATCGAGACGGCCGGGCCCGGCCAGATCACTTTTCTCGCCAACCCGAAATATCAGGGCGTCCTGATGGGGACTCGCGCCTCTGCGGTGCTCCTGCGCGATGATGGCGGCCCGGCGCCGTGCGCCGTGCTCCGTACGCAGGAGCCCTATCTCGCCTTTGCCAGAGCCGTCGGCATCTTTGCGCCCGCGTGGCGGCCGACGCCTGGTGCGCACGCCATGTCAGCGGTGGCGACCACGGCGACCATCGGCCGCGATGTCGCCATCGGTGCCTTTGTCTCGATTGCCGACGGAGTGCGCATCGGCGATGGCACGGTCATCTTCCCGAATGTCACGATTGGCCAGGGGAGCGTGATCGGCGCCGACTGTGTCATCCACTCGAACGTCTCCATTCGCGAACGCGTGACGCTGGGTGACCGCGTCATCCTGCAGAATGGCGTCGTGCTCGGCGCAGACGGCTACGGCTTTGTCCGCCGTTCCGACGGCACCCACGAGAAGATCCCTCAGGTCGCAACCGTCATCCTTGAAGACGATGTGGAGCTGGGCGCGAACACGACCGTGGATCGTCCCGCCGTGGGAGAAACCAGAATCAAGGCGGGTACGAAGATCGACAACCTCGTGATGATCGGACACGGGGTCACTGTGGGCCGCAACGTTCTCATGGCCGCACAGGTCGGGGTTGCGGGAAGCACCGAGATCGGAGACGACTCGATCTTCGGGGGTCAGGTCGGCATCGGAGGGCACCTGGCGATCGGGCGGGGCACGATCGCCGTGGGGCAGTCGGGCATCACCAACTCCACCGCGGACGGTTCGATGCTGGCGGGGTATCCGGCCATCGACAATCGAGAGTGGCGGCGCTCGTCGGTGATCTTCAGACGTCTGCCTGAACTCAAGAAGCGCATCGAGGAACTGGAAGCCAGGCTCGCCGAGTGGACCCGCCGCGGCGGCGTCGACGGGGAAAGCCGATGAAGTGGGTCACGGCAATGACCGCGGCGCTCCTGGCCGCTGCCGCCTCGCCGGCTCTTGCACAGAGCCAGGTCACTCCCCCGGCTGACGGCATCACCTTCCTGTCGCGGTCGTCATTTCATCTGAACGCCGAGCACCTCGCCAGCGACGAGGAGCGGTTTGTCTGGGACACCAACTTCGGCGGCGACCTCGACCTGATTGACTACGGGTATGGCCGGCTGAACTTTGCCGCCAACTACCAGGCCATTCTTGGTGAGCAGTTCCGTGCCTTCGACCCCAATCAGGGCAACTACATCCTGGCCGGTGCATTGACGGCTCGCGCCAGGGGCGTCGAAGTGGGCGGGGTGTTCTTTCACCAGTCACGGCATCTGAGCGACCGGGCCAAGCGCCAGCCGGTGGACTGGAACATGCTGGGTGTAGGCATCGAGGCGGACCGGAGCGACGGCCGTATCCACCTCCACGGTCGCGGCGACGTCCGCAAGGTCGTGCAGAAGTCCTTCGTGGATTACAGCTGGGAAATCGCCTCGGACGGTCGGCTCGAGTACGCGCTCGGGAGCAGGGCCGCCCTTCTGGCGGCAGGTGGCGTCCGCTGGCTGGGGACCGACGGGACGCAGAATCGCGGGACGCAGACCGGGGCGCGTGGCGAAGGCGGCGTGCGACTCAACGGTCCCGGAGCCGCTGTTGAGTTCTTCCTTGCAGTCGAGCGTCGCATCGATCCGTATCCGCTCGAGTTCGGCACCAGCACCTGGGCCAGCGTCGGCTTCAGGCTTCTGAGCCGCTAGGCGGCCGGAGTCTCCGCGGTCGCGTGCCATAATCTCGGCATATATGGCTGGCCTGTCGCGTGCCTTCGGCGGTCGTCCGGTTGCCCTGGCGGTTGTCTGCGCGGTGGTCGTGCTCGCCATCGTGCCGGCGCGCGCGGCTGTCCGTCCCCCCCGGCTCCAGTACACGACGACCGTCCTGCCGAACGGACTGCGCGTCATCCTGTCGGAAGATCACTCGACCCCGATCGTCCACGTGTCGCTCTGGTATCACGTCGGGTCGAAGAACGAGAAACCGGGACGCACGGGGTTTGCGCACCTCTTCGAGCACATGATGTTCAAGGGGTCAAAGAACGTCGAACCCGACTCCCACACGTCGATCATCGCCAGCATCGGGGGTCGCAGCAACGCCTACACGACCGAGGACGCGACGGTGTTCTGGGAGACCCTGCCGTCGCACTACCTGCCGCTGGCTCTGTGGCTCGAAGCCGATCGGATGGCGACGCTGCGCGTCGAGTTCGAGGCATTCGACCGCGAACGCGAGGTTGTGAAGGAGGAGCGTCGAATGCGGGTCGAGAACCAGCCCTACGGCCGGCTCTCCGAAATCATCACCGACCACGCATTCACGACGCACCCCTACAAGCATGCGCCGATTGGCAGCATGGCCGATCTCCAGGCGGCATCCATCAGTGACGTCCGCGAGTTCCACAGCACCTACTACGTTCCGGAAAACGCCACGCTCACCATCGTCGGTGACTTCGACTCTGCGCAGGCGAGCCAGCTGGTCGAGCAGTACTTCGGCCGCGTTCCCAAGGCCGCCAGGCCGGTGCCTCGTGACATCCCCAGGGAGCCGGAGCAGAAGGCCGAACGACGCTTCACGGTCACAGAAGCCTGGCCGCTTCCGGTCGTGGTCGTCGCCTATCACATCGTCTACGACGGACACGCCGACTCGTATCCACTGCACATCCTGTCGAAGATTCTGTCGGATGGCGACAGCGCGCGCATTCCCCGCGAACTCGTCTACAACAAACGCATCGCCCTGACCGCGTCCGGCAGCGGCAACCTCATCGAGGACCCGAACCTGTTCTACGGCGTCGCCATCCTGCAGCCCGGCCAGACGCCTGAGGTGGCCGAGAAGGCGCTGATCGCCGAGTTCGACAAGTTGAAGGCGGAACCGGTCACCGAACGCGAGTTGCAGCGCACCAAGAACCAGTTTGCGCGCGACTATGTGCTCGGTCGTGAATCGAACGAAGACAAAGCCTCCGCGCTCGCCCATGCCGCGGTCATCCACAGCGACATCACGACGGCCGACGGCGAGTTCGACATCTTCATGAACGTGACGCAGGCCGACCTCCAGCGCGTCGCCCGCACGTATTTCACCGAGGCGAACCGGATGGTGCTGTACGTGCTGCCGCAGGCGGCCGGAGGACGACGATGAGCGGCGCCTTGCGCAGGGCTGTGCTCGCCGTGGTCGTGACGGTCGGAATCGGTGCGTACGCGTCGCTCGCGGCGCAGACCCCGGCGCGCGAGTGGCCGTCTGAGCGGGCACCGGCGCCACTGCAGGCGCGCGAAGCAACCTTCCCCCCGTACGAGATGCGCACGCTCGCCAACGGCATGCAGGTCGTCACGGTGCTGCATCATGAACAGCCGGTGATCAGCATGCGGCTGCTGGTTCGAGCCGGATCGGCGCGGGATCCCCAGGGGAAGCCAGGTGTTGCCGACCTCGTCGCGGCGTTGCTCGATCAGGGCACGACCACTCGTTCGTCCGAGGACATCGCCGATCAGATCGACTTCATCGGCGGCGCCCTCGGCACCGGTGCGGGCTCCGACCTGACGTTTGCCAACACGCTGGTGATGAAGGACTCGTTCGGTTTCGGCATGGAACTGCTGAACGACGTCGTCCGCAACCCGGCCTTTGCGGCCGAGGAAATCGATCGTCAGAAGGAACAGGGCATCTCGGCCCTGCAGGTGAACAGTCGCGATCCCGACTACATCGCCGATGCGGTGTTCAATCGCCTCGTCTACGGCTTCCACCCGTACGGCATGCCCGGCGGAGGCACCGCAGAGACCATCGGCCGCATCTCGCGCGAGGATCTGCTGGCCTTTCACCGCCAGTGGTTTGTCCCGAACAACATGGTGCTGGCCATTGTCGGCGACGTCACGAGCGACGAGGCATTCGGCACCGCCGAGCGGGTCTTCGGCAACTGGGCGCGCGCGGAGGTGCCTCCGGTTCTCGCGACGGAGCCACCTGCGCCGACGCGGCGCCTGCTGGTGATCGACAAGCCAGACTCGGTGCAGACCGAGATTCGGATCGGAGCCATCGCCATCCCGCGGCGACATCCCGATTACCTGGCGTGGGATCTGGCGGTGAAGATTCTCGGTGGTGAAGGCGCCAATCGTCTCCACCAGGTGCTCCGTTCGGCCCGGGGGCTGACCTACGGTGCCGAAGCCGACACCGACGCACGCAAGGACGCTGGCGCCTATGTCGCGCAGACGGACACCCGCACGGCCACGACCGTCGAGGCGTTGCGGCTGGCAGTGGACGAGTTCACACGTCTGCAGCGTGAGAAGGTCGGTCTGCGCGAGCTGACCGAGGCACAGGCGTATCTGTCAGGCAGCTTTCCCCTGACCATCGAAACCCCCAACGAGATCGCCACGCAGATTCTCAATGTGGTCTTCTACGGGCTGCCGGCCAACGAGGTGGGGACGTTCCGCGAGCGTGTGCTGAGCGTGACGCCTGACGACATCCAGCGCGTGTCGCGCGCCTACATTCGCCCGGATCGCCTGTCGATCGTCCTGGTCGGCAATGCCCGTCAGTTTGTCCAGCAACTGGCGGGGATGGGCTTCTCCAGTATCGAGATCATCGGCATCGACCAGATCGACCTCATGTCTCCCACGCTCAAGAAAGCCGCCCGCCGCTAGTCGGGCCTGCGCGTGAACGACACGCCCCTTCGGGTCATGCTCTCCTGCGCGGAACCGTCAGGAGACCTGTATGCCGGTGCCCTGACATCGGAACTGCGCGCACGTGCGCCAGGCACGCAGGTGTTCGGCTTCGGCGGTGATGGTTTCGAGCGCGCCGGGGGGGAACTGCTCGACCACTTCCGCGGCTTGTCGGTGACCGGGCTCACCGAAGCGCTGCCGTTCATCCCTCGCTTCTATGGCCTGCTCCGACGACTCAAGGCTGCGGCCGCTGAACGTCGGCCTGATGTGTTTGTCGCCATCGATGCTCCCGACTTCAACTTCTTCCTGTTGCGGGCGCTGAAGGGGCTCGGCATTCCGGTCATCTACTACATCAGCCCGCAGCTCTGGGCATGGCGGGCCAGGCGCATGCGGACGATGCAGCGGTTCGTCGACCGTGTCCTGGTCATCTTTCCGTTCGAGGAGGCAATCTACGAGAAGGCGGGTGTGCCCGTCACCTTCGTCGGTCATCCACTCGTGGACATGGCGAAAGCCACCGCGACGCGGACAGCCTTCCTGACCGAACTCGGGTTGAACCCGGCTGCACCGACGCTCGCCATCCTGCCTGGCAGTCGGACCAATGAAGTCGCACGAATTGCGCCGACAATGGCCGGGGCGTTGCCGGGCATCCGAGCGGCGGTGCCGGACCTGCAGTGCGTCATTGCCTGCGCGCCGCACCTCACCAGCGCGGCGTTCGACGTGTTCGGGACCGGCCCGGGAGCTCCGGCGCGCGTGACCGGCCGGACAGACGATGTGCTGGCGGCGAGCGATGTGGTGCTCACCGCGTCTGGAACGGCGACCGTTCAGGCGGCACTCCACGAGAAACCCATGGTCGTGGTTTACCGTCTCTCTCCACTCACGTATCGTCTTGGGAAGCCGCTTGTTCGCGTGGACACCTACGCGATGGCCAACCTCGTGGCTGGAGAGCGGCTGGTGCCCGAGCTGATTCAGGATGATTTCACGCCGCAGCGGGTCACTGACGAAGTTGTGACACTGTTGACCAGTTCCGACCGGCACAGCGCGATGCGGCAGGGGTTGCAGCGGGTACGGACGCGCCTGGGCGCGCCCGGCGCCAGCGGTCGGGCCGCGGACGCCGTCTTGCAAGTAGCTCGTGAGCATCGGAAGAACGTCCGCTTGTGAGTCCAAATTGGTACGTAGGGCGGGTCGGAACGACCCGCCAGGGAGACCCTCGAATGCGTGTATGGATTGTGATCCTGCTTCTGCTCGCCCCGATGCCGGCGCGTGCCACGGTGGTGCTTCCGGCAGACTTCGCCACGGTGGTGAACGGTGCGGATGTGATCGTGTCCGGTCGCGTCGTCGATGTGAGGTCGAGGCTGACCGACACCCGAGCGATTGAGTCGTTCGTCACGGTCGTCGTGAGCGAGACCGTCAAGGGGGCACCGAGCCAGACGGTGACCTTTCGTGTCCCGAACGGTACGGTGGGGCGATACCGGCGGATCACCGTCGGTGCGCCTGAGTTTGTCGAGGGCGACCGCGTGGTGCTGTTCCTGCGCGCGCGGGCGCCGAAGGTGCCGACGCTGTTCGGGTTGAGTCAGGGCGTGTATCGGGTCGCCTCCACAGAGTCCGGCGACATGGTGCTGCCGGCACCGGTGATGGCGCGCGGCGTGGCCGCCGAACGAGTCGTGCGCGGTGACCCCGCGCGTAAGGCGCTCCCGCTCGACGACTTCCTCCGCCAGGTGCGGACGGCGATGGAGGCCCGCTGATGCGACGCGCCACCAGCCTCGTGCGGGCAGCTGTCGTGTGCCTCGCCCTGGTCGTCTGCGCCTCATCGGCCGAGGCCTACCTCCAGTTCATCGTGCCCCTCCGCGGTATCCCGACGGTGCTGAAGTGGAAGCGGATGCCGGTAAGGTGGTTTGCGACCGACGCATCCGCCAGCGGTGTCCCGGCTGCTGCCCTTCAGGCGACCGCCGCCCACGCGTTCTCGTCGTGGGAGTCGGTGCCGACGGCGTCGATTTCCTTCGCCTATGTCGGCTTCACCGGCGCATCTCCGTTTGCCGACGACGGGTTGTCGGTGATCGGGTTTGCCAACGAGCCGGACGAAGACCGGACCCTGGCTGCGACAGGCTTCACGATCGACACCTTGACCGGCGAGATCGTCGAGTCCGACATCTTCGTGAACTCAGCGTTCCTGTGGTCAACCGCCAGCGCGGGCGATCCGGCGCGGTATGACCTCGAGTCGGTGCTGGTGCACGAGATCGGGCACTTCCTCGGGCTCGACCACTCGCTGGTCGGTGAAACCGAGCTGCTCGGGCCCGATGCCCGCCGCGTGCTCGCGTCGGGTTCGGTGATGTTCCCGATCGCCTTCGGGCGTGGCAACACGGCGGACCGTGCGCTGCAGCCTGACGACATCGCCGGGGTGTCGTCGCTCTACCCTGATGGCAGTTTCACGAGCGCGACGGGCACGGTGCGGGGGCATGTGCAGAAGAACGGGCGGGGTGTGTTCGGCGCCCACATCGTGGCGTTCAATGTCCAGACCGGCACGCTCATCGGCGGGTTCACGCTGAACACCTCAGGCGAGTACGAAATCATGGGGCTGTCGCCAGGGCCCTATGTCATACGTGTCGAGCCGCTGGACGACGCGTCGATCGAGAGCTTCTTCATTGCGAGCGACCCCGTGGACGCAAACTTTTCGGTGACCTACGCCGACCGACTGATCATCGTCGGCGCTGGTGGCGTGACCAGTTCAGTCGACATCACTGTGAGGGCGAAGTGATGGCCCGGCTGGCAAGCGTGCTGCTGGTCGTGTGGCTGCTGCTCGGACTCGCCGCCGATGCCCACGCGCAGCGTGCGCGGGTTGCGGGTCCACCGAGGTTTGACATCACGCTGGGGGCCGGGCTGGTCACTGGCGTGGCGCTTGGTGAGGCGTCGGCCAACCTGCGGTCGAACGCGACGACACCCCAGTCCTACCCGCTGTTTTCGACCAGCACGCGGCTCCTTCCGGCGCCCGTTGTTGATGTTCGTGTTGCGGGAGCCGTGACGAGCAGGGTGGCTATCGAAGGCCAGGTGCATTTCGGACAGCCTGAGCTGGAGACCGCGATCTCGGCCGACAAGGAACTGGCGCCCGACGTCACCGTGTCGGAGCGAGTGACTGAGACGCTGCTGGCCGGGGGCGTGCGTGTCACCCTGGCCAACCTTGGCCGGCAGCCTCGCACCCTGCCGTATGTGTCCGGCGGCGTCGGCGTGCTGAGGCAGGCGCATGAAGAGGGCGGGGGAACCGAGCAGAGTTCGCTCGTCTATCTTGGCGGCGGTGTCAGGCATGCATTGTCGGTGCGCCCGGGCGGGCTCCCGCGCGTCGGAATTCGTGGGGACGTACAACTGCTGATGGTCAAGGGGGGCCTGAGTGTCGACGACAAGATCACGCCGCAACTCTCGGTGACCGGGGGCGTGTTCTTCACCTTCTGAACCGAGGATGATCACCTTCGACGGCGTGTGGTGTCGCCGCGGCACCCGCGACGTGCTCAACGACGTCAGCTTCACGGTGCTGGAAGGGGACACGCTTGCCCTCGTCGGGCGGAGCGGGGCAGGCAAGAGTACAGCCCTCAAGCTGGTCAACCGCATGCTTGTCTCCGACCGGGGACTGGTGTCGGTGGCGGGTCGCAACGTGCTCGAGCTGGATCCGATCGCGCTGCGCAGACAGACGGGCTACGTCCTCCAGGAGGTGGGCCTCTTCCCTCACATGACCGTGGCGCGCAACGTCGCGGTGGTTCCCACGCTGCTCCAGTGGCCGACCGATCGCATCGAGGCGCGCGTCGCCGAGTTACTGAACCTGGTGGGCCTGCCGGCGAGTGACTATGCCACGCGCTGGCCCCACGAACTCTCTGGAGGCCAGCGTCAACGCGTCGGCGTGGCCCGCGCCCTGGCCGCCGATCCTCCCGTGCTGCTGATGGACGAGCCATTTGGTGCGCTCGATCCCGTGACCCGCGTCGAGCTGCACGCCGAGTTCCGTGGAATCCAGAGCCGGCTGCGGAAGACGATTGTCCTCGTCACCCACGACATGCAGGAAGCCTGCGCCCTGGCCACACGGATCGGTGTGCTGCACGAAGGCCGGCTTGTTGCCCTCGACACGCCGGAGGGGCTCCGGAGCTCGCGCGAGGCGGCCGTGCGGACGCTGTTCGACGCGATGTTCGATGGCCGAGTCCCTGCGCTTCCGGGCATGGGCGAAATCTAATGTCCGCACTGCTGGCATTCTGGGCGTCGCACGCCGAGGAGTTCTGGCGCCTCCTGGGTCAGCACGTACTGCTGGTGCTGGTATCGACTGGGCTTGCCGTGGCCATCGGGGTACCGGTCGGCATCGTCGCTGCTCGCCGACCGCGGGTTGGTGCGCCGCTCGCAGGGCTGGCCAGCCTGGTGCAGACCATCCCGAGCCTGGCGCTGTTCGGATTTCTCCTTCCGTTGCCTCTGGTCGGCGGGATCGGCGCGAGAACGGCGCTGGTCGCGCTGATCCTGTACGCGCTCCTGCCGGTGATTCGGACGACAGCGGCCGGCCTCCTGGCGGTGGACAGGGCGGTTCTCGAAGCCGCTGACGCGATGGGTATGACCTCGCGCGAGCGGTTGCTCCAGGTGGAACTGCCGCTCGCGTTGCCGACCATTCTTGCCGGTATACGCGTGGCCGCCGTCGTTGGCGTGGGCACCGTCACCATTGCCGCGGCGATCGGTGCCGGGGGACTTGGCGACTTCATCTATCGCGGCCTGGCGATGGTGGATCCGACCGTCATCCTGGCGGGCGCGCTGCCAGCCGCGGCGCTGGCACTTACTCTGGACGGTGTCCTGCTGGCGCTCGAGCGGTCCGTCGGTCGCCCGGGCCACGCCAGGCGACTTCGCTGGAGTGCGGCTGGCGCGCTGGTGGCGATCGCTGGTGGAATCGTCGTTGCCGCCTGGCCACGTCCCGACGCCATCGTGATCGGCTCCAAGAATTTCACCGAACAGGTCCTGCTTGGGGAACTCCTCGCGCAGACGCTCGAACGTCACACCACGCTTCCCGTGGAGCGGCGGCTCAACCTCGGGGGCACGTTCATCTGCGATCGGGCGCTGCAGAGCGGTGACATCGACATGTACGTCGAGTACAGCGGCACCGCGCTCACGGCCATCTTCAAGCAGCCGGTGAAAAGCAATGCCGCTGCTGTTCTCGACGACATCCGCGGGCGCTACGCGTCGAGCGGGCGCAGCGTGCTGGCGCCGCTTGGGTTCAACAACACGTTTGCCATCCTGGTGCGCTCGGCTGATGCCCGTGCGCGAGGATTGTCGCGGCTCTCACAACTCGCCGAGCACGCGCCCGGATGGACAGCGGGGTTCGGCTTCGAGTTTCTCGAGCGCCAGGACGGCTATCCGGGTCTGGCCTCGGCCTACGGACTCCGGTTCCGCGAGGCCCCCCGGGTGATGGACCTCTCGCTGATGTACCGGGCGCTGGCGGGCGGGCAGGTGGACGTCATCGCCGGTGACACCACTGCCGGTCTCATCGCCGCGCTCGACCTGACCGTGCTGCAGGACGACCGGCAGTATTTTCCGCCCTACGACGCCGTGCCGGTCGTCAACGCCGCCACGCTGTTGCGCCATCCCGAGATTCGTGCGGCGCTCGCACGACTGGACGGCCGGGTGACCGAGGCCGCCATGCGGCGCATGAACAACGCGGTGGACGCCGAGAAGCGTGATCCGGCGGCCGTGGTGCGTGAGTTTCTCGACGCCCTCGACCGCGGAGTATGATCGCGGGTTGAGGACGAGGGTAACGACAACGATGCCGACATTGAACAGTTTCAACACGCGCACAGACATTCAGGTAGACGGTAAGCCGGTCGAGATCTACAGCCTGCCGGCGCTCGAGAAATCCGGGTTCCCCGGGGTGGCCCGCCTGCCGTACTCGATGAAGATCCTGCTCGAGAACCTTCTGCGCCGCGAAGACAACGCCTTCGTCAAGGCCGACGACATCCGCGCGGTGGCCCAGTGGGATGCCACCGCCAACGTCGACAAGGAAATTTCGTTCATGCCGGCGCGGGTCCTGCTGCAGGACTTCACCGGTGTGCCCTGCGTGGTCGACCTGGCCGCGATGCGCGATGCCATCGTGCTGCTCGGTGGCAACCCGGACCGCGTCAACCCGCTCCAGCCGGTGGAACTGGTCATCGATCACTCGGTCCAGGTCGACTACTTCGGTCGGGCTGATGCCTTCGCCCTGAACGCTGAGCTCGAGTTTTCGCGCAACAAGGAGCGCTATGCGTTCCTGCGCTGGGGCCAGCGCGCGTTCAACAACTTCAAGGTCGTACCGCCCGACACGGGCATCGTCCACCAGGTGAACATCGAGCACCTCGCACGCGTGGTGTTCTCCGAAGACGTCAACGGCAAGACGGTGGCCTACCCGGATACGCTCGTCGGCACCGACTCGCACACGACGATGGTGAACGGCCTGGGTGTGGTGGGCTGGGGCGTGGGTGGAATCGAGGCTGAGGCCGCGATGCTCGGCCAGCCGAGCTCCATGCTCATTCCGCAGGTGCTCGGTGTCCGGCTCACAGGTCAGACGCCGAAGGGCACCACGGCTACCGACCTGGTGCTCACCGTCACCGAGATCCTGCGCAAGCACGGTGTCGTCGGCAAGTTTGTCGAGTTCTTTGGCGAGGGACTGCGCCACCTCACGATCGCCGACCGCGCCACGCTCGGCAACATGTGCCCGGAATATGGCGCCACCGTGGCGATCTTCCCGATCGACGAGATGACGCTGGACTACCTGCGTCTCACCGGCCGTGACGAGTCCCGTGTTCGCCTGGTGGAGGAGTATGCCAGGGCGCAGGGCATGTTCAGGACCGACGCCAGCCCGGACGCGATCTACTCCGAGACGATCGAGATCAAGCTGGCGACGGTTGAGCCGAGCCTGGCCGGGCCCAAGCGTCCCCAGGACAGGGTCGCGCTTTCGAAGGCGAAGTCCGCGTTCGCCGCCGCGCTCCCGGGCATGCAGCAGCCGGCAAAAGGCAAGGCCGCGGCGGCGGCCGCGACCGCCGTAGCCGTCGCTGAGCCGATGGTCGAGGGACTCGATCACGGCGCCGTTGTCATCACCGCGATTACCAGCTGCACGAACACGTCGAACCCGAGCGTGCTGATTGCCGCCGGTCTGCTGGCCAAGAAGGCCGTAGAAAAGGGACTCACGCGCAAGCCCTGGGTGAAGAGCAGCCTGGCGCCAGGCTCGAAGGTGGTCACAGAGTATCTGGATGCTGCCGGCCTCACGCCGTATCTCGACCAGCTCGGCTTCAACCTCGTTGGCTACGGCTGCACCACCTGCATCGGCAACAGTGGGCCGCTGCCCGATGACGTCGCAGCGACCGTCATCGAGAAGAATCTCGTTGTTGCCTCGGTGCTGAGCGGCAATCGCAATTTCGAAGGACGCATCCACCAGAACGTGCGCGCCAATTACCTGGCGTCGCCACCTCTTGTTGTTGCCTACGCCATCGCCGGCACGATCACCCGGGACCTGACCACCGAGCCGCTCGGCAACGACACCTCGGGCGCGCCGGTCTATCTCAAGGACATCTGGCCGACCGAACAGGAACTGCAGGGGACGATGGCCAAGGCGGTGACGTCGGAGATGTTCCGCAAGAGCTATCAGGACGTGTTTGCCGGCGACGCGCGCTGGCAGGGCTTGAAAGTGCCTGAGGGAAGCCGCTTCGTGTGGGAAGGGGACTCCACCTACATTCAGAAACCGACGTTCCTCGAGGGCATGACGATGGACATGCCGCCGGCGACTGAAATTACCGGCGCGCGAGTGTTGGCCCTGCTGGGCGACAGCGTGACCACCGATCACATCTCGCCGGCCGGTTCGATCAAGGCCGACAGCCCCGCGGGCAAGTTCCTGATCGAGAAGGGTGTGAAGCCCGTGGACTTCAACTCGTACGGTGCCCGGCGCGGCAACCACGAGGTGATGATGCGCGGCACCTTCGCCAACGTGCGGCTCCGCAATCAGCTCGCGCCCGGCACCGAGGGTGGCTGGACGCTCTATCAGCCCGGTGGCGAGCAGATGACCATCTACGACGCCTCCGTCCGCTATCGCGGCGCTGGTGTGCCGCTCGTCATTCTTGCCGGCAAGGAGTATGGCTCAGGGTCGTCGCGCGACTGGGCGGCGAAGGGGACGCAGTTGCTCGGGGTGAAGGTCGTGATCGCCGAATCGTTCGAGCGCATTCACCGCAGCAACCTGACCAACATGGGCGTTCTGCCGCTGCAATTCAAGGCTGATGAGACGCCTGCGTCGATCGGGCTCACCGGCACCGAGGAGTTCAGCTTCATCGGAGTGGCTCGCGATCTCAAGCCGCGCGGCGATCTGACGGTGGTGGCAAAGGCGGCGGATGGTTCGTCGAAGACCTTCACGGCGACCGTCCGCATCGACACGCCCGAGGAGCTGGTGGCGTTCCGTCACGGTGGCATCCTGCCGTACGTCGTGCGCCAGCTCGTCTCGAGGAACTGAAAAATGGGGTCGGAGGTCATTTAAAGAGGACACCATGGTTTCCGACCCCATGGTCATCAGGACGGCGACCACTGAAGACGTTTCGCTCATCCTCGCCTTCATTCAGGAACTCGCCGAATACGAAAAGCTTTCGCACGCCGTCGTTGCCACCGAGGCGTCGCTGCGGCGGGAACTCTTCGGTGAGCGGCCGGCGGCCGAAGTCCTGATCGCCGAGGTGGACGGCGCGGCGGCCGGCTTCGCGCTCTTCTTCCACAATTTCTCGACGTTCCTGTCCCGTCGCGGGATCTATCTCGAAGATCTCTACGTGCGGCCGGCGTTCCGGCGACTGGGTATCGGACGCGCGCTGCTCACGCGTCTGGCCGGGATCGCCGTTGAACGCGACTGCGGGCGGCTGGAGTGGAGCGTGCTCGACTGGAACCAGAGTGCCTGGCGGTTCTACGAAAGTCTCGGGGCCGCGCCACTGGAGGACTGGACCACGTTCCGCCTCACTGGAGACGCGCTCATCGCCCTCGGAAGCCCGCGCCCGTAAAGTCCTGGCCCGCAGGAGCCGACTCTCTGGAGTACGCGGTGGAGTCCCCGACCGACTCCCCGTGCTGGCGGAGGGGCGCATGGGCTCACTTCGGGTGCTCCTGGGAGTCGATCGGCGGCAGGCGCTGGAATTCTTCGTCGTCGGACTGCAGGACGTCTGCACGGAGGACGTTGACCGCCAGGAACTGCTCTACAACGCGAGTGTGCTCGCCCACTGGACCCAGGTGTCCACCCAGTCCGACACCGAGATGCCGGCACCGACCGACCTCGGCGATCTCTTCGACCGCTTCGTCCTCGACACCACGCTTTCCTCAGACGGGCCCATGATGGAGAACGCCGGAGCGCAGTGCCTGCTCCTGTCAGGGTTCTTCGAGGACCAGATGCGCGCCAGGCGTAACATCCGCTGGTACTCGGAGCTCGGTGCGGGGTTCTTCAGCCGGGCGGCCGCGTGTGAGTCCTCGAACCAGAAGGCGCGACTGCTCGAAACCCTGGCCCGGCACTTCGAGGTCTGGCGCCGCCGGCATGCGCGCCTGAGCCGCGAGTTGCGCGTGCAGCCCTACCTGCTCGCACCCTCCAGCAGGCCAGCCGCCGGGTCGCCGCTGACTCCTCCCACGGCGTAGACGGCGTCGTCTGCTCCCCGTCGATCAGCTCGTGCCCGTGCTCGAATCTCGGGCGTCGGCGCGGAGCCGTGTGGCAGAATCTGCACGCGACATGTCCGTGCAACCCGGCACGCGGCTCGGTCCCTACGAAGTCGGCGCCCAGATCGGCGTGGGCGGCATGGGCGAGGTCTATCGCGCGACGGATACGAACCTGAAGCGACAGGTCGCGATCAAGGTGTTGCCGGCGGCACTTGCCGGCGACGCCGATCGGATGGCGCGATTCCAGCGCGAGGCCGAAGTGCTGGCCGCGCTGAACCATCCGCACATCGCGCAGATCTACGGCCTGGAGCGATCGGGTGCAACGACCGCGCTCGTGATGGAGCTGGTCGAAGGGCCGACGCTGGCGGATCGCATTGCTGACGTGGCGCGAACCCTGTCGGGTTCGCGTGGCGAGCCAGACAAGGCTCGCCCCACAGGGTTGCCACTCGACGAAGCGCTGGCGATCGCGAAGCAGATCGCCGAGGCGCTCGAAGCCGCGCACGCGCAGGGGATCATCCACCGCGACCTGAAGCCCGCCAACATCAAGGTGCGTGAAGACGGCACGGTGAAGGTGCTGGACTTTGGCCTGGCGAAGGCGATGGACGAAGTAGGCAGTAGGCAGAGGGCAGTAGGCAGTGAGACGGCCTCGCAGGCGCCAACCATCACGTCGCCCGCGCTGCTGACGGGCGCGGGGATGATCCTCGGCACGGCCGCCTACATGAGCCCGGAGCAGGCGCGCGGCAAACCCGTCGACAAGCGCGCTGACATCTGGGCGTTCGGCTGCGTTCTCTTCGAGATGCTGACCGGCCAGCGGGCCTTTGCAGGTGATGACATCGCCGACGTGATGGTGGCGGTGCTCAGCAAGGAGCCGGAGTGGGGGATGCTCCCCGCCACTGCGCCGCCGCTCCTGAGACGGCTTCTTCGCAGGTGTCTCGAGAAGAGTCCGAATCGCCGCCTGCACGACGCGGCGGACGTGCGCCTCGAGCTGGACGACGTGATCGCAGGAACTGCCGTCGATGAGCTGGGGCCTCGTCCGGCGAGCCCTTCCGAGGGCTGGCGTGGCTTGACCCTGCGTCACGCGCTCGCGGGTGTCGCCCTCGCCGTTGTTGGAGCGGCGCTGTCACTTGCGGTCGCGGCGTACCTCCGTCCGGCTACTGCGGAGTCTGGTCCTGTGCGTTTCGAGATCCCCGCCGGTGGCCAGCCACAGAACATGTCGATGTCACCCGATGGGCGGCGCATTGCGTACTCGGCACCAGTCGGCAACTCCAACCAGACCATGGTGTTCGTCCGTGCTATGGACGCCCTCGAGGCCCGTTCCCTGCCCGGCACTGAAGGCGGGGGACTCCCGCAGTGGTCGCCCGATAGCCGGAACCTGGTGTTCAACACCTCGGATAGCCGTCTGAAGCGGATCGACGTGGCGGGAGGTTCGCCGCAGACGCTCACGGCTCTTCCGGCGGGAGTGTTTCAAGGGGTCTCCTGGGGCCGCGATGGTGTCATTGTCTTTGCGAACCAGGGCGTGCTCCACCGGGTGGCGGAAACCGGCGGGGAAGTCACCGATCTCACGAAACTAGACCCCTCGCTCGGGGAGACGTATCACTTCTCGCCCTGGTTTCTGCCCGACGGCCGCCGCTTCCTCTTCGTCGGGTGGAGCGCGGATCCGGAGAACCGCGCGGTCTACGTGGGGTCGCTCGATTCGTCGTCCCGAACGCGACTGATGCCTGCGGAGGCCTCGGTGCGGTACGCGGCCGGTCATCTGGTGTTCGTGCGCGAACGCACCGTGATGGCCCAGCCGTTCGACATCGACACACTGCAGTTCACCGGCGACCCGATGCCCATCGCCGAGCAGGTGAACGTGAACCAGGCCGGCGCCGGGGCGTATAACATCTCGGCGCGAGGTGACCTGATCTATCGCGTGAACACTGACCTGGCGTCCGCCACACGGACCCTCGTGTGGCTGGACCGCAACGGTGCGAGAAGCGAGGCCGTCGGGCCGCCGATCAACGCGCCCCACATCAGTCTGTCCAACGACGGCTCCCGCGTGGCCATGTTCGAAGGCTTGGGGGCAGGTACCGCAGACATCTGGGTCTATGACACGCAGCGGAACGTGAGAACGCGCTTGACGACCGAGCCAGGCGCAGATCTCTTCCCCGTGTGGTCTCCCGACGACACCGACGTTGTTTTCAACGGTGTTCGGGCAAATATGCCGACTCTCCTGCGAAAGTCGTCAAGCGGCGCGTCGGCCGAGCAGGCACTCTTAGTCGACGGAGAGGGCGCCCAGTTGCGCGCGCGGTCATGGTCACGCGATGGCCGCTTGATCCTGGCTGAGAGGAATCCGTCCGCCGCAGGGTTGGTCGCCCGGCGAGACGTCGTGGTGATCGACGTGAGTGGCAGCGCGAAGGCTGCCCCGTACCTGGCGACACCGTTCGATGAGGGGCAGCCCGCGTTCTCACCCGATGGGCGATTCGTCGCCTACATGTCGAACGAATCGGGATTGCAGCAGGTGTTTGTCCGCCCGTTTCCGGATGCGACAGCCGGCAAGTGGCAGATCTCGTCCGAGGGAGGCCAGTATCCGAGGTGGCGGCGCGACGGACGGGAGCTGTACTACATCGATAGTCAGGGGCGGCTTGTCGCGGTTGAAGTGGCCACCCAGGGTTCGCTTCGCGTCGGCAAATCCACGCCGCTTTTTGCCGCGCCCGTGCTGAACCCCACCTCGCTCACCGGCAACATGCCCTACGATGTCGCGCCGGACGGGCGCTTCCTGTTCACGGCGCCGCTGACAGCGGCAGACGGTCAGGCGACCACTTCCGCGCCCATCATCGTCGTGCTCAACGCGCTGGCTGGCCTGAGTCGCTGAAGCGGGTCGTTCCGGCTATAATTCGCCTCCGGTCGCAGCGTCCCGACTTTCCGGAGAGAGACACACATGCAGAAATCACTGATTGCGGCGGTCGCCATTCTGGCGCTCAGCGCCGTGTCCGCGTCCGCTCAGTACCCGGTCCCGAGGCAGACGTCGTACGCCATGACCGTGGCCGAAAAGGCGAACCTGCAGATCGCCCACGACTTCTGGCGCGACATCATGCTGGGCGGCAACCTCGACATCGCCAGCCACTACATGCCCGCCGACTTCATCTCGCGCAACCCGAACGTCGCCGCCGGACGGGACGCGTTCGTGAAGGTCTTGCAGGAACGTCCGTCGCTCTTCCAGAACACCGCTCGGCAGCGCGCCGGCACTCCTGAAGTAGAGTTCGCGAAGAACGACTACGTGTTCTTCATGTGGGCGAACTTCGTGATCAACCCGATCGAGCCCGCGAAGATCTTCAAGTACAACACCCTCGAACTCTTCCGCATCGTCAACGGCAAGGTGGTCGAGCACTGGGACGGCGCGCACAAGAGCGTCGCCGGGGACTTCGGGCCGAAGAGCCAGGGCGGCGGCACCTACAACCACTCCACGAACCTGTCGGCCAAAGAGCAGGAAACGAAGAAGCTCGGCATCATCGAGTTCAAGGACATCCTGCAGTACGGCCAGACGCAACTCGCCCAGCAGTACATGGCAGCCGGCTACATGCAGCACAACATGAACGTGGCTGGCGGCCGCGACAACTTCATCAAGAACTTCAGCACGCGCCCGAAGCTCGAGGTGAAGGACGCCTGGGTCACGCCGCCGACGCTCGAACTCATCACCGGCAACTTCTACTTGAAGTTCGACGAGCGCATGGAGAAGGACCCCACCGACCCGGCGAAGATGGCCGTGTTCTACCGCTTCGACATGGTGCGTTGTGACGATGGGCTGATCCAGGAACACTGGGACGTGGCCTACCCGAACGGCTTCCCGGCGCCGCGGTAGTTCTGGGAACACCCCTCACGGCGGCGCGCGTCAAGGCGCGCGCCGCCGATCTCGGCTTCGATCTGTGCGGCGTGGCGCCGGTAGGCGACCACGCTGAGCTGACCTTCCTGCGTGAGTGGCTCGACCGCGGTTATGCGGGCGAGATGACGTGGATGGAGAGCTCGGCATCTCTTCGCGCCGACGTGCGCGCGGTCCTTCCCGGCGCCAGCTGCGTCATCGTCACAGGCACCCTCTACAACACCCGCTCCGCACCTGACGCTGGAGGGCAGCGCACCGACGTGGCGCAGATCGCGCGGTATGCCTGGGGCGACGACTACCACGACGTGCTCAGGGCGCGCATCAACGCGCTGGTCGACTGGATGAAGACCGAGTCGCCCGACGATTTCGAGGCGCGCGCGTTCGTTGACAGTGGGCCAGTGCAAGAGCGCGTCTACGCGCAGTACGCGGGCCTTGGCTGGATCGGCAAGAACGCCTGCCTCATCAACCCCGAACTGGGGTCCTGGCTGTTTCTGTCGGTGATCATCTGCACGCTGCCGCTCGAGCCGGACACCCAGGGGCTGAACGGTTGCGGCACCTGCACGAAGTGCATCGAGGCCTGCCCGACCGGTGCGCTGGTCGATGCACACGTGCTGGATGCAACCCGCTGCCTGTCCTACCTGACCATTGAGCTGAAGGGCGCGATCCCTGACAACCTGCGGCCGGCGATCGGCGCACACATTTATGGCTGCGACATTTGTCAGGACGTCTGCCCGTACAACGGGGCGCCGCTCACCTCGCGCGACCCGGCGTGGACGCCGCGCGCCGGACTCGAGTCACCCTCACTCCTCGAACTGTGGCAACGTCCAGATGACAATCTCCACGCGCTCCTGAAGGGAACGGCCATGACCCGTCCAAAGCTCACCGGCCTGCGGCGCAATGTGGCGGTGGCAATCGGCAACCACGGCGATGCTGAGAGCGTGGCGGCATTGTGCGTGGCGTCGGAGGACCGTCCATCAGCCGACGATGCGGTGGTGCAGGCCCATGTTGAGTGGGCACTCGAGCGCGCAAGGGCGCGCATCGGGAAGTAGGGCGCGCTATCATCTTGACCATGGCTGGTGGTCTTGCTCCGCTGCTTCTCCTGTCGATGCCGCAGATGTCGGACCCGAACTTTGCCCAGGCCGTCGTTCTGCTCTGCGACTACACCGAAGACGGTGCCTTCGGTCTCGTCGTCAACCGGCAGATGACGGCGCCCGCATGGACGATGATCAAGACCCAGCCGCCGATCGAGGTGCACAAGGATGTGCGGTTGTGGCTTGGCGGGCCCGTCGACCCGCAGCGCGCATGGGTCCTCATGTCCGAGCAGCAGGGGCCCGACGATGAGCAGCGCGAAGTTGCGCCAGGCGTGATCCTGTCGGCCTCACACGAACTCACACTCCAGATGCTGAAGGCCCCCCCGACACGCCGCGCGCGCGTGGTGGTGGGGTATGCGGGCTGGGGGCCAGGACAACTGGAACAGGAGATCGCCGCCTCGGGCTGGCTCACGCTGGCCGTGGAGCCTGCGCTCATTTTCGGCGTGCCTGCCGAAGAAATGTGGGAGACCGCCATCCGGCGTCTGGGCGCCGATCCCGCGGCCCTGCAGGCCAGTCCAGGGGTGCACTGACCGGCACCCGCGCTCCCAGGCCCTACCTCGATCTGGGTAGGTCGATTTTTCTTACAAATAATTCAGGTACTCTTCAGTGCCGATTCAGTGGTGGGTCAGCTACTATTTGCAGCGTTAACACTGGTTTCTGCCTAGGAGGAAACCCACATGAAGCGTAGTTTGGTTCTGTTGCTTGTCGCCGGCGCAATGACGTTGGGCGTTCAGGCGTATGCGCATCACTCGTTCGCCGCCACCTACCTGGAAGATCAGGAGATGTCGATCGAAGGGGATCTGGTGCAGTTCCTGTATCGCAACCCGCACTCTTTCGTCCACGTGATGGCGCCCGAGCCGCAGACGAAGGAGCAGGTGCGGTGGGCGGTCGAGTGGGGTGGTGGCGGCCAGCTGGGTCAGCAGGGCGTCACTCGCGAGACCCTGAAGCCGGGTGACCACGTGGTCATCACGGGCAGCCCGGGCCGCAACCCTGCCGATCACCGGCTGCGGATGCGCACCATCTTCCGGCCGAAGGACGGCTGGCGGTGGGGCGGCGTCGTCGACTAAATCGACGACGTGGTGCACCTGACAGTGCACCCTGCGTAGCGTAGCTACTGAATGGCGGTCACGCGAGGTACCCGCGTGGCCGCCGTTTTTACGTACAGCACACCTTCTGGTGCGCCGCCCGCCGGCGGCGCTGATTCGGTCCACGCCAGCAACACTTGATCCCCGAATCGCGCGAAGCGCGGCGATCCGGTCGGCCTCGCTCCATTCGATCCCCCTATCGTCACAAACGCGCCGCGTGCGCCTGAAGCGTCGATGCGTCTGAGTCGCACCTCCGGAGCCTGCTGTGGCCTGGCTTCGACCCAGCTCGCCAGGGCGGCGCCATCGTCAAGGAGTTCGACGTCGACGTAGCCAAGAGCGGCGGATTCGTCGAGTTGGATGGGTGCGCCCCAGGACCGACCGGCGTCGGGCGAGAAGGCCGCGAACGCGTGACCCTGCTCGTCCTTCACCGTGAACCACGAGATGGCCGCCGAGCGGTCCCGTGCGCTCAGCATGGGTCCGTTGACCGGGCAGGCTGGAATCGCCCAGCCGTCGTTGTGCACGATCTGTCCGGCTGTCCAGGCCTTACCGTCTAGGCGGGAAACAGCGATGTCGCGCACGTCCTTGTCGCTGCGATCGCGGAACGCCGTGATCGGACCATCTGAGGTCACCGCTACCGTCGTCGAGCAGCACTCGCAGACGCGCAGGTCCACGGCGGTGTCTGATGTCTGCGTCCACGCGCTGTTGAACGTTGCCGAGCGGATGCTCATCGCGCCACCTTCGGGGCTGGTGGTGTCGAGCTCCTGGGCGCGACCGTCGAGCCAGACAAGCCCGAATGTGCCCGGAAGTTCGTAGAACGAGGCGAAGCCGTGCTGCGTGGTGGTCTTGTCGTTGTGGGGCGTGAACGGACGCGCCCATGTGGCGCCATCGTCTTTGGAGTACGACAGCATCAGGTTGTACGCCTCGATCGAGGCGTCGGTTTCGACCAGCCAGTTGGCGACCAGGGTGCCATCGCGCATTCTCAGAACGGTGGGCACGTCGGCATGACTGACGAACCAGTTATCTCCAGAGGCTACCGTCTTTGTGGCCGTCCAGCCGTCGGCGGTGCGCTCGGCGAACTTGAGCGTGGCCAGCTTGTCCTGACGTTCGACCCAGCTGACGAGCAGCCCGCGTTCAGAGACTGTGACGTTCGGCTCCAGGCTACCGGGGCCAGCCGGCGATGGAACGCTCTGTACGTCGAACGCCGGTGGCCTCGCGATGGCCGTCGGCGCACCCCCGGGCGTCGGCTGGGGCGCGTCTGCGCCGCGGCACGCCGAGAGCCCGAGAGAGGCAGCCAATCCGAGGATCAGACACAGACCGGGAACGTAGGCACGCATTGGAGGCAATCCTATCGAATCGGATTCCGGTCGTATACTCACAACAGTGCGCCGCTTCCTGCTGACCCTGGTCACCATCCTCGCCGTTGCGGGAGCTCCCGTCGCGGTCGAGCTGTGTCAGGCGGCGTGCGCGAGCGACGACCACGGATCGGATCGCGACGAGTCAGGCGAGATCGGACACACCTGTCACGACACCGTCTCTGATGCGTCAGCACCCGCCGCGGTGTCAGGGGTACACACCTGCGGCCACACGGACGAGGCTCCATCGGCGCTGCAGTCGCCGGTCATGACTCCCGCCGTCGGGGCTCCGCCGGTCTTCGTGGTGATCCCAGCCCCTCCAGCTGAATCGCTTGTGTGGCGGGCCACGACCGCCGACCCGTCTCCTCCCGACCGACTCGCTCGAACCGCCGCACTCCGACTCTAGAGCCCAACGCGCTCAGTCTGCCCTTGTGGGGCCTGCCCCACAACGTCGCTTACCTGGATGTCGGTTTGGAGTTGGGCTTATGTTCTCTCGTCAGTTCCGTCCGCGCATCGTCTGCGCCGCACTGCTCGTCCTGTTGCCAGCGGCTCTGGCCGCGCAGCAGCCACCCGCCGCGCCAGAACCTCCGACGGCGCCGACGGAGGCGACGCCCGAGCACGTGCACGACGTGCACCAGCACGCCGAGTCGTCGGATCCGAACCCGATGTCGCGCGAGGGCTCGGGCACGTCGTGGCTGCCGGTCGCATCGCCGATGTACGCGATCCATGGCCAGACGGGGGCCTGGCAGTGGATGACACACGGCAACTTGTTCGTGCAATACCTCGAGGATGCGGGTCTGCGCGGACAGGCGCAATTCGGCAGCATCAACTGGCTGATGCTGATGGGGCAGCGCAGCGTGGGAGCTGGTCGCATCGTCGTGCGCGGCATGCTCAGTGCCGAGCCGCTGACGATCCGTGGCTGCGGGTATCCGGACCTGCTCGCCAGCGGAGAGATCTGCGACGGCGAAGCCATCGTTGATCGTCAGCATCCCCACGACGCGTTCATGGAGCTTGCGGTGTCCTACGATCGGCCGCTGCTGTCGTCGGTGCGATGGCAGGTCTACGGTGGTCCGGCTGGAGAGCCCGCGCTCGGTCCCGTCGCGTTCCCGCATCGGCCGTCAGCGATGGCGAATCCGCTGGCCCCGATTGCGCACCACTGGCTCGACGCGACCCACGTGAGCTTCGGAGTGGTGACGGGAGCCGTGTACGGCAAGCGTTGGAAGATCGAGTCGTCTGCGTTCAACGGTCGTGAACCCGATGAAGACCGCGGCAACATCGATCTTGCCCGGCTGGACTCCGTGTCTGGACGGCTGACCGTGTCGCCAGGCGATCACCTGGCGCTGCAGGTGTCTGCAGGTCGATTGAACGACGCCGAGGCTGCGCACGGATTCGAGCCGGCCACCGACGTGACACGTGTGACGGCGTCTGCACTCGTGCAAGGCACGGCTGGCAGTGCTGGCTGGTGGGCGGGAACGCTTGCCTGGGGGCGCAACTCTGAGCGCGGCGGAGCCACCCATGCGGTGCTCGCCGAGGGCAACGTCACCCTCGACGAGCGGAACACCTGGTTCGGCCGCGTGGAGGTCGTCGGCAAGGAAGCGCACGACCTGAGCCTGCACGGGCCGCGTCGCGTGTTCGGGGTTGCCAAGCTGCAGGCGGGCTACGTACGCACGCTTCAGCCGATTGGTGGCCTGCAGCCAGGGCTCGGTGTGTCGGTTTCGAGCGGTATCGTCGGCGAGCCGCTTCGGACCGTGTTTGGCAGTCGGGTCAATCGCGGGTTCGGGGTGTTCCTGTCACTGCGTCCCGCCCGGCACTAGCACAGAGACCTGGCGCGTAGGCGTCGGCGCGGGCAGGATCGCTTCACGCAGCACGCGTCCATCGACGTCGGGCAGCGAGATACCAGCCAGGCTCGCCAGCGTCGGCGCGACATCGGCCAGGGAAGCAGCAACGTCGTAGACACCGCGCCTGACGCCGGCGCCGAGCAGGAGAAGAGGGACGCGTCGGTCGTAGTCGTGGAAACTCCCGTGGTCCACTGCGTTCGCGCTGCCACGCGTGGTGAGCATCCAGTTGCGTTTCAGCGTGACGACAAAGTCACCGCTGCGGCCTGGCGCGCGACTGGCCCAGGCAGCCCTGGCGAGTGGGTCAGACGACTGCTCGGTCAGCGCCGGCCCGTAGAGGAGCCGCTCGACGCCCGGGATCGCCATCACCGCGTCCTGTACCGCACGCACCGCGCCAGGGTCGCTCATGACGCGTTGGCGGCCGGCAGCGGACAGATACATACTGCCCCGGTAGTTCGAGTCGACATACGGAGCGTTGAGCGGGGAGCGGTCGCGGGCGCGCAAGGTGTTTTCAATCCGCTCGCGGACGTCCTCAGGGGCGACGCGGCCGACTGCGGAGGCGGCGGAGGGGATCGAAGCGGTGCCGTGATCGGCGGAGAGGGCCAGCACATAGCGGTCCCGCCCGACCTTTGCGTCCAGGTGTGCGATCAGCCCGCCCAGCACATCGTCGATCCTGATGATCGAGTCTTCGGCCTCGAGGCTGTCGGGGCCAAAGGCGTGTGCGATGTAGTCCACAGCCGAGAAACTGACGCCAAGGTAGTCGGTCGTGCTGCCCTGGCCAAGTTTGTAGGCGTCCACGAGCTGTGTGGCCAGGTTGCCCAGATAGGCGTCAGCCATAGGGCTGCGCCGCCACTGCGCGGCGAACCTGTCATCGGCGCCCTTTTCGCCTTTGAGCGTGTGAGGAAAGAGGCCGGTCCACCCTGCGGGCGGCCGCTCGCCGAGCCCGGCGTCCTTGTTGCGATAGGTCCCGGTCGCATCGCGCAGCGTCCATGTGGTGTCGAGCGCCTTCTCGTACGGTGAGGCATCGATCGCCTGTTTCACGGCCGCGACGGGGCCCGCTGAAAATGCGCTGGAGGTGACAAACGCCCCGGCGGCGTCTTCGAACCACACGATGGCGTCAGCCGCTTGTCCTGCGAGACCGATGGCTCCACGCCCCTTCAGGGAGAGCGCCACCACGCGAGCGCCAGGTCGCTGCTCGCGAAGTCTGTCTGCGACCGTGCGGGAGCGGAGCCATTTCGGACTGTTGCCGAGGCGCGCGGGACGGCCGTAGGTGATGGCCCTGGCGGCCGAGTCGCGCGTGCACTCCAGGTCCTCTTTCAACTCCGGGTCCCACCAGTTGTCCGCGACCATTCCGTGTCGACGGGGCAGGGTACCGGTGCTGATCGTTGCGTGCCCCGCGCACGTATCGGTGTGCAGATAGGGAACCTGCACCTGGCGGAAGTGGGCGCCCTCTGCGAGCAGGGTCTTGAATCCGGCGCGCCAGTGCGACGAGAGGCTGGTGATCGCGTCGGCTCGCAGGGAGTCGACGACGATCATCACGATCAGGCGGGGCGGCTCGGCGGCCCCCACCAGCGTAGAGCTAACCCCGGCAAGCAGGGCAACCCACGTCAGGATGCGGCGCATCGGGCGCATCCTACCCCAACTGATGACGTGAGGCGACTGCGCGTGTGTACGTAGGCCGGACCTTCAGGTCCGGCGTCTGTGGGTCCGGGGTCAGTTGATGGAGCAGGAGCCCGGTCCGCGGGGGTCACCGCAGTGACCGCAGCCACCGGCCGGAATCTGCGACACCGATGAAGCCGGTCCGCTGGTACGAGCGGCGAAGGTCGACAGGCGGCGCTCCAGGGTGTCGGCATGGCAGGCCGGGCATTCCGGCTGAACTTCGCCCCGGACGAGCACTTCAAACTCGTGTGTACACGCTTTGCAGACGTATTCGAAGAGCGGCATGACGTGAGCCATTATACTGAGAGGATGCTTTCCGCTCAGAAATCGCGACAGATCGCCAATCCCCATCGCCGTAACGTCGCCATCATTGCGCACGTCGACCACGGCAAGACCACCCTGGTAGACGTCCTGCTGCGTCAGGGCGGGGCGTTCCGCGCCAATCAGCAGGTGGCCGACCGCGTGATGGACAGCAACGACCTCGAGCGGGAGCGCGGCATCACCATCCTGGCCAAGAACACGGCCGTTCACTACAAGGACCTGCTGATCAATATCTGCGATACCCCCGGGCACGCCGACTTCGGGGGCGAAGTCGAGCGGACGCTGTCGATGGTGGACGGCGTCATCCTGCTGGTCGACGCGTCGGAAGGCCCTCTTCCCCAGACGCGTTTCGTGCTGCGCAAGGCACTCGAGCGGGGCCTGCCACCGATCGTGGTCATGAACAAGATCGACCGCCCCGATGCGCGCCCGCAGGAAGTCCTCAACGAAATCTACGACCTGTTCATCGATCTCGACGCCACCGAAGATCAGATTGAGTTTCCGGTCCTCTATACCAATGCCCGCGACGGGCTGGCCAGCACCGATCCGGCTGTCAAGGGCGAGGATCTTCGGCCCCTGTTCGACGCCATCGTGGAGCACGTGCCGCCGCCGAAGGGGAATCCTGCCGGGTCGCTCCAGATGCTGGTGGCAAACCTCGACTCGAGTGACTACCTCGGCCGCATTGCCATCGGTCGCATCTTCAACGGCACCGTGAAGTTGAACGATCCGGTCGCGGTGGTGAAGCTCGACGGCACCGTCCAGAAGACCAAGGTCACCAAGCTGTTTTCCTTCGACGGGCTCAAGCGTATCGAGATCGAACAGGCCGCCGCGGGTGACATCGTCTGCCTGGCGGGCATCGAGGACATCACGATCGGCGAGACCATTGCGGATGCGGAGAACCCGATTGCCATTCCGCACATCGCCATCGACGAGCCGACGGTGTCGATGATCTTTGGCGTCAATACGTCGCCCATGGCCGGGCGGGACGGGCAGTACGTCACGTCACGCAACCTGCGGGATCGCCTTCAGAAAGAGCTGGTCGGCAATGTGTCGCTGCGCGTGGAGGACACCGACACGCCCGAGCAGATGCGGGTCATCGGCCGCGGCGAACTGCAGCTCTCGATTCTCATCGAGATGATGCGGCGTGAGGGTTTCGAGGTGCAGGTGTCTCGCCCGGAGATCGTGACCAAGGAAATCAACGGCGTGCGCATGGAGCCGGTCGAGGACCTGGTGATCGATGTGCCTGAAGACTTTCAGGGCGTGGTCATCGCGATGGCCGGTACCAGGCGCGGCGTGATGAGCAAGATGGTCAATCACGGCAGCGGCCGGGTCCGTCTCGAGTTCCGCATTCCGACCCGCGGGCTGATCGGGTTTCGTTCGCAGTTCCTGACCGACACCAAGGGGACCGGCATCATGAACCACCTGTTTGCCGGCTGGGAGCCCTGGCACGGCGCGATTCCGTCGCGACCTACGGGTGCGCTCGTCGCCGACCGGACGGGCATCGCGACGCCCTACGCGATCTGGAACCTGCAGGAACGCGGTGAGATCCTGATTGACCCGGCCACCAACGTCTACGAAGGCATGATCATCGGCGAGAACTCACGGACCAACGATATGGACGTGAACGTCTGCAAGGAAAAGAAGCAGACCAACATGCGTGCGTCGAGCGCCGACGAAGCGATTCGAATCGTGCCGCCGCGCAAGCTCAGCCTTGAGCAGGCGATCGAGTTCATCAACGATGATGAGCTGGTGGAGGTCACGCCGAAGACCATCCGCCTCCGCAAGCGGATCCTGGCGTCGAACATGCGCCCCAAGAAAGAGTCCTGAGGTACGAGATTCCGTCGCGGGTGACGGTTTTCCGTCGGCCCTGATTCTGGGCAACACCCTGAAAATATGGGTTTTTCGGCACCTGCATTCCGGTGCCGCCACGGTACGACCCTTGGATTAGCTGGCGGTGCCCGCGAATCTGCGCGGGCTCGTGTGTCCGATTCCAGGAGGCCGCGTGTTACTCGGTGCCCTTGCGTTTTTCTCCAACGACCTTGCGATTGACCTCGGTACGGCGAACACCTGCGTGTTTGCGCGCGGCAGGGGCATCGTCCTCAACGAACCGTCGATCGTGGCGGTGAACACACGGACCGACCAGATTGAGGCCGTTGGCACCGAGGCCAAAGAGATGCTCGGGCGAACGCCCGGCACCATTACCGCCATTCGTCCGATGCGCGACGGCGTCATCGCGGACTTCAACGCCGCCGAGAAGATGCTGGGCTACTTCATCCGGAAGGCGCACCAGCGCAAGACGTTCGTGCGCCCGCGCGTCATCATTGGAGTGCCCTCCGAGATCACGCAGGTCGAGCGGCGCGCCGTGCAGGACAGTGCCTATCGCGCCAAAGCCAGCGAGGTCTTCCTGGTCGAAGAAGCGATGGCCGCGGCCATCGGTGCCGGGCTGCCCATCACTGAAGCCTCAGGCAACATGATCGTCGACATCGGCGGCGGCACCACCGACATCGCCGTCATCTCCCTCGCCGGCGTCGTCTACAGCCGTTCGGTGCGCGTCGCGGGGAATGCGATGGACGAAGCGATCGCGCAGTACGTCAAACGCGAGCACAACCTGCTCATTGGCGAGCGTACGGCCGAGCGCGTCAAGATTGAGCTGGGGTCAGCAGCGCCGCTGCACGAGGCGCGGGAAATGGAAGTCAAAGGCCGCCACGTGCTGCAGGGCAGGCCGACGACCGTCATCCTGACCGACGGCGAGATTCGCGATGCGCTGGCCGATCCGGTGCGTCAGGTGATCCAGGCGGTGCGTGACGCGCTCGAGCGGATTCCGCCCGAACTGTCGGCTGACGTCTGCGACCGTGGCATCGTGCTGAGCGGCGGCGGCGCGCTGCTGCAAAACCTCGACGCACGCCTGCGCCTCGAAACGGGTCTTCCGGTTCAGGTGGCCGAAGACCCGCTCACATCGGTCGTGGTCGGCGCCGGCAAGATGCTGTCGGACTTCAATCTGCTCCGAAAAATCTCGCTGGCGGCGTAGTGACGGCGGGTCCTTCGGACCCGCCCTACATTCTGCCTACGGCCTACTGTCGACTGTCAGACCCACTCCGGCGGGGGCTGAATCGTCGGCTCCGGCGTCCGTCCCGGATCGGGGCGGCCGCTGCCCTCGAGGCGGCTGATGGCCCTGACGGTCATGTCGGCATCGCACGCAATCTGGCAGGACAGGCGTACGCCCTGCAGGCCCTTCTCGGCGAGCTTGTCGCGCTCGGCTTTCGTGCTGCGTGTCGGCTCACCACTGATGAACTCGACCCGGCAGGTGGTGCAACGCGCATTTCCCCCGCACGCATGCAGGATGTCAACCTTGGCATCCTGTTCGATCGCGTTGACCAGGCGTTTGCCGGACTCGACCGCGACACTTCCAAACCCTTCCACCGTCAGCGTTGGCATAGACCCGCTATGTTAACGTATCCAGCGTGACTGACGTTTCCGGGATCTCTCGTCCTTCGTTGATGTGGAAGCAGTTGTCCGCCGAGCGGCGGCAACAGGCCGCTGAGGCCTTCTGGCGCGACGAACACGCCGGCGCCGAACAGGCCGAAGTGGTCGCGGCGATTGCGCAGCGCATCAAGTTCCGCCCCAAGAGCGTGATTGCGCTTCCGGTCGAGAAGCGTGCCCACTACCTCACGACGCTCCTCGGCGTGTCCGAGATGGTCGCGGCGCGGTTGCTGGTGGCTTATCACCTCGAATACCAGCGCCCGATGATGGGCAGCTTTCTCGACGCGCTCAAGATCGAGCACGACAACGGGCTGATCGCTGACGACGAGTTGCAGGCACCGCCACCGGAGACGCTGGCCGCCGCCGCCGAGCATCTCGCCAATACCTACCCGTCCGACGATGTGAAGGTCTATCTGACGACGCTCATCTGGCAGGATCCGGATACGTGGGGTGCGCTGTCTGAAACCCCGCAGCTGAAGCCGGCGTCCTAGCGTCGGTGACCCTCCGGAGCACCCCGCCATGGAATGGATGACGAGTGTTGAAGGCTGGGTGGCGCTGGTCACCCTGACGGTGCTCGAGATCGTTCTCGGCATCGACAACATCATCTTTATCTCGATCCTGGCCGGGAAACTGAAGCCAGAAGAGCGCGGGCGTGCCCGGAAGCTCGGGCTGTCGCTGGCGATGTTCATCCGCATCGCCCTGCTGCTGTCCATCACCTGGGTGATGGGCCTGACGCGCCCCTTGTTCACGGTCCTGAGCGAGGAGATTTCAGGACGGGACCTGATTCTGCTCGTCGGCGGCTTGTTCCTCATCGCCAAGAGCACGCACGAAATTCACGAGAAGCTGGAGGGCGAGGAAGGCGGCGCGTCAGCCGGCCGCGCGGCAGGGTTCGCCAGCGTCATCTTCCAGATCCTCCTTCTCGACATCGTCTTCTCGCTCGACTCGGTCATCACTGCCGTCGGCATGGCCAGTGAAGTGTCGATCATGATCGCGGCGGTGGTCATTGCGGTGGGGGTCATGCTGGTGTCGGCTGGAGGTATCAGCGCGTTCGTCGAGCGTCACCCCACGGTGAAGATGCTCGCCCTCAGCTTCCTGCTGCTCATAGGCGTATCGCTCATCGCCGAAGGTGCTGATCAGCACATCCCGAAGGGCTACATCTACTTTGCGATGGCCTTCTCGGTGTTCGTTGAGATGATCAACATCCGCGTGCGGACCAAGGCGGTGCCCGTGCACCTCCACGACAAGTTCCACGTGCACAAGTAACACGGGTGCGGCACTTCCCTCCGACGGGTGATTCGCTCAACACCCTGTTCGTGTTTGCCCACGGAGCCGGAGCCGGCGAGACCCACCCTTTCATGACGGCCTGCGCATCGGCCCTGGCCGCGCACGGCGTCGACGTGGTGACCTTCAATTTTCCGTATATGGAAGCGAAGCGTCGGCTACCGGACCGCGCACCGGTGCTCGAGGCCTGCTTCGAAGCCGTCGTGGCGCAGGCGCGTGCCTTGCCAGGTCTGGCCGAGCGAGGCCTGTTCATCGGGGGGAAGTCGATGGGAGGCCGGATGGCCACCCACCTGGCAGCGAAGGGGCTCGACCGTCTCCGCGGCGTCGTGGCGCTCGGGTATCCGCTGCACCCACCTGGCAAGCCCGAACAGCTTCGCGTGGCACACCTGCCGCAGATTCAGGTGCCGGTGCTCATCGTTCAGGGTGAGCGCGACACGTTCGGCACGCCGGCTGAGCTCACGCCCTACGCCGAGGCGATTCCAGGGGGCGCGACGGTCCACGTCGTGGATGGTGGCGATCACTCGCTGGGCGTCAGGGGCACGAAGCCGGAGATGGTCCGCGAGGCTGTCGTTCAGCGAGTCGTGTCGTGGATGTGCGAACGGCGTTCCTGACCCGGTGCGCCGCGCCGGCCTGAGTTGACGCCCGCGGAGTTCAGGAGTCAGGATGCAGCGGTGAATTCGTTGGCAGCCCTCGGGTGGGATGATCGTCGCGCGCTGGAATTTGAGGCGTGGGCGGGCAAGCCCGACGTCGAGCCTGGTCGCGTCGTGATCGAGTTCAATCACATCTTCAGGGTCCAGGTCGCAGCTGGTGATATCGAGGTCACGACCTCGGGGCGCCTGAAGCACCAGGCCGAGAGCCGCAGCGAGCTGCCGGCGGTCGGCGACTGGGTGGTCGTCCGCCGGCGCGAAGGCCAGGCCAGCGGCGACATCGTGGCCCTGCTGCCGAGGCGGAGTTGCTTCTCGCGCAAGGCCGCGGGCAACGTGACCGACGAGCAAGTCGTCGCGGCCAACGTGGACGTGGCGTTCATCGTGATGGGGCTCGATGGCGACTTCAACCTGAGGCGGCTCGAGCGCTACCTGCTTCTCGCCCGCGAGAGCGGTGCAACCCCGGTCATTCTCCTGACCAAGACCGACCTTGTGGCTGACCTCGCCGCACGGCTCGCCGAGGTGGCGACCATCGCACAGGGCGTGCCGGTCCACGCGCTGAGCCCCAAACGCGGCGAAGGACTCGAACTGGTGACGCAGTACCTGACGGGCGGGCGGACGGCTGCGTTGCTGGGATCATCCGGCGTGGGGAAGAGCACGATCATCAATCGCCTGGTCGGAGATGAGTTCAGGCCAACGCGCGACGTGCGCGCGTCCGATTCACGGGGGCGGCACACCACGACGCACCGCGAGCTCGTCACCCTGCCTGACGGCGGTCTGATCATCGACACGCCCGGTATGCGTGAACTGCAGCTCTGGGATGTGGGTGATGCGGTCAGGGAAACGTTCGAGGACGTCGAGTCGCTCGCCGCGGAATGTCGGTTCGGCAACTGCCGACACCGCAATGAGCCCCGCTGCGCGGTGAAGGCGGCGGTCGTTGACGGCAGCCTGAGTGCGGTGCGGCTGGAGAGCTACCACAAGCTGCAGGACGAGATCGCGTTCCTCACCCGTCAGCAGGACGAGAAAGCGCTGCTCGACGAGAAGCGTCGTACCAAGGTCACTCAGAAGGCCCTCAGACAGCATCTCAAAACCAAACGAGGATAGACGTGCCACTGCTCCTTGTGTTGTTGCTCCTGTTGAATCCGGATGTGCAGGCTCGTGGCCAGCGCGGACGTCCGCCTGCTCCTGCTCCCGCACCGGCTCCGGCCGCGCCGACCTTCTTCGTGTCAACGCTCACGCCAGCCGAGATGCAGAACCAGCAGGCCGTTCTCGACACGTCTCTTGGCGAGATTGTGCTGGACCTGCTGCCCGACGCCGCACCCAACCACGTGGCCCACTTCATCACCCGCGCCCGCGAGGGTGCCTACGACGGTACGACGTTCCACCGGGTGATCTCGCTCGGGATCATCCAGGGTGGGGACCCGTTGTCAAAGGACCCGACCAAAGCGGACCTGTACGGCACCGGCGGCCTGCGTGAGCTGCGCTTCGAGGCCAACGCCGAGAAACACACCCGCGGCGCGGTGTCCGCCGTGCTCATCCCGAACAACCGTGACAGCGCCGGCGCACAGTTCTTCATCTGCGTCAGCGATCAACCGGCGCTCGATGGCGGCTACACCGTGTTCGCCCGCGTGGCGGAGGGTATTGGCGTCGCCGCGCGCATCTCACAGGCGATGGCTGATGCCCGCGGCGCACCCGTCGAGCGCATCGTCATGAAGAAGGTGACGATCCGCGACAAACCCGCGCCAACGCCAGTGCCGTTCTCCATCGAGACGTCCGACGAACTCGGCAGGTATCGGGCGACGCTCGAAACGACCCTCGGGCGGATTGTGCTGGAGTTTTTTCCGGACCGCGCACCGACTCACGTACGGAACTTCCTGCGTCTGGCGCAGGCTGGCGTCTATGACGGGACGTCCTTCCACCGCGTGGTCAGGGGCTTCGTGATTCAAGGCGGCTTCCTGCCGTCGCGCAATCAGCCACTCGACGACAAACAGGAGGCGTTTGTCCAGAACCTCCCGCCCGAATTCAACGACACGCCGCACGACGTCGGCATTGTGTCGATGGCCCGTGCCGCGGATCCGGGCAGCGCCACGACGTCGTTCTTCATCGTGACCGCGCGCTCGTCCGCTCTCGACCGCGTCTATAGCGTGTTCGGCCGCGTGGTTGAAGGGCTGGAGGTCGTGCAGGCGATCGAGGCAACGCCGGTCAACGGCGAAGCCCCGGTCACGCGCGTCGAAATCACCAAGGCCACGATCAGCCGCGTACCGTGAACGGCGGGTCCTTCGGACCCGCCCTACTTAATCAGAAACGACCCGTCGGGCTGGGCGTCGCGATGCGCCATGTGGCAGTTCGCGCAGACGGCCTTGATCTCGCCCACCGAGAACTCCGCGCCCTCTTTGCTCTTCTGACCGGCAACGGCAATCAGATCCTGCGTCTGCTTGGTGCCGGTCCCGGCCAGTTCCTTGGCGTCCGTGTTCTTGCCGTCCCAGTATTTCTGTGCGACGACGAACGCCTCGCGGGCTGATGCCGCCTGCATCGCGATCGCGTCCCAGTCCTCCGCGGCGACGGCCTTGTCGATGCTGGCGGTAAATGCGCCGAGGTCCTTCATCGCTTTCTGATAGTCGGCCGGGGGTTTTTCCGCGGCGGACGCGACGAGTCCGAGCACGGCGACACCCAGGAGCACTGCGAACCATTGCTGCTGACGCATATCGATCCTCATTCCCGCCCATAGAGTGGGCAGCGACGGCCAGTGCTGAGCAACAAGTGCGCCACGCGATGCGCACGCGTGATTTCACGGATTCGACGCGGATGCGAGATATCACGCGCCAAGGAATTCGCAGCGGTCGCGGAATTTTCGGCGGGTCGTTCCGACCCGGCGTGCATCACTCGAACGGGAGACTGGGCTGCTCGGGATCTTCGTCGGTCTGGTAGGGATCGCGCAGGTTGTGCACGCTGACGCCGAGCAGGCGCACGGGCCGGTGTCCGGCCTCGGTGCGCTGGAGCAACGCGATCGCCCGGCTGACGATAGACGTTTCCTCGCGTGTGGGCGCTTCGCTGTGGCTGCGCGTGATGGTGGTGAAGTCGCTGTAACGCACCTTGATGGTCACGGTCGCGGCGACAAGATCCTTCTGCGCCAGCCAGGCGCAGGCGTCTTTGGCCATCACCTCAATCTCGTGGCGGATTTCGTCGATGTTGGTAAGGTCGGTCACAAACGTGTTCTCGGAGCCCGACGACTTCGGCTCGTACTCGTTGACGACCGGTCGGTCGTCGATGCCTCTCGCCAGCTGCTGCAGCCACGCTGCCAGCGATCCCACGGTTTCCTGGAGCATGCGTGGATCGGCCGTGCGTACGTCGGTGAGCTTCTCGATCCCCTTCTCGCGAAGTTTCTTTGCCGTGACCGGCCCCACGCCCCACAGGGCATCCACCGGAAGGCCATGCAGGAAGGATTCGACCCTCTCCGGCGCAATCACGGTGAGGCCGTCAGGCTTTTTCCAGCCCGAGCCGATCTTGGCGAGGAACTTGTTGGGGGCCACCCCGGCCGAGGCGGTCAGGCCGGTGGCGTTCTTGATGGCGTCCTTCAGCCGTCGCGCCACGGTGACGCCGAGCGGCTCATGCCAGGCATTTTCGGTGACATCCAGATACGCCTCATCAAGCGACAGGGGCTCAACGAGGGGGGTCACCGACCGGTAGATGTCGAAGACCTGCTTTGAGACATCGCGGTACTTGATGAAGTTGGGACGGACGATGACCAGCGACGGGCAGAGACGAACCGCCCGGCTCATCGAGATGGCCGAGCGTACGCCGAACTCGCGTGCCTCGTAGCTGGCGGCTGCCACCACCCCCCGCTTATCCGGATCTCCGCCCACCGCAACCGGCCTGCCCTTGAGCGCAGGGTTGTCGCGCTGTTCGACCGAGGCGTAGAACGCGTCCATGTCGAGGTGGAGGATCCGGCGGAGGGGCAGGGGGGCGTTCACCGTCCGGTTACGCCAAAACCGCCCCGTGTAACGTCTTTAATCGCATCGACTTCCTGCCAGGCCACGCGAGGGGCCGGCAGGACGATGCCCTGAGCCAGACGGTCGCCGCGGCTGACCGAGACCGGGTTGACCGTGAAGTTCAGGACCTGAATCATCACCTCATCGGTGGGACCAGAGTAATCTGGGTCGATGACGCCCACGCCGTTGGCGACGAGCAGTCCGCGCTTGAGCGGCGTGCTGCTTCGGGCGAAGATCCCGAGAAAATGCCCGGCTGGCACCTCGATGACGAGGCCGGTGCGTATGAGGGCGATCTGGCCGGGGGGCACGACGTGGTCGTGGCTCGCCGCGAGGTCGAAACCGGCGGATTGATCTGTGCCATAGGCGGGGAGCGGAACCGTGGAATCGAGTCGTCTGATCTTGAGCAGCATCTCGGCAGGATACCGGAACCTCCTGACACCCGTGGTCACTGTCCTGGCCCTCGTCCTGGCGCTGGCCGGGAGCGCGGCGGGTCAGGCACCCTCGCCCCAACTCGGTCTCGACCCCGCGATCAAGACGGGGAAGCTGCCGAACGGCCTGACCTATTACATCCGCCCGAACGGGCGGCCCGAGAAGCGCGTGTCGCTGCGACTGGCCGTGAAGGCTGGCTCCATCGACGAGGCCAACGATCAGCGCGGCCTGGCGCACATGCTCGAGCACATGGCGTTCAACGGGACCACCCACTTCAAGCCAGGTGAACTCGTCGCCTACCTCGAGTCGATCGGCGCGCGTTTCGGCCCGCACCTCAACGCCTACACGAGCTACGACGAGACGGTCTACATGATCGACGTCCCGACCGACCGCGACGGCGTGGTCAGTCGCGGGTTCGAGGCGCTGAGCGACTTCGCCGGTGGCATGACGCTCGACCCGAAGGAGATCGATCGTGAACGCGGCGTGGTCATCGAAGAGTGGCGTCAGAGGCAGGGCACGCAGTCACGGGTGCAGGCGATCCAGGACCCGGCACTCTATGGGCGGTCGCGTTACGCTGAGCGCCTCCCGATCGGCACGACCGAGATCCTCCGGAGCTTCACGCCGCAGCGGCTGCGCGACTTCTATCGCACGCAGTATCGACCCGATCGCATGGGCGTGATCGTTGTCGGCGATATTGACCCGGCGACCGCTGAGCAGCTGGTCCGGCAGCACTTCGGTCCGCTGCGGGCCGCGGGCGCGGCCACGACACGGCCAATCTATCCGATTCCGCCACATGTGGCGACGCGGTACGCCGTCGCGGTTGACCGCGAGGCGCAGGGCTCGTCGGTGACCGTAGTGCAGAAGCGGCCACGGCAGAACATGCGGACGGTTGCCGACTACCGGCGCCAGCTGGTGCTGTCGCTGGTCCACCAGATGATCAACGCCCGCCTGGGGGAGATTGCGCGTAGGCCCGACGCTCCGTTTCTCGGCGCCTCGACTGGCGAGAGCAACCTCGGTCGCACACTCGACGCCTTCACGATGTCGGTGCGTGTGAACGACGGAGGCACCGATGCGGGCCTGGCAGCAATCGTTCAGGAAATCAAGCGTGTCCGCGAGTTTGGTTTCGGCGAGGCCGAGCTGGACCGTGCCAAGCGCGAAACGCTGACCTCCTATGAGCGCAGCTTCAGCGAGCGCGACAAAGCGGAGAGCGACGGCTTCGTCAACGAGCTGGTGAACCTGTTCCTCGAAGGCGAGCCGTCCCCCGGCATCGCCGCCGAGTACGAGATCGCGAAGCAAGCGATACCGACCATCACCGCCGCCGAGGCGGCAGCGCTCGTCCGCACCCTCGTGCCCGAGCGCGACCGTGTCGTGATCAGCGTCTCTCCTGAGAAGGCTGGCTTGACCCCACCGACCGCGGCGTCGCTGGCGGCGGCGCACACGAAGGGGCTGGATGCTCCTGTCAGTGCGTGGAAGGACGACCTGGCGGACCGTGCGTTGCTCGCGACGGCGCCTACGCCCGGGTCGGTGCGGTCGCGACGCGAGATCCCGGAGATCGGTGTGACCGTGCTGACGCTGTCCAACGGCGTCGAGGCGTGGCTCAAACCCACTGACTTCAAGAACGACCAGGTGGTGTTCACGGCCTACGCCAAGGGGGGGACGTCGCTGGCCTCACCCGCGGAGTATCGCGACGCCTCGCTCGGGCCGACGCTCGTCGGGCTGTCTGGGGTTGGCGGGCTGACGCCGGTCGATCTCGACAAGCTGCTCGCGGGCAAGACCGCCGGCGCGGCGCCGTTCATGGGCAGCGCGACTCACGGCATTTCTGGCGCGGCTGCGCCGACCGATCTCGAGACGGCGATGCAGCTGTTGTATCTGAACTTCACCGCACCGGATCACACGGCTGAAGGATTCGAACTGATGAAGCGCCGGCTTCGCGCAGCGCTGGCCAATCAGGCGCAGAGCCCCAACGCCGTCTTCGGCGAACGTGTGCGCGCGATCAACACGCTGGACCACTACACCTCGAGGGCCATGAAGCCCGAGGACGTAGACGCGCTGAACGCCGATCGCATGGCCGCGTACTATCAGGCACGTTTCAGCAACGCCGCCGATTTCACGGTGTTCGTCGTCGGCACCTTCACGGTTGAGCAGATCACGCCGCTCCTCAATACCTACGTCGCTTCGCTCCCGTCTCGCGGTACACCGACTGCGGCGTTTGGCGACGTCCGACTGCAGTTCCCGGCCATGATTCAGCGTGAGAAGGTGGCTAAGGGCCAGGACCCGAAGAGCCAGACCATCGTCAGCTTCTTCGCGGATCCTGGATTGAACGAGCTCGAGATGTTCCGCACCAACGCGGCTACCGAGGTGCTCGAGATGAAGCTGCGCGACATCCTGCGCGAGGAACTGGGCGGCACCTACAGTGTTGGCGTCGGGTTCTCCAACACGCAACCGCTGCCCGGCTACGGCACCACGGCTGTGCAGTTTGGCAGCGCGCCGGAAAACGTGGATAAGCTGGTGGCCGCGGTCCTTGCCGAAGTGCAGCGTCTTCAGCGCGAGGGACCGTCCGCAGACGATGTGGCGAAGGTGAGGGAAACGCAGAAGCGTGACATCGAAACCGCGATGCGTCAGAACGGGTACTGGATGAACTCGCTGCAGACGCTGCATCTCTATGGCTGGGATCCCGTCCGCATCTCGAAGCGACTCGAGCGCGCAGAGCAGCTGACTGTCGAGAACGTCCACGACGCGCTGAAGAAGTACTTCCCGACCGACCGCTACACGGTGGTGAGTCTGGTGCCGGAAAAATAGCTGACCGTTCCCTTCAGGAGCACACCATATGCAGCTCACAGACCTTCTTGCGCAGTCGGGCGGTCTCTCGTCGATGGCACGGGAGCTTGGCGTCAGCGAATCCCAGGCCGCCAGCGGCGCCGCTGCACTGCTGCCGGCAATTCTTGGCGGCTTCAAGAAGCAGGCGCAGGCGCAGCCGACCGGGCTCGATGGACTGGGCGGTCTCATTGGTGCTCTTGGTGGAGGTGGACTCCTCGATGATGTGCTGTCGCCCCAACCCACCAACGTGGGTCGTGGCAACGATGTCCTGGGGCAGATCTTCGGCTCGAAGGACGTGAGCCGATCGGTGGCGCAGAATGCGGCGTCGCAGTCGGGCCTCGATCCGGCTTTGCTCAAGAAGATGTTGCCGATGCTGGCGATGCTTGTGACCGGCTTCATGGCGAAGCAGGCTGGTGCCGCGGCGGCTCCCGCTGCCTCCGGAGGAGGGCTGGGCGATCTGCTGGGCGGGCTGCTTGGTGGCTCGGGTGCTGCGGCCCAGCGTGGGGCAGTGGCGTCAGGCGGCCTCGGATCCATGCTCGACATGAACGGCGACGGCAACGCGCTCGACGACATCCTGCGGATGGCCGGCAAGGCGTTCCGATGAAACTCAATCCCTACCTGGCCTTCGACGGCCGATGTCGTGAAGGTGCAGCTGCCGTATCAGGCGACGTTCTGGGCCAACAGCTGATCGGCAACTAGCAGAAGCAGAGCGCCCACGCTCTCAATGAGCATCGAGATTCGACGCGGGACGGCGGAAGGGCTCAGCCAGTACGCGCGCGTCTCGATTGCCTTTGAGGTCACTCAGGTCTACGACGTCACGACCAGGCCAGGCGATCGACTAGATCTCATCGTTCGCCAGCTGGCCGAACCTTACGCCAAGGACTACGACGCGGTCGGGGAGCCTCCGACCGAGTGGCCTCGTCAGTTCGATATCTCGCCGTGGAGCTTTTTCGCCGCGTTTGAGCACGGCCGACGGGTCGGGGGTGCGACCGTCGCGTGTCGAACGCCCAGTCTCGACATGCTCGAGGGTCGCCACGACCTCGTAGTGCTCTGGGACATTCGCGTGGCGCCATCAGCACGGCGACGAGGCGTTGGCGCCGCTCTGTTCAGTGCCGCCACTGAGTGGGCCGCCGCCACCGGCTATCAGGAACTCAAGGTCGAGACGCAGAACGTCAACGTGCCGGCCTGCCGGTTCTATGAACGTCACGGCTGCGTGCTTCGTTCTGCCAACCGGGGCATGTATGCAGAACTGCCGGAGGAAATTCAACTTCTCTGGTACAAGCGCCTTGCTCCTGTTCCCGAAAGCTCTTAGGCCGGCAACAGTGGAGCAGATGGGAGATGGACTCCGGCGATCCGTCCGGAAGCGCTATGCCGGGGACCCTAGTTCGGGCTGAGGTGGTGTGAGACTTCTGACAGTCCCGAGCCGACAGCTGTTTCACGCGCTATTTGGCGCGTCGCGTTCCCTATCTGCCACGTCGCGCCCCATATTCGCGGCGTCGGTGAAGTCTGGCTTATGTCGCGTGCCATACGATAACGACTCGTTATGGGCCACGCGTGTCCCGTCCGCTATTCGGCCTGTCGCGCGCGGTACCGGCCCGTCTGGCGCTATATCGGCACTGCACCGGGGCTATTGGCCGTGTCGGTCTCCGTACCGGCGCGTCCGAACCGCCAGCCCTTCCGTTTCGATCCCTGCCGGCTCCGCACGGAGCTCAGGCGGCCCGTCCGCGCTGGTACCGAGGTGACACGCGCGCCAGAACCCGTGGCGCTCCTGATATTGCGGCTGCAGCACGCAGGAACCCTGCCGCAGAAGGGAGTGATCCGTATGCAGGTGGCTCCGGAAGCGTGACGCGCTCCCAAACGATAAAATGCGTCCCACACCCCCCGCCGCGAATGCGATGAAGATGGAGACCGAGGTGCGCCCCGCGATGCCAGGCGACACACACGCCGTGTCGTCGATTCTGTTCGAGGCCGCGGCGTGGCTCGAGCAGCGGGGCATGGGCATGTGGCGCAGCGATGAACTGGTGCCCGAGCACATTGCACGGCAGGTGGGCGAGGGGCTCTTCGTGCTGGCTGAGTGTCACGGGAATCCCGCTGGCATCCTGCGATTCCAGCTTTCCGATCCGCTGTTCTGGCCCGATCAGCCTGAGTCCGACGCGGCGTATGTCCATCGACTCGCCGTGCGGCGGCAGTACGCCGGCGGCGACGTCTCATCGACGTTGTTGTCGTGGGCTGTCGAACGTACACGGGCGCTGGGACGACCCTTCCTTCGCCTCGACTGTGAGGCCTCCCGGCCTCGGCTGCGAGCCGTCTACGAACGGTTCGGATTTCAGCACCACAGCGACCTGCAGGTGGGCCCGTATTTCGTGGCGCGGTATCAGTTGGCGATCTGCCCCCTAACCCCTGACCCGTTATACTGATCCCTTCCCCATGCAGTACATCTACACCATGAAGGGGCTCGGAAAGGTTCATCCTCCCGACGCCCAGGTTCTCAAAGACATCTGGCTCTCATTCCTTCCCGGCGCGAAAATCGGCGTCCTCGGCTTGAACGGGTCCGGCAAGAGTTCGCTGCTCAAGATCATGGCGGGCGAAGACACCTCGTTCATCGGCGAGGCGTTTGCCGCCGACGGGATCACTGTCGGGTTCCTCCAGCAGGAGCCTCAGCTCGACCCCGCCAAGACGGTGAAGGGCAATGTCGAGGAAGGTGTCTCGGAAATCAAAGCCCTGCTCGACCGCTACGACGAGCTGAACATGAAACTCGGCGAAGAGATGTCGCCCGAGCAGATGGACAAGCTCCTGGCCGAGTCCGGTCGCCTGCAGGACCGCATCGACGCGGTCAACGCCTGGGAGATCGACTCACAGCTCGAGCTGGCGATGGACGCACTGCGCTGCCCGCCGCCTGATGCCGACGTCACCACGCTCTCCGGCGGTGAGCGTCGCCGCGTGGCGCTCTGCCGGCTCCTGCTCAAGTCGCCCGACCTGCTCCTGCTCGACGAGCCGACCAACCACCTCGATGCTGAATCGGTGGCGTGGCTCGAACGGTTCCTCAAGGAGTACAAGGGCACCGTCGTCGCCGTGACCCACGACCGCTACTTCCTCGACAACGCCGCCGAGTGGATTCTCGAACTCGACCGCGGCTCCGGCATCCCGTGGAAGGGCAACTACTCCTCGTGGCTCGAGCAGAAGCAGGAGCGCCTCGGCCAGGAAGAGAAGGCTGAGTCCAAGCGCCAGAAGTCGCTGCAGCGCGAGCTCGACTGGATCCGCATGGCCCCGCGTGCACGGCAGGCCAAGGGCAAGGCGCGACTCAACGCCTACGAAGATCTGCTGAACGAAGACTCGGCCAAGAAGATCGATCAGGTCGAGATCTACATTCCGCCAGGTCCGCGTCTCGGCGATGTCGTCGTTGAAGCCCGCGGACTGCGGAAGGCCTACGGCGATCAGCTGCTCATCGACGACTTGAACTTCACGCTGCCGCGCGGCGGGATTGTCGGTGTGATCGGTCCCAACGGCGCCGGCAAGACGACCCTCTTCCGGATGATTACCGGGACGGAGAAGCCGGATGCCGGCACGCTGCGGCTCGGTGAGACGGTGCAGCTCGGCTACGTCGATCAGAGCCGCGACGCGCTCGGCGCCGGCAAGTCTGTGTTCGAAGAGATCACCGGTGGCCATGACGAGCTGCTGGTCGGCAATCGCCCGGTGGCGTCGCGTGCCTACGTGTCGTGGTTCAACTTCAAGGGCGCACAGCAGCAGCGCAAGGTCGGGACGCTGTCAGGCGGTGAACGTAACCGCGTGCACCTGGCCAAGCTTCTGCAGAAGGGCTCGAACCTGCTGCTGCTCGACGAGCCGACCAACGACCTCGACGTCGATACGCTGCGTGCGCTCGAAGAGGCGCTCGTCAACTATGCCGGCTGCGCCGTGGTCATCAGCCACGACCGGTGGTTCCTCGATCGCATCGCCACGCACATGCTCGCCTTCGAGGGCGACAGCAACGTGGTGTGGTTCGAGGGCAACTATCAGGACTACGAGGCGGACCGGCGCCGACGTCTGGGCACCGACGCCGATACACCCCATCGCATCAAATACCGCAAGCTCACACGCTAAAGGAGACGGCATGGACGCAGCACAGGCAAAATTCCTGGTCGAGACGTTGACGGGATCGCTCCAGAACGAATTCAACACCACCGTCAAGGTGCTCGCCGCGGTGAAGGACGACAACAAGAACTACAAGCCGGACGACAAGTCGCGGTCAGCGTGGGAGCTGGCGACGCACCTGGCCACCTCAGACATCTGGTTCCTCGACAGCATCATCCAGGGCAAGTTCAACTTCGATCCCGAAGCGGCGAAGAAGGCCGAGGGCCAGTTCCAATCCGTCAACGACGTGGTCGAGTTCTACAAGAAGGCGTTCCCGGCCAAGCTGGCCGAGCTGCGCGGTCTCTCCGACGCCAACCTGACGCGAACGGTGGATTTCTTCGGCATGATGCAGATGCCGGCCGCCGGATTCCTTCCGCTGATGAACAACCACAGCATCCATCACCGCGGTCAGCTCGCCGCCTACCTCCGGCCGATGGGTTCGAAGGTGCCTGCCATCTACGGTGGCAGCGCTGACGAGCCGATGCGGGGATAGCAGGCAGTCAGCCTCGTCGTGTCGTTCCCCGATCTCCGCGTCTTCATTGACCGCCTTCGCCGCGACAACGACGTTGTCACGGTGGAGGCGCCGGTTGACGCACATCTGGAAGCCGCAGAGATCCACCGGCGCGTCATCGCTGCCGGTGGGCCCGCGCTCATCTTCACCAACGTCCGCAACTCCGACTTTCGCCTCGCGACCGGCCTCTTCGGCACGGCCCGGCGCGCGGAGCTGGCGTTTGGCGAACGTCCGCTTCGTCTCATCCGACGTCTTGTCGAGCTGGCGGAGAAACTGCTGCCGCCCACCCCGTCGGCCCTGTGGGGCGCCCGCGATGTGGGCCTCGAACTGCTGAAGGTCGGCATGCGGAACGTGCCGAAGGGCCCGGTGGTCGACCGCGTGACGAGCGATGTGCGGCTTGATCGCCTGCCTGCGCTCACGTGCTGGCCCGAAGATGGGGGCCCCTTCATCACCCTCCCGCTGGTCTACACGACGCACCCGGACAAACACGGCCACAACCTCGGGATGTATCGCCTGCAGGTGCACGACGCGCGCACGACGGGCATGCACTGGCAGATTGGCAAGGGTGGCGGCTATCACTACCAGCTGGCTGAAGCCCGAGGGCAGAAGCTGCCGGCCACCGTGTTTCTCGGCGGGCCACCGGCCCTGATCCTGTCGGCAATCGCGCCGCTTCCCGAGAACATTCCCGAGTTGCTGCTGGCGTCGCTCATCAGCGGTGAGCGCCTGCCGCGGGTGCAGGGCTATGGTCCGCACCCGCTGGTGGCGTCGGCGGAGTTTGCGCTGATCGGCGAGGTGCCGCCGCGCACGCGTCGTCCCGAGGGCCCCTTCGGCGACCACTACGGCTACTACTCGCTCCGCCACGACTATCCGGTGTTCGACGTGCAGCGGATCGCGCACCGCGCCGACGCGATTTATCCGGCGACGGTGGTGGGGAAGCCGAGGCAGGAAGATTTCTTCATCGGCGATCTGCTCCAGGAACTGCTCTCGCCGCTCTTCCCGCTGGTCATGCCCGCCGTCGAGCAGCTCTGGTCATACGGCGAGACCGGCTACCACTCGCTGGCCGGCGCGGTGGTGAAGGATCGCTACTCCCGTGAAGCGATGGCCAGCGCGTTCCGGATCCTCGGCGAAGGTCAGCTGTCGCTGACAAAGTTCCTGCTCGTGACCGATCGTCACGTGGACCTGAAGGACTTCAGGCGCACGCTCGAGCATGTCCTCGAGCGAACCAATCCGGAAACCGACCTCTACGTGTTTTCGAACCTGTCGATGGACACGCTCGACTACACCGGGCCGGCCGTCAATCTGGGCTCGAAAGGCGTGTGGCTGGGACTGGGAGAGCCAAAGCGTTCGCTGCCACGCGAGTTCAGCGGCACACTGCCGTCGGGCGCGTCGGAAGCGCTCGTCTTCTGTGGCGGATGCCTGGTGGTTGGCGCGCCGCCGTACGCAGACGAACCCGGTGCCGCTGAACGATTCGCGGCCGATCACGCCTTCTCAGAATGGATGCTGGTCGTCATCACTGACGAACCGCGTCGCGCGGCCGCCAGCCCGATGAACTTCCTGTGGACGACCTTCACCAGGTTCGAGCCGGCGGGCGACATTCATGCCTCCGGCAGACGCATTGTCAGGAATCACATCGCCTACAGCGGTCCGATCGTCATCGACGCGCGGATGAAGCCGACGTTTCCGAAAGAGCTGTCGTGTGATCCCGACACCGCGGCGCTCGTCTCCAGACGCTGGAAGGAATACTTTCCCTCCGGCAAGGTGGAGATGGGCGACTCAGAGCGCGGCCATCTGGACTGAGAGGCTGGTACGTAGGGCGGGTCCGCAGGACCCGCCGAGATGCCGGGTCTTGCAGACTCGGCCTACGTACTAATTGACCGCGTTGGGGATGGCGAGGGTGAACGGCGCGATCGTCGCTTCGAACTTGTCGCCGTCACTCGTCACCATGTGGTACAGGCCGAACATCGCGCCGACCGAGGTCTTGAGCGGGCAGAAGCTCGTGTACTCGAACGAGCGGCCAGGAATGAGTTCCGGCTGTTCGCCGACGACGCCAGGTCCGGAGACGCGTTCAACTTCGCCGTCCGCGTCGGTGATGGTCCATTCCCGGGAGATCACCTTCACAGTGTCTGTGCCGACGTTCGAGATGCGAACGTGGTACGCGAAGAAGTACTGCTGGTCGCGTGGCGAGCTGCGTTCAGGTACGTAGAGGCTCTCGACCTGGACTCGCACCCCGCGGGTGGTGGCGTCCGAGACGCGCACGCCAAAGGCACCCGGCCCGAAACCGAGGGCGCTGCTGGTGTCGGAGGTTTCCGGCGTTCGCTCTTTGCTGTCGCTCACAAGAGCGATTGTAGCCGAGTTCGGCGGCCGGGAGTGCCTCGGAACTCGTAGTACAGTTCACACCACGGGATAACTCTTCCAACTATGACTGGTCACGCCGCATCATGAGACGACTGTCCGCGCTCGAACGACGGGGCGAAGGACGTGGGTCGAGGTCGCCGCGACCGGGTGCGACTGACACGACTGACCCGGCGAAGAAAAAGAAGGTTTCCGCTCAGGCCGCGTGGCGTGAAGCTCGAGAGCTCATCTGGGCTCACCGTCAGCGCCTTGCGCTCGGGCTGGTGCTGATGCTGGCCAGTCGACTGGCCGGACTGGTCCTGCCTGCCACATCCAAGTATCTGATCGATGAAGTGGTCGGCAAGCAGCGGACAGAGCTGCTGCTGCCGATTGCCCTGGCTGCCGGCGTCGCCACGATCGTGCAGGCGATCACCTCGTTTGCCAACTCCCAGATTCTTGGTGTCGCCGCGCAGCGCGCCATCACCGACATGCGCAAGCGTGTCCAGGCGCGCGTCATGCACCTGCCGGTCAGATACTTCGACTCGACGCAGACCGGTGTGCTGCTGTCGCGGATCATGAGCGATGCCGAAGGGCTGCGAAACCTGGTCGGCACCGGACTGGTCCAGCTGACCGGAGGGCTGCTCACCGCCGTGCTCGGTCTGGGCGTGCTCTTCTGGCTCAACTGGCAGCTGACCGTCATCACCCTGGTCGTGTTGGGATGTTTTGGCGGCGGGATGGCCTACGCATTCAGCCGGTTGCGGCCGCTCTTCCGGGAGCGCGGCAAGATCAACGCCGAGGTCAGCGGGCGTCTGACTGAGGCACTCGGCGGCATCCGCATCGTCAAGTCCTACACGGCGGAGAAGCGCGAGGAAATCGTCTTCACCACCGGCGCCCATCGGCTGTTCCGCAACGTGGCCAAGTCGATGACCGGTGTGTCGGCCACCACCGCGGGCAGCACGGTGATCGTCGGCATCATCGGCGTGCTCATGATCGGGTTTGGCGGGCGCGCCATCCTGGCCGGCGAGATGACGCTCGGCGATCTGGTGATGTACATCTTCTTCATCGGTCTCGTTGCCGCCCCGCTCGTGTCGATCGCCTCGATTGGCACCCAGCTGACCGAGGCGTTTGCGGGTCTCGATCGCATCCGCGAAATCCTCGACATGCCCACCGAGCTGGACGAGGACGCCACGCGCCGCCGCCTGGGCCGACTCGACGGCGACGTCAGGTTCGAGGATGTGTGGTTCGAATACAACGCCGGCCAGCCGGTGCTGAAGGGTGTGTCATTCCACGCGCCATCGGGCAGTACTACGGCCCTGGTCGGGTCGAGCGGTTCGGGCAAGAGCACCCTCATCAGCCTGGTCATGGCCTTCAACCGACCGACGCGCGGACGAATTCTCATCGACGGCCAGGACGTGTCCGAGGTCAGCCTGATGGACTACCGGCGACAGCTGGCGTCGGTGCTGCAGGAAAACTTCCTCTTCGACGGCACGATTGCCGAGAACGTCGGGTACGCGAATCCATCGGCGTCGAGGGCGCAGATTCAGGACGCCTGTCGGATCGCGCATTGCGACGAGTTCATCTCGCAGTTTCCGCAGGGGTACGACACGGTGGTGGGTGAGCGTGGCATCAGACTGTCTGGTGGGCAGCGTCAGCGCGTGTCGATTGCGCGGGCCATTCTCGCCGATCCGAGAGTGCTCATTCTCGACGAGGCCACGTCCAGCCTCGACAGCGAGAGCGAGCAGATGATTCAGGACGGCCTCAAGCAATTGCGCACCGGCCGAACGAGCTTCGTGATCGCCCACCGGCTGTCGACCATCCGCAGCGCCGACCAGATTCTGGTCCTCGAGGCCGGGGAAATCGTGGAGCGGGGCACTCACGCCGAACTGCTCGCGCTCGCCGGCCGCTATCGGCAGCTCTACGACAAGCAGTACAAGTTCGAGGCCGACAGGTTCGTCAATCCTGGTGAGGACTTCACGCCCGCGCCGCAGACGGTCAGCGTGCCGCGGCTGGGGAACGCGTTATGAGCATCGATTTGGTGGGGGCGGTGCTTCGCGGTGTGCTCGGTGGACGCCGGAAGCGTTCGCGAAAGGCCTCCAGCTACCTCGGACGCGGGGGTGGCGGGTTGATCAACGCCAACACGATCCTGACGGCGGCTGGCCTGGCGTGGGGCGCCTACGAGTCGTGGCAGGCCTCGCAATCGGCCAGGGCGGGCGCGCCGGTGACTCCGTCTCGCGCCGCCGGCATCCCGCCCATCCCGCCAATCCCCGGCTCTGTGCCGGGGGTGGTGCCTGCGAGCGACCCGGTGCAGACCGTCCGGCTCATGCGGCTTGCGATGGCGGCCGCCAATGCCGACGGGTCACTGACCGAGCCGGAACGTACAGCGCTCGCCGCGCGAGCCAGAGAGGCTGGCGCATCCGAGGCGCTGGTGAACGATTTGTCCCGTCCTGCCGTCCTTGCAGATATCGTGGCCGGGGTCAGCGACGCCCGGGAGAAGGCGACCCTCTACGTCCTGGCGTTCACCATCGTCCGTGCCGACGAGCAGGTGTCCGGTTCGGAGCGGATCTTCCTCGCCCAGCTCGCCAACCTGCTGGGGCTGGACCCGCAGGTCGTCAGCGGTCTCGAGAAGAGCGTCGCCGACAGCATCGACGCCGAGACAGTGTAGGCGCACCTGAAGGTGCGCCCTACTTCTGCGGATTTGTGTACGTAGGCCGGACCTTGAGGTCCGGCGTGGGACGCAGGGCGGGTCGGCGACCCGCCGGGAGCACGCATGGCAGAGCAGCAGTGGTACATGGCGATCGGGGGACACCAGGTTGGGCCGGTGGCGCAGGCCGATGTGGTGATGAACCTGAAGAACGGCACCATCACCGGCGACACGCTGGTCTACACGTCCGGCATGGCGACGTGGACGCCGCTCAAGGATGTGGCGGCGTTTGCGCCGTTCCTGGCGAGTGACGCCCCCGTTCCCGCGCCGCCGCCGATTCAGGGGTCACGACGTGCGCACGAAATAGACTTCAAGATCATCGGCAATGAAATGCAGTTCGTCGAGGTCGAGCTCGACCCTGGCGAGAGCGCCGTGGCAGAAGCCGGGTCGATGATGTACATGACGCAGGGCATCGACCTTGAAACGATCTTTGGCGACGGCACGAGCCAGCAGCGAGCCGGTGTGATGGGCGCGCTGCTTGGCGCCGGGAAGCGCCTGCTGACCGGTGAGAGCCTGTTCATGACGGTGTTCACCAACAAGGGCGCCGGCAAGCAGCAGGTGGCGTTTGCCGCACCCTATCCGGGCAAGATCCTCGCGATGGACCTCAGCCAGCTCGGCGGCGAGCTGATCTGCCAGAAGGATTCGTTTCTCTGCGCCGCACGCGGCGTCTCGATCGGCATCGCCTTTCAGCGGAAGATCGGCGCGGGTCTGTTCGGCGGCGAGGGTTTCATCATGCAGCGCCTGCAGGGCGATGGCCTGTCGTTTGTCCATGCAGGCGGCACGGTGCATCCAGTGGACCTGCGGCCCGGAGAAACGCTGCGGGTGGATACAGGTTGTCTCGTCGCGCTGCAGCCGTCGGTCAACTACGACATCCAGTTCGTGGGTAAGGTGAAGACCGCGCTCTTCGGCGGTGAGGGCCTGTTCTTCGCGACGCTGACCGGCCCCGGCCGCGTCTGGCTGCAGTCGCTGCCGTTCAGCCGACTCGCTGACCGTATCTACAAAGCGGCTCCTGCGGCGTGGGGCAGTCGGAAGGAAGAGGGCTCGATTCTCGGCGGCATCGGCGGGTTACTCGACGGCGACAACTAGCAACTGGCAACCGGCTACCAGCAAAGGAAACGGACATCAATGGCCCAACCCGAGAAGCAGACCTACGCGAACCACGCGCATCAACCGCGGCAGACGGGCATTGCGGCATTGTTCGCCTTTGCGGCGCTCATCGCGCTGGTGATCGCGGCTGTCCGGCAGCCGACGCTCGTCAACTTCGCGCTGGTGTCGCTCTGCTGCGCCGTGATCATGCTCGTGGCGATGAGCCGGACCTACATCGTGCGGCTGCAGGATCGGATCATCAGGCTCGAAATGCAGCTGCGGCTGGCACGGCTGGGGCGCGCGGGCGACTTCGGACGGCTGGCTCATCCCCAGCTCATCGCCCTCCGGTTCGCATCGGACGAAGAGATGCCCGAGCTGATCGACCGCTCGCTCAGCGAGCGCCTGACCCCCAGGCAGATCAAGGAAGCCGTCAAGGACTGGCAGGCGGACTGGTACCGGACGTAGGAAGTGAGTGGTGAGTAGAGAGTGGCGAGTAGTGAGTGGAGGCAAAAGCACTCACTCACTACCCACTACCCACCACGCCCTAGTCACAATCCCGAGCAATCGCCTTCCGCGTGTCCTCTGAAAGAACGGCCTGGGCAGTGTACGCGGGATGGTCCACGACCAGCCGGACGACCGTGCCGTCTTGTGACAGGAGACGGCGATGCTCGGCGGAGAGCGTCCATTTCACATACTGCACCGACGACACCTTGTGCTCGTCGATCTGGCCGCGGTCGAAGCTGGCGAGCAGCGGTGGCGCGTCCCCGATCTTGAGCCGCAGGTGCTGTTCGATGCGGACAAACTGCGGCAGCATGAGCGCGCGTTCGGCCGCCGTGGCGTACTCGAGCATCATCGTTGCAGACAGTTCGCCGGTCGCCGGAATCAGGGCGTTATACGCGTCCAGTTCTTCCTCGACGGCGCCGGGCCTGAGCCAGCTGCCTTCGGCGCGCAGCATTTCCTGCACCTGGTAGAGCATCGTGTCGCGATTCTCGAAGAGGAACGTCATGTGCTCGCCAACGAGCACGCGCCGCTTGTCCTTCTGGAGCATCACGCGGCGGCGGAAGTCGGGGCGCGCCTCTTCATAGGCGTCTTTGCCGAGAACGTCAGCGGGTGTCAGCAGTGTCATAGGGCACGTTACGTCTTCTCTTCGGGGATTGCCGGTGGCACGGGAGTGGGAAAGCCGTCCCCACGATAGGCGCGGTCGAGGACTTCGACGGGGTGCATCGGCTCCTTGCCGCAGGCCTGCGTGAACTGCAGCGCGGCCAGCGGACACTCGGTGGTCCACACCTCGGCCTCCGCCTCGTTCATGCCGTCGAAGGCGCGCTCGCCGTTCTTCAGCGACGCGGCGAAGTTCTCCGTCTTCATCGCCCATGTGCCGTCGTGCCCGCAGCACTCGGTGACCAGCTTTGGCTTGACGCCTGGAATCCGGCGCATCAGGTCCCGGCCGCGGAACCCGACGTTCTGTTTTCGCAGGTGACACGGCGCGTGGTAGGCCACCGGACCATTGGGCGTGCTCTTGAAGTCTTCCTTGAACGTGCCGGCCTGGCGATGCTCGAACAGGTACTCGCCGAGATCGCGCGTCGCCGCCGAGACGCGGCGCGCTGCGTCTCGCAGGGCCGGGTCAGCGTCGTTGTCGAGGAGTTCGGGATACTCCTCCTTCATCATCAGGCTGCACGTGGGGTTGATGGCGGCGATCGTGTAGCCCTTGTCGACCCACGGAAGCAGCGCCGTGACGTTCTCGCGGGCCGCGGCGATCGCGCCCGTGACGTCTCCGCCGTCGAGTGCCGGCATGCCGCAGCATCGGAGTGCTGGCGCGGCCACCTGGCAGTCGTTGTGACGAAGGACGCGGAAGGCCGCCTGGCCGATCTGTGGCTTGTTCCAGTTGACGAAGCAGGTCGCAAAGAGCACGACCTTGTGCGCGCCGTCGCTGGTCTGCGTCAGGCCATTCAGTTCCCGGCGTACCCAGTTGGGGAACGGGTCGCTGGCGAAGTCAGGCAGAAGCTTGTCACGGTGAATGCCCATCGCCTTCTCCATCAGCACGCGATGTGGATGAATCGTGTTGGCGGCGTTGGCCAGCATCGGCAGGAGGGTACCCACGCGCCCGAGCGTGTCCGGGTCGGCGAGCATCTTCTCGCGCAGCGGAATGCCCGTGTCGCGGCGGCGGATGGCGTTGGCGCGCATCAGCAGGCGCGGGAAGTCGAGCTTGAACTCGTGTCCCTCGGCTTCCGTGTAAGGACACTGTGTGTAACAGAGCTTGCACTGGAAGCACTCGTCGATAACCTGCTCGACCTTCTCGTGCGGCAGTTTGCGGACGTCGCCGGCCTTGTCGACCGCCTCGAAGAGGGTGGGGAATGACTGGCAGAACTTGAAGCACATCCGGCAGCCGTTACAGAGATCGAAGGCGCGATCGATCTCGGGCTGGAGCGCGGCCTTGTCCCAGTACTTCGATTCGTTCGGGTTGTAGGTCAACCCGGGCGTCGGTGTGTAGCGGATGTCGGGAAGTTCGCTCATGGTGAGGGGAGGGGTGTGCACCGGCGGGTCCTGCCGGACCCGCCGTGACGATCTAGACCAGTTCGAGCGCTCGCTGGAACTTGCCAGCGTGCGAACGCTCGGCCTTGGCCAGCGTTTCGAACCAGTCGGCGATCTCGCTGAAGCCTTCTTCGCGCGCCGACTTCGCCATGCCGGGATACATGTCGGTGTACTCGTGGGTCTCACCCGCGACGGCCGCCTTGAGCATCTCGCCCACCTCGCCGATCGGCAGCCCCGTTGCCGGGTCGCCCACCTTGCGGAGGTACTCGAGGTGACCGTGCGCGTGGCCGGTTTCGCCTTCTGCGGTGTCACGGAAGAGCCCGGCCACTTCCGGATAGCCCTCGATATCGGCGTGCTTGGCGAAATAGAGATAGCGACGGTTGGCCTGTGATTCCCCGGCGAACGCGTCCTTCAGGTTCTGTTCAGTCTTGGAGCCCTTGAGCTGTGCCATGTGCGAATGCCTCCGAACGTTCGATGAGATGTCGTGCCCTCGCTGTCTGCCGAAGGCAGACCCTCGCGACCGGACGAGAAGGCAGTCTAGTCAAGGTGATAATAGTTATCAACTAGTATCTTTTACTTGCCAGCGTGAATCGAGCTGTGTACCCTGAGAGCTGCCGTGATTGCCCCTGCCGATCGCTACGCCACTCTGCGCGAGGAATGCGCTTCGCGGGGCCTGCGCTTGACGCCGCAGCGTGACGTTCTGCTGCGGGTGCTGAGTGAAACGACCGGGCATCCGACCGCCGATGATCTCGTCCACCAGGTGCGGCGCTTCCTGCCGTCGGTGTCCCACGCAACCGTCTACCGCAACGTCCAGGAACTGGTCCGCGCCGGCCTCGTCGGTACGCTGGAGCGTGCCGGGGGCGCAGTGCAATTCGAGATCAACCCCGACGATCACCACCACTTCGTGTGCCGGAAGTGCGACCAGGTCTGGGACGTGTATCTCGACGACTTCGAGGTCAAGATGAACCGGCGGTCGACGCTCAAGGGGTTCCGCGTCGACCGACGCGAGGTCCAGCTGCACGGGCTCTGTGCCCGGTGCCGCTGAGCCACCAGCCCCGCCTCTGTTTCCGCGCCCGATGACCGAAGGACAGCAGGAATTCCTGAAGATTCTGCAGGCGCACCGGCAGACCCTCGATGTCTGTGAAGCCTGTGCGCTGACCACGCGCGACCTCGCCACGGAGGTCGTCCGCGGTGGCCTGCCCAAACGTGAGGATCTCGAGCGGACCGTTGCCGAGGCCGAGCGGGTCCTCACCGACGTGGTTGAGCTGCGCCGGGAACTGGATCGTGTGCTGATGGAGCTCTCGGAAGGATAGGATCGGGGTGCATGCGCACTCCTGTCGTGCTCGTGACCGGCGCCGGCGGCGAAATCGGTCACGGGCTGATTGCCCGCCTCTCAGGCGCCGGCCGCCCGATCGTCACCATCGACATCGCGCCGCTCGAGCGCACCATGGCTGGCCAGGTGCGGCGTGAGTTCACCGGCTCGATCACTGACCGCTGGATTCTCGAACGCGTGCTGGCGGAGTTCGAAGTCGACCTGGTCTTCCACCTTGCAGCGCTCCTGTCCACACGGTCCGAGTTCACGCCGGTGACCGCCCACGAGGTCAACGTCGACGGCACGCTGCGCCTGCTCGAGTTCGCGCAGCACGAAGGCGAGTCGCACGGCCGGCCGGTGACGTTCGTCTATCCCTCGTCCATTGCCGCCTACGGGCTTCCCAGCCTCGAAGCCAAGATGAAGGCCGGGCGTGTCCGCGAAGATGAGTGGAACACGCCGCAGACCATGTACGGGTGCAACAAGCTGTACTGCGAGCACCTCGGCCGTTACTACGCACGGCACTACAAGCAGCTTGCGGCCGACACGATCCCCCGCGTGGACTTCCGCTGTCTCCGATTTCCGGGTCTGATGTCGGCGATGACCGTGCCCGCCGGCGGCACGTCCGACTACGCGCCAGAGATGCTGCATGCGGCGGCTCAGGGGAAGCCGTACGCCTGCTTCGTGCGCCCCGACACCCGGATCCCGTTCATGGCCATGCCCGACGCGGTCGATGCGTTGATGCGCGTGGCCGCGGCACCGCGGGCTGCGCTGACGCGAGCTGCGTACAACCTCTCGGCCTTCAGCACGACGGCGGAAGAGATTCGCGCGGTGACGCTCCGCGCCTTTCCGGGCACCTCGATCAGCTGGCGGGTGGACGAGAAGCGGCAGGCGATCATCGACTCATGGCCTTCCGACGTTGACGATACGGCCGCACGCCGCGACTGGGCCTTCGACCCTCGCTATGACTTCACGCGGGCGTTCGAGGAGTACCTGATCCCGACCATTACCGACCGCTACTCGCCGCGTTCGAACGGGGCGGCGGTGAAGGCGGCCGGGTGAGGGCGACAGCCGTCGCGGCGACGTTGCTGGTCTTGGCCGGAGTCACGGTGCTGGCACAGAGATCGAACATGGACACCATTGCCGAGCAGTACGTGCGCCTGGTCCTGGGGATGGGCGTGCACGAGGCGGATTACGTTGACGCGTACTACGGTCCCTCGTCCTGGCGCACAGCGGCTGAAGAAGGACGGTCCTCGCTTCAGGCCATTGGCATCCAGGCCGACGTGCTCGCGCGGCAGTTGAACGCGATGGCGCCGTCTGGAGGGCCTGCCGATCTCGGCCGGCTGCGCCATCAGTACCTGTCGGGGCAGGTCGCCGCCCTGCGCGCGCGCGTCGCGATGCGCACGGGGCGCAAGATGACCTTCGATGAGGAATCGAAGGCTTTCTACGATGCCGTGGCACCTGTGCACACGGAAACTGAGTTCGACGCCGTACGCGCGCAGCTCGAGGCAGTGCTACCCGGTGCGGACCCGCTGCAGCAGCGACTGGAGGACTTTCGGTCGCGGTTCGTCATCCCGCGTGACCGGCTCGAGCAGACCTTTGCGGCGGCGATAGCGGCGTGTCGTGCCCGGACCCTTCGGCACATCGAGCTGCCGAAGGACGAACGCTTCACCGTTGAGTACGTCACCAACCAGTCGTGGAGCGCCTACAACTGGTATCAGGGTGACTATCGCAGCGTCATCCATGTCAATACGGACCTTCCGGTTCGGGTGGATGGCGCCATCGACCTGGCGTGCCACGAGGGCTATCCCGGTCATCACGTCTACAACGTGCTGCTCGAGAAGAACCTGACCCGCGGCAGGAAGTGGATGGAGTTCTCCGTCTACCCGCTGTTTTCGCCGCAGTCACTCATCGCGGAGGGTACGGCCAACTACGGCATCGACGTGACGTTCCCAGCCGGCGAGCGCCTGCGCTTCGAGCAGGACGTTATCTTTCCGGCGGCGGGACTCGATCCAGCGACAGCGCCCGAGTACTACCGGGTCGTCGCCTTGCTCGAGCGGTTCTCGTATGCTGGCAACGAAGCGGCACGGCGGTACCTTGATGGCCGGATGACCGCGGCAGCGACGGCTGACTGGCTCGAACGCTACGCCCTCATGTCGCGGGCGCGCGCCGAGCAGCGCGTTCGATTCATCGACCAGTATCGGAGCTACGTGATCAACTACAACCTGGGCAAGGACATGGTGGGGGCGTATCTCACGCGTCGCGTCGGCGACTCGGCCGATGCCTCGCGGATGTGGCAGGAGTTCGAGCGGCTGTTGTCGTCGCCGCGACTGCCGTCTGGACTGGGAGCGCCCTGAGATGCTGGCCATCGAGATCCGTACGCCTGGAGGTCCGGAGGTGCTGACTCCCGTTGAGCGCCCGGACCCCGTTCCTGCCGAGAACGAACTGCTGATTGCGGTGGCCGCAGCCGGTGTGAACCGTCCTGACGTCATGCAACGACGTGGCATGTATCCGCCACCGCCGGGCGCCAGCGATCTCCCTGGCCTCGAGGTCGCTGGAACGGTTGCCGCGCTGGGCCCCGGCGTCGGGGGCTGGAAGGTGGGCGATGCGGTGTGTGCGTTGCTCGCCGGCGGCGGCTACGCCACCCGGGCGGTCGCTCCGGTGCCACAGTGCCTGCCCGTGCCCACCGGGCTCGACTTCGTTCATGCCGCGGCAATCCCTGAGACCTTCTTCACCGTCTGGACCAATCTCTTCGAGCGCGCGCGACTCGTGCAGGGCGAGACCGTGCTGATCCACGGCGGCACGAGCGGTATAGGCACGACCGCCATCCAGTTGGCCGTGGCGCGCGGCTCGCGCGTGCTGGCGACCGCCGGATCGGACGACAAGTGCCGGGCCTGCGAACGTCTCGGTGCCGAACGTGGGATCAACTACCGCACCCAGGACTTTGTCGAGGCTGTTCTCGGGCTGACCGGGCAGCGGGGTGTCGACGTCATCCTCGACATGGTCGGAGGCTCCTACCTGCCCAGGAACCTGTCGATCCTGGCCACCGAAGGCCGCCTGTCGCAAATCGCGATCATGGGCGGGGGAGATGCGCCGCTCGACCTGCGTCGGTTGCTGACCAAACGGCTGACCGTCACCGGCTCCACGCTGCGGCCGCGCACTCCAGCGGAGAAGGGCGTCATCGCGGAGGCGTTGCGCCGCGAGGTCTGGCCACTGCTCGAAGCCGGCCGCGTCAAGCCGGTGGTGTTTCGGACGTTCCCGCTCGCACAGGCAGCAGACGCCCACCGCGTGATGGACTCGGGCGAGCACATCGGCAAGATTGTCCTGGTCGCATAGGCTAGAATCACCGCTTACGAGGAGCCTCACATGATTGCGTTGGACGTGAACGGCAAACGCCACGAGGTCGACGTCCCCCCGGACATGCCCCTGCTGTGGGTGGTCCGTGAAGTGCTGGGCCTGACCGGCACCAAGTTCGGCTGTGGTCTCGGGCAGTGCGGCTCGTGCACGGTGCACATCGATGGCACCGCCGTGCGCTCCTGCCAGACGACAGCGTCTGCGGCTGTGGGGAAAAAGGTCACGACCATCGAGGGGCTGTCGCCTGCCGCGACGCACCCGCTGCAGGTCGCGTGGGTGAACGAGCAGGTGCCGCAGTGCGGCTACTGTCAGTCTGGTCAGCTCATGTCGGCCGCAGCGCTGCTCGCGCGCACGCCGAAGCCGACCGACGCCGATATCGACCGGGCGATGCAGGGTAACGTCTGCCGCTGCGGAACCTACCAGCGCATTCGCCGCGCCATTCACCGCGCCGCGGGCGCCTGACGGGAGACGTCACCATGGCACCGTCATCAACGTTATTTCCATCGACGCTCTCTCGACGCACGTTCCTCAGGACCGCCACCGCGGCTGGTGGCGGCCTGATGATCGGCACGTATCTGCCGTTTGGTGGCGAGACCGCAGCGCAGATCGACGCGCTCGCCGCGGGCACGTTCGAGCCGAACGTCTGGATCCGCATCGGCGCCGACGACAGCGTGCGCATCATGCTCTCGATGCTCGAGATGGGGCAGGGCGTCATGACCGCGATGCCGATGCTCGTCGCCGAGGAACTCGACGTTGACTGGAACAAGGTGGTCACCGAATGGGCCCCTGCAGATCGCCGCTACGGCAACCCGAACTTCGGCGGCTCCCAGACCACTGCCGGCAGTAACAGCACCCGCGGCATGTGGAAGGTGCTGCGCAACGCTGGCGCGAGCGGTCGCGCCATGCTCGTGACCGCTGCGGCCAGGACCTGGAACGTCGCCGAGGACACACTCTCGACGGACAAGGGCGAAGTCGTCCACGCCGCCAGCGGACGGCGTCTGCGTTACGGTGCGCTCGTGGACACCGCGGCGTCACTACCCGTGCCCGCCACGGTCACGCTGAAGGATCCGAAAGCGTTTCGCCTCCTCGGCCAGAGTCTCGCGCGCTTCGACATCCCGCAGAAGGTTGCCGGGCAAGCCGAGTTCGGCGTCGACGTCACGCGGCCAGGCATGCTCGTGGCCCGCGTCGTCCGTTGCCCCGTGTTCGGGGGCAAGGTCGCCAGCGTCAACGCGGACAAGGCGAAGGCGGTGCCCGGCGTGAGACAGGTGGTGCAGATCAGCACCGGCATTGCCGTCGTCGCCGATGGCTACTGGGCGGCGTCAAAGGGCGTGCAGGCACTCGAGATCAAGTGGGACGAGGGCGCACTGGCAGGGCTCAACAGCGCCGACATCACGAAGCGATTCGCCGACCTGGCGAGCCGGCCTGGTGCGATCGCACGCGAGGAAGGCGACGCCGACCGGGCGCTCGCGAGTGCCGTTCGGACGGTCGAGCGGGTCTTCGAAGTCCCGTATCTGGCTCATGCCTGCATGGAGCCGATGAACTGCACCGCCGAGGTGACCGCCGACCGGTGCGATGTCTGGGTGCCCACGCAGTCGCAGACGGCTACGCAGGCGGCGGCCATGGCGGCGACTGGCCTGCCCGAAAGCAAGGTCTTCGTCCACACCAGCTATCTCGGCGGTGGCTTCGGCCGCAGGGGCGAGACGGACTTCGTCACCGACGCGGTCGAGACGGCAAAGGCTGTGGGCAAGCCGGTCAAGGTGATGTGGAGCCGTGAGGACGACATCAAGCACGACTACTACCGTCCCGTCACCTACGTCCGGCTGTGGGCAGCGCTCGATGCACAGGGCGCACCTGTGGCGTGGAAGGAACGCCTGGTTCAGCCGTCACTGCTCAAGCGGCTGCAGGGGTCGCTGGATGCCATGAAGGGCGTGGACCGCATCTCGGTCGACGGCGCGGCGACGTTGCCCTACGACATCCCGAACATCCGCGTCGAATACACCGAAGCCGACCCTGGCATTCCCTACGGCTTCTGGCGTTCGGTGGGCAACTCGGTCAACGGCTACGTGACCGAGGCCTTCATCGACGAACTGGCCGCCGAAGCGAAGAAGGACGCGTACGAGTTCCGTCGCGCCCTGCTCGCGAAGGCCCCGCGACAGCGCGCGGTCCTCGAGTTGGCGGCGGAGAAGTCCGGATGGGGCAGGCCCCTTGCCGCTGGGCGCTTCCGCGGCATCGCCGTTCACGAATGCTTCGGCTCGATCATCGGCCAGGTCACCGAGGTGTCGGTTTCAGCGGCCGGCGCCGTTCGCGTGCACAAGGTCACCTGCGTGGTTGATTGCGGCTGGGTCGTGAACCCCGACACGATCAAGGCGCAGATGGAGGGCGGGATCCTCTATGGCCTTACCGCGGCCCTGAAGGGCGAAATCACCATCAAGGATGGCCGCGTCGTCCAGAGCCACTTTGGCGATTATCCGCCGATGCGCATCAATGAAGCCCCCGAGACCGAGGTGTTCATCGTCCCGAGCACCGAAGCGCCTGGAGGAATCGGTGAGCCGAGTACGGCAGTGGCCGCCGGGTCGCTGGTGAACGCGATTTATGCCGCGACCGGTAAGCGGATCTACCGGCTGCCGATTCGCCCAGAGCAGCTTCGCCAGGGCACCGCCTGAGGGGGCGAGAGTGTCAGGGCTTCATGTAGGTGAAGCCTCGCTCCTGCGCCAATGCCAATGCCAGCACGTGGGATGGCATCAGACGTACACCCGGGGCCAGGCCGCTGACCAGGTCTGCGCGGACCTCCGCCACAGGCGTCCGAAACGCGTTCGCCAGTTGTCCCGCCACCACGCCCAGGGCCACGTTGCACTGCCAGAAAATCGTGCCGCGTGCCTGCATCGCCTTGATGCCGATCTCGGGATCGTCGAGGAAGATATTGCGGGTTGCCGGCTGCATCGTCAGCGGGTCGATGATCCTGGAGCGTTCTCCCAGCTTGTACTGAGCCCAGAGCCGGTCTGACGCGTTCATGGCAAACGCAGGCCCGGAGATGCCAACGGCGGTGTTGACGTTGGGGAACTCGAGCTTGAAAACGTCGCGGAAGGTGTCGAGGAGGTTCCGTCCAAAGCGCAGCGGGCGCGGATCAGCCGCCAGATCGTGACCGCCCAGGTCGTACAGCTGCTTGTGGGCGCCTTTCATCTGGTCGAGCCAGGCCATGTCGAACGGGGCCACGACCGGCAGGGTTGACTGCCCAGCAGCGGCGGTGCCAGGCGAACCGAGGGCAGCCAGTCCCGTCAGCGACGCCATGACGGAGACGAAGGAGCGACGGCCAGGAATTCCAGACATTCAGTGCCTCCCTTCGATACGCGTGAGCTACTCGGCGAAGACCACCTTGCGTGAGCTGGTGTGCGCGCGGAGGACGTCGGAGGTGAGCTGCTTGCTCAAGTAGACCTTCGACTCGCGGTTGTTGGTGAGGCTGGCCTCGTACTTGATCACGTCGAATTCGAGGTGATCAAGGGTGCCGCGCATGTCGTAGAAACGGTTTTTCGTTTTGACGACCACCTCGTGGAACCCTGCGGCCAGCGCCCAGACCTCGGATTCCTCGGTCAGCGCGCGGAAGTGCCCCTGGCCCCGCCAGTCTCTGCGCGTGCCGCCAATCCAGCTGTAGAGGATCTTGCGGTCCTCGAATCTGACCGAATCGCGGATGCGCAGCAGCAGGTCCTTGAGCTTCGGGTCGGACTCCACTGCCCTCAACTCGTGCACGACCTTGAAAGAGACAGGTGCAATCATCCCGGGATCGTCGGGGAGGGGTGCCTCGGTGATGAGGATCAGGAATTCGCGGTCGCGGAGGCGTTCGACGATCTCTCGCGCCGTCTTCTTCCGGGGGAACTCGCCGAAGAACTCTTCGATGTACTGAATTTCGAGGGCACCCGACTCGAGCGGGTACTGCTTGATCGAATACTCCAACCTGACCCGGGATTATATACCTGAGGTTGCACCGACCACGTCCGCGGTCCTGGTGCTCGACGGTTCGTAACCGAGGTTCGGCGTGAGCCAGCGTTCAGCCTCCGCGATCGTGATGCCTTTGCGGACGGCGTAGTCCGCGACCTGATCGCGACCGAGCCGGCCAACGTCAAAATACACCGCCTCCGGATGGGCGAAGTACAACCCGCTGACCGCGGCCGCCGGGGTCATGGCGAAGTTCTCGGTGAGCCTGATCCCGGCGCGCTCCGCCTGGAGCAGGTCGAACAGTTTTGTCTTCTCGCTGTGATCCGGACAGGCCGGGTAGCCGAACGCCGGCCTGATGCCGCGGTACTTCTCCGCGATCAGTGCGTCGTGCGTCAGCGCCTCGCCAGCGCCGAAACCCCATTCGAGCCGCACGCGCTTGTGGAGGTACTCGGCGTAGGCCTCGGCGAGCCGATCGGCGAGCGCCTTGACCATGATGGCGTGATAGTCGTCATGGTCGCGCTCATAGTGCGCAACGAGGCGGTCAACGCCGAGGCCCGCGGTGACGGCGAAGGCTCCCACGTAGTCCGTCAACCCGCTGTCACGGGGGGCGACGTAGTCGGCCAGCGACCGGTTCGGCTTGTCGTCGGCCAGGCGTTCCTGCTGCCGCAGCATGTTGAAGCGGAGCAGCTCGGTGGCGTCCGCACTGTCCGACGGGTCATACAGCACGATGTCTTCGCCGACCGTGTTCGCCTTCCAGAAGCCGTACACCGCTCCGAGCTGAATCGATCGATCGGCGATCAGCGTGTCGAGCAGGGTTCGTCCCTCGGCATAGAGATCGCGAGCCGCTGAACCGTACGTCGGGTGGTCGAGGATGGCCGGAAACCGCCCCTTGAGTTCCCACGCGGCAAAGAAGAGCGTCCAGTCGATGAACGGGACGAGCGCGTCGATGGACAGGTCGTCGATGACACGTGATCCGGTGAAGGAGGGAACGGGTCTCGTCCCCTCGTCACGTGAGGGACGGCATCGGTTGTGGATTGCCGCGGCAAACGGCAGGATCTCGCGGCGCTTGAGTGCGGCGTGCTGGATGCGCACCTTGTCCTGTTCCGCACGGTTCGCGGCATTGAAGGCCGCCCGATTGGTGTCGCTCAACAGGCTCGACACCACGGCGACGGCTCTGGACGCGTCGAGGACGTGCACGACCGAGTGGCTGTATTCGGGTGCAATCTTGACCGCGGTGTGCTGTCGGCTGGTGGTGGCCCCGCCGATCAGCAGCGGCAGCACCATTCCGCGTCGTTCCATCTCGCGCGCGACGTAGGTCATCTCGTCGAGCGACGGTGTAATCAGCCCGCTCAACCCGACGATGTCGGCGCGTTCGTCCACCGCCGCCTGGAGGATGCGGTCGGTCGAGACCATCACACCGAGGTCCACCACCTCGTAGTTGTTGCACCCGAGGACGACGCCGACGATGTTCTTGCCGATGTCGTGCACGTCGCCTTTCACGGTCGCCAGCAGGATCTTCTGGCGCGCCTGCGCGGCGGCGCCGGCACGCGCCTTTTCCTCTTCCATGTAGGGCAGGAGATAGGCCACCGCCTTTTTCATCGCGCGGGCGCTCTTGACGACCTGCGGCAGGAACATCTTCCCGGCGCCGAACAGATCGCCCACGATCTTCATGCCGTCCATCAGCGGGCCTTCGATGACGTCCAGGGGACGCGGCAGTGTCTGGCGCGCCTCTTCCACGTCCTGCTCGATGAAGTCGACCACGCCGTGCACGAGGGCGTGTGCCAGTCGTGCCTGGACGGTGCCTTCACGCCAGGCGAGATCGATCTCGCGCTTGACGCCGGCACCCCTGACCGTTTCAGCCAGCTGCACGAGTCGTTCGGTCGCGTCGGGCCGCCGGTTGAAGATCACGTCCTCGACGTGCTCGAGCAGCGTCGCCGGGACGTCCGCATAGACGACCAGCTGCCCGGCATTCACGATGCCCATGTCGAGCCCGGCCTTGATCGCGTGGAACAGGAACGACGAGTGAATCGCCTCGCGGACCACGTCGTTGCCACGGAACGAAAACGACAGGTTGCTGATGCCCCCGCTGATCTTGACGCCCGGGCAGGTCGCCTTGATCAGGCGGGCGGCCTCGATGAAGTTGATGGCGTAGTCGTTGTGTTCGTCGAGGCCGGTGGCAATGGCCAGCACGTTCGGGTCGAAGACGATGTCCTGTGGCGCGAAGCCGGCCTCATCCACCAGCAGGCGGTACGCCCGCTGGCAGATCTCCACCTTGCGAGCGACCGTGTCAGCCTGGCCTTGCTCGTCGAACGCCATGACGACGACCGCGGCGCCGTAGCGTCTGACCAGCCTGGCCTTCTTGAGGAAGTCGTCTTCGCCCTCCTTCAGACTGATGGAGTTGACGATCGCCTTGCCCTGCACGCACTTGAGCCCGGCTTCGAGGACCGACCACTTCGAGCTGTCAATCATGATCGGCAGACGGGCGATCTCCGGCTCGGTCGCGATCAGGTTCAGGAAGCGCGTCATGGCGGCTTCCGAGTCGAGCATCCCCTCGTCCATGTTGACGTCGATGATGTTGGCGCCACCGCGGACCTGGTCGAGGGCGACCTGCGTCGCGTCGCCGAACTCGCCGCTGGTGATCAGGCGGGCGAAGCGCTTCGAGCCGGTCACGTTGGTCCGCTCACCGATCATCGTGAAGTTGCTCTCCGGGCGGAGCGTCAGCGTTTCGAGGCCGGAGTACTGCGTAAAGGCGGGCGATGCGCCAGGGGCTGGACGCGGGCGTGGCGGGAGCGTCTCGACTGACTCGGCGATGGCGCGGATGTGGTCGGGAGTCGTGCCGCAGCAGCCGCCGACAATGTTGACGAAGCCGGCAGCGGCGAACTCATGCAGGAGCGATCCCGTCTCGGACGGGCGCTCGTCATACTCGCCGAACGCATTGGGCAGGCCGGCGTTCGGATAGCAGGTGACGTAGGTGTCGGACAGGCGAGCCAGTTCGGCGAGATAGGGACGCATGTCGCGGGCGCCGAGCGCGCAGTTGAGGCCGACGCTGAACGGGCGCGCGTGCTGAATCGAGACGAGGAATGCGTCCAGCGTCTGTCCCGACAGGGTGCGCCCGCTGCGATCGGTGATCGTGACTGAAATCATGATCGGCAGCGAGATCCCGCGCTCGTCGAAGACATCCATCACCGCAGCGATCGCGGCCTTGGCGTTCAGCGTGTCGAAGATGGTTTCGATCAGCAGCAGGTCTGACCCGCCATCGACCAGGCCGCGCACGTGCTCGCGATATCCGTCGCGCACCTCGTCGAAGGTGACGGCACGAAATGCCGGGTTGTTGACGTCTGGCGAGATCGACAACGTCCGGTTCGTGGGCCCGATGGCGCCAGCCACGAAGCGTGGACGGTCGGGCGTCCGCGCGGTCCACTCATCGGCGGCCTCTCGCGCGACGCGGGCCCCTGCCAGGCTCATTTCGTAGGCGAGGTGCTCGAGGCCGTAATCGGCCTGGGCGATGGACGTGCTGCTGAAGGTGTTGGTCTCGACGATATCGGCGCCAGCCTCGAGGTACTGCCGATGGATCTCGCCGATCACGTCCGGGCGTGTCAGCAGGAGCAGGTCGTTGTTGCCTTTCAGATCACGCGGGTGCTCCTTGAACCTGTCGCCCCTGAAGTCCGCCTCGCTCAGGCGGTAGCGCTGCACCATCGTGCCCATGGCGCCATCGAGGATCAGGATGCGCCGGGCGAGCAGGGTCTGAAGGTGTTCGGTCGTGGTCATGGGGGTCCTGGAGATCGTGTCCTGAGCCGCTGAATCAGCGAGAGCGGTGTGACTCCCGACCGGAACGACGGTCGAGATTGGTGGCCGGCCGCGGCAGGGGTTTGGTGGCCGATGCGACCAGAACCGTGAAGGGATCGCCGGCCTTGGCGGCACCCACCTGGCCGCGGGTGTGGGTGAGCCCTGCGGCGGTCAGCAGCGTCTTGAGTTCGTCCTGCGAGAAACCCAGGTGCTTGTCCCCGAAGCGTTGCTGCACCCAGCCCTGGGTGTGTGCCTTGAGGTCGAGGACGACCAGGCGTCCGCCCGGCCGGAGCACTCGGGCGGCTTCGGCCACGGCCCGCTCCGGGTCGTTGGCGTGGTGCAGGGTCTGGGAGAGGAGCGCCACGTCGAGCGACTCGTCCCGCAGGGGCAGGCGGGTCAGGTCGCCTTTTCGCCATTCAACATTGCTGACGCGTCGGCGTGCCGCGAGCGCCTTGGCTCGTTCGAGTACCTCGTCTGAGCGATCGACGCCAATCACCGTCCTGGCCCACGACGCGGCCTCGATGGTGAGGTAGCCCTCGCCGCACCCGATGTCGACGACATCGAGGGCGGGGAGCAGATGCCCGAGGGCGCGCGACCATGCGGCCCAGCTGCGTCCCGGGACGAGCTGTCGCACGTCGCCATGGGTGTCGAAGTCTTCCTTGCGCAGCCGGAGCACTTCCTGCAGCCGGGCATCGTCCTGCTGCACGGTGCGATCCTCGCTGGCCTCGGCAAACTGGACGTCCAGCATCGCCCACAGCGGGGCGTGGCCGTTCGAGCGGGCATCGTCGGCGAGCCTGTAGTAGACGAAGCCGGCTTCGCGTGACTCGGCGATGAGTCGGGCGTCCTTGAGGAGGGTGAGGTGACGCGAGACGTTGGACTGGGCGGCGCCGAGGATGGCGGTCAGCTCGGTGACGTTGAAGCGGTCCTGGGCGAGGATGCGGAGCAGGCGGAGACGCGTGGGCTCGCCGAGAAGGCGGAAGAGGGCGGACGGCGCCTGCATGTATTCGATGAATTTACATATATCGATATGATCATGTCAATTAGATCGCCTGAAAATAACCGGCTCGTGTTCGCGCGTGCACGAATCTGCGACCGTGGGACCCGGATCGTCGCGTCGCGGCCGCCTTGTGGCCACAGAATAGTGCTTAGCGTGCACGATTGAGGGGATCAGTTTGCATCAATTGCCAAGATGAACTGAATTTAACGGGTGTTTCATTGCGAACTGGCATTCCGGCTGTGCATAATTGGCTTACGGCGTCGCGCATCATTGCCCGAGCGTCCGGACTTCTTCAACAGACGAAAGGACAACCCCACGATGGGATCTGCAGCACTTTCCGAAGCCATCAAGAGCATCCGCGAGTGGTCCATGACCGAAGGGCGCACCCAGGTGCCGCTCGGCAAGGCCGGTGAACTGTTCGGCAGCCTGGTCTTCAACGACAAGGCCCAGCAGGAGCGCCTGCCCAAAGCCGCCTATCGGGCGCTGCGCGCGACGATTACCCGCGGCGAAGCGCTCGACCTGTCCACGGCTGACGCCGTGGCCAACGCGCTCAAGGACTGGGCTGTCGAGCACGGCGCCACCCACTACTGCCACTGGTTTCAGCCGCTGACCGGGATCACTGCCGAGAAGCACGACTCTTTCCTCTCGCCCACGAGCGAGGGTGGCGCCATCGTCGAGTTCCGCGGCAAGGAACTCATCAAGGGCGAACCTGACGCGTCGAGCTTCCCGTCCGGCGGCATGCGCTCCACGTTCGAGGCCCGCGGATACACCGCATGGGACCCGACCAGCCCGCCCTGGCTCCACGTCAACGGCAACAACGTCACGCTCGTCATCCCGACCGCCTTTGTGAGCTGGACGGGTGAGGCACTCGATAAGAAGACTCCGCTCCTGCGGTCGATGGAAGCCGTGTCGAAGCAGGCGGTCCGCGTCCTGAAGCTGTTCGGCTCCACCGCCGAACGCGTCTTTGCGACCTGCGGTCCCGAGCAGGAGTACTTCCTCATCGACCGCAACTTCTTCTTCGCTCGTCCTGACCTGATCAATGCGGGCCGCACGCTCTTTGGCGCAACCCCGCCCAAGGGTCAGGAGATGGAAGACCAGTACTTCGGTACGATTCCCGAGCGCGTGCTGGCGTGCATGGCCGAAGCCGAACTCGAGCTCTTCAAGGTCGGGGTGCCGATCAAGACGCGCCACAACGAGGTGGCGCCGAGCCAGTACGAAGTGGCGCCGGTCTTCGAGAATGCCAACCTCGCCGTCGATCACCAGATGATGACGATGGAGATGTTGAAGAAGATTGCGCCGAAATATGGCCTCGCCTGCCTGCTCCACGAAAAGCCCTTCGCCGGCGTGAACGGCTCGGGCAAGCACAACAACTGGTCACTCTCAGACGAGTTCGGCAACAACCTCCTGGGTCCCGGCGACACACCGCACGACAACGCGCAGTTCCTGGTCTTCTGCGCCGCTGTGCTCCGTGGTGTGGACCGGTGGCAGGGTCTGCTCCGGGCGACGATCGCCAGCGCAGGGAATGATCACCGCCTCGGTGCCAACGAAGCGCCGCCGGCCATCCTCTCGGTCTTCCTCGGCGACATGCTGACCGACATCTTCGAGCAAATCGAGAAGGGCGGGGCGAAGTCGACCAAGCAGGGTGGAACGCTCGACATCGGAGTCAGCGTGCTCCCGAAGCTGCCGCGTGACGCGGGCGACCGCAACCGTACCAGCCCGTTTGCCTTCACCGGCAACAAGTTCGAGTTCCGGGCCGTCTCGTCCGGTCAGAACATCGCGTTCCCGAACACGGTGTTGAACCTGGCGATGGCGGATTCGCTCGAATACGTCGCCAACGAGCTCGAAGCCGCCACCTCCAAGGGCGAGGACCTGAACAAGGCGGTGGCCAAGCTCCTGACCAGGATGATCAAGGACAACAAGCGGATCATCTTCAATGGCAACGGCTACTCAGACGCCTGGCAGAAGGAAGCCGCCAAACGCAAGCTCCTGAACCACAAGAACACGGTGGACGCGCTGCCTGAAATGGTGACGCCGGCCGCGATCAAGCTGTTCGAGCGCTTCAAGGTGCTCAACGAGCGTGAAGTGCACGCCCGCTACGAGATCTTCCTCGAGGCCTACAACAAGACGATCAACGTCGAAGGCCAGCTGATGGTGCTGATGGCCAACCGCTACATCCTGCCGGCCGCGCTCGAGTACCAGAAGCAGATTGCCCAGAGCGTGTCAGCCGTCAAGGCGGCGGGGGCGAAATCGGCTGAAGGCAAGAAGCTGCTCGCCGGCTACGCGAAGCTGGCCGACAAGTTCAAAGCCCAGGCGGACCAGCTGGCCAAGCTCCTGACCCACGCGGGTGGGTCGTCGGACAAGCACGCCAAGTACATGCGGGACAAGATCGTCCCCGCCATGGGCAAGTTGCGCGAACTCGGCGACGAGATCGAGGTCAGCACCCCGCACGAACTCTGGCCGCTGCCAACCTACCGCGAGATGTTGTTTGTGAAGTGAGCCCCTAGGGGATAGAGGATTAGGGGATAGGGGATAGGGGTTCGGTCCCACCGGGGGAGTCACGGGCACGCCTCGGGCGGTCCGTGGCTCCCCCTTTTGCTTTACCGGAGGGGGTAAACTGAGACCGGGGCAGGATCTGGTACCTATTCTGCACAAAACGCAACACGGCCTGGCGGCCATGCACTTGGCGTAGAGTTGGGCTTTGCCGCCTACGGATATCTGGTCGAGACGATCCAAGAAATTGTCCCCACTTACGGGTTTCGGGGTTCGACTAGTGACGGCATAGACGCGATGGGTATTCTGGAAAAGCTTCGTCCCCTGCCAAAGTGGAAGCACTCGGACCCGACGGTTCGAGCGGCTGCCGTGTTTGAACTTGGCGCAACCGAGGGCGACGTCGTCCTCAGTCTGGCGCGCGACGATGGTGACTCCCGAGTCCGCCGGGCCGCCGTTGGCCGGCTCGATTCGGTGTCTGCGCTCGCCGAGATCGCCAGGACTGACCCTGACGATGACGTCCGGGCGGACGCGGTCCGTGCGGTCACTGGACTCGCCGCCGAGGCGACCACTGCCGGTGCCGCCCTCGATGCCGTTCGTGCTCTCGTTGAACTCAATAGAACCAAAGAACTTGTGGCGATTGCCCGCGACAATGCCAGCGCCGAAGTGCGCATGGCCGTGGTCGACGCGGTCACCGACGCACGCGCTCTTGGCTCGATCAGCCGACATGCCGCTGACGGTGCCACCCGCCTGACGGCCCTTGCCCGACTGGTCGACGTGGAGGAGCTCCAGAACGTCGCCCTGAAGGCCGAGCACACAGACGTGGCGGTAGCTGCGCTGGAGCGTGTGACGGACCCGGAGGCGGTCGCCTCGATCGGACAGCGCGCGCGTAACAAGGTGGCTGCCCGGCGGGCTCGGACCAGGCTGCGCCTGGCCCAGGAATCCGCGCAGCCTCCCCGCGTCGCAGAGGCGCCCAGGATGTCAGCAGGCGACCGCGCACGGGCCGACTCGCTGATTGCCCAGGTCGAGGCGGTGGTGACGCTTCGCGATCCGCTCGAGGCCACGACGGCCCTCTCGGCTCAACGTCTGGCATGGGCGGAGTTCAACGCCGACGTCGAGATCGACGAGCCGCTGGTGCAACAGTTTGAAGCCGCTTCCGACGCGGCTCGCGAGGCGATCGCAGAGCGTGAACGCGAACGCGCGGCAGAGGACGAACGGGCCGGCACCCTGAGGCGCGAGCAGGCCGATCGGATGGCCATCTGCGAGGCGATCGAGCAACTCGACGGCCCGCAGGCCGATGATCACATTGCCGAACTCAAGGTGCGCTGGGATTCGCTTCCCGCCATGCCGTCGGAGTATGCCGCATCGCTGAATCGTCGATTCCAGGACGCCTGCCGGACCTTCGAGGATCGTGGACGTCGTCGACGTCTGGCCGAGAGCGCCTCGGCCCGTCTCGACTCGCTTGCCACCGAGGTCGAGCAGATCCTGGCGGCGGGGTTGCCGCTCGAGGAAACCTTGTCCCGCTGGCGCGGTGTACGGCGCGATGCGGATGTCCTGCGTGAGTTTGGCGACACCAATCCTGCTGCCGCGGAGCGGCTTGAACGGGCGGTGACGGTACTCGAGGAAAAGGAGCAGGAGCAGCAGCAGGTTCGTACGAAGCAGGAGGCCGACAATCTTCGGCGGCTGCAGCAGCTGTGCCGGCAGCTCGAGGGGCTGATGACCGCCGAGACCTTGTCCCTCAAGAGCGGCGACAAGGCGCTGCGCGACATCAAGGCTGCCCTCGAAACGCGCTCTGCGGTCCCCTCCAAGCAGGACCGCCAGGAAATCCATCGTCGGCTCGAAGCCGCCCGCACCGCGCTCGGTCCTCGCGTGCAGGAGCTTCGCGACGCTGATGAGTGGCAGCGCTGGGCCAATCTTCAGGTGCAGGAAGAGCTGTGCAAGGAGATGGAAGCGCTCAAAGCCGAGGAGAAGCTCGACATTGCGGCGCGACGTATGCGCGAACTTCAGGGCCGCTGGAAGGTAGTCGCGCTGGCCCCGCGCGCGCAGGGAGAAGCCCTGTGGAAGCGATTCAAGACGGCGCAAGACGAGGTGTTCAACCGAACGTCCACCCATTTCGCCGCGCAGCAGGAAGAGCGCATCACGAACCTGGCGCGTAAACAGGCGCTCTGCGAGAAGGCTGAAAGCCTCGCCGACTCCACTGAATGGGTGAAGACAGCGACGGTCATTCAGCAGCTTCAGGCCGAGTGGAAATCGATTGGCGCGGTGAGCCGTGGTCACGAGAAGGCGATCTGGGAGCGCTTCCGCGGAGCCTGCGATCGCTTCTTCACGAGGCGTCAGGAAGACCTCAAGCACCGCAAGGAAGACTGGGCCGCCAACCTGACCAGGAAGGAAGCGCTCTGCGAACGCGCGGAGTCGCTCGCCTTGTCGACCGAGTGGGAGGCGACGGCGTCCGCGCTTCGCACGCTCCAGGGCGAGTGGAAGACGATCGGGCCGGTTCGCCGCGCAAAATCCGAGGTGGTGTGGCAGCGTTTTCGCGCCGCCTGTGATCAGTTCTTCGAACGCTACAAGCACCGCGATCAGGTCGACCTGCTCGCCAAGGCCGCCCCACGCGAGTCGGTGCTCCAGCGGCTGCAGGCGCTTCTGCCCGCCGGCGATGCACCCGCCGGGGAGGCCCCGGAGGGGCTCTACGCCACGGTGCAGCTGGCCAGGAATGACTGGCAGCAGGCCCCCGAACTACCGCGTCATCTGCAGCAGGATCTGACCGGCCGGTTTCATCACACCCTCGGCCGCCTCGTCTCGCATTGGCCGGGTGCTTTCGCTGGCACCGATCTCGATCCCGAAACCACGCGTCAGCGCATGGAAAAACTGGTCAGTCGGGTCGAACAGCTCCTGAGCTCTCAAGCCGCAGCCCCGCAGGCTGCGCTATCGCCCACTGAGCTGCTGGCGAAGCAATGGCGCGAGCGCTTGGCGTCCAACACGATGAGCGGCGGCACCAAGTCGGCGGAAGCGGACGAAGCGCGCTGGCGCGCCGCGGATCAGGAGATTCGCGCCGCACAGTCGCAGTGGGTGCGTCTGGGGCCCGTCCCCCCCGAGGTGGCCGGCCCGTTGAACGAGCGCTTCCAGCGCGCCTGTCGCCGCTTCTATGATCAGAAGCGGCGTGCCTCGTAGTTCAACCGCCACCGCAATTCTGCTGGGGCTGGTGTCAGCCCTCTTTTTCAGCACCACCTTTGTCGTCAACCGGGCCATCGGCCTGGCCGGCGGACACTGGGTCTGGACGGCGGTGCTCCGCTACGCCTGGGCGCTGGTGCTGCTGGGGGGGTGGTTCACTATCAAGGGAACCCTCCCGCAGGTACTGTCCGCCTTCAGGCGTCATGCGGCGTTCTGGGTGCTGGCAGGTTCGATTGGCTATGGAGCTTTCTACGCCAGCTTGAGCTTTGCGTCGACGCGCGCACCCGGGTGGATTGTCGCGTGCACCATGCAGTTCACCATCCTCGCCTCGCCGATCGTGCTGCGCATGTTTGGCGCACGCGTCCGGCGCTCAGGCATCGCCCTCCTGCTCCTCATCTTCGCCGGCATCGTGCTGGTGAATCTGGACCACAGATCGGCGTCCTCCACGGCGCAGTTCCTCGGCGTGATGCCGGTGCTGATCGCGGCGTTTGCGTACCCGATCGGCAATCAGCTCGTGCAGGAAGGGCGCAACGGCGGGCGTGGGTGGATCCCCGCCCTCGACGACCCGATCTCTGCTGACGCCTCAGCGAGAGTGTTGTTGATGACGATCGGCTCTGTGCCGTTCTGGATTGCGGTCCTGCTGCTGCCGCACACCCCCGTTCCAACGACGCAACAGGTGGTCGGCACGCTGATCGTGGCGCTCTGTGGAACCGTCATCGGCACCAGCATCTTTCTCGTGGCCAGACAGAGTGCTGGCCGTGACCCGAACCTGATCGCCAAAGTGGATGCGACGCAGGCAGGTTACACGGCGTTCAGCCTTGGCGGAGAAGTGCTGTTTCTCGGCGGGGCGCTGCCCGGCCCGGTGGGCGTGGTCGGACTCGTGCTCGTGCTGGGCGGGCTGGCGGTCTACACGACGACTGCGAAGTAGCTGGTTACCAGTTCAGTTACCAGCTACCAGCAACCAGCAACCAGCAACCAGGAACTAGCCCTCGAGATAGGTGTAGCCGTGGAGCCCGTCTTCGTAGAAGCGGAGCAGCTGGCCGGCACCCTCATAGTCCATCCTGCCGGCGTGCACCGCGGTTTCGACGTCGGTGCGCAGCTTGCCAAGAAGCGCTTCGGCGTCGAACTCGACGTAGTCGAGCACCTCTCGCACCGTGTCGCCCTTGATCAGGGCGTCCAGTCGCGCGGCGCCGTTCTCGTCCATGCTGACGTGCACCGCGTGGGTATCGCCGAGGAGGTTGTGGAGGTCGCCGAGGATCTCCTGATAGGCCCCGATGAGAAACACGCCCAGGTAATACGGCTTGCCGTTGACGGTGTGCAGCGGGAGCGTGCGCTTCACGTCACGCCGGTCGACGAAACGGTCGAGCTTTCCGTCGGAATCGCACGTGATGTCGCCGAGCACCGCATGATTGAGCGGCTTCTCGTTGAGGCGATGGATGGGCATCACCGGAAAGAGCTGCTTGATGGCCCAGCTGTCGGGGATCGACTGAAACAGCGAAAAATTGCAGAAGTAGGTGTCGGACAGCTGCTCGTCCAGGTTCTGCAGGTCCTCCGGCACCTCGCCCATCGTCTGGGCAATCTTCTGGAGCTTCGTGCATGTTGCCCAGAACAGATTCTCGGCGAGCGACCGCTGCTCGAGCGGCAGGTAGCCACCGTTGAAGAGCGAGAGCGCCATGTCGAGCGCCTGTTGCGCGTCGTGGAAGGCCTCGAGGGCATTTCGGGCGGTGACGTTGTTGTACGTCTCGATCAGGTCCGCGACCGGCTGCTCCCAGTCCGGGTTGGCAGAGGTCGGAATCTTCTCGTCGCCAAAGCCCGAGACCCCGAGGACATTGAACACCAGCAGGCTGTGATAGGCGACGACCGCTCGTCCGCTCTCCGAGATGATCGTCGGGTGCGGCACGCTCGCTTCGTCGCACACACTCTGGATGTGGTAGACGACGTCGTTGGCGTATTCCTCGAGCGTGTAGTTCATGCTCGACTCGAAGTTTGTCTGCGAGCCGTCGTAGTCCACGCCGAGCCCGCCGCCCACATCCAGGTACTTCAGCCCCGCACCAAGCTTGGCCAGTTCGGTGTAGACGCGCGCGCCCTCGTTCAGGGCGCCCTTCACGATGCGGATGTTGGTGATCTGGCTGCCGAGGTGGAAGTGCAGGAGCTTGAGGCAGTCCTGCATGTTGCGGCTCTTCAGCTCCTCGAGGCCGCGCATGATTTCGGTGACCGTCAGGCCGAACTTCGACCGGAATCCGCCTGAGGACTGCCATCGCCCGCTGCCGCGTGACGCCAGCTTCACGCGCATGCCGATCTGGGGCCGGACGTTGTATTTTTCTGCGGCCTCCAGGATCAGATTGAGTTCGGTGTACTTCTCGACGACCGGAATGATGTTGCGGCCCATCTTGTGGGCCAGCATCGCGGTTTCGATGAACTCGGCGTCCTTGAATCCGTTGCAGATAATCGGCGTTTCGTTGTCGGCCACCGCAATGACGGCGAGCAGTTCCGGTTTGGATCCCGCCTCGAGACCGAAGCCATATGGCCGGCCGAAGTTCAGCACCTCTTCGACGACCTGCCGCTGCTGGTTCACCTTGATCGGATACACGCAGCTGTACCCGCCCTGGTACTGGTGCTGCGCGATCGCCGCCTGAAACGCGTTGTGGATGTCGCCGAGCCGATGTTTGACGATGTCGGTGAAACGGATGAGGACCGGAAGACTGATGCCGCGCAGTTGCAGACGGTCGACCAGTTCCTTCAGATCGATGCCGCGCGACGGCTCCTTGGTCGGGTGCACGGCCACGTGGCCAGCCTGGTTGACCGAAAAGTAGCCGTTGCCCCAGCGCGGAACTTCGTACAGTTCGCTGGCGTCGTGGACACTCCAGGCCGACGTCGACGCGGTGCCGGAAGGCACCGCGGTTGCGCGTCCGTTGGTAGCAGTAGCGTTACTCATCGTCACGGTACAGCGTAAAGCCTGCGCGTCAAATGTCAACGACGAATCGTCACCGATTCACGTCGGTCTCCTGCACATCGCTGCCTCGAATTGGATTGAGCCGGTCGAGCGAGGTGGAGAAGAATGGGAACGTCATGAGCGACCGCGTCCCGGCTATCAAGGTGCTGCTGCTGCCCAAGGACACCAACGCCTACGGGACGATCTTCGGCGGCGTGATTCTGTCGAACATCGACCTCGCGTCGGCGGTAGAGGCCCGCAAGGCCGGCCCGTGCCGCTACGTGACGAAGGCCATGCGGGAAGTGGAGTTTCACGACCCGGTCTTTGTGGGTGACGTCGTGAGCTTTTACACCGAGACGGTGCGCGTGGGCCGCACTTCCGTGACGGTCAAGGTGTCGGTGATCGCCGAGCGGTGGGGCGTCAACGGCCGCTCGACGCCGGGACGGGGTGAGCACGTCATGGTGACCGAGGCCGAGGTCGTGCTGGTGGCGGTCGACGACAAGGGCCGTCCGACTCCGATTCGTCCCGAGCCGGCGCAGGCCTGATCCCTGTATGATCCCTTCTCTGGCGAGGGCCCACCGCTCTGCCGGCATCTGCATCGCATGAAATGGATTAGTACCAGGGGCGCGGCACCAGCCGTCCCGTTTATCGACGCTCTGTTTGCCGGGACTGCGCCCGACGGGGGGCTGTATTTTCCCGAGCGGTTCGACCCGCTGCCACGCGCGGCCCTCGAGGCGATTCGTGCCAACGACCTGGTTGGCATCGGCACCATCGTCGGCGAGCATCTGCTGAAGGGCGAGATTACCGAGAGCGTCCTGTATCCGCTCATTGCGCAGGCGCTCGATTTTCCCATCCCGCTGGTTCAGGTGACCGATCGCATCTGGGCGCTGGAGCTCTTTCACGGGCCAACGCTCGCGTTCAAGGACGTGGGGGCGCGCGTCCAGGCGCGGTTGCTGCACCACTTCACGGACGGTACGCCGCTGACCATTCTGGTCGCCACCTCCGGAGACACCGGCAGCGCCGTCGCACAGTCCTTTCATCGCGTGCCTGACACGCGCGTCGTCGTCCTGTATCCAGAGGGCCAGGTCAGCGATGTCCAGGAAGCGCAGATGGCCTCGCTCGGCGACAACGTGCTGGCCATCGCCGTCAAAGGCACCTTCGACGACTGCCAGCGGCTGGTCAAGCAGGCGTTCGCCGATGACGAGTTGCGCAGGCACGTGTGGCTGACGCCGGCGAACTCGATCAACCTGGGGAGGCTGCTGCCGCAGGTGTTCTATTACTTCCTGCTGGCGCGACTCGGCTCGGCCGCGGGAGGCGCGAACGGGCGTTCGGGCCCGATCGTGTCGGTGCCGAGCGGCAATTTCGGGAATCTGACCGCCGGGCTCATCGCCAAGCGCCTCGGCCTGCACGTATCGCAGTTTGTGGCGGCCACCAACGTGAACGACGTGGTTCCCGAATACCTGCGGACGGGCATCTACAGCCCGCGTGCGTCTGTTCGCACAGTGGCCAACGCGATGGACGTGGGGGCGCCGAGCAACTTCGAGCGGATCCGCGCGCTCTACAACGACGACATCGACGCGATTCGCGCCGACGTCACCGGCGCTGTCTATGACGACTCGACGGTGGTGGCCGAGATCGGGCGCGTCTATCGCCGCTACGGATACCTGCTCGATCCGCACGGTGCGATTGCCTGGCTTGGTTTGAACGACGCGCTTAAAGCGGCCGGGCCGCAGGCCCGCGGGGTGTTCCTCGCGACGGCGCATCCCGCCAAGTTCCGTGACGTGGTCGGCCCCGCAATCGGAGACGACGTCCCGTTGCCACCGGCGATCGAGGCGGCACTTGCCAAGCCGCGCCACAGCACCCCTCTCGATGCGCGGTACGACGCGCTGCTCGACCTGCTGCGTTCGAACGTCGGCGTCGGTATCGCCTAGGGAGAGTCACCGTGCCACCTCTGGACCCCTTCCGCCCTGGCGCAGGTGGCGTGCCTGCTCGCGAGTCGGTCCCGGATCGCTACAAGTGGAACCTGGACGACGTCTGCGCAGACTGGGACGCGTGGCAGCGGAGCTACGCCGAGCTCGAACAGGCGGTTGACGCCTTCACGTCGTTCCGGGGCACCCTGGCTGAAGGTGGACGCCGCCTCCTCGAAGCCTTCCGGGCGATGGACGCGATGGGAGCGCTCAGCTATCGCGTCTGGTACTTTGCGTCCCTGCACTACGATCAGGACCAGCGCAACAACCAGATCAATGCGCGTCGCCAGCAGGTGCAGATTCTCTTCGCCCGCCAGCACCAGGCGAGTTCGTGGTTCAACCCCGAACTGCTCGAGATTCCGGTTGCGACTGTCCGTGGCTGGGTGGAGTCCGACGCAGACCTGGCCGTCTACCGGTTTGCGATCGAGAGCCTCTTCCACGAGCAGGAGCACGTGCTCGACGCGTCCGGGGAGCGTCTCATGTCGTTTGCGGGTCGCTCCGGCAGCGTTCCCTACGACAGCTATTCCGCACTGACCACCGCCGACATCAAGTTCCCGTCGATCACCCTGAGCGCCGGCCAGGAGGTGACGCTGACGTACGGGCAGTATCGCGCCCTGCTCGAAACCAACCGGGTGCAGGAGGATCGCGCGACGGCCTACCGGGCGTTTCACAAGACGTTTGCCGACAACCAGAACACCTATGCCGCTCTCTACAACGGCGTACTGCAGCGCGACTGGTTTCATGCCCGGGCGCGTGGCTACGCGTCGACCCTTGATGCCGCGCTCCACGGCAACAACATTCCCACGACGGTGGTGGAGAACCTGATCCACGAGGCCAAGGCCGGGGTCGAACCGCTGCGGCGCTACCACCGCCTGCGTCGGCGCGTGCTGGGAATGCCGACCTACCGAATCTTCGACTTCTCGGTTTCCCTCGTCGATCACGACGCGCGGTATCCGTATGACGAGGTTGGAAGCTGGATCGTCGACGCGTGTGCCCGGCTCGGCTCCGACTACCAGGACAACGTGAGGCGTGCGTTTCAGGGCGGGTGGATTGACGTCTTCGAGAATGCGGGAAAGCGAAGCGGCGCGTACTCGGCGCCTGTGTACGGAACACATCCGTACATGCTGTTGAACTACAACGAAACGCTCGACTCTGTCTTTACGCTGGCACACGAAATGGGGCACTCCATGCACACGCTGCTGTCGCATCGTGCCCAGCCGTTCGTGTATGCCGGCTACACGATCTTCGTTGCCGAGGTGCCGTCCACGCTCAGCGAGGCCCTGTTTCTGGACCTGATGCTCGAACGTGCCAGCAGTCGCGCCGAGCGCGCCGTCCTGCTTCAGCACGCCATCGACAGCATTACCGGCACCTTCTACACGCAAGTGCTCTTTGCCGACTTCGAGTTGCAGGCGCACCGCCTGGTCGAGCGGGATCAGCCGATCACGGCCGACGTGTTGAACGCACTCTATGCGACCCTGCTGCGCGAGTACTACGGGGATGTCATCGATGAAGAGGAACTGTCACGGGTGACGTGGGCACGCATCCCGCACTTCTTCAGCACGCCCTACTACGTCTACCAGTACGCGACATGCTTTGCGTCCACCGCGAGCCTGATGCAGGGGATTCGCGCGCAGGACGGGTCGACGCGCGACGCGGCGGTTCAGAAGTATCTGGCCCTGCTGAGTTCGGGCGGCAGTGACTATCCGATGGCACTGCTCGCGCGCGCGGGTGTTGACCTGAGCCGGCCCGACACCGTCAGGGCCGTCACGGCCGAACTCGACGTGCTGGTGGGGAAGCTCGAAGCCGAGCTCTGATTCCTACCGGGGACGGCCGAACATCTCTGCGTAGTACGGTCGTCCGTTGGCGTCCTTCGCCACCCCGAACCCAAACTCCGTATAGGACGGGTTGAGGATGTTTGCCCGGTGACTCGCGGAGTTCATCCAGGCTGACACCACTTCGGCCTCCGAGCGTTGCCCCATGGCGACGTTCTCGCCGTAGGCCGCCCATGAGTAGGCAACCGCCGCCAGCCTGTCCGACGGGCTGGGGTACGGCGCTCCCGGAAGCACATGGTCCATCTGACTCGCGCTGCCCATCTGATCTGACTGGAGCTGGGCGGCGGTGGTCAGTTTGGGGTTCTCCTGCAGCGCTGGAACTCCGGCACGGCGACGTTCTGCGTTGGTCATTGCCAGGACCGACGCCACCTGAGTGGCAGTGGCCGGAGAGGTCGAGGTGGAAGCGGCGGTTGCGGCGGTGGTCGACGTGGCGCCCGACACCGTGCTCGGGGCGGTGGGTCCGGCGCACGCCAGGAGCCCGAGGATCGCCGATGTCAGCAGCGTCCGGTACGCAAAGGGAGGCACGCTTCAGGCGCTGCAACCCGCGTCCCCGTCGTTCCTGCACGGCATCACGCAGAACGACGCCATCCCCGTGCCCCGAAGCGGAGCACGGTCTCACGGGATTGTGAGTGCGGCCCGCACCTCGGAGAGTGTTGACCGGGTCGACCGGATATGAAACACTAAATCCGGATTTACGGATTAATGGTTGCAATTCTGGATCACATGTCGGCGCTCGCCGACCCCACTCGCTGCCGCATCCTCGTGCTGCTCGAGAAGCATGAACTCACGGTGTCAGAACTGTGCGCGGTGCTCCAGATGCCACAGTCCAGCGTGAGCCGGCAGCTGAAGACGCTGGCCGACGATGGCTGGGTCGCGTCACGACGTGATGCAACGAGCCGCTTCTACAGCATGTCCGCCGAGGATCTCGACGAGGGTGCCAGACAGCTGTGGCCGATCATCCGCGAACAGGTCACAGGCACGCGGTCCGCGGCTCACGACGAACAGCGCCTGCGTGGGGTACTGGCACGGCGACGAGTGAAGTCAGAAGAGTTCTTTGCAACCGCAGCCGCCGGGTGGGACCACATCCGCGAAGGACTGTTCGGGGACTCCTTTTATCTCTGGGCCGTGCTGGGACTCATTGACCCAACGCTCACGGTGGGCGATCTGGGATGCGGGACCGGGCAGCTCTCAGCCACGGTGGCTCCCCACGTGGCGCGCATCATCGCCGTCGATGCGTCATCGGACATGCTGGACGCGGCGCGGACGCGGCTTGCGGGAACCGACAACGTGGACGTGCGAGAAGGCCACCTCGAGGCGCTGCCGATCGCGGATGGAGAGCTCGACGCGGCGATGCTGTCGCTCGTCCTGCACTACTCGCCGGATCCGGCCCGGGCCCTCGCCGAGGCGGCGCGCGCGCTCAGGCCCGGAGGACGCATCCTGGTGGTCGACATGCAGCCGCACGAGCGCACCGAATATCAGCAGCACATGGGCCATGTGTGGCTGGGTTTTTCGGAAAAGCAGATTGGACGGTATCTGGCCGGTGCCGGGTTCGACGCGGTACGGGTGCATTCCCTGCCGGTCGATCCCGATGCGCGGGGGCCCGGACTCTTTGCGGCAACGGCAATGAAAGTTCTTTCGTAGGGCGGACCTTCAGGTCCGTCACTGGTGTGAATGACCCGCGACGTGACGCCGCGAGTCGATGTGAGGAGATAGCAATGGCAACAGTTCTGACCGAGAAGAGGCACGCGTTCGAGACGGCGACACAGGCGGGACGTCCCGCGTTCAAGGTCGCCGATCTGGGCCTGGCCGAGTGGGGGCGTAAGGAAATGAGGCTCGCGGAGCACGAGATGCCCGGATTGATGGCGCTTCGCACCCGCTACGCGGGCAAGAAGCCGCTGGCTGGCGCCCGCATCATGGGCAGCCTGCACATGACCATCCAGACGGCAGTGCTCATCGAAACCCTGGCCGACCTTGGAGCAGACGTCCGCTGGGTGTCGTGCAACATCTTCTCGACGCAGGATCACGCGGCCGCCGCCGTGGTGGTGGGCCGTCCCGAAACCGGTGGCACCGTGGCTCAGCCGAAGGGCATCCCGGTGTTTGCGTGGAAGGGTGAGTCCCTGGACGAGTACTGGTGGTGCACGGTCGAAGCGCTGGTCTGGCCGGATGGTTCTGGCCCGACGCTGATCGTCGACGATGGCGGGGACGCGACGCTGTTCGTGCACAAGGCCGCCGAGTATGAGAAGGCTGGCACGGTGCCGTCATTCAACCCGGACAAGGAGCCTGAGGAGTGGGGGGTCATTCTTGCCACCCTGACCCGTGAACTCAAGGCCAACCCCGGTCGATGGACTGCCGTCGCGAAGAGTATCCGGGGCGTCAGCGAGGAAACGACGACCGGTGTCCACCGTCTCTACCAGATGAAGGATGCCGGCACATTGCTCTTCCCGGCCATCAACGTCAACGACTCGGTGACCAAGAGCAAGTTCGACAACATCTTCGGCTGCCGCCACTCGCTGCCGGACGGCCTGGCTCGTGCGACCGACGTGATGCTTGGCGGTAAGGTCGCCCTGGTGCTTGGCTACGGAGAAGTGGGCAAGGGCTGCGCACAGGCGCTGCGCGGACAGGGCTGCCGGGTCATCGTCACCGAAATCGACCCGATTTGCGCGCTGCAGGCGGCGATGGAGGGCTTCGAGGTGAAGACCCTCGAAGATGTCGTGTCCACCGCGGATATCTTCGTGACGGCGACCGGCAACTTCAACATCATCACGGTCGAGCACATGGCCCGCATGAAGGACAAGGCCATCGTCGGGAACATCGGTCACTTCGACAATGAAATCGACATGGCCGGCCTGAAGAAGACCAAGGGCATCGAGCGCATCAACATCAAGCCGCAGTACGACGAATTCAAGTTTCCTGATGGCCACAGCGTCATGGTGCTGGCCGAAGGACGCCTGCTCAACCTGGGTTGCGCAACCGGACACCCGAGCTTCGTGATGTCGGCGTCGTTCACCAATCAGGTGCTGGCACAGCTCGAACTGCACGCCAACGCCGAGAAGTACGGCATCTCGGTCACGATGCTGCCCAAGGCGCTTGACGAAGAGGTGGCGCGTCTCCACCTCGATCATCTGGGCGTCAAGCTGACCACGCTCTCCAAGGATCAGGCCGACTACATCGGCGTGCCAGTGGAAGGGCCGTACAAGCCCAACCACTATCGGTACTGAAGCACGATCGTCTGTGTGAGGAGGGGCCGGCGCGCGCCGGCCCTTCTTTTGTCCAGCCGGTCCTGCTCTCCGGCCGCCACTTGTTCCAGAATAGGGCATGACATCTCTCCGCATCGCCCTGGTGTCGCTGCTGGTGCTGGCCGGTGTTTCCGCTGCGTCCGCCCAGGTCGGGACCACAGGATTCAAGACACGCGTGCAGAAGGACATCCGGGCGACTCCCGAGAAGGTCTATGCGGCGTTCCTCCAGATCGGCCAGTGGTGGAGTCCGGGCCACACATATTCGGGAGACGCCTCGAACCTGTCGCTCGAAGCGCGCCCCGGTGGCTGCTTCTGCGAACGCCTGCCCAATGGAGGTGGGGTGGAGCACTTGCGGGTTGTCTATCTCGCCCCTGGTGAGGCTATCCGCTTGTCGGGTGCCCTCGGTCCGCTTCAGGCGCTCGGCGTCAACGGCAGTCTGACTGTCGAGTTCAAGGCGGCTTCGACGCGAACGGTTGTCGAAATGACCTACGCGGTGGGTGGCTTCAGCGAGGGTGGTTTCAACCAGCTCGCTCCCGCCGTCACCGGCGTGCTGACCGAGCAGATGAACCGGCTTCAGAGTTTCATCGAGACCGGACGACTGCCGAGGAACTGACCGTGAATGCGATTGCTGACGTGCTGGTATCGGCGGTTCTCGAGTTCCTCGGGGGCCAGGACATTCTGACGCTGTCCGACGTGCGTGACGAACTCGAGCGGGAGATCGTTTCGGCAGGTCCGGGCGCGCTCGTCGGGCTCAAGGAGCGGCTCACGGCCGACGTCGGGTGGGACTACATCGCGCCTGATCCGCTCGTCAGGCGAATTCATCACCTGCTCGCCGAGCGCTTCCTGGATCCTGAATCTGCGTTGTCAGGCGGGGAACACCTGAGCACGCTCGAGGGACGCCCCGTCGTCTTTGCCTCGAACCATCTGTCCTACGCCGACGCCAACGTCATTGAGGTGCTCCTGCAGCGCTCGGGGCTCGAGTCATGGGCTGTTCGCCTGACGGCCCTGGCCGGCCCGAAGGTGTTTACCAGCCGCACTCGGCGTTTTTCCAGCCTGTGCTTCGGGACCGTCAAGGTGCCCCAGAGCGCTGACGTCTCGTCTGAGGAAGCTGCGATGAGCCCCAGGGACGTCGCCCGGGCCGCGAGGCACGCCATCGAGGTCGCGCACAAGCGACTCGAGGCCGGCGATGCACTGATCCTCTTTGGCGAAGGCACACGCAGTCGCAGCGGGGGCATGCAGCCGATCCTCGGCGGGGTAGCGCGGTATCTCGAACGTCCCGGCACATGGGTGGTGCCGACGGCGCTCATCGGCTCTGAAACGTTCTTTGCCGTGGGAGACACGACGATCAGGCCAAGCCGGGTGATGATGACGCTGGGCGCCCCGATCAGCGCCGACGCGCTGTTTGCCGCGGCCAATGGCGACAGACGACTGGTGGTCGATGCTGTTGGCCTCGCCATCGCCGGGGAACTGCCGCAGGAATACCGAGGCACCTACGGAGATGGCGAGCCCTTTACGGATGCACGGCAGGCGCTGATGGCGGCGAGGCTGCTGCCGGGCAGCTCGTCTGGCGGGTCCTAGAACCTCGTTCAGCGGGCGGTCGCAACGACGCGCGCCGTGGGTCGGACCTGCGGGTGTGCCAGCAGAATACGCAGCATCCGACGCAGAGGCTCTGCCGCTCCCCACAGCAACTGATCGCCCACGGTGAACGCCGTCAGGTACTCACCGCCCATGGCCAGCTTGCGCAGACGGCCAATTGGCGTCCGCAGCGTACCCGTGACGGCAGCCGGTGTCAGCGCCCGCAGCGTAGCGTCCTTCTGATTGGGGATCACATCGACCCACTCGTGTGCCGACGCCAGCAGAGCCTCGATGTCGGGTAACGGAACGTCTTCGGTGAGCTTCACCGTCAGTGCCTGAGAGTGGCAGCGCATCGCGCCGACGCGGACGCAGATGCCATCTACCGGGAGCGGGGTCGCGTCACGCCCGAGGATCTTGTTGCACTCGGCCATTCCCTTCCACTCTTCCTTGCTCTGGCCGTTGCCGAGGTCCTTGTCGATCCAGGGCAGCACGCTGCCGGCGAGGGGATAGCCGAAATGGGTAACCGGGAACTGGTCACCCCGGATCGTTGCGGCAACGGTCCGGTCGATGTCGATGATGGCACTGGACGGATCGGCCAGCAGCGATGAAACCGACGCGTGGGCCACACCCATCTGAGAGACCAGCTCCCGCATCTGCTGGGCGCCTGCGCCAGACGCCGCCTGATAGGTCATGGCAGTGACCCACTCGACCAGCCCGGCGCGAAAGAGCCCGGCCATCGACATCAGCATCAGGCTGACGGTGCAGTTGCCGCCGATGAAGTTTTTTCCACCAGCCACCAGGGCGCGATCGATGACATCCTGGTTGACGGGGTCGAGGATGATCACCGCATCGTCTTTCATGCGCAGTGTTGATGCAGCGTCGATCCAGTAGCCCTGCCAGCCGGCGGCACGAAGCTTCGGGTAGATTTCGGTGGTGTAGTCACCGCCCTGGCAGGAGATCAGGACATCCGCCTCGGCCAGCGCGTCGATGTCATGGGCGCTCTTGACCGCCGGAGCCGGCTTGCCAATCTGCGGGGCGGCTGCGCCGGCCTGCGAGGTCGAAAAAAACACCGGGTCGATGACGTCGAAGTCCCGCTCCTCGCGCATGCGCTGCACGAGCACCGAGCCCACCATCCCCCGCCAACCGATCAGTCCTGTCTTCATGCGCGTATCCATCCGTAAAGCGTTCTATTGTACCAGCGTGACCCCGAATCCGGCCCTTCGTGCTGCTCTTCGTGCCCCTCACGCGTTCTCGCTGGCGGCTCTCTTCTTCGCGGCTATGACTCCGGGAGTCATGGCACAGGACACCACCGGCACCGGCGCCATTGCGGGGCGGGTGACCACGGCCGGGGCGCCCGTGCCCCTCGTCACTGTCTGCGTGGTCGACTCCATCCGCTGCGTGATCAGTGGTGAGGATGGCGGGTTCAGGATCGGCGATGTCCGTGCGGGTGATTACCGTCTCGAGATCACGCCGCCAGGCCTGCCGCCGCAGGTGACGATGCCCATCGACGTGCATGCGGGTCTGACCCGGCAGGTCGATATCGACTTGCCGCGTGTGGATGCTGTGACCGAGTCGGTGGTCGTCACAGGGGCGTCGCTCGAGGCGCCAATTGAAGCCAAGACGTCTGCATTTCTCATCAGCGCGGCAACGGTCTTCCGAAGCGCGGGTGCCCTGCAGGACGTCTCGCGCTACGTGCAGTCGCTTCCTGGCGTCGTCGTGGGCTCGAGCGACTTTCGCAACGACATCATCGTGCGCGGCGGCAGCCCGCTCGAGAACCTGTTCATCGTCGACAACGTCGAGGTGCCCAACATCAACTCCTTCGCCAATTTTGCGTCTGCGGGGGGCACTGTCAGCCTTCTGGATTCGAGCGTCATCCGGGACGTGACGTTCCTGACGGGCGGATACCCCGCCTCGTATGTGAACCGGGCGTCGAGCGTGCTGCAGGTGGCGCAGCGCGAGGGAGATCGCGAACGTGTGCGCGGTCGGGCGACGGTGGGGTTCGCCGGCTCAGGCGGAGTGCTCGAAGGCCCGCTGCGTGACGGGCGGGGTTCATGGATTGTCTCCGCACGCCGCAGCTTCCTCGACTTCTTCACCGACGACATCGGCTTTGGCGGAGTGCCGGTGCTGTACAGCATCAACGCCAAGGCTGTCCTGGATGCTGGCGAACGCGACCGACTCTGGGTCGTGAACCTGTCCGGGATCGATCGCATTCGCCTCGGACGAACGGCCGACAGCGAGCCGGATGAAGAAGTGTTCAACCTGGACATTCGCTATCGTGGTCGCAGGAGCGCCACCGGATTCAACTGGCAGCATGTCTACGACAAGGGTGTCGCACTCCTTGGCGTGACGCACTCGTACGCCTCGGTCGGGTCAACGGTCAAAGATCTGGTGAGGACCGGGGTACCGCCCCAGGGCATCGACGTTGACGAGCTGATTGCGAACAGCCCGACCGTGTATTTCGAGGACTCGCGAGAGGACGAAACAACCTTCAAGTACGATTTCTCGCGGACGATCAACAGGGTTGGTTCGCTGCAGACCGGCGCGACCTACAAGGTGTTCAGGCTGCGCTATCGCGTTGACTCGCCGTTTGGCGCCGACAGCCCGTATTTTCCGAAAGGGGACGCCAACCCCATCGCGTTGCGCCTCGGTGACACGACCCCGCAGACCGGCGCGTATGCGCAGGTGACATCCACCCCGGCGCGCCGACTGGAAACGACCGTCGGCATTCGCGCCGATCGTTTCAGCTATCTCGACCGGACGACGCTGAGTCCGCGCGTGTCGGCGCGACTCACGCTGAGTGCGAAGCTTGCTGCGACAGGGGCATTCGGCACGTACGCGCAGCAGCCGCCTTTCCTCTTTGTCGCGGCCTTCCCGTCCAACCGCACGCTTCGGCCCCTGCGTGCGACTCACTGGGTGAGCGGGCTCAGCTATTCGCCCGTCGCTGGCGCACGTCTCGGCGTCGAGGTCTACCGCAAGATCTACAGCGACTACCCGGTGTCCCGCGATGTGCCCTCGCTGTCGCTGGCCAACATTGGCGACACCTTCAATGTGCGCGAGGTGCTGTTCCCGCTGGAGAGCCGCGGTCGTGGTGTGGCGTATGGGGTGGAGTTCTCGGCAGAGCGCCTGGACACCGGAACCTGGTGGGGGCAGGGCAATCTCGCCTTTGCCCGCGCCAGGCACGCCGGTGCCGATGGCGTACTCCGCAACGGGTCGTTCGACTATCCGGTGGTCCTGAACCTCACCGCAGGCCGGCGCCTTGGAGCCCGATGGGAAGTCGCAGGCCGCGCGACCGTTCTCGGTGGACGTCCCTATACGCCGTTTGACGCCGTGTTGTCGGGTGCACAGAGGCGGGGCGTCTACGACCTGGCACGGATCAACGCCGTGAGAGCACCGGCCTACGGCCGCATCGATGTGCGGGTCGATCGCCGGATCGCCTACGCGCGCTCGGAGTTGCTGCTGTTTGTCGGGATTCAGAACGTGACCAACCGCCGCAATTTCGGAGGCACGACCTGGAACCGTCAAGCCAACAGCGAGGAAGCGAACGAACAGCTCGGAATCTTTCCGCTGGTGGGCCTCGAATGGCGCTTCTGAGCGAGCCGGCCTGGCGGATTCGCGCCATCCACGACCGTCCTCCCCACGCCGCGGGCGCGTTCGTTCTCTACTGGATGATCGGTGCCAGGCGGCCAACGTGGAACCTTGCGCTGGACCGGGCGATCGACTGGGCGGACGAACTCAGCAAGCCCCTCGTGGTCCTCGAAGCGCTCAGGTGCGACTACCAATGGGCCAGCGACCGGTTTCATCAGTTCGTGATCGACGGGATGCGCGCCAACGCTGCCGCGTTCGCAGATGCCGGAATCGACTACTACCCCTACCTCGAGCCAGCCCCGCGCGCGGGGCGAGGCCTCCTGCAGGCACTGGCCGACGCGGCTGCCGTCGTGGTGACTGACCGCACGCCCGTGTTCGATCTGGCCGGACTGGTCGAGGCGGCCGCGCGTCACATCCGGGTGCGTTTCGAGGAGGTCGATGGCTACGGAATCGTGCCGCTCGACGCGCCGGCGAGCGTGTTCCCGACGGCGTATGCCTTCAGGCGCTATCTGCAACGATCCCTGCGCGAGTTTCTGCCGGTGAAGCCGCGCGCCACGCTCACTCGTACCCGCGACCGTCGGTTGACGATGCCCCTGACGGCAACCATCAAGGAGCGCTGGCCGTCTGCGCGCCTCGAGGAATCAGAGTGGCCAACGGCGCTGGCTGCCCTGCCTGTCGATCACAGCGTCGGCATTGCTCCGCAGGCAGGCGGACACGCCGCCGCTGGCCGTGCGCTCGACGTATTCATGGCAGACCGGCTGCGCGCCTACGACGAGCGATCGCACCCGGATGCCGACGTGTCCTCGGGCCTTTCGCCCTATCTGCACTTCGGGCACATCTCTGCGCACGAGGTGCTGCACCGGGTCCTCGGTGCCGATGAGTGGACACCTGAAAGGCTGGGACAAGCCACCAATGGCAGCCGCGAAGGGTGGTGGGGTGTGTCCGCTCAGGCCGAGGGTTTCCTCGATCAGCTCGTCACATGGCGCGAGCTGGGTGGAAACGCCACGCGTCGTGATGACTACACCACCTACCAGGCGCTGCCTGCCTGGGCCAGGGCCACGCTCGAAAAGCATGCCGCCGATGAACGGCCGCATACCTATTCTCTTGATCAGTTTGCGCGCGCCGACACCCACGACCCGCTGTGGAATGCAGCGCAGCGGGAGCTGGCGCTCGAGGGACGCCTGCACAATTACATGCGGATGCTGTGGGGAAAGAAGATCCTCGAGTGGACTCACACCCCGCGCGAGGCGCTCGAGGTGATGGTCGAGTTGAACAACCGATATGCGCTCGACGGACGCGACCCGAATTCCTATAGCGGCATCTTCTGGGTGCTCGGCCGCTATGATCGGCCGTGGGGCCCCGAGCGCCAGATCTACGGCACGGTGAGGTACATGACTTCCGAGAGCGCCGCACGCAAGCTGAAACTCAAGGAATACCTGCGCCGCTGGGACGGCGCCGGACGCAGGCTCTTCTGACCGTGACCTTCCGTTATCGTCCCGATATCGTCGAGGCGTTGCTGAGCCACGGCGTCAGGCCGTTGCCCACCACCCCGCCGGCACTCGTGCACGAGTTCATCAGCGACCTCTACCGGTTCGAGCTGAGGCGGCTTCGAGATCGTCTCGTCAACGGCGAGATCCCGAAGGAGGGCTACTACGACCGGGTCGTCGAGCTTCGCCGCAAATACCCGCTGGTCTCGCTGAAGCCTCAGTTCTGGACTGAGGGCTGAGACACTGACGACCGGTATCATGGAGCCATGTCGATGACCGGCGCGGTGCCATCCAAGCTGCCGACCACGGGCGTGAGCATCTTCACGACGATGTCGAGACTGTCTGAGGAGCATGGCGCCATCAACTTGTCCCAGGGGTTTCCCGACTTCGACTGTGCGCCCGAGCTCGTCGAGACGGTCACACGCTACCTGCACCGCGGCCTGAATCAGTACGCGCCGATGCCGGGCGTCATGGCATTGCGCGAGGCCATCGCCGACAAGATCTTCACGTTGTACGGCCGACGCTGGAATCCCTCGACTGAGGTGCTGGTCACCGCAGGCGCCACCGAGGCCTTGTTCAGCACCCTGACCGCGCTCATTCACGCCGGGGACGAGGTGATCGTCTTCGAGCCGGCCTATGACTCGTATCTCCCGACAATCCGCCTGAGCGGGGGAGTGCCGCGTGTCATCACGCTGCGCGAGCCCGACTACCGGATTGACTGGGATGCCGTGCGGGCTGCCATCACGCCAAGAACCCGTCTGATTCTGATCAACTCGCCACACAACCCGACAGGTACCGTGCTGTCGCCGGACGACGTGGCACAACTGGGGCAGATCGTTCAGAACTCAGCGGCGGTGGTTGTCTCTGATGAGGTCTACGAGCACATCGTGTTCGACGGCGGTCGCCATGAGAGCCTGTCACGGGATCCGGCGCTGGCGGAGCGCGCGGTGGTCATCAGCTCGTTCGGGAAGACGTACCACACGACGGGTTGGAAGGTGGGCTATGCGACCGGACCGGCGCATCTCATCGCCGAGGTCCAGCGCGTGCATCAGTTCGTGACCTTCGCCGTGAACACGCCAATCCAGCACGCGTATGCCGAAGTGGTGCGTCAGGATCCATCCTGCGGCGCCCTGGCGCCTTTCTACCAGGGAAAGCGCGACCGCTTCCTGAGCCTGCTTGGGGGCTCCCGGTTCAAGCCCCTGCCGTGTCGCGGCACGTACTTCCTGCTGCTCGACTACCGCGCCATCTCGGACCAGAATGATGAGCCGTTTGCCCTCGAACTCATCCGCAGCCACGGTGTGGCTGCCATCCCGCTGTCGCCGTTCATGAACGGGGCGACGGTGGGCGGGGTATTGCGCTTCTGTTTCGCCAAACGCGACGACACCCTGCAGCAAGCCGCCGAGAGGCTGGCTGGCGTCTAAGCGACATGCGGATCCTGGTCCTGGGGTGGGTGCTTGCAGCCGGGGTGATGCTGCACAGTCAGGCCGCGCTCGACCAGCGGCCGCTGCCAGACACGGACGCCTTCTACGAGGCCGTCCGGCAGAACATGGTCAGGGCCGACCGCGAGCAGAACCGCTACGCCTACAAGGAGCGCCGCACCGATATTCACACCAACCCGTTTGGTCGTATTGGTACCGGGGGTACGCGGGTCATCGAAGTCATTCCCGCCGCCGACGGCCTCACCGCCTCGAGGCGCGTCATCGAGCGCGACAACGTGCCGGTCAGCGACAGCCCGGCCGAGAAGATCACACTGTCACAGCGCCGCGGGCAGAACAGTTCCCGCAATGTCGAGGACATCACCCAGACGCTGACCTTCGCGATCGCCCGCCGCGAGATGGTGGACGGCCGTCCCTTCATCGTCATCGACTTCGAGCCCCGCCCCGGCGCAAAGCCGAGCACGCGGCAAGGGCGACTCGCACGGGCGTTCAAGGGCAGCATGTGGGTGAACGAGGACGCGCACGAGATTGAACGCGTTGAAGCGACCGCCGTGCAGGACCTGTCGTTTGGTCTGGGTCTGGTGGCGCGCCTGCGCAAGGGGGCCACGGTGAGCGCGGAGAGGAAGCCTGTGGAGGGCGGACTCTGGATGCCGACCTCGGTCAGGTTGAACGGGGCCGGTCGGGCGATTCTGTTTCGAAAGCTTGATATCGACTACGCGCTCGACTGGTTCGACTACCGGCTGGTGGTGCCGGCGCGCTGACGCGCGCCGACATCCTCACTCCTGATCGTCGCCCTCGTCGATGTTGCCGTCGTCGATGTCGACATCGGTGACGGCGGTCTCGTCCGGCAGCGTCGTCGCGATATCGTCCCCATCCGGCGCGTTGGCATCGTCGAGATCATCGACCGCATAGATGCGCCCGCCCGATCGTTCCTTGATCGGCCCGCGTACCTTGTGTTCACCCTGTTGCTTCTTGGCGCCGCGCAGGCGGCGTGGGGGAGCAGGAGGGCCGAAGTTGGCGCTGCGATCGCGTCCACCAGGACCTGCGCCGCCGGGGCCGCCGGGACGTGGGCCACCGAAGCCGCCGCCCGATCCCCCCGGACGAGGGCTGCTGTAACCGCCGCCGCCACCGCCACTGAAGCCGCCAGGACCTCCCGGCCGGGGTGCGTAGCCGCTGCCAGGCGGCCGTGCCGGCGGTCGATCCTCCCGGGCACGCGCCTCGCTGACGGCGAGGCTCCGGCCCATGAACGGCTGGGCGTCGAACCGCTTGACGACCTCTTCGCCCACGGACCGTTCGGCGAACTCGACGAATGCGAATCCGCGCGGTCGCCCGGTCTCACGATCGACCGGCATGACCACATGTGAAGGTTCTCCGACGGGAGCGAAGTGACTGCGGAGGTCTGCCTCTGTCGCGCCGTAGGGCAGGTTTCCGATGAACAGACGAACTGACAAGTGTTCCCTCTAAGCTAGGACTGCTCGTGGAAGATACAAGCGTTCAAATTCTATCCCAGAAGCGACTGACGGCGGTGGCATCGAGTTCCTCTTCCCGGTCTGTCAATCCAGCCAGGGCGGCGGCCCGACCGAGGACGCGGTCTGCCGTCATGCCGGCCCGGCGAAGCTCGCGGATGCCGGTCACGCCATCGGACTTGCTCAGCTTTTCGCCCCGGTGGTTGACGATCAGGGGGTGGTGGGCGAAGACCGGCATGGCAGTCCGCCCGAGCAGTCGGGCCAGACGCAGCTGCCGACCCGTCGAATCGAGAAGGTCCGCCCCTCGGATGACCAGGTTTACCCCCTGCGTCAGGTCGTCTACCGTGACGGCGAACTGGTAGGTCCAGTGCCCATCGCGGTCGAGCACCAGGAGGTCGCCGCACTGCGCCGCGGGGCTCTGTTGCTGTCGGCCCAGCAGCAGATCGTCGAACGCTTCGCTCCCGGGTGTCATCTCGACGCGGAGGCCGCTGGTGTCGCCCGCGGTGGCCGCCCTGCTGCGACAGGTCCCGGGGTAGGGACCTGCGCCGATGTCGCGCCGCGAGCAGTCGCACCGATACACGTGCGCAGTGGTCGCGAGGGTGGCGAGTGCAGTTTCGTAGACATGGGCGCGGTCGCGCTGTCGCAGGACAGGATGCCGCCCCTCGTCAGGAACGAATCCGAGCCAGTCCAGGTCCTCGAGCACGGCGTCCTCGTACTCCTGGCGGCAGCGGATCCGGTCGTGGTCTTCGATGCGCAGGATGACGCGTGCGCCGAGCGCGCGCGCGATGCCCCAGACGTAGAGGGCGTTGACCACGTGTCCCAGGTGAAGGTAACCGGTGGGTGAGGGGGCAAAACGCGTCACGAGCGGCGCACCGCCGGGGAGCATGCCGGTAAGATCCAAGTGACGCATGACGTGTTCTGATCGTATCGGAGTTGGTGCATGGTGCCCTGGCTGAGCGCCAAGGATCCGTTTCCGCCTGTCGAACGGGCGCTGGCCGAACCGAACGGTCTACTCGCCGCCGGTGGCGATCTGTCGAGTGGGCGCCTCCTCGATGCGTACGCGCACGGGATCTTCCCGTGGTTCAACGAGCATGATCCGGTGCTGTGGTGGAGTCCCGATCCCCGGATGGTGCTGTTTGTCAACGAACTGCGCGTGTCGCGTTCGCTGCGCAAGGTTCTTCGTTCGGGGAAGTTCACGGTCACCCTGGATGAGGCGTTTGAATCCGTGATGCAGGGCTGTGCGGCGCCACGCTCGCAGCAGGACGGCACGTGGATCACCGACGACATGCTCGACGCCTACACGGACCTGGCGGCGGGCGGGTTTGCCCACTCCGTGGAAGTCTGGGCCGACGGCGCACTGGCAGGCGGACTGTACGGCGTCGCGCTCGGCCGGATGTTCTTCGGCGAATCCATGTTCACGCGGGTGACCGATGCGTCGAAGGTGGCGTTCACCCTGCTGGTGCGCCAGCTGCAGCGCTGGAATTTCGAGGTGATCGACTGCCAGATGGCGACCGCCCACCTGGCGTCGCTGGGGGCCAGGGAGATACGGCGCCCCGAATTTCAGGGCCTGGTTCAGCGTCTTGTCCGCGAGCCAGCTGTGCCGCCACCGTGGCGAATTGACGCCGACCTCCTTGAAACCGCCTGAGTACAATTGACGTCATGGGCGATCCCTCGACTCGAGAGCAGACGCGCACCGAGGCGCGCCCTCAGGCGGAGTTGCAGCGTCCTAGGATGTGGAAGGTGCTGCTGCACAACGACGACTACACCACCCAGGAGTTTGTGGTGTGGGTCCTCGAGACGGTGTTTCGCAAGCCGCGCGGCGAGGCGTATTCGATCATGATGAACGTGCACCGCTCGGGTCTGGGTCTGGCGGGTGTCTACACCCATGACGTCGCCTCGACCAAGATCACCTCGACCAAGCAGCTCGCCGAACAGCACGAGTATCCGCTGCTTGTCACCATGGAACCCGAAGAGGAGGGAGACCGAGGATGAGTAAACCTCCCGTCCCGTTTGCGCCCGAAACGCTCGACACCATTCAGCGCGCGTTTCGCCAGGCCACCGACCGGCGGCACGACACCGTCGGGCTGGAACACCTGCTGATGGCGCTGCTCGAGGAATCGCAGGCGCGTCGCATTCTCACCGCGTGCGGGGCCAGGCTCGACGTCCTGGAGGCGCAGGTCGCCCGCGTTGTCGAGACGTCCTTCACGCCCGTTCCTGTCCCGGACACCGTCGAGCCCGAACCCTCACTGGGTTTTGACCGGGTGATTCAGCAGGCGATGGTGCATGCCGCCGTTTCGAGCGCCAAGCATGTCGACAGCGGGAGCCTGCTCGTGTTCATGCTGCAGGAAGAGGAGAGTCATGCCGCCTTCTTCCTCAAGGAGCAGGGCGTCGATCGCCTGACGCTGCTGCGGGTGATCTCGCACGGCGTGCCCGATGCAACCGGGATCCCGGGCCCCGGCGCCGGCGAAGGTCCTGCGCCGCAGGGTGACCCCCTGGAACTCTATGCCACCGACCTCGTGGCGCGCGCCGCCGAAGGGTCGATTGACCCCCTGATCGGGCGTGCCGCCGAGATCGAACGGATGGTGCAGGTGCTCTGCCGCCGCCGCAAGAACAACCCGCTGCTGGTCGGCGAACCCGGCGTCGGCAAGACCGCGCTCGCCGAAGGACTCGCGCTCAGGATTCACCAGGGCGAGGTGCCCGAGGTGCTCAAGGACGCGAAGGTCTTTGCGCTCGATCTCGGGTCGCTCGTTGCCGGGACGCGGTATCGCGGTGACTTCGAAGAGCGGGTCAAGCAGGTGCTCGAGCGGCTCGCGAAGGAGCCGAACGCGATCATCTTCATCGACGAGATCCACTCGATCGTCGGCGCAGGTGCCGCGTCGGGCGGTGCGATGGACGCCGGGAACCTGCTCAAGCCGGCGCTGGCAAGCGGCGCGCTTCGCTGCATCGGCTCCACCACCTTCAGCGACGCCAAGCAGTCCTTCGACAAGGACCGGGCCTTGTCGCGGCGATTCCAGAAGATTGACGTGCTCGAACCCAGCGAGGCCGAGACCCTCGACATCCTCAAGGGTCTTCGCAGCTACTACGAGAAGCACCACGGCGTGAAGTACAGCGACGAGGCGCTCGCGGCGGCCGTTGCGCTGTCTGCCAAGCACCTCAAGGATCTCCACCTGCCCGACAAGGCGATCGACGTGATCGACGAAGCCGGGGCTGCACAGAAACTGCTTCCGCCGGAACGTCGCGCCCCGGAGGTCGGGGCCGCGCAGGTGGAAGCCGTTGTGGCCAAGATGGCCAGAGTGCCCGTCCAGGCCGTGTCGAGCGACGATCGCACCGCGCTCGAAACGCTCGACGGGGAGCTCACCAGGGTCATCTTTGGCCAGGCGCAGGCCATCACCGCCGTCACCTCGTCGATACGCCTCTCCAGGTCGGGACTGCGTTCAGCCGACAAGCCGATTGGCAGCTTTCTCTTCGCCGGTCCGACCGGCGTCGGCAAGACCGAGCTGGCCAAACAGCTGGCGCGCATCCTGGGCGTCGAGTTCATCCGCTACGACATGTCCGAGTACATGGAGAAGCACGCCGTGTCGCGCCTCATCGGGGCTCCGCCCGGCTACGTCGGCTTCGAAGAGGGTGGACTGCTCATCGATGCCGTGCGCAAGTCTCCCCACGCAGTACTCCTGCTCGACGAGATCGAAAAGGCGCATCCTGACATGTTCAGCATCCTGCTGCAGGTCATGGATCACGCCACGCTCACCGATTCGCACGGACGCAAGGCCGATTTCAGGCACGTCATCCTCATCATGACGACCAACGCGGGTGCGCGCGATCTCTCTGACCGTCGTCTCGGGTTCGGGGAGACGGGCACCGGCGGCGGGTCGTCCCGCGGGGTGCTCGAGCGCACCTTCACGCCCGAGTTCCGGAATCGCCTCGATGCGATCGTCACCTTCAATGCGCTTGGAGCGACCGAAATCGAGCGCGTCGTCGACAAGCAGCTGGACGAGCTGCGCGCGATGGTGGTGGCGCAGAAGGTCAGCATCGAGGTCGACCCGGCCGCCCGCGCCTGGCTTGCCGAGAAGGGGTTCGACCGGGCTTTCGGTGCACGGCCGATGGCCAGGCTGATTGAGCGGGTCATCAAGAAGCCGTTGTCGGAGGCGCTGCTCTTCGGGGCGTTGAAGAACGGCGGGACGGCGAGGGTGGTGGTGCGCGACAACGAGATCGCCGTGGATGCCCGGAGTTGAACCGCGACGTGCCACTGCCTGATCTCCGGCGGGACTATGAGGGCGCTCCGCTCGACGAGGGGACCGCAGACGCGGATCCCTTCCGCCAGTTCGAGCGCTGGTTCGACGAGGCCCGCGAGCAGGAACTCGACCCCACCGCAATGGCGCTGTCGACGGTGGACGGAGCAGGCCACCCCGCGGTGCGGATGGTGCTGCTCAAAGGGCTCGACGCCAGGGGATTTGTCTTCTTCACCAACTACGAGAGTCGCAAGGGACGCGAGCTGGCTGGGAACCCTCGCGCCAGCATCCTGTTCTACTGGGCTTCACTCCATCGGCAGGTGCGTATCGAGGGGGTGACCGAGCGCGTCGCCGCCGCCGAATCGGACGCCTACTTTGCGTCGCGCCCTCCCGAAAGCCGCCTGGCCGCGCTGGCGTCGCCTCAGAGCCAGATTCTCGACAGTCGGCGAGCCCTCGACGAGAGATATGCCCGTGCGCTCGAGCGCTTTCCAGGCGCCCAGATGCCGCGTCCCCAGTTCTGGGGCGGATACCGCCTGATCCCGGACACCATCGAGTTCTGGCAGGGACGACCCAGCCGACTTCACGATCGGCTGCGGTACCAGCGCGAATCCGACGGCTTATGGGCCCGGGTGCGTCTCGCGCCCTGACACAGCTTCTGCTACAGTCTGCTCCACGACGCACGTCACGCGCGTCGTTCCGGATACCCGGTCACGATGGTCGGGACAGGTGGACTGATGACTCACGCACGTGCTCTTCTGGTCTTTTCGTCGGCGTCCGCCGACGCACGTCTCCACGCCGCCCACTCCGCACTCGCCCCGGTCGCTCAGCATCCCCGCATCACTATCATTGGTGCGTCTCGGGGTGCTGCCGACGATTTCGCGCGGCGGCTGGCGTCTGAGGCGGCTTCGACCTTCGGCATTGCCCGCTTCAGCCTGACGCAGTTCGCCGCCAGGACGGCCCTGCTCACCCTCGCTCGACAGGGATCGACGCCGTCCACCTCGCTGGTGACCGAAGCCGTCTCCACTCGGGCGGCGTTCGATGCGGCGCAGGCTGCTACGCTCGGGTACTTCGGCGCCGTGGCCCGCACACCGGGCTTTCCCCGAGCGCTCGCCCGGACACTGGGCGAGCTGCGGGGCGCGGACCTGAATGCGACGGCCGTGCAGCCGGTGTCGCGGGTTGGCGCCGACCTCGCGCGCCTGCTCGAGCACTTCGAGCGCGCGATCGCCGACGCCGGAACATCGGATCGCGCGCATCTGTTCCAGGTCGCGACGATGTGTCTGCTGTCGAGCCATCCGGGTGGCACGTTCGTGCTGCTGGATGTGCCTGTTCTCGATCGTGTCGAACGTCGACTGGTCGAGGCTATCCTCGGCGGCGCCACAACGGTCGTAGCCACGATCCCGCCCGGTGATGACACCGAGGCGATGTTTCTCTCACAAGGCGCGACGATCGATCCGGGGCCTGACGAGAGTGACGGAGACCTCGCGCGCCTCCGCCGCTATCTGTTCGTGGCCGATGCGACGCCCGGACGCCGGACACTCGACGGGTCCCTCGAGCTGTTCTCTGCGCCGGGCGAAGGGCGTGAGGCAGTCGAAATTGCGCGGCGGGTCATGCGGGAGGCGAAGCGCGGAGTGAGGTTCGACGAGATGGCGATCCTCGTGCGAGCTCCGCACTCGTACTTCGGGTTGCTCGAGCACGCCATGGCTCGCGCGGGAATTCCCGTCTGGTTCGATCACGGTACGCGTCGCCCTCATCCAGCGGGAAGAGCGTTTCTCGCCCTGCTGGCCTGTGCTGCCGACCGTGTGTCGGCGGTGCGCTTTGCGGAGTATCTGTCGCTTGGACAGGTGCCTGGTGATGGCACCGGTGACAAGACGTGGAATGAGCCGGAGGACGAGGTGTCCTGGCGGCAGCCGGAGCGAGCGGACGACGAACTCGAACTCGAGGCGGTCGAGTCGCGACGCGATCCCGCTGACATGACCGCGCCCGTGATTGCCGGAACGTTACGGGCACCCTGGCGCTGGGAGTCGCTGATCGTTGACGCGCGGGTAATCGGCGGGGGCGGGGCACGATGGCAACGCCGATTCGAGGGGCATCGCCGGGAACTCACGCGGCGGCTGGTCGACGCAGAGAAGGACGAGGGCGCACCGGAGTCTGAGAGCGCTGCCGGCCGCGCTATCAGGGCCACACTCGATCAGCTGGTGCATCTCGAGCGTTTTGCGCTGCCCATTGTCGAGACACTCGAGCGGTGGTCGGTGGCGGCGACCTGGGGTGAATGGCTCGATCGTCTGCTGAGCCTTGCACCGCGAGTGTTGTCCCGCCCGGCATCGGTCCTGCGCGTCCTCGGCGAACTGCGGCCGATGGCCGGCGTCGGCCCGGTTCAGCTCGACGAGGTCAGGCGGGTCCTTGCCGACCGGCTGCTGACCGTCGAGGCCCAGCCGCCCTCGAGGCGCTATGGGCGCGTCTTTGTGGGCACGCCCCATCAGGTGCGCGGTCGTCACTTCAGGGTCGTGTTCGTTCCTGGTCTCGCCGAGCGTCTCTTTCCGCAGAAGCCGCGCGAGGACCCGCTGCTGCTCGACACCCTGCGTCTCTCGCTCGCGTCCGATCTGTCCACCGAAACACGACGCATCGCGACCGAACGACAGTTCCTGCGGCTGGCGGTAGGCGCCGCATCCGAGCGTCTCTGCGTCTCGTACCCGCGCCTCGAGATCAGCGAGGCCCGCGCCAGGGTCCCGTCGTTCTATGCCCTCGACCTTCTGAGGGCCGCCACCGGCGAGATTCCATCCCACGAGCGACTCCAGGACGACGCCCGCAAGGCGGGGGGAGCGATGCTCGCGTGGCCAGCGCCCTCGGACCCTCGCGTGGCGATCGATGACATGGAGCACGACCTGGCGGTGGTCCGTCGTCTGCTCGATGACCGTTCGCCTGAATCGGTCCGGGGGCATGCGCACTATCTGCTGAGCATGAGCGAGCCTCTCCGGCGCTCGGTCATCGAGCGGTGGCGGCGCGGGCGTGATGACTGGTCGCCGGCCGATGGCCTGATGCGCGTCACGGCGTCGACGTCGGACGCGTTGGCCGCCAGCAGGTTGACGTCGCGCGCCTACTCGCTGTCCGCGCTTCAGCGGTTTGCGGCCTGTCCATACCAGTTCGTGTTGTCGGCGATCTTCAAGCTTCAGCCGCTCGAGGAGCCGGCACCGCTCGAGCGCATGGATCCGATGACGCGTGGCAGTCTCGTGCACGAAGTGATGGCCCAGCTCATGCGGGAGCTTCGGGAGCAACGGGCACTTCCCCTGTCAGCGACCTCCGTGCCTGCGGCGGCGAGGCGTCTCGATGCGGTGATCGATCGGGTAGCCGGACGTGCCCGGGAGGAACTGGCGCCCGCCATCGATCGCGTCTGGTCTGACGACGTCGCGTCCATGCGTCGCGACCTTCACGGGTGGCTCGCGCGGATGGCCGGTGAGGCCGACTGGGTGCCCACCTACTTCGAGTACGGCTTTGGCCGGATTCCAGGTGAGCGTGATCCCGCCAGCTCGCCCGAGCCGGTCGAACTCGATGGCGGCTTCTCGTTGCGAGGGGCCATCGACCTGATCGAAACGCACGCGACCAGCGGTGAACTGCGCGTGACCGACTACAAGACTGGCCGCGTGCCAGACAGGCTTGCCGGTCTCGTAACCGGCGGAGGCCGTGTGCTCCAGCCGCTGCTCTATGCGCTGGCCGCCGAACGTGCGTTGGGGCAACCGGCGCGCGAAGGGCGATTGTTCTACTGCACGACAACCGGAAGTTTTGTTTCCCATCACGTGCGGCTCGACGACAGTACCCGCCGGGCCGGGAGCGAGGTGCTCGAAATCATCGATCGTGCGGTTTCGACGGGCACCCTGATGGCCGCGCCGGCCGACCGGGCGTGCGAGCACTGCGACTTCACCGCCGTCTGTGGTTCGGAGGTGGCCAGGCGCGTTGAGCACAAGAAGCAGCGCCCGCTGGCCGATCTTGTCGAACTGAGGAGCCGCAAGTGAGCGCCCCGCTGTCGATCTCGGACGCGCGTGCCCGCGAGATCATCGCCGGACACCTCGACCAGACGCTCATCGTCGAGGCGGCCGCAGGGACAGGCAAGACCACCGAGCTGGTGCATCGAATCATCGGCGTCATCGGTCAGGGCCTGGCTGAGATGCGGGGCATCGTCGCCGTGACGTTTACGGAGAAGGCGGCAGGAGAACTGCGGCTTCGACTGCGGCAACGGCTCGAACAGGAAACGCGGAAGGCCGCACCCGAGCAGGCCCTGCGCTTCGAGCGCGCCGTCCAGACGCTCGAAGAAGCGCACGTCAGCACGATCCACGGTTTCTGCGCCGACCTCCTCCGCGAGCGTCCGGTCGAGGCTCGCGTCGACCCGCTGTTCCGTGTGCTGACCGAGAGCCAGGCGAACCGTCTCTTGTCTGAGACCTTCGAGCTCTGGCTGCGGGCGAATCTCGAGACGCCTCCAGAAGGTGTCCGCCGTTCGCTGCGGCGTGCCAGCCGCTGGTCATTCGGGCAGGAAGGGGACGGCCCCGTTGAGCGCCTTCGCAGGGCGGCAATTGATCTGAATCAGTGGCGCGACTTCCGGGCTCCCTGGCGGCGCGACGCCTTCGACAGGAACGCCGCGATTGCCCGGCTGGTCGATCTCGTCCATGCACTGGCCGACGTCACCGCTTGTGCCACCTCTCATCGAGACAATCTCTTTGCCGACAGCGCCCCGGTCAGGGCGTTGAGCGACGAGATCCGCCGGGGCGCCTCGGACGGCCTTCCGCACGACGACGATGGCCTGGAGAGCCGGCTGGTTGAGCTCTCGCGCAATCGCGACTGGCTCCGCGCGCGGAAGGGGTCCGGCGCTCAGTTTGCGCCAGGCATCCCGAGGATTGGTGTGCTCGAGGCACGGGACGGGCTGATCGGCGCCTTGCACGACTTTCGTGTTCAGGCGGACGCGGACCTCGCCGCCACGTTGCACACGGAACTGCTGGAGTGCCTTGACGAATACGAGCGTCGCAAGGAGGCCGAGGGCGCGCTCGATTTCCTCGACCTGCTGGTTCGAGCCCGCGACCTCGTGCGCCGTGATGGTGAGGTACGGGAGCACTTCCAGCAGCGTTTTACCCGCATCTTTGTCGACGAGTTTCAGGACACCGATCCGATTCAGGCAGAGCTGCTCCTGCTCCTGGCGGCAGACGATCCACGGCAAACGGTGTCCACGTCGGTCCTCCCGGTGCCCGGGAAGCTGTTTGTGGTCGGCGATCCCAAGCAGTCGATCTACCGCTTCCGTCGCGCCGATCTGGCGGTGTACCGGCAGGTGTGCGGGCAACTCGAGAACGCCGGCGCGATCCGTGTCGAGCTGCGACGGAGCTTTCGCAGCCTGCCAGCCATTCAGCGCTTCGTCAACGCGGCGTTCGCACTGGTGATGGACGGCAGCCTTGCACGTGAACAGGCACGCTATGTGGCGCTCGAGAGTGTTCGCGACGAGCCCGACAGCCAGCCTGCTGTCGTCGCCTTACCTGTTCCGAAGCCCTATGGTCCGCGCGCGGTCAGCGCTACCGCGATCGAGGCCTCTCTGCCTGAGGCCACCGGGGCCTTCATCGACTGGCTCATCTCCGACAGTGGGTGGACGGTGACCGAGCGTCAGGGCGAGACGTCGGAACGGGTCAAGATCGCCGCGAGGCACATTTGCATCCTGTTTCGACGCTTCGTCAGCTACGGCGAAGACGTGACCCGACCGTACCTGGACGCACTCGAAGCGCGCGGCGTGTCGCACCTGCTCGTCGGAGGCCGTGCGTTTCACGCGCGCGAGGAAATCGACACCCTCCGCGCAGCGCTGATGGCGATCGAGTGGCCAGACGACCAGCTGTCAGTGTTCGCGACCCTGCGCGGCGCTCTCTTCGCAATCGGCGACGAAGAACTGCTCGAGTATCACCATCTGGGCGGACGGTTCCATCCCTTCAGCCCCGCGATCGAGATGCCCGGACGCCTCGGGCCGGTTCGTGAGGCGCTCGATTTCCTGGCCGACCTGCACCGGGGGCGTAATCGACGCTCGGTGGCCGACACGATCACCTCGCTGCTTTCGGCGACCAGGGCCCATGTCGGGATCGTGCTCAGACCCAATGGCGAGCAGGCGCTGGCGAACATCCTTCACGTAGCCGAGCTGGCGCGGCAGTACGAGATTGAGGGCGGCATGTCGTTTCGCGGCTTCGTGGACTCGCTTCGCGCCGAGGCGGCGGACGCCCGGTCTGCCGAGGCACCGATTCTTGAAGAGGGCAGCGATGGCGTCCGCCTGATGACGGTGCACAAGGCGAAAGGGCTAGAGTTCCCGGTGGTGATCCTCGCCGACATCACCGCGAGGCTGGCTCCCTGGGAGGCCAGCCGTGTGGTCGACGCCAGTCAGGAACTGTGCGCCTTGCGGCTTGGCGGCTGCGCGCCGAGCGACCTCGTCGATCGGCAGGAAGATGAACGCGGCCGGGAGCAGGCAGAAGGCGAGCGCCTCGCCTACGTGGCGGCCACTCGCGCCCGTGACCTGCTGGTCGTGGCCGGCGTGGGCGATGGACCCTGGGAATCCAGCTGGGTGTCTCCCCTCAACCAGGCCCTCTATCCACCGACCGCCATGCGTCGACAGCCGGTCCAGGGGACGGGCTGTCCGGTGTTCTCGAGCAAGGACACGGTGCTCAGCCGACCCGATGGCGACCCTGCGGGTATCACCACTGTCGCGCCAGGCGAGTACCGCCTCGGCGAGGGTGCGAATCAGTATTCAGTCGTGTGGTGGTCTCCAGAGCCACAGGTGCTCCCGCTCGACGCTCCACCCACATTCGGCCTGCGCCGTGAGGACCTGGTCGTCAAGGACGTGCCGCCAGCGACGGTCCAACGGTATCTCGACGACTACCGAGCGTGGGACCGTGAAAAGGCCGACGCCATCGCCCGTGCTGCGGTGCCCACGCACGTTGTGCGCACGGCCACCGAGATGTCACTCGACCCGGCACTCGACGATGGCAGTGACGTGACGGTGGAGCAGTTGGAGGTCGAAGCGGATCGTCCGCGCGGCGCTCGATTCGGCTCGCTGGTGCACGCCCTGCTGGCAGACGTGCCTCTGCGCGCATCAGACACTGGTGTGGAGGAAGGCGACGCGCTGCGCGCACTGGTTGACGCGCATGGTCGCCTGCTGGGCTCGACCCTGGATGAAATGTCGGCCGCAGAGCGTGTGGTGTCCCTGGTCCTGCGCCACCCGATCCTCAGGTCCGCAGCCGCCGCAGACGAGCGTGGGGCCTGCTATCGCGAGACGCCGGTGACGACGCGGCTGGCGTCGGGGACACTGGTCGAGGGGACAGTGGATCTGGCGTTTGACGCTGGCGGAACGTTCATCGTGGTCGACTTCAAGACAGACCAGGACGTCGACGAGTCGCTGGACGGCTACCGACGGCAGGTGAAGCTGTATGCGTCGGCGGTCGCCGCGGCCAGGGGGTGCCCGGCGCGCGGCGTGCTGATGCGAATCTGAAGGGCTGCGCGTGCCCGCACCTGGAGGTGCGGCCTATTTCTTGGCGTGGGCGGCCGCGCGTTCTGGTGCCGGTACCTGCATGAGATCGGCGCGCGCGCTGGCGTGCTGCGCCACGATGCTCTCTGCCTTGGCGACGGTCTCGGCTTCTCCAGCGCGATAAATGGTGTTGGCCTCGATCAGCGCCTTCTGGCTCGACGGGGTCGCCTCCGGGCCGTCGTAGATCGCGGCGACTGGACAGGCTGGCACGCACGCACCGCAGTCGATGCACTCATCGGGATGGATGTAGAGCATCCGCGTGGTGGCAAACTCGGGCTCGTCTTTCCGCGGGTGGATGCAGTCCACCGGGCAGACGTCAACGCATGCCGTGTCCTTGGTGTCGATACAGGGGTCGGTGATGATGTAGGCCATTCCGTCTGAGCTTACACAAAACTGCGGCGTGTGGGCTAGATCTGCGAGGGCTTGCTAGTAGCGCCGCTTCTGTGCTCGGACGAGGTCGAACTTGGCGGTATCGGCCACCGCCATGACCGCCATCACCCCCGCCTGAATGGGATCGCTCACGACCAGGTCGGCTGCATCGGGAACACCGCCGGCCATGTTCAGCGAGATGACCCGCACCCCGCCCTGACGGATGTCTTCGACCGCCCGGGTGATCTCGCCACCCATGAGCGACCCGGCCAGGACGAGCAGCTTGACGCGCGGCAGGCGCATGACCGCCCGCACGGCCGCAGCCAGTTCGTGTTCACCGACGAGAGGAATCGTGTCGATGGAGATGCGTTCGCCTCGGATGTTGTGCCGATCGGCCTCGGCGATGGCACCGAGTGCCACCTGGCCGACCTGGGCGCCGCCGCCCATGATGATGATGCGCTTCCCGTAGATTTTCGCGAAGGAGGGCGTTTCCTCGACGCGTGTCACGCCCTCGACCTGGCGCAGGTCGCTGATGACGCCCTCGACGGGTTCCTCGATCGCAAACTCGAGATAGACCTCCGCCTGGTCTGTGGTCGCGTGCATGTCGACATACCGGATGTTGGCCTGGTGTTCAGCGAGAACCCGCGTCAGCCCGAAGAGCATGCCGGGTCGGTCGCTGACCGTGGCGAGAACGGCGTGCTGCGTGGCCACGGCTAGCGGGGACGCCCGGGAAGGGTCCAGAAGTAGACGTGGGTGCGCTCGACGAGCACGTCCTCGTCGGCTGCCCAGGTGCCGATCGGAAACCGGTGAGACACGATGCGCGATCCTGGTCGAAGCTCCCGCTTGAGCTTTGATTCAAGCCGAAGGTTGATAGACGGTGACAGGTAGAGGGTCACGACGGTGGCCGGAGACAGGTCGGTCGTGAAGAGGTCGGACTGTGTGAACGTCACCCGATCCTGGACGCCGGCCTTTTCGGCCGCCGAACGGGCGCGCTTGACCAGTTCGGGGTCTAGTTCCACGCCGACGCCCCTGGCGCCATACTCCTTCGCTGCGGTGATGACGATCCGCCCGTCACCGGAGCCCAGGTCGTAGACCACATCCTGCGGCGTCACCTTCGCCAGCTTCAGCATGGTGTCGACGACAGCCGTGGGAGTCGGCACGTAATGGATGTCGAGCGAGGGCGCTTTCGTCTGGGCCCACGTCACCGCAGAGCACCCGAGTGCGACAGACAGAGCCAGCAGTGATCTCGGCACGCGCATGACGCCCGATTGTACGCTGGACTGCGTCCCCAGACGCTAGAATGGCGCCATCATGCGAGGTTGTCCTTCCTTCACGGCGCTGTGCGGTGTGGCCATGCTGGCCCTCGTTGGCGGCGGGTTTTCAGCTGCAGCCGCGTCGCCGCAGACGCCACCCGCGCGCTCGGTTCGAGAGGGCGTCTACACCGCGGCGCAGGCCGAGCGTGGTGAAAGAATCTTCATGAACATCTGCAGCGAATGCCACAGCGGGCGCTTATGGGGGCTGGACTGGGAGACAAAGACGCTGGCCGATGTCTACGACTTCATCAGCCGCTTCATGCCCGAATCTGCTCCGGGGTCATTGAGCGCGCCGCAGGTGCGCGATGCGATGGCGTACATCCTGTCCACGAACGAGCTTCCGGCTGGCTCGTCCGAGATTCCTGTCAGCGTCGACGAGCTGAAGCAGATCAGGATTGAACCGGCTCCGACTACTCGACGATGAGCTGGATGCTGCCGTTGGCGGCGTCGTTGTCCGACATGTCGAACGAGTTCGTGCTGCTGCGCACCCACACGCCGATGCGGTACTGCGATCCTGCAGCCGACGGCGTCCACGTATAGCTCGAGGACGTCGACCACCCGGTCAGCATCTGCCAGGACCGTCCGTCGAACAGCCACCACTTGTACTGAAGCTGCGGCACGCCGCCGGTGACGGTCGTCGTCACGGTGACCGGGCTTCCCGAGGCGATTGGTGACGAGGCACTCGGAGTCAGCGCCAGCAGCCGCAGCGGACTCGTCGGCGAGTACGTGATCGTGTAGGTGCGCGCCACCGACGAAGAGGAGTTTTCAGGCGCGTCCGTCGTGGACCCGGTGCTGCGGGCCCAGACCTCCACCTGATAGGCGGAACCCGATGCCGCCGGCGCCCAGAGAAACGAGCTCGAGGCGCTCCAGTTCTGAGCGACACTCCACGACGAACCGTTGTAGACGCGCCACTTGTAGCTGATGGGCCCCGCTCCGCCCGTCGTCGTGGCGGTGAAGCGGATGGCCGTGCCGAGCAGTTGCGGTGAGGCCTTGTCCGACGACAGGTTGGTCACCGCCAGGGGCGAGGCCTGACCTTTGATGACGAAATTGAGTTCGCTACTGGTATCGCCGCTGCTCATCCCTTGGAGAGAGTTCCCGGCGGGCCGAACCCAAACGGAGATGCGAACTCTATCGCTGGCTCGGGACGGCCTCCATACAAAAGTGGACGCGTCCGACCAAGGCGTCACAATAGCCCAGGTGACTCCATCAAAGACCTTCCACCGAAATTTGTAGGCACGATCTCCTCCGGTTACCAGCGCTTTGAACGTCACGGCGGTCCCGATGGCCTGTGGGCTCGACTTGTCTGTAGTCAAAGTTGCACTAATGGGGGGAGCCTTGGACCCCGCGCTCCGGGCGCGCTGTGAACTTCGTGCCGGTGATACTACGCCAGTGTTTAGGATGAGGAGAGCGATGCTCCCGTTCGAGTCGTCGTTCTCTGACGCGTTGGTCGTTGAGCCCGCGCTGCGCACCCAGACACCGATGCGGTAGTTGCCGGCCCGGCCCGGCGTCCACGTGAGCGTGGTCTGTGTGGACCAGTCCTTCTCGACCACCCACGACTGACCGTCGAAGATCCACCACTTGAACTGATGCGGAGCGGCGCCGCCGGCAGCCGCAGCGGTGAACGTGATGGTCGTCTGTGCGGCTTGCGGTGCCGCCTTGTCAGCGGTGAGTGTCGTCAGCGACAGCCGGCCTGTCGCCACGGTGTTGATCGCGTAGGAACGGGTCGCCGCCGACCCGGCGTTTTCGGCCGCGTCTACGGTGTTGCCGGCGCTGCGCGCCCAGACCTGCACCTGATAGTTGGCGCTGGCCGCCGTCGGCGTCCACATGAAGGTCGCTGCCGCGTTCCACGTCTGCGCGGTCGTCCAGGTCGAGCCGTCGAACACTCGCCACTGGAACTCATACGGCGCTGCGCCGCCATTGGCTGCCGCGGTGAATCGAATCGCCGTCGAGACCAGCTGCGGTGACGCCTTGTCGCTGGTCAGTGACGTCACTGCGAGCGGCTGCGCACCCTGGGTGACGGGGAAGGCCACGCTGCTGTTGGAGTTGTCGTTGTCCGACGTATCTGCCGTGCGACCGGCGCTTCGCACCCAGACTCCGACGCGATAGGCGCTGCTGGCTGAACCCGGCGTCCAGGTGAAAGTGTTGGCGGACGACCACTGCTGCACGATCGACCAGCCGTTGCCGTCGAAGAGCCACCACTTGTAGCTATAGGGTCCAGAGCCTCCGGTCGCGGCGGCTGTGAACGTGATCGCGGTGCCGGCGGCCTGGGGAGCGGTCTTATTGGCCGTCAGGCCGGTCAGCTGGAGCGGCGGAGGCACCATGGTGACCGCCAGCGTCACGCTCGACGAGTGTCCGGTGGTGTCCTGCGCCGTGATGGTCAGGACGTTCAGGCCGTCCTGAACAGCAATGCCGGCGGCGGTCCAGCTCGTCGTGCCCGAGGCTGTGCCGCTCCCGCCGCGGCTGTTGCTCCACTGAACGCGACTCACCGTGCCATCGTCAGACGCCGAGCCGCTCAGCGCGATCGTGCTGGCGTTGGTGGTGTAGGACGGCGACGAGGTTGGCGAGCTGATCGTCACCGTCGGCGCCAGGTCAACCCCCACGGTCAGGGTGGTCGCCGTCGATTTGCCCGAGGCGTCGGCCGCCGTGAGCGTGACGAGGTTTGAGCCCGCCTCGAGCGGAACGATGACCGACCAGTTCAACGTACCGGCCGCGCTCCCGCTGCCGCCACGGTTGTTGCTCCACGTGACGGAGGTGACGCCGAGGTCGTCGGTGGCCGTGCCGCTCAGCGTGACGAACGCGCTCGACGTGGCATGCGTTGAGGTAGAGGTCGGGCTGGTGATCGCGATGGCTGGCGGCTCGGTGTCCGCGGCGACGATCGTCCAGGTGAAGTACTGCGAAGCCGTATTGCCGGAGGCGTCGGACGCCGTCACGGCAACGTTGAACACGCCGGCCGAGGATGGTGTGCCCGAGATGACGCCGGTGGCGGTGTTCAGCAACAGCCCGATCGGCAGGCCGGAGGTATTGAAGGTCACGCCGTCCCCGTCCGGATCCGACGCCAGCAGGGTCAGGGACAGAGGAGTGTCGCGCTGATCGCTTCGATTGCCAGGGTTGCTCAGGGAGGGCCCGCCACCGGTCGTGGCGACAAGCTCTGGAGCGTTCTGTCCGATGATGGGGCCCGCGACGTACGCCGCGACCGTCAGGTAGTAGGTCGTCCCGGGAACGGCCGACGTGAAGGTATAGGTCGTGGCGTTCCCCACGTCGACGATCGTCGAGTAGACGCCGGACGCCGTCCCGATGAAGACGTAGTACCCGATGACATCTGATTCTGGATTGGCATCCCAGGCCAGGGTCAGTGAGTCTGCGCGTGCGGCGGTGGGCGCCAGAAGCGCCACCAGGAACGCGAGTGCGAGCAAGGCCCGCTGGGATTTGAGTTTCGTGTACTGCATCCTGACCTTTGCCGTATCGGTCGATCCGGTCTGCTACCTGTTGTGCAAGCAGATCTCCACGGACTGAGGCGTTTGGTCGTTGTGACGAGGTGTGCAGCAACGTGCAGAATTGGGTGTCTTGTCTGGCTCAACCGTGACAACCATGTGCCGTTCTGTGAGGGGGGCGCCGGCCCCGTCTGGGCCGGCGATCACGATCTCGGTAGGTCGATTGCAACCCTGTCAGGTTGCTGGCGGCGGGGGGAGGCCGCGCAGGCGGGATGAGTTCAGGGACGAGCGAATCGTCGCCGCTGCGTCGGCCGTGCCGGGACCCGGGCGGGTGGGAGCCCGAAGGTCACCTTCAGCTTGACGACGGTGAGGTTGGCGGACGCGTCGAGCGCAGTCACAGTCAGGACGTTCGCACCGGTCTGCAGCGGAATCACCACCGACCAGGTCGTTGTGCCCGCGACGTCGCCCGAGCCGCCCCGGTCGCTCGTCCAGGTCACGCTCTCAAGTGCCACATCGTCGGTCGCCCAGCCGCTCAGGGTGACGAAGGCTCCAGTGCTCGCGTACGCAGCGCTCGTCGTCGGGCTGGTCAGCATGAGCGTGGGTGCGGTGCGGTCCGCGGGGGCAGCGTGCCCCCGTGATGGTGCCAACGCCATCGAAACCATGACCGGAGGTGCGTCGCTGCGAGGGATGGTGGTGTCGGCGGTCCCGCCGGTGCCATTGGTGCTTCCTGGATTTCCACCGGGTGGAGCGGCCACTGAAGCGACCAGCTCCGGAGCCTGAGTGCCGACGACGGGGCCAGGCGCATACGCAGCCACGGTGAGGAAGTAGGTTGCGCCCGGCGTCGCGCCGGTGATGGTGTAGCTCGTTGCGTTGCCGACGTCAATGACGGAGGAGTAGCTGCCTGACTCGCTCCCGATGAAGACGTAGTAGCCCGAGACCTCCGCCTCGGGATTGGCATCCCACGCCAGCGTCAGAGTGTCGGCACTGCTGGACCAGGGCACAAGCAGCGCGAGAACGACGCAGGCGGCAAGGGCCGACAGACGAAACGACGAGCAGTGGTTCGGCATGGTGAGGGTCAGGGTGATCGCGTCCTGCCAGCCCGATTTTGCAAGCAGATCTCCACGGTGCTGGCCGCTTCGGGGACTGCGCAGCGGCGTGCTGAAGTGTTCAGGGCCCCCAAACCAGGCGCCTATTGTGCGAGAGTAGAGTGGCCTCTCACCTCATGGGACTCAACCTGGTACTGCTCGGCCCACCAGGGGCCGGAAAGGGCACACAGGCCGTGCGACTCGCGCGCACGTGGGGGATTCCGCACATCTCCACGGGCACGATGCTGCGCGAAGCGGTCAAGTCGGACTCTGAGCTCGGCCGCCAGGTGAAGGCCATCATCGAGTCAGGTGGCCTCATCGACGACACGCTGATCACCGAAGTGGTCCGCCAGCGTCTCGCGTTGTCCGACACCGCTCCGGGCTTTCTTCTCGACGGATTTCCGCGGACGGTGCCTCAGGCCGAGGCGCTCGACTGCTTCAGTGGCCTGAAAGGCTCCCTGGTCATCGTCGAGATCGTGCTGTCGGAGCGGGAAGTCCTGCGGCGTCTGGCGGCGCGCATGATCTGCTCGGAGTGCGGCGTCAACGCGCAGGACGATGAGGAATTTGCCACCTGTCACGACTGCGGCGGAGCGCTTGTGCTGAGGGCTGACGACGCCGAGGCGGTGGTCAGGAACCGGCTCGAGGTGTACCACCGGCAGACCGTGCCCCTGGTCGAGTATTACGGCGCCAGGCCCACGTTTGTTCGCGTCGATGGCGCACAGCTGGTCGACCATGTGACCGAGGCGATTCTGGCCTCGGTATCGGCCGCCCGCGCCCGATAATCGCCCGTCTGCCGACAGTGGCAGGCCGGGCCGGTTGTGGATTACCCTGCCGTGCATGGACACGTCTCTCGCGCAGTTCAAGTCGCTCTTTGGTGAAGTCGCCGACCTCCGCCGCGCCGCCGAGCTCATCGAATGGGACGAGCGCGTGTGCATGCCGCGCGGAGGCGCATCGATTCACGGAGAAATGCAGGCGACGCTCCGCCGTCTGGCGCACGAGAAGTTCACCCGCGACGAGATGGGCAGGTCCATCGAAGCGCTCGTACACGGCTCTGAGCCCGGCTCAGACGTCGGTCGGCTGGCCGCCGTCGCCGCACACGATTACGAGAAGGCGACGCGCGTGCCCGCGGCCTTTGTGTCCGAGCATGCGCACACGGTGTCCGCGTCCCAGCATGCCTGGGAGCAGGCCCGTGCGGGGAACGATTTCGCGTCGTTTGCACCCCACCTCGAGAGAGTGCTCGACCTCAAGCGAAAGTACGTGACGTTCTTCCCACCGGCGGAGCATCCCTACGATGTGCTGCTCGACGATTGCGAGCCGGGGATGAAGACCTCCGAGGTCAAGACGCTCTTCGGCACGCTTCGCCCACGTCAGGTCGCGCTCATCAAGAAGGTTGCTGCCTGCCCGCCCGTCGATGACAGTGTGCTGATGGGCGCGTACGCCGAGTCCGACATGCTCGGCTTCGCAGTGGAGGTGGCTGGCGGCTTCGGCTTCGACTGGGCGCGCGGTCGTCAGGACAAGTCAGTCCATCCCTTTGCGTCAGGCATCGGCTCAGACGATGTCCGGATCACGACGCGGTGGGTCGAGCGGTTGCCGTTCAGCATGCTGTTCGGCACGATGCACGAGACCGGCCACGCCTTGTATGAGCAGGGCGTGAGCAAGGCGCACCACCGCACGCCACTCGAAGGCGGAACCTCGCTGGGCGTGCACGAGTCGCAAAGCCGACTGTGGGAGAACGTCATCGGTCGGTCGCGTGGCTTCTGGCAGCACGTCTTTCCGTCGTTGCAGGGCAGGTTCCCGGCGCAGCTGCGCGGCGTCTCGGTGGATCAGTTCTACCGCGCCGTCAACAAGGTGCAGCCGTCGCTCATTCGCGTTGAGGCCGATGAAGCGACCTACAACCTCCACATCATGCTTCGCGTCGAGCTGGAAATTGCGCTCATCGAGGGGAAGGTTGCGGTCGACGCGCTGCCGGAACTCTGGCGTACGCGGATGCAGGAGTACCTCGGCGTCGTCCCACCGACCGACGCGCTCGGCGTGCTGCAGGACGTGCACTGGTCGGCCGGACTCTTTGGCTACTTCTCGACCTACACCCTCGGCAACGTGATCGCGGCGCAGCTCTGGGAGCGGTTTGGCGTGCTCAATCCCGACCGCGACGCCCAGGTCGCGCGTGGGGAGTTCACACCGTTGCTCTCGTGGCTCCGCAGCGAACTGCACCAGCACGGTCGTGCGTATCAGGCCCAGGAACTGGTCGAGCGCATCACGACCAGGCGTATCGATCCCGCCCCCTATCTGCAGTACCTCGAAGGCAAGTACGGCGAGCTCTACGGTTTATAGACGATCTCTCCCGATTCAAGTCCCAGGTCCACCTGGCCGATCACGAGTGGAGCGCCGGGGAAGGAGTGTCCCCGTGTGCCTCATGGCGGGTGTCCACGATGCATCTGGTAGACCAGGAAAGGTCAGCGGCGGGTTTTACAGCTCCCGTGCTGGTTGGAGAGAGTCAGGCGCTGCAGCGCGTTCGTCTGCTGGCCGAGCGTGTGGCCGGCGGCGAAGCGAAGGTCCTGATCACAGGGGAAAGCGGCGTCGGCAAGGACGTCATCGCGCGCTACGTCCATGCCAAGTCGAAGCGTGCGCACCAGCGGTACGTTGCGCTGAACTGCGCGAGCTTCTCGGAGACGCTGCTCGAATCGGAGCTGTTCGGCCACGTGAAGGGCAGTTTCACGGGCGCCTATCGCGACAAGATCGGCAAGCTTCAGCAGGCCCACCGGGGAACGATCTTCCTCGACGAGATTGCCGAGATGAGCCTTCGCATGCAGGCGATGCTCCTGCGGTTTCTCGAGAACGGCGAGATCCTGCCAGTCGGCGCCGACACGATGCCGATTCGCGTTGACGTCCGGGTGATCTCGGCGACCAACCGCGATCTGCAGGACATGGTGGCCAAGGGCGAGTTCCGCGAAGACCTGCTCTTCCGCATCCGCGTGGCACACATCCATGTGCCGGCGCTGCGCGAGCGCAAGGAAGACGTGCGCGCGCTGATCAACTACACGCTGACGCGTGGCGGCCACACGATTCAGATCAACGACGAAGCGATGGACATGCTCGAGCGTTACCGGTGGCCCGGCAACGTCCGCGAGCTCCAGAACGTCGTCGAGCAGACCGTGGCGATGACCCTGGGCGACGAGGCGGGCGTGGCGGAGCTGCCGCCCTCGATCCTCGCCCGGCAGGCAGGCGCGATCTCGCCGGTCCTCGATCGCCGTCGCCGGATGTCAGACGACCTGTACGACGGTCTGATTTCGGGCGGCTATCAGTTCTGGACACATGTCCACCCGATGTTCATGAACCGCGACATCACGCGGGCCGACCTGCGTCAGCTGGTCCGGCGCGGGCTGGCGGCCACCGGCGGCAATTATCGGGGCGTGCTGCAGCTGTTCGGGATGGAAGACGGGGACTACAAGCGCTTCCTCAACTTCCTTGGGACGCACGATTGCGCCATCGACTTCCGTGAGTTCCGTGGCGCGAAGCGACAGCTCGCCGAGGCGGCCAGCGCACGCTCGAGGTCGTGATTCCGAGACGGTGAGCGTGGCGTGAAAATCCGCGAATACCCAGAGTTTGATCGTCGCGGCGCCAGACCCTGTGTGCAGGAACGTCAAAGGCTTTGTCGATGTCGTTCCCGAACTCAGCGCGTTCGGGCATGTTTCACACAAATGTGCCCGTAAGCCCCGGCCCGCTCCGGCGGCACCGCCGTTGCTCTGCCTTGGTGAGGCCGGACCGGGAAGGTTCGCCCGGTCGGGAGCAAAGATGGCGGAGCGGAGAAGGAGTGAACGGTTCTCTTTGGTGTACCCCGTGGATGCACAGGTCAGCGTCCTCCATGACGTCCACATCGAAGAGACCGGTCCAAACAATCTGGCGGTTCTGTGCACGACGCCCGGCGTTCGTGGAGAGGAAATGACTGTGCGCATCGGGCCGTCCGACGGCGTCCAGTCGACACTGGTCGGACGGACGGTCGGCAGCGAACCGCGCATGGTCGACGGACGTGTCATGCACCGGATCCAGCTCGCGGTGACGGGCGCGCCGACCATGCCGAGGGTCGGGGCGGCGGGTTCTGGCCGCTCTACCGAACGTCACGCCGCGATGTTCGTGCGTCGCCACGCCGCCCGTGTCGTGAACCTGAGTCGCGGCGGGTGCCTGCTCGAACTCCCCAGCTGCATGCACGCCGGCACGGTCGCCACACTCTACGCCGGCAAGGACCTGGCCCATGCCGAGCCGATCCGTGTCGGTTTCGTTCACGAGCGTAAGGGATCGTCGTGGCCGTTTGTCGCCGGCGCCGAATTCCTCTCGCTCGACGCGCCGTCGTCGGATTCGTTGCGCTCGATGGCCGGTCGGATCGAGTTGGAGCATCGTCACTTCTAATGCGACTGATGGCGTGCGCCGTTGCGCTCGTGTGCGCCATGTCTCCAGCTGTGTCGGCACAGGTGCGGGCGGTCGCGACGCCGGAATCGCTCGTGCGGGATGGCGAAGCGGCGCTCAACGCCAAACGCTATCGCGACGCCTTTGACGCGTTCGCCGCCGCCGCGCATGCCCGGCCACGAGACGTGTCGCTCTACGCGGCCGCCGGCTATGCCGCCGAACTGCTTGGCCAGATGGCTGACGCGCAGCAGTGGCTGGAGCGCGCGCTTCAGGTCGACCCTCGCTACACCACGGCCTCGACCATGCTCGGCCGCGTGCTGTACCAGCAGGGCAAGGTGACCGAGGCGGTCAGTGCACTCGAGACGGCCCTGCGCTACGCCCCGGCGAGCCAGGAGGTGATCCGGCAGCTCGAGCAATGGCGTAAAGAGGCCGAACTTCAGAGTCGCTTCTACGAGAGCCGCGGCGCCCACTTCTCGGTGCTGTTCGAAGGACCGGCAGACGACGCGATTGCCAGGAAGGTCGTCGAGATCCTCGAGCAGGCCTATTACCGCATCGGCGGCGCGCTCAATACCTATCCTGCCAGGACGATCACCGTGCTGCTCTACACGCAGCAGCAGTTTCAGGACGTGACGCGATCTCCGGGGTGGACCGGCGGAGTCTACGACGGACGGATCAAGTTGCCGGTCGCGGGCGCACTCAATCGCGGCGCCGATCTGCAGCGCGTGGCCGAGCATGAGCTCGTGCACGCCGTGGTCTCGACCATGGCCGGGACGGCGGTGCCGACCTGGCTGCATGAGGGTCTGGCGATGACGCTGGAGGCGGGAGGCGGAGCATGGGCGGATGATGCGCTCGCACGCACGCCGGTGCGGGGATCGCTCGCGAGCCTCAGCAACGGCTTCGGCGCGCTCGACTCACAGCAGGCCACCCTGGCATATGCGCAGAGCGCGTTTGCCGTGAAGAAGATGGTGGCGATGCGCGGCATGCCAGCCGTGGTCGCGTTGATCCAGGACCTGGGCCGGGGCGCGACATTCGAGAGCGCGTTTGAACGAAGCATGTTCATGAGCTTCGAAGAATTCGGCGCGCTCGTCACGCGTCCACGGTAGAGCTGGCGCGCTTTCGCGTGCAGCTGCGCGCACCACCCACCTCGGGCATACGTTCCAAACTGTTATCATCGACGTGCGGTTCAAAGACCTTTGGTCTGTCGTCGTTCTGGTGGCGCCGAGACAATAGTCTGGGTCTGCCGGGTTGAACCGCATCCGCGGGTGTGGACCGCGTCGCTGGCCTGAAGGCGTTTTTGACGATAACGCTCAGCGATTTGCAAGGTTGAATGGAATCTAATCGAGCGTGGGGAGTGGGTACATCACTTGCCCCTTCCCGGCTCGAGGCATATGAGAAGTCACACTCCTGAACGTCCTTCGCGGCCTGGTCGACGGGTGCTCCTCGTCGGTGCTGCTGGCGTGCTCCTGACCGTTGCGGTGCTCGCCGTTGGGCTGCGATTCTCGTCACCCTCACCGGCCGCGGATGCCTTTGATAATGCGGGCAGCGCACCCTCGTTTGGTGAGGCGCCGCTCAGTGATGCCCCGCTGATCGCCGAGCTGACCTCGGACAGCGCATCGAGTGGGCATCCCAACTACCGCCACTCAGTGGTCGCGGGCGGTGTCCACGATGTGGACGACGTCCAGCAGGCGGTGAGCACGGATCCAGTCGTCCGTGAGCACTACGCCAGGGTGTCGGTGGACAAGCTGAAGGTCGTCGCGGCGCCAGCGCGCCGGGATGCCTACATGTCGTATCGCATCGGCGATCGCGTGTACTGGACGTCGAAGAAGATTGCGCTCGCCGCGGGCGAAGCCGTGCTGACCGACGGGGTAACCTCCATCCGCGCTCGCTGCGGCAACCTCATCTCGGATGAGGCGATGGGCCCCACCTCTGATCAGGAACCGCCGGCCTCTGCCTTCGACGCTGTGGAGCCGCGACGCAGTGCCCCGCTTCCTGTCGCCACGAGCGAAGACCTCACGGCGCTGGCCGGTGATCTGCTGGCCCGGTCTGGCGGCGGTGCTGCGAGCGTATTCCCCGGGCTTGCGCCAGGGACCTTCGACGGGATTGGACCAGGCAACAGTCAGGGTGTCGGTGGCTTCAGCTCCGGCAATATCGGTGGCTCGGCCGGGTCAATTGGCGGGGGCTCAGGCCGTCGTTCGGGGCCGGGCGGCAGCAGTGACGGTGCGCTGACCGGTGAGACTCCTGAAGGCGGCAATCCCGGCGGTGATAATCCCGGCGAGGGCAACCCAGGCGGTCCTGGCGGGCCGGGCGGCCCCGGCGGCCCCGGTGGCCCAGGTGGTGGCGGCAACCCGGGGTTCGAGGAGCCGCACTTTCCGCCAACCAATTTCAACCCGCCTGGATTTGGAGAAGAGCCCAAGCCCGGTGGTCCTGGCAATCCAGGTGGTCCCGAGGTTCCTCCAGGCTTCGGTCCGGAGAACCCGCCGGTCACGAACCTGCAGACTCCGCCGGAGACGGTTCCTGTCCCGGAGCCTGCGTCGTTGTTCCTCTTCGGCAGTGGTCTGGCCATCACCGCGTGGCGCGCTCGTCGCCATCAGGCCAGGAGCAAGAAGTCGCAGGACTAGCTCTCTTCGAGCCCCCTCGGCGAGGCGGCGTTTCGATGCGCGTGCCCGGCGGTCTCGCCCCCGCCGGACACTCGTCACCCCTCGATGAGCGACTGCCGTGAGACTATGAAGACCTCCCCGTGATCGCCTTCTCACGCATCAGCAAGCAGTACGGAAAACAGGTTCTCTTCGTCGACGCGTCATTTCAGCTGAATCCTGCCGACAAGGTCGGTCTGGTCGGCCCCAACGGCGCCGGCAAAACCACCCTCTTCCGCATGATCGTCGGGGAAGAAGCCCCGGACGAAGGCGAGGTGTCGGTTCCGAAGAAGCTGACCATCGGCTACTTCCGGCAGGATGTCGAGCAGATGGCCGGACGGTCCGTGCTCGACGAGGCGATTGCCGGCAGCGGACGTCTGGGGACTCTGCACCACGAGCTCGAGAGCCTGCAGGTGGCGATGGCAGACCCCGCCAGGGCCGACCAGATGGACACCATCCTCGAGCGCTTTGGCGAGGTCCAGGAAGAGTACGACCACCTGGGCGGCTATGGCCTGGAGGCGCAGGCCCGGGAAGTGCTCCTCGGTCTCGGGTTCGACGAGGAGCGAATCGACGGCGACGTGGGCGCCCTGTCGGGTGGCTGGAAGATGCGTGTGGCGATGGCCCGCGTGCTGCTCGGACGGCCAGACGTCCTGCTCATGGACGAGCCCACCAACCACCTCGACATCGAATCAATCATCTGGCTGGAGCAGTTCCTCAAGGCCTTCTCCGGTGCCCTGCTCATGACCTCGCACGACCGTGAGTTCATGAACCGCGTGACGAGCCGGATCGCCGAAATCGACGGCGGCGAGATCACGGTCTATTCGGGCAACTACGACTTCTATGAGCGCGAGCGCGCCATCCGCGAGGCGAACCGTGAGGCAGCCTACGCGCGTCAGCAGGCGATGCTCGCCAAGGAGCAGCGCTTCATCGACCGCTTCGCCGCACATGCCGCCAAGGCCGCACAGGTGCAGAGCCGGGTCAAGGCCCTCGACAAGATCGAGAAGATCGAGCTCCCGAAGCGCCGCAAGATCGTGAAATTCGAGTTCCGGACGCCGCCTCGTTCAGGCGAGCAGGTGGCCGTTCTCGAAGGCATCTCGAAAGCGTACGGCCGGCGCGTCATCTATGACGGCCTCAACCTGACCATTCGCCGGGGCGAACGATGGTGCGTGATGGGCCGCAACGGCGCCGGCAAGACGACGTTGTTGAAGATCATCGCCGGTGCCCTGACCCCGGATGGTGGCGAGGTGTCGATCGGCGCCAGCGTCGAGATGGGCTACTTCGCGCAGCAGGCGATCGACGTGCTCGACCTCGATCTGACCGTCGAGGAGCAGCTGCAGAAGGATTTTCCCCGCGAGTCGATCGGCGCGCTCCGCAACCTTGCCGGAGCGTTTCAGTTTTCCGGGGACGACATCGACAAGAAGATTCGGGCCCTCTCAGGCGGCGAGAAAACGCGTCTGGTGATGGCGCGCATGCTGCTCAACCCCCCGAACTTCCTGGTGCTCGACGAGCCCACCAACCACCTGGACCTGGCGACCAAGCAGATGCTGATCGAGTCCCTCAGCACCTTTGAAGGGACGATGCTCTTCGTCTCGCACGACCGCGCATTTCTTCGCGCCCTCAGCAACCGGGTCATCGAGCTCGGTGGCGAGTCCGGGGTTGACGCTGAACCGCACCTCTACCCAGGGTCGTACGTGGAGTACGTGGCACGCACCGGTCACGAGGCGCCGGGGGTGCATTCGTAGTACGCGGCGCACCTAAAGGTGCGCCCTGCGTAGAGCAGCCTCGTATAATCGACCGGCGTGCTGACCCCCGGCTCCAGCCTCGGACCCTACCGCGTCCTCGAAAAAATTGGCGAGGGTGGCATGGGCGCGGTCTACAAGGCGGTCGATACCCGCCTGGATCGCACGGTCGCGATCAAGCTGCTCAGCGGACCTCCTGAGAACGTCACCGCGCTGCGGCAACGCCTCGAACGAGAGGCGCGTTCGCTGTCCAGGCTGAATCACCCCCACATCTGCACGCTGTTCGACATCGGCGAGACCAATGGCGACCTGGCTGGCGGTCCCGTCAGCTACCTGGTGATGGAGTACCTCGAGGGTGAGACGCTCGCCGAGCGCGTGGCCCGCGGCCCGCTGCCCATCGATCGCGCGCTGGTGCTCGGCGCCCAGATTGCTGAGGCGCTCGACAAGGCGCACCGCGCCGACATCATTCACGGTGATCTGAAGCCGGGCAACATCATGCTGACCAAGGGTGGCGTGAAGCTGCTCGACTTCGGCCTCGCTCGTCAGCGCGGCGGCGCCCTTCCCGCGGACTGGGCCAGTGCTGCCACGCGGACGGTCAGTCTTGGCACCCCTGACGGGCTCGTCGGGACGTTGCAGTACCTGTCGCCCGAACAGCTCGAGGGTCGTCCGTCGGACGAGCGCGCCGACATCTTCGCGTGCGGCGCCGTGCTCTACGAGATGCTGACGGGTCGCCAGGCCTTCCAGGGTGACAGTCCCGCCGCAGTCATCGCCGCCATCGTCGGTGGCGAGGTGACGCCGATCGCTCAGATCATCCCGCAGGTGTCCGCGGCGGTGGAGCATGTTGTCACCGGCTGTCTCGCCAGGGACCCCGACCAACGCTGGCAGCACGCAGGTGACCTGACGCACGAGCTGCGCTGGCTGATCGCGAGCGGCGGGTGGGAGCGCAAACCAACGTCCGGAACCGCCGCATCGAGCCGCTGGTGGCCGCTTGCGGCCGCCGGGCTGCTGACGGTGGCGCTTGCGCTCGCTGCCGCGCTGGCCCTGCGTCCGTCGGCCCCTGCGGCGCCGCTCTATCGAACGTCTGTCCTGTTGCCCGACGATCTGCGGTTTCCGACCGGAGGCACCGTTGGTGGCGGAGGACGACTGGCGCTGTCTCCGGATGGACGGACACTGGCCGTCGTAGCTGTCGACTCTCGCGGCACCCAGATGATCTGGCTGCGCCCGCTCGAGGGTACGACCGCAACGCCGCTGCCTGGTACCGAAGGCGCGGGCTCTCCGTTCTGGTCCCCCGACTCGAAGTCTCTGGCCTTTGTCGCAGGTGGCCAGCTGAAACGAATCGAGACCGCTGGCGGCCAGCCGATGGTGATCACCTCGCCGGCATTCAATGCCAGCGGTGCCTGGAGCCAGACCAACGAGATCATCTTCACACCTGGCGCGAACGCTGCACTCGCGCTCGTTCCAGCATCGGGAGGGACTCCGCGGCCGGTGACGACGCTCAACGCACAAGGCGGTGAACAGTTGCATCGGAGTCCGGCGTTTCTGCCAGACGGTCGCCACTTCCTCTACGTGGCCGTCGTCGGCGGAAATGCAGCAACGCAGGCGCGGCGTGCAGTCTATGCCGGCTCGGTCGACGGTGACGCGGCGGCGCTGGTGCTCGACAACGCCAGCGGAGTCAGGTACAGCGACAACCACCTGCTCTTCATTCGCGAGACGACCCTCCTTGCACAGCCATTCGATGCCGGTCGCCTGACGCTCAGCGGCGAGCCGCGCATCATTGCCGAGCAGGTCGAGACCGGTGGTGCGGCCGCCTCGGCGTTCACCCTTTCAGACTCCGGCATCCTCGCCTACCAGGCGTCGGCCACCGGTGGTTCGCAGCTGATCTGGTTCGACCGACAGGGCAGGCAGCTCGGGACCGTCGGCGATGCCGCGTCGTACGGCGATGTCGAACTGTCTCCTGATGGCCGCCAGGTGGCGGTCAGTATCATCGACCCGCTCACCAACACCCGTGACCTCTGGCTCGTGGATGTCGGGCGTGGGGTGCGCACCAGATTCACCTTCGACAAGGGTGACGACGTTGCGCCGATCTGGTCGCGTGACGGCGCGCGCATCGTCTTTACGTCGAATCGCTCCGGGCACTACGACTTGTACGAGAAGGCTGCCACCGGGATCGGGCCAGAAACGCTGGTGTATGCCGACGCATCAGAAAAGTACCCCACCAGCTGGCTGTCTGACGCCAGGATGCTGCTCTATTGGACCTTCACCGCCGAGGGTACGGAGCTGAAGCTCCTGGATCAGGCCAGCCGGGCGGCGCGGACCTTTTTGTCCTCGCCAGTCAGTCCGGGACGATTCGCCCCCGACGGCCGGTTCGTCCTGTACTACTCGTCGGAGTCTGGACGATCAGAGGTGTACCTCTTGCCATTTCCAGCCGCGACCCGCAAGTGGCAGGTGTCGAGCAACGGCGGAAGCTTCGCCCGCTGGCGGCCGGACGGCAAGGAGGTGTTTTACGTCAGTCGGGACAACAGGCTTGCGGCGGCGCCCATCGACATCCAGGACGACCGTGTGACGCTGGGGCAGGGGGAGCCACTGTTCGAAGTCAGACCAGTCGGCGCGCGCTACCCCTACGACGTGGCCCCCGGCGGCGAGCGCTTCCTCGTCAACACGCTTGGGGGTGCCAGTGCGGTGACCGCCGTCACCCTCGTACAGAACTGGAATCAGTTGCTCGCGCCGTGACCGACACCGCCGCGCCCCGTCTCACTGTTCGCGATGACATCGGGCATCGGGTTGTCCTGATCTCGAAGGTGCCGTTCACCATCGGTCGGGGCGCAGGCCACGATCTGCAGATCGCCGGAACCGACGTCTCGCGCGATCACGCCGAGATCGTGGCCTCAGACGACGGGTTCGTCCTGCGTGATCGGACCTCGCGCTATGGAACCTTCGTCAACGGCGTGCGGATAACCGAGCATACGCTCGGGCACGGCGACCGGGTGGAGTGCGGCCGGAGCGGCGTGTCGTTCGTCTTTCACATGGGAGGCGAAGCCCTGGCAGAGGCGACGGTCAGCTCGGCGGGTGAGGTGGGGGACCTGCGACAGGTCTCGACGCTGCTGAACCTTCTCCGGCAGATGGGTTCGGAACGCGTCATCGACGAGGTGCTGACCCTGGTCCTCGACGCGGCCATCGAAGCCACCGGAGCGGAGCGGGGCTTCATCATGCTCGCTGACGATCGCGGCCTGCTCGACATGAAACTGGCGCGACATGCCGGTCACATCACCGTGCCCAGCCAGGGGTTCAACACCAGCCGGAAGATTCCCGAGGAAGTGTTCACGACGGGCGAGACGCGCGTGTTTGCCGACCTGCTCGAGGACGGCATGGCCACCGTCCACACCGGCACCATCGCCCTCGGGATTCGGCACGTCCTGTGCACGCCGCTGCGGCTGGTGCGGTACGTCGAAAAAGTTGCAGCTGGCGAGTCGCGCCGGAACATCGGCGTGTTGTACCTCGACAGCCCTGAGCGCGGGAGGCTCCTGCTGCCCGAGGCGCGGATTGCGCTCGAAGCCCTCGCGGCGGAGGCGGCCACCGCGATCGAGTACGCCAGGCTGTATCGCGGCGCTCTCGAGAAGGCCAAGGTTGACGATGAGCTGCGGACCGCCTCACGCATCCAGCAGGCCCTGCTGCCGGAGCCTCGGTACCAAGGTGAGTTCTTCGAAGCCGTGGGCGCGTCGACCCCGAGCCGCGCGATCGGTGGCGACTTCTACGATTACCAGATGCGTCCCGGCGGCAAGTTCGGGTTCGGTCTCGGGGATGTCACAGGGAAGGGTCCGCCGGCGGCGCTGATGACCTCGCTCGTGCAGGGCATTCTGGCCGCGCAGGCGTCCACCCCCGCGAGCCCGTCAGAACTGCTGCTGCTCATCAATCGCCTGCTGCTGTCGCGGCGAATCGAGTCGCGGTTCCTGACGCTGTTTCTCGCCACCCTCGACCCCGACGGGACGTTTGTCTACAGCAACGCCGGCCAGAACCCGCCGTTCCTGATCACGGCGGGGAACATCATCCGACTCGAGGCCGGTGGCACGCTGCTCGGCGCGTTTCCGCACGCCACGTTTCCAGAGGAAACGATCCGCCTCACGCCCGGCGACAGCATCGTGATCTTCAGCGACGGCGTCACCGATGCGACAAGTGCCGATGGCGTAGAGCTGGGTGACGACAGGCTCGCTGCGGTGATTGATGTGGCATCGGAGGGGACGCCGGACGAGCTGCTCCGCGCCCTCTTCGATGCGGTGGACGAGTTCGCCCGCGGCGCCGAACAGCAGGACGACCTGACCGCCGTCGTCGTCCGCTACACAGGTAGTCGTACGTAGGCCGGGTCCGCAGGACCCGGCGTTACACCGAATCTTTGAACACGACGTCCGGGTTCTTCTCCATCGTGTAGCGCAATTCCCAGTTCGAATTGAAGAGCAGCGCGTCGCGCCCCAGGCGATCGACCACCCGCATGACGCCGGACATCGGCAGCTGCATCGACTCCGGTTGCGAGGTGTCAAACCAGCGTGCCGCGACGTGCGGCATCCGATCGATCGTGCAGGAGATGCCGTATTCAGACGACAGTCGCGCCTGGATGACGTCGAACTGCAGGCTCCCGATGACACCGATGATCGGGTGGCGGATGCCCACCACCGGGTAGAACAACTGCAGCAGGCCTTCCTCGGCGAGCTGTTCGATTGACTCGTCGAATCGCTTGTGCCGCAACTCGCCTGGCCGGACATAGGCAAACTGCTCGGCGGGAAACTGGGGAATCGGCGGAAAGCGGACGACTCGTCTGGCGTACAAACTGTCGCCGATGGCGATGCGCCCCGGGTTGACCACCCCCACCACGTCTCCGGGGAACGCCTCCGGAACGGTCTCGCGATCGCGCCCGAAGAAGCGATAGACCCGGGTCAGCCGGAGCGTCACGCCGGTCCGCGTATTGACGACCGACATGTCCTTGCTCAGCCGACCGGAGCACACCCGTACAAACGCGACACGGTCACGATGGCGGGGATTCATGTTCGCCTGAATCTTGAACACGAAGCCCGAGAAGTCGGGGTCGGTCGGCTCGACGATGTCGTTGTCTTCGGTTGAGCGGGCGCCAGGGCTCGGCGCCAGGCCCAGCAGCGCGTGCAGGAATGGCTCGACGCCGAAGTCGTTCAGGGCGCTCCCGAAGAAGACCGGCGTCTGCTTCGCCCTCCTGTACTGTTCACGCTCGAAGCGGGTGCCCGCTCCGGCAATGATCTCCACGGCTTCGATGAGGGCGCGCTGTCGCTTCTCGCCAACGAGCGCCGAAACCTCAGGATCATTCGGCGTGGCGACGAGCACCGGCGCCGTCCGGCGGCCCTTCGCCTGGCGCTCGTACAGCTGCACGGCGTTGGCCTCGAGGTCGTAGACGCCCTTGAAGTCGGGGCCGTCGCCGAGCGGCCAGTTCATCGGCGCAGCCGACAGGCCCAGCACCCGTTCGATCTGATCCAGGAGTTCGAACGGATCGAGCGCCGGCTGGTCGAGCTTGTTGATGAAGGTCAGCACGGGCAGGCCGTGGGCACGACAGACCTCGAAGAGCTTGAGCGTCTGTGGCTCCACACCCTTGGCGGCGTCGAGCACCATGACCACGCTGTCAACGGCGAGGAGCGTGCGGTAGGTGTCTTCGCTGAAGTCCTGGTGGCCTGGCGTGTCGAGGAGCGTGACGTGATGACCGTCCAGTTCGAATTCGAGGGCCGCCGCGCTGATGGAGATGCCGCGCTGCTGCTCCATCTCCATGAAGTCGGACACCGCATGGCGCTGCGTCTTGCTGCCGCGGACGGCCCCGGCCAGCTCGATCGCGCCGGCATAGAGGAGCAGCTTCTCTGTGAGCGTGGTCTTGCCGGCGTCGGGGTGGGAAATGATGGCGAAGGTGCGTCGGCGCGCGATCTCGCGGCTCAGGACGTCGGTGGCGACGGCCGCCTCGTCGAACGAAGGGGACATCCGACTAGGTTACAACGCGTTCTTCCCAGACGCGAGCGAGGTGAACGATTACCTCGACTGCCAGCTCCATGTCCTGGACCGAGATCCACTCGAGCCTGGAGTGGAAGTTCTGCTCGCCCGCAAAGATATTGGGCGTGGGCAGGCCCATGAACGACAGGCGTGAGCCATCGGTGCCGCCCCGGATCGGCCGCTCGTGGATGGTCAGCCCGGCACGACGGAACGCCTCGCGGGCGTTCTCGACCACCGCGGGATGCTGATCGATGACCTCGCGCATGTTGCGATAGCTCTCTTCGACCACCAGGTCGACGCGCATGTTCCCGAATCGCTCAGCCGTCTGGCGGGCCAGCGTCTCGACCATCGCCTCCTTCTCGGCCAGGCCGCCGGTGTTGAAGTCACGAATCAGCAGGCGAACCGACGTCTTGTCCACGGCGGCGTCCACGACGTACGGGTGCACGAAGCCTTCGTAGCCTGAGGTCGTTTCCGGCGACAAGCGGTCCACCGGGAGACGCTGGATGAAGTCAGCGGCTGCCTTGATGGCGTTGACCATCCGTCCCCTGGCGTACCCCGGATGCGTGTTGAAGCCATGGAACGTCACGGTCATCGCGTCCGCAGAGAAGCTCTCGCACTCGAGATGTCCTCGGCTTCCGCCGTCCATCGTGTAGGCGAACGCGGCACCAAAGGCCTGCACGTCGAAGTACTGCGTCCCGTGGCCAACCTCCTCATCCGGGGTGAAGGCGACACGGATGGGTCCGTGCGGAATTTCCGGGTGTGCCAGCAGGTACGCCGCTGCGGTCATGATTTCGGCCACGCCAGCTTTGTTGTCGGCACCGAGCAGGGTAGTCCCTGACGCGGTGACGATGTCATCGCCGATTCGCTCGCGAAGCGCCGGCCACTCGCTGGCTCTGAGAACGACGGAGGAGTCGTCTGGAAGCGCGAGATCCTGCCCGGCGTAGCCGCGATGCACGAGCGGCTTCACTCCCGTTCCACTCATCTCTGGCGAGGTGTCCACGTGCGCGATGAAGCCGATAGTCGGGACGTTCGGCCTGGGCGATGTTGCCGGAATCGTCGCGGTGACGTAGCCGTACTGGTCGATGACGGGAGACTCGGCGCCCATCGCGACCAGTTCGTCTCTGAGCGCGTTCAGCAGAACCAGTTGTTTGGCCGTGCTCGGGTAAGAGGGTGAGCCTTCTTCCGACTGCGTATCGAACTGTACGTAGCGGAGGAGCCGTTCGAGGACTCCGCTCCCCGCAGTGCTCATCGCCTGGTGAAATTGACCGGCTGGCGCGGGGTCGGCTTTTTCGGATAAGCCTTTGTGAAGCCTGTGCGCTGGTTGGTGACGACGAAGCTGCCATCGTCCTGCGCGGTCAGCTTGATCGCGAACCCCGTGGTGCGTCCGTCATCGACGTTGGCGAGGAAGTCGTCGGGGGAGTTTTCGGAACCCTCGTTTGCTGAGAGGTGCAGCTGCCAGAGATCTTCGAGCGAGGTCTGCTGGCGAATGGCCCGGAAGTGATCAGGCGCACCGCCGTGGTTGTTGCCGGCGCCGTTGTTCATGACCACGACGCGAGGCTGGAGCGCTGCATAGAGGGCGGGTACGGCCGCGTCGTAGTCACCGTGATGAGGGGTGATGAACACAGACACGCGTCCGATCAGGTTCTTCGGGCAGGCGAGTCTCGTCAACGTGTTGCCGCTGAGATCGCCAACGTCGAGAAAGCGGAAGGCCCCGAGCTTGAAGAGGACACCGACCGAGCGGTAGTTCTCGGTACCGTCCTCGGGGTGGTTCTCGAGACCCGTGCAGGCGCTGTTGGTGTCGCCGCCGTCTCCGAGTGGCGTGGCGATCAGGCCCCCGGCGGCGCTGACGATGTGGGCCTCAACACCCTTGAGCCGAAGCTCGTCTCCTGGTCGTGCCAGGATGAATCGCCCCTTCTCGCGCACCGGCAGGTAGTTGGCGAAGGTGTTGGCTGCCATCCGGTCCTCGCCGTAGATCGTACCGAACGGCATGCCGTAGTCGACGAAGGTGTCGATCGGGATGCGCCTGGCCAGTTCGGGAACACCGCCGGCGTGGTCGGGGTGAAAGTGGGTGAGGACGAAGTAGTTGATGCGGCTGATGCCGGCTTCTTTTGCGACCGCCAGGATGCGGTTCGGATCGCGATCAGGGGCGACCGGCGGGATGGTGCCGCGTCCCTGACGAGGGCCATAGCCGGCGTCGATGAGCACTGATTCCCCAGCCGGCGTGACAATCAGCGTCGCCTGACCACCTTCGGTATCGACGAAGTAGATCTCGAGCGGCTTGGCGGCAGAGCCGATGAGCGTGCACAGCAGGCACAGGACAGCGGTGGTGACGACTCGCATCTGAGACGGCCTGAATTCTACCCTCAACGGCCCCATGTTTTCTGCCCACTGCCCACTGCCCACCGCCCCTGTCGTGTGACCTCCCCTGTCACCACGCACCCCCATCATCGTGGGGGAGGCAGGCAGGTGTCTGAGTCGCTCAATCGGAGGGTCGTCGTGGCAGTGGCTTCTACAGCCCTATTCGACCTCACAGAGGCGGACGCTATATTCCGGGCGGACGGGGTGGGGCAGTATCGGGCATATCAGCGCGATCACGAGCAGGTTCCCCTGGGTCTGGGCTCGGCGTTTCCCCTCGTTCGGCGTCTTCTGGGCCTCAATCGCCGGCTTCCAGGTGGGGAGGCTGGCGTCGAGGTCGTGTTGCTCTCGCGCAACGACCCGGACAGCGGGTTGCGGATTCTCAATTCCATCGCAGCCCACGGACTTCCGATGAGCAGAGCGCTCTTTGTCAGTGGCCGGAGCCCCTATCGCTATGCACAGGCGATGAATGCCAGCCTCTTTCTGTCCACCAATCTGGGCGACGTGCGGGAGGCGCTGTCGTGCGGTGTTCCTGCTGGCCGCGTGTGCCCGCACGGCGTTGAGGACGATGCTGCTGACAGTGAGTTGCGGATTGCGTTCGATTTTGATGGCGTGCTTGCCGACGACACGTCGGAGCAGCTCTATCAGTCTGATGGCCTGGAGGTGTTTCAGCGGAACGAACACGACCGCGCCCACGAGCCCCTGGCTGACGGCCCTCTGGCGCGATTCTGTCGTGAGCTCAGCCAACTGCAGCAGGCCATCGCCCACTCACCATCGGCTGGCGCGGCGGTTCCTCCCATACGCACCTCCATCGTGACCTCGCGCGGCGCTCCCGCGCATACACGGGTGGTGACGACGCTGCGAAGCTGGGGGATCGCCGTCGATGAGGCGTTCTTTCTCGGAGGGCTGCCGAAGTCGGCGACGCTGGCAGAGTTGAAGCCACACATCTTCTTCGACGATCAGCTGCAGCACATCTCCGGCGCCGCTGACTGCACGCCGTGTGCGCATGTGCCGTTTGGCGTCGCGAATGGTGGCAGCGCAGGATGGACCGCGACCACCCTCCAGTGAGTCGTTCTCACTGGGCCTTCTGCGCGGACGATAGCCTGCGGGCGCTCGCAGGCATAGCCCGGTCGGCCTATCCCTATGGCGTGGCCGCAGGAGCCGAGCTCTGCAAAGCGCCGGATCCATAAGTCGGGCCGACAGTCAGGCAGGTCCCGCGAGTGTCTGTTGTGACTCGCTGATAGTGTCCCCTCGGCGACTCGTTAGAAATGTCCCCTAAGCTCGCGATCGTGGAGGTCGCGGTTGGGACGGACAGCAATGA